>NQJD01000018.1 GCA_004284765.1 Candidatus Electronema aureum
AAATTCCCAAAAATTCTCTTGTTGTGATGGACAACGCAAGTTTTCATAAATCAGAAAAAACGAAGGAGCTTGTGAAAAAGTTTTCTTGCAGGCTGCTTTTTTTGCCGCCTTATTCCCCTGATTTAAACCCGATAGAAAAATTTTGGGCTTCCATGAAGGCGAAAATTAAAAAAAATAGCTGACGGCATCAAGAGTTTAAGCGTTTGCGTCGAGACGATTTTCCAGACGATCTAAAAACTGAAATATTATAAGACTGAAAGTAGGAACAGACTGTGTACGCGAATAGCCAAAGATTTTTTGCTTGAAAAGATGCCACTTGAAAAAAGCCGGTTTTCTGAGTACGATATCAGCTTTTTTTGTTGCAATTTTGTAAATTCAGATAGAGGTGGAGCGGAAGAAAGGATGAAGAAGATTGCGCTCATTCATATTGGCTAAGGCGGCCTGATGTTTCCTGTATTGCGCAACCGGCAGCAGGTGCTGGAAGACCTCTGGCAGCAGCAGGGATTGAGCGGCCATGCGCTGCTGGCCCGGCACACTCAGCTGGTCGATGCCTTTCTTTGCGAGCAGTTCCAAGCTGCTCCGGCGGTGCGGCAGGCAGGCGGGGCAATCGTGCTGATCGCCTTGGGCGGTTATGGCCGCAGTGAGCTGTATCCTTTTTCCGACATTGACCTGCTACTCCTTCATGATCGGGCAGCAGAAAAAAAGATGCGCGAGGCGGCTGAGTCCGTCCTCTATCCGCTCTGGGACGCAGGTTTTGCCGTGGGCCACAGCGTGCGCACGGTCAAGGATGCAGTGCGTTTCGCCGGGGAGGACTATCTGTTTCAAGTTGCTTTGCTTGATGCCCGCTTGCTGACCGGTTCAGAGGCACTGTTTCAGGACTTGCTGAACCTGTACCGGAAAAAAGTCATTGAGGGCAGCCGGGATAAGTTTGTCCGCACCATGCACAATCTGCGAGCCGAGCGGCGGCAGAAATATGGCACGCATTCTTACCTGCTGGAGCCGCAGATCAAAGAGGGCAAGGGTGGCCTGCGCGACATTCAGGCCATGCTTTGGACGGCCAAGGCGGTCTTCGGCTTGGACGGCCTGACTGCGCTGGAAGACTCCGGGATGCTCACTGCCGAGGAACGGAGCGGCTTTGCTACTGCGTGGGATATGCTGATCAGCATCCGCGTCCAACTGCACCGCCTCAGTCGTCGGCAGAATGACCGCTTGTTCTTTGAATATCAAGAGGAACTGGCCGCTGTCTTTGGTTGCCAAGATCAAGATGGAATGCGGGCAGTTGAGCATTTCATGCGCCAAGTCTATAGCTGCTTGCAGACCGTGGCCGTGACCACTGATCTCTTCTTTGAGCAGGTGCAGGAGAATCTCAGACTTGGCGGCAAGGATAGCCGCGAGCAGGAACTTGAGCAGGGCATTGTTGTCCGGGCAGGCAGCCTCCGCCTGACAGCGGCTGATGCCCTGCTCGCTCAACAGCCCCATCTGCTGCTGCGGCTTTTTTTTCATGCCGGACGCAGCGGCCTGCCCGTGCATCACCGCACCCGGCAGATGATCACCCGCAGTCTGCATTTGGCGGATGAAGCCTTCCGCAGCTCAAAGCGGACAGCCAAAACCTTTACGGTCCTGCTGCTGGCGGAGAATCCTTTGCCTGCGTTGGAGACTATGCTGGAGACTGGCCTGCTCACTGCCTATCTGCCGGAATTCGCCAAGGTGGAATCGCTGGCCCAGCACGATCTGTATCATATCTGCACGGTTGACCGCCATCAGCTTCAGACCGTCGCTGAATTAGCCAAGCTGCGCCGCACTGAAGCGGAGCTGTCGGCGGCGGTGGCCGAGCCGCAGTTGCTCTGTCTGGCCGGGCTGCTGCACGACATCGGCAAAGGCCGGGGCGCAGATCACTCGGTGCTGGGCGCGGAATTAGTCAGCAGCATCGGCCTGCGCTTAGGTCTCGACAGCAACGAGCGCGAGCGGCTTGCCTTCCTCGTCCGCTGGCATCTCTTCCTGCCGGAGAACGCCCTGCGCCGCGACCTAAGTGACCACGCTTTCATCCGCGAGGCCGCCCGGCTGATCGGCGACCAAGATATGCTGACCATGCTCTACCTGCTCTCTATTGCCGACTCCAAGGCCACCGGCCCTTCGGCCTGGTCAGACTGGAAAGCAACGTTGCTGGCCAAGCTCTTCCTGAAGGTGCGGGCCTGCTTGGAATCCGGCTGCACGGCGGAGGAATATTGCGGTCAGAACGAAGCGCAGGGCGCAGCGTGGCTGCGCGAGCAGGCGGCGGCGCGGCTCAAACCGGGTGAAGCGATCAACATGCCGCTGGCCGAGCTGCCTGCCGATTATCTGACCAGCTTCAACCCAGAGGAAGTGGCGCAGCATCTGCGTCTGCACCGTGATCAGGCCGCGCTGCTTCAGCAAAAGGTGCTGCTCTTCCCAGAGGAACGGCAGGGGCATTGGTCGCTGCTCATTCTCTGCACTGACCGGCACGGCTTGCTGGCGAAAATCTGCGGCGTGCTGGCTCTGCACAGCCTTTCTGTGCTGGCGGCGAAGATATTCACCTGGCCGGACGGCACGGTGGTGGATGTCTTGGACGTGACCCCGATTGCTGCGTTGGAGTTTGCTGATCAGAACTGGCAGGCGTTGGAAAACGACCTTAACCGGGCAGTAAATTACCGGCTCGATGTGGGCCTGCAACTGCACAACAAGCTGGAGACCTTGAGCCGCAAGCCCGCTGTTCAGCTTGCAAAGACCGAAGCCGTGATCAGCAATGCCGCCTCAGATCAGTACACCGTGATTGAGGTTTATGGCTGCGATCATCTGGGCGCATTGTACCAGCTTACCCAAACCCTGTCCGACTTCCGCCTGAGCATCCACCGGGCGAGAATCGCCACTGAGGTCGAGCAGCTTATTGATGTATTTTATGTGACCACCGAAGACCGCCGCAAGGTTGAGGATGCCGCTTTGCTGGCGGAAATCAACCATGCGCTGCTGCACGTCATCGGCGGTAAGGCGTAGGGGCAGGCCCCCGTGCCTACCCGATTTTCTCAGGGCAACCACAGGGGGTTGCCCCTACAATATCTGCACCTGACTGTCTGGCTCGCCAGACGTTATTATTCACCAAGCACAAGGAGACACAAGAGATGACCCGCGACGAGATTATGCAAATCATTGAGGAGCAGAATGTCCACTTCTTCCGCCTTCAGTTCGTTGACATTCTCGGCTTCATGAAGAACATCGCCGTGCCTTTGAGCCAGATTGAGAAGGCTTTGGACGGCAAGATGATGTTCGACGGCTCCTCCATTGACGGCTTCGTCCGCATCAACGAGTCCGACATGTACCTGAAGCCGGACTACAACACCTTCACCGTCCTGCCGTGGCGGAACCAGAATGGCACCAACGCGGCCCGCATCATCTGCGACGTGTACAACCCGGACGGCACCCCGTTCTCCGGCTGCCCGCGCAACAACCTGAAGCGCGTGCTGGCCGAGGCCAAGGCGATGGGTTACACCATGAACGTCGGCACCGAGGCCGAGTTCTTCCTCTTCGAGAAGGACGAGGAAGGCCGCGCCACCACCAAGACCAGCGACGTGGCCGGTTACTTCGACGTTGACCCGGATGACTGCGGCATCAACTGCCGCCGCGAGATCATCGAGACCTTGGAGGCAATGGGCTTCGAGATTGAGGCTTCCCATCACGAGGTTGCCGAGGGTCAGCATGAGGTCAACTTCAAGTACGCCGACGCGCTGACCGCCGCTGACAACACCGTCACCTTCAAGTGGGTTGTCCGCTCCATCGCCGCCGAGTACGGCCTGCACGCCACCTTCATGCCCAAGCCGGTCTTCGGCATCAACGGCTCCGGGATGCACACCAACCAGTCGCTGTTCAACGCCGACGGCACCAATGCCTTCTTTGACCCGAACGGCCCGCTGCAACTGTCTGATATCGCCTATAAGTACATTGCGGGCATCAGCAAGAACGCCGCCGGTTTCGCCGCTGTCACCAATCCGTTAGTCAACTCCTACAAGCGGTTAGTTCCTGGCTATGAGGCCCCGGTTTATGTGGCTTGGTCTGCCTCCAACCGTTCAGCCATGATCCGCATTCCGGCTTCCCGTGGTTTGGGTACTCGTACCGAAGTGCGCTGCCCAGACCCAGCCTGCAACCCGTATCTGGCCTTCGCGATGATGCTGAATTCCGGTCTGGACGGCATCAAGAACAACCTCCAGGCTCCGCCGCCAGTCAACCACGACATCTTCGAGATGACGGCTCAGGAGAAAGCCGCTGCGGGTATCGACAGCCTGCCGGGCAGCCTGAAAGAGGCCATCGAGGCCCTGAAGGTCAACCCGCTGGCCCGACCGTCCCTCGGCGACCACATCTTCGAGCGCTACATCGAGAACAAGGAGAAGGAGTGGGATGACTACCGCATCGCCATCACCGACTGGGAGATCAAACGGTATTTGAGCAACTACTAAGCAGTCCGAAGGCCGAAACCGGCCTTTGCCGCTCTTGGGCAGCTCTCACAGGATGAGAGCTGCCCTTTTTTATGCTGCTCACGCCACTTTTAGCACCAAGCCACCCCGAATACCCGCGCTCTGTATCATCTCCGGTGGACTCTTTGCTCAGGCAGGCTGCTCTTGAACGGCGCACGGCCCCATCTCACCATCTCATTATGTTCAGCAGCGTCTCATGCTCCTCTGAGCCGGGCGCGGGGCCGGTTAGCACTGCCTCAATGAAGCAGTCAGGCGGTCTGTACGCGTGTCGGACAACATAATGGTAAACAAGAGCCGGAGCCACATAGACCGCCGTCGTGCCTATCACCCTGATTTCGCCGTTGCCAATGCTGAGACAAGACGCCCCTTCGCCATATTTGGCCTTTGCCTCGTCATGCCAGCCGCCGCAGAACTCGCATTCATGATATCCCCGGCAAAGATGAACTGCATAGCGATCCAAGCAGAACTGAAACAACCGCTCCTTGAATGCCTGCGATGTCTCGCCCTGCGCAAAAGGTTCTCCCCAGCCGCCAAGCCAGCCCACATTCAGCGAATGCACATCAGGAGGACCCTCACGACATTCATAGATAGTCAAATCTTCATAGCGCATGACTTGCTTTCCTTCTTGAATGTTACTGAGTCTTCATCACCAGCACATCCACCAGCCGGCCCGAATACCCGCTCCGTATCATCTTCACCAAATCAGCATAATTATTCACCGTCACGTTCAGGCTGGTCAGAGCCGAGTCGGCAAAGCCCGGCAGGGTGTATGTGCCGTTGGCTGTGATCTGCACCGCCGCGCCTGCTCTGCCGCCTTCGCTCATGTCAAAAGATTGACGGCCAAGGTGCCCGCGTGCAGGTCAAGGATGGCCTCTGAATGCGCACGGTTTCGTCCGCGCTTAACGTGCCGCCTGTGACAGTGACATGCGGAGTCGCGGCTTTGTCTGTCAGGATGCCGACATCAGGCGGATTGGGGTGGCCGAAATTAGTCAGCAGCAGCGGCGTGCGCAGCTTGCGGCGGTAGATGCCGGTGCGCAGGGTGCCGTTTTCGGTGTAATGAGTGGAGATGGAGACCAAGTACTCGTTGTTCCACGGGCTGGTCTGGGCGGGGATGTCCGGCAGGAGGGTGATTTCGGTGTTGGAAATTGACCCGAAGCGGCTCTGCACTGTCCTGCCGCTGCGGGTGCCTTCCAGCACGCACTCGCTGACCGCGTCATCAGGATCAAAGAAGAGATCAGTGCCGGTCAACCGCAGCAGCCCCTGGGAATTCAGCACATTATCCAGCTTGAACACCGTGTCCTGGGCAGAGCTGATCAGCGGCAGCTTCTCGGTCGGCGGCAGCCGCTCCAGCTGCGCCAGCCGCCGCACCTCCTCCAGAAAGACTTGGGAGGCAATGACCCGGACATTCAGGACTTCCTTGGTGGGCGGCAGGGGATCGTCCGGCGAGTCCAGCCGGGCGTTCAGGGAGACGCGGAAGGTGAACGCATCCTCCAGCGCGGACTGATTGCCGTTGATGAGGTCGAGCTGAATTTCCTCCACCAAGGCCTTCAGCGTGATCTTGACCATCTCCTCATCCAGCGCGGAATGCTTCTGCGCAATCCGGGTGGCCAAGTCATTGTTGCCGCTTGTGCTGCGCGGCAGATGCAGGGGCCGCCAAGACTGCGGCTTGGTCAGGGCGTTGACTTCAGGTCTCCACTGTACGGTTGCGGTTGCCATGGCTGTTCTCCGGTTAAGTTAACTGCTCGGCATACGTGTGAAACTGCCTGAACAGGCATGGTAAAGAGCGCGGCGTTTTCTGTCAACAGGAAAATATTCCTGGCAGGCATGTACATGGTTGGCGCAGCGTCATGCGCATGACGCTGAGAAAGTCATGCACATGAGTTTCAGACAGTCATGTACATGATCGTCAGGCAGTCATGAGCATAAGCAGTAGCTTTTTTTGCAAGCGGGCAAGATATTTCCTTGACAGGTACCACGGGGGGGGGATAGCATTCACTTCAATCTAACGAATTTTACGCTTATAAAAGTTAAACGAGGAGCAAGCCATGAAGCTGACGAAAAGAGTGATGATAGTCCCAGTTGCCAGCTTATTGCTGCTGAGTGGGTGTGCCAGCCGGGTCAGCCAGTTCAAGACTTTTGGCGAAACCGGAGCAAAGTATGTTGACACCATGAATAAGTTGCTGGGTGCGTCAGGCGAGGTCTCCATTGATGCGAGTTCTGCATTGCTCATTAATCAGCGAAGTAATGCGATTATCGGAGATGCTGGTAAAGCTTACGAAGAACTTAAAGAAAGCGACAAGCTAATGGACAATCGTTTGCAGATTCTCAACGATATTGCGGAGCATAATCAACAACTCAAGTTATACTTCAAGGCCCTTGCAGGCTTGGCAGGAAGCAATGCAGGCACGGAGATTGCCACAGGCACCAAAAGCATAGTTGATGAACTCAGCAAGCTAAATCCAAAAATCTCCAAGGCAACACTTGGCGAGGCCCCTATTGGCAGCTTGGTCGGACCAGCGACAGAATTGGTAGTCGCCAGTTTTCAGCAGGCTGCCTTGGAGAGGGAGCTTAAGACAAATGCCAAAACTATAGAGCGGGAGCTTGCGCTTCAGGTTGCAGCCATGCAAGCAGTTGCTACTATCTGGAAATCTGATCAGAAAATCATCATTGCAGGAAATAAGAAAATCAACCAAGAGCAGTTCCTTAAAGACAATGCACTGCCAAGGAATTGGGCAGCGAATCGGAAAGCTGTCCTGACAGCCAGCACCTCTGCCGAACTTGCAGATTCAGCAAGCGAGGCAGCCAGAAAGCTGAAAGAAGCGTTCGAGATACTGGTAAGCAAAGGAGATAAGGAAAAAGTTGAAAATATTCCGCTCATCGTGAATGACCTTAACAAGGTGCTGGATCTGATAGAGCTGGTCAAGAAAGGTCCATCTGCTTAAGAATTCTCTTTAGTCAATCGAATCAATGCACAAGGTGAATAATATGGAATCGTCAAAAATTCGCGCGTTGACCATAAAGTGTCTTCACGAGGCAGTCCTTGAGATGATGTCTTTCGAGTGGCATGAGGAAGTCGCCAAGCTCCCTACAGCAAAAAGGAAGAAAGTCAGCCTGCTGGTATTGGATTGCTTCAACTGGAAGGTCAAATTGGAGAACGCCCAGCTTGAGGCTATTCTTGCTCAACTCGAGGAAAATAAAGAGGCGTTAGAGGCCGGAACAAAGAAGGTGAATGAGGCCTTAAAGAATCTTAAACAGGTGAAGGATGTTCTTGACGCAACAAGCTCACTATTGAACGTCGTCGCCAGGGTTGTGGTGTAATATAGCCTGACTGCCCTTCCTCCCCGCCTTGCTCATCGCCTAGTTCAGCGGCATCCAGTGGGTGCTTATGTGCTGGGTAATGGCAAAGGCGGGGAAGTGAGAGAGCAGCGCATAAGTTCCAGCAAGTGCGACTGTTGACAAAAAGCCTCATCAGCCCTATCATCACAGCGGCATAACGCCGAACGCCATGTCGCGTATCTTGAGCGGGAGATCAAAGACATCGACGCGGAAATCCAGCGGAAAACCGACGACGATGCAAATTTGAAAAAGCAGCGGGAGCTGCTGGACAGCATCCCCGGCCTCGGCGTGAAAACCATCCCTGTTCTGCTCTCTTTTTTCAGTGGAAAACGCTTCAGCAATCCCCGCCAGGCGGCGGCGTACGCAGGTCTTGATCCGCGCCAGCACGAGTCCGGCAGCAGCGTCCGTAGAAAACCGAGAATCTCGAAAATTGGTCATGCTTTTCTCAGAAAAACCCTCTACATGTCCGCGATGGTCGCGGTCAGCAGGACAAGCTGGGGTAAGGCGTTCAAGGCCCGCCTCGCCGCGAACGGAAAACCACCGATGGTCATTCTCTGCGCTATGATGCGCAAACTTGTTCATGTCGCCATCGGCATCCTTAAATCAGGCAAAATGTTCGATCCGGCCCTCCATGGAGCTTGACACGGACAACAGTATCTACACCATAACCCCTTCAACCTCCACCCCATCACCACGCGCCGTGGCCACTGACACCAGCTCCGCCTCACCTGCCACCCTCAAGATAACTCCCATGCTCCGGCAATATCTGGAGATCAAGGAGCAGCACCCTGGCACCATCCTATTTTACCGGATGGGCGACTTCTACGAGATGTTCTTCGAGGATGCGGAGACCGCTTCCCGTGTACTGGGCATCACGCTCACCTCACGCAGCCGCGAGGACGCGCCGCAGGTGCCGATGTGCGGGGTTCCTTATCATGCGCTGACTGGCTACTTGGGCAAGATGGTCAAGGCGGGCTACCGGGTGGCACTCTGCGAGCAGGTGGAAGACCCGAAGCAGGCCAAGGGCATTGTGCGGCGCGAGGTGGTGCGGGTGGTCAGCCCCGGCGTGACCACGGATGAGCAGCTTTTGGACGAGAAGAGCAATACCTTTGTCTGCGCCCTGACCGCCTCCCGCAGGGGGCAGAAGTTGCTGGCCGTTGGCCTGAGCTTTCTTGATGTTTCCACCGGTAATTTCCTGATCAGCGAGCTGCCATTGAGCCAGGGCCGCTGCGAGCCAGTGATTGACGAAATCACCCGGATGCAGCCTGCCGAGCTGCTGCTGGCCGAAGACGAGGAAGGGTCGCTCGCCGCTCTCACCGAGACCTTGCGCAGCCTCCTGCCTGGGCTGTGCGTCACCAAGCGGCAGCCTGCCCAGTTCGAGCCGCATCAGGCATTGACCACATTGCTGGAGCACTTCCAGGTCAGCAGTCTGGCAGGCTTTGGCTGCGACGGCATGGAGGAGGGCATCCGGGCTGCGGGTGGCTTGCTGGCCTACATCCAAGAGACGCAGAAGACGGACTTGGCCTATATCCGTCAGCTCCGCCTGCTCTCCCGCTCAGGTTTTCTGATTATAGATGAGTCCTCGCGCCGCAACTTGGAGCTGACCGAAACCGCGCTCGGCGGCAGACGGCAAGGCTCGCTGCTCTCGGTGCTTGATCTGACCAGCACACCGATGGGTGCGCGGCTGCTCCGGCAACGGCTCCTCTTCCCCTTGCAAGACAAGGCACGGATTGAGCAGCGGTTGGAGGCGGTGGCCGCTCTGGTCAGCGACAGCCTGCGGCGGCGGGAAATGCAGGAGCAGCTCAAGGGCATTTATGATATGGAAAGGCTGTGCAGCCGCCTTGTTCTTGGTCATGGCAATGCCCGCGATATGGCCGCTCTGAAGCTCTCGCTTGCCTGCCTGCCGGAGCTGAAACGGCTGCTGCTCAACAGCGCGGGCGGCCTGCTGCAAGAGATCGGCATAGAGCTTGACCCGCTCTTTGATCTGCATGACCTCATCCACCGGGCTATACGGGACGATGCGCCGGTGACGCTGCGCGAGGGCGACTTGATTCGGGAGGGCTTTCATGCCGAGCTGGACGAGCTGCTGCATTTGCTCCGCGACGGCAAGCAGCTGGTCGCCAACCTAGAGGCCAAGGAGCGGCAGCGCAGCGGCATCGCCAAGCTGAAGGTCGGCTACAACCGGGTCTTTGGCTATTATTTCGAAGTCAGCCGCGCCCAGCAGAAGAGCGAGCTGCCAGACGACTACATCCGCAAGCAGACCCTTGCCAACGCCGAGCGCTTCATCACCCCGGAACTGAAGGAGCTGGAAGAGCGGATTGCGACGGCTCAGGACAAGCGACTGACCTTGGAGTACGAGCTGTTCATTCAGATTAGGGAGCAGATCGCCGCCGCAGCGGAACGCCTGCTCAAGACCGCCCATGCTATTGCCCGCGCTGACTTCGTGGTCAGTCTGGCAGAGGCCGCAGCACGCTATCAGTATGTCCGGCCTGCGATCACTGACAATCGCGCCATATATATAGTCGAGGGCCGCCACCCGGTGATTGAGCGGAGTATGGAGGCAGGCAGGTTTGTCCCCAATGACGTGCTGCTTGATCAGGACGCGCACGAACTGCTGATCATCACCGGCCCGAACATGGCGGGTAAATCCACGGTGCTGCGGCAGACCGCCCTCATAGTACTGATGGCGCACATTGGCAGCTTTGTCCCAGCGGCACAGGCCGAGATATGCCTCGTTGACCGCATCTTCACCCGTGTCGGTGCAATGGACGATCTGCGGCGCGGCCAGTCCACTTTCATGGTGGAGATGAACGAGACCGCCAACATCCTCAACAACGCCACCGAGCGCAGCTTGGTCATCTTAGATGAGATCGGGCGCGGCACTTCCACGTATGACGGTCTTGCCATAGCCTGGGCCGTGGCCGAAGAGCTGGCTGACAAGAACGGTCGCGGGGTGAAGACGATGTTTGCTACCCATTACCATGAGCTGACTGACCTTGCCACCACGCATCCGCGCATCCAGAACTACTCGATTGCGGTGCGCGAGCATGGAGGCAGCATCATCTTCCTGCACAAGCTGGTGAAAGGCGCGGCCAGCCGCAGCTACGGCATTCAGGTGGCCGCCTTGGCCGGAGTGCCGAAGCAGGTGGTGCAGCGGGCGCAGGAGATACTGACCAACATCGAGCGCGGAGAGTTCACACCTGCGGGCGAGCCGAGCATTGCGGTGTCCACGAAGAAGAAAGCGCAGTCGCAGCCTTGTCAGCTCTCGCTCTTCCAGCCCAAGGATGATGCTCTGCGGAAGATGCTGAAGGAGGTTGACCCAGATGCGCTGTCTCCAAGGCAGGCGCAGGAGTTGGTGTATGAGCTGGTGGAGGAGGCGATGCGGAGGGGGTGAGGGAGGGTGCGGCTTGATTATGCAGCTAATTTCCTCCTAAAGATGGATATAACTTTATCATCTGGCTGATCAGAAGGAATATCTATTGATGTGATCATGCTTAACAGTTTAGGTTGAATCCCAAGAGAACAAGCTATGTCGACAGGTCGTATATTTAAGTGCTTTTCTTCTAAAAGATCAAGTGACCTTCGTATCAATGTTGGCCGCTCAATTGCTATTAAATCATCGTACCATTCACCTTTGGTCTGGCCGGACTTGTTCAGAAAAACATTAGCACTTCTATACTGAAGCGATGTGATTTTATCGAAGAAGTGAGCTTTGTATATTAAAGCCTTGACGCTCATGCCCCATCTTGTTTTCAGTCTGTATATTAAATCCCAGTTTATCCTCCCTCCTTTGAAGTCAGGAAATTCTTGTAAAAAAGCATTTCTTGGAAAAATAAATGCGCTTGCGAATCGGTCAGCTTCGCTCTCTGTAATATTGTCTCCAGTTTCCATGCCATCATGCAGAACGAAATGACCACACTCGTGCGCTATAGTATTTAAGTTTTAAATCAGTTGTGTTATAATTTATAACCTGAGAGGTTATTTTTTTATTTAACTAATAGGAGTTACGCAGTTGAAATTAGAAATTCAATTATTACAGCAACTTGTTCTTTTGCCGCACAATTCTCCAGTTGAACAAAATCAACGGGTTGCAAAACCAACTGCGTAACTCCTAAAGAGTTTAAGCGTTTGCGTCGAGACGGTTTTCCAGACGATATAAAAACTGAAGTACTATATTTGTTGCTTGCAAAGTTCATGCCTAAGTTGCATCTTTTAAAAATTACTAGGAGTTACGCAGTTGAAATGAGAAGCTCAACCATTACAGCAAGTTGTCTTTTTGTTGTATAAATCGCCAGTTGAATCAAATCAACGGGTTGGCAATCGAACTGCGTAACTCCTAAATTACTTTAAATCACGGCAAGCTTACCAATGGTTGCGTTGCTTGCTTCTTGTAGTTTTTTGCAAAAACGTGATTTCCCAAGGCGAAAGCTACATTAATGTGAACCATTCTTCGCAAAGAATGCAGAGAGCAAAATTTGACCGCCCGCGCTGCAATCCTGCTTGACGATTCCAGCAGCGTGTATAATGTAGAGTTGGCCGCAGGTCAGGAAAGGGAAGGCTTTCCTCCCTGCATATTTCACAAGCCTTCAACTCGTGGAGCTGCAAACATGATCTTCAAAAAGTACACGTTGACGCGACTGCAAATTATAGCCGCCGGTTTCATCTCCTGTTGCTTTATCTCGTTGTCCGTACTGCCCGTAGCCGCGCAGCAGGATGATATTCTCGCGCTGGAGCGTTCCGGTAAGGCGTTCACTTCAGTAGTGAAAAAGGCGGGGCCTGCGGTGGTCTATATCAGCGTAGAGAAAACCGTCAAAGGCGGCAAGCAGTTAGAAGACCTCTTCGGCGGCGACCCGCTCCTAAAGCGTTTCTTTGGCGAGCAGTTTGAGCAGTACCAGCGGCAGCAGCCACGTCGTCAGGCACCCCGACAGGAAGGCGCAGGTTCAGGCTTCATTATTGCTGAGGACGGTTTGATTCTGACTAACAATCATGTGGTCGAAGATGCAGACAGTATCAAAGTCAAATTGGCGGACAAACGCGAATTTACTGCTACTGTAGTTGGCACTGATCCTCAGTCTGATGTTGCCTTGATCAAAATTGATGCAAAAAATCTACCTACGTTGCCGCTGGGTGACTCCAACGCGCTGGAGGTGGGCGAATGGGTGATCGCTATCGGCAGCCCCTTTGAACTGAGTCAGAGCGTGACTGTAGGTGTAGTTTCCGCTAAAGGTCGCAACCGAATTGGAATCAACGACTATGAGAACTTCATCCAAACTGATGCAGCTATCAATCCTGGCAATTCCGGCGGGCCGCTGCTGAATATCAAAGGCCAAGCGATTGGCATCAACACCGCGATTTTTTCGCGTACCGGAGGCAGCATGGGCATCGGCTTCGCCATCCCAATCAACATGGCCAAATCGATTGAGGAGCAGCTGCGTAGCAACGGTAAGGTTGTTCGAGGTTGGCTCGGCTTGATTATTCAGGACATGGATGATGGGCTAGCACAGTCATTCGGTGTGAGCAAAACTGAGGGTGTCCTTGTTTCTGAGGTTACTCCCGGTTCTCCAGCGGAAAAGGCTGGATTCAAGCAAGGCGATGTAGTTTTTGCGTTAAACGGCGCACCCCTAACTGACGTAAGCGACCTGCGCAACCGGATTGCAATGACCGCACCGGGTACGTCCGTCACCTTAGACATTATGCGTGATGGAGACCGCCAGCAGATGAGTGTCTTGATCGCCGAGCAGCCTTCTGATTTCAGTGAAAGCGCAAAAATAAAGCTAAAGATGCAAAGCGGCTCTCTTTTAGACAAGCTGGGCCTGACCTTGCAGGATTTAACTTCTGATTTGGCTGCCCAGTTTGGCTACAGCAGCGGTCAAGGCGTGATTGTCACCGAAGTTGAGGCAGGGAGTCCGGCTGAAAGCGTGGGTATTGAGCCAGGCCAGCTGATTGAGGAGGCAAACCAAGTGCGGGTACACAGCTTGACTGAATTGAAGGAAGCTCTGAAAAAAGGAAAGAATCCCAAACAGGTGCTACTACGGGTACGAACAGGCGAGTACAGTAAGTATGTAGCCCTCAAGTATGGTATGTAGCCCTCAAGTATGAAAAGTAGAGACTGAGTCTGGCTTTTTCTCTTTTTTTCCGCCGATATCGGTTGCGTGACTGATGTCGGCGGAATGGTTTAACGCCGCACAGTCCACAGCTCAACACGGAACAATAACAATCTAAGGAAAACCACATGGCCATTTCACCGGAAAAGCAGGCAGAAGGAAGAATTAAGAGCGTTGACAATGCCATCACCCAGATTCACCGGCAGTTCGGTAAAGGTTCCATCATGCGCCTTGGCGCACATGAGCGGCAGAATATCCCGGTCATCTCCACCGGTGTTTTGGGAATTGATCTTGCTTTGGGCGTTGGTGGCCTGCCGCGTGGTCGGGTGACGGAAATCTACGGCCCGGAATCCTCCGGTAAAACCACATTGGCCTTGCACGTCATCGCCGAAGCCCAGCGGATGGGTGGTAATGCCGCCTTTGTTGATGCCGAACACGCTTTAGACACCGCTTATGCTGAGAAATTAGGTGTCGATGTCGATAATTTGCTGGTCTCCCAACCTGATTTCGGCGAGCAGGCTTTGGAGATTTGCGAAATCCTGATGCGCAGCGGCGGGTTGGATGTCATTGTCGTCGATTCAGTAGCGGCTTTAGTGCCGAAAGCAGAAATCGACGGCAGTGTGGGCGACATGCACGTCGGCCTGCAAGCTCGGCTGATGTCACAGGCCATGCGCAAGTTCACAAGCGTCCTCCAACGAACCAACACAGTGTTGATTTTCATCAATCAAATCAGGATGAAAATAGGAGTAATGTTTGGCTGTTTCCACTATGATGCACGGGTGGTGCTTGCTGACGGAACCTCTGAAAAAATCGGCAAAATTGTCAATCAGAAGATGCCGCTTGAAGTCATGTCGTACAATGTGACGACGGGTGAGTTTGAACCTCGCCCAATTATTAACTGGTTTAATAACGGTCCAACTGAAACATTTCTCCAATTTACTGTGGATGCAAACAGCGGTAATGGGCATCATGCCTTTGGTTGTACTCCGAATCATCTGCTCCTTTCAGAGTACGGCTATAGACCAGCGGGAGAACTGAAGGCTGGCGACCGACTGATGACGATGGTTGAATACTATCTCTCGCCAATCCAAGAGCAGGTGGTTCTCGGTTCAATCCTTGGTGACGGTAGCCTGCGGCAGATCAGCGATTACAACACCGCACTCCGTATCGGACATGGGCAGGCGCAAGATGCCTACTGTTTGTGGAAACAGTCATTGTTCGAGGGGCTGATTGGTTCCGAGACAACGAATATGCGCGGCGGTCACAGCTTCGACACCATCCCGATGTATGAATTAACAAAGCTGAGAGTAGAGAATTATGACGAAAAGGGTAAAAATCCTTCGCAAACACTGATTGACCGCCTTACACCTTTAGCCATTGCCGTCTGGTATATGGATGACGGCACCTTTGATAGCGAGCGACAAAATCGCTGTTCAATTTCCTGCCCAGGATTTCCGCTGGAGAAGCAGCAGGTCTTAGTGCGCTGGTTTCATGAGCGCGGAATTATGGCTACCCTGACGGCGCGCGGTTCCATCAATTTCGGTGTTCAGGAGACACCCAAATTCCATGCGATGATCGCCCGCTACATCCATCCGTCAATGGAGTACAAGCTCCTGCCGACTCTACGCGGACAGTTTGTCCAAGTTGAGGCTGCTGCCCAGCGAACTCTGCAAGCCGTCCCTATGCCAATTCTCGACATCCACGAAAAGCCTGAGACCCGTGGCATGAACCGTTTCGACTTGGAAATCGACGGCAATCATTGCTATGTTGTCGATGGGGTGGTAGTTCACAATTCTCCAGAAACCACCACCGGCGGCAACGCGCTTAAGTTTTACAGCTCCATTCGTCTTGATATCCGGCGATTAGCCCAGATTAAGGATGGACAAGAGGTGATTGGCAATCGGACCAAGATCAAGGTAGTCAAGAACAAGGTCGCTCCACCGTTCAAGGAGATTGAATTCGACATCATCTATGGTGAGGGCATTTCCCGCAGCGGCGACCTGCTTGATCTGGCAGTGGAGAAAAACATTATCGACAAAAGCGGTGCTTGGTACGCTTATCAGGATGAGCGTATCGGCCAGGGCCGTGAGAACAGCAAGAATTTCCTCAAGGAGCATCCTGAGATGCTGTTGGAAATCGACCAGAAAGTACGCCAGAGTTATGCCTTACCGACTGGAGCAGCGGCATCATCTGTAGAGTACGTCCCGGAAGATGAGTATCCAGAAGATTTGGACAACACAGCAGACTGAGCGCAAGCGATGGAGCTGATTCTGATTGCAGCGGTGGCAGCGAATGGGGTCATCGGCAGCAACAATGCCGTTCCTTGGCAGATGCCGGGCGAGCAGATGCGCTTCAAGGAAACTACGTGGGGCCATTGCCTGCTCATGGGCCGGAGAACGTGGGATTCCATAGGCCGCGCTCTACCCGGACGACACAGCATCGTGGTGACACGAAATACTGCTTTCCAGCCTGATGATTGCGAGGTTGTCCATTCGCTGGCCGAGGGCATTAAAGCCGCCCGCAGCAGGCTGGAAACTAAGCTCTTCGTCATCGGCGGGGAACAGCTCTACGGCATGGCCTTGTCGCTGGCTGACACCTTGATTCTCACCCGGCTTGAGCAGGCGTTCGTTGGTGATGCTTTTTTCCCGCCCTTCTCTTCTCCACCGTTCCAGCTCATGAAGACAGAACAGATCAACGGGCCGATACCCTATCAAATAGAGACGTGGCGACGGCGCAGTGCTTGACCGCTTCTTTTTTGCGCAAACACGTTGACAGCAAGCCACTCGGTGGGATATCACTCAGTAATTGTCCGCAAAATAGTTTGCTGGTCATTGCGTCATTCTAAAAAAGGAGAAAACAAATGTGCGTCACCACCAAGAAGGTTGTTCTATTCAGCGTACTGTCCCTGTTTATCAACGCGGCAGTCTGCAACATGTCTGAAGCAGCTGGTAAACCTGAAGTAAAGGTGCCAGAGGCTACCGCACCGCAAGGAAGCGGACAGGTTGAGCCGATTGCCGCAGCGGAGAAGAAGGTCGAAGTTACTGACGCATCTTTCCGCTGTCTTCATAAGATGACCAAAGTGGGCAACATGTATGTTGACAATCTGCTTGGTGATCTTGAAGGAACACTTGCTGTTGCCAAGTCTTCTGCTGGCGGAGTGTATCCTGCTGGCTCGGTTGTGCAACTCCTTCCCACCGAGGTTATGATCAAGCGGGAAAAAGGAGCTAATGATGAGACTAATGACTGGGAATTCTTTGTGTTAGAAGTTTCACCAGAAGGCAGCAAGATCAAACAGCGTGGCTTCAATCCACCAGTGAAGAATATGTTAGGAAGCTGTATTTCTTGTCATAAGCAGGTGGCACCGCAAGCGGACATGGTTTGCGCGGCAGGTCAAGGCTGCCCGCCCATCGTTTTTCCGGGTGGTATCGATAATGCAAAGCTGATCTCGGCCCTGCAAAAGACAGACAAACGCTGCCCTTCTCCTGAGCCGCCCACCCCAGAAGAGATGGCAGAGTTGATCAAGCTCAAGAAAATGCTTGAAGCGCAGGCAGCAGCAGCAGCAGCAGCCGCTGGTCAGCCATAACCGTAACATCCAACGCAGGCGGAACGTAGCGTTTCGCCTGTGTTGCAGGCTCTTTCCCCGCCAGAACCCATTTCCCCCACCTATTTGTTAATATGCCCAGCAAGAGAATTGCTGTTATTCTGTCCGGCTGCGGTCATCGTGACGGCTCAGAAATCCACGAAGCCACGCTGACCCTTTGGGCCATTCACAAGCACAGAGCCGAGTATCAATGCTTTGCGCCGAATGTGCTGCAACATCATGTGCTGAACCATCTCACCGGCGAGGCAATGCCAGAGCAGCGCAACGTGCTGATCGAATCCGCCCGCATCGCTCGCGGTAAGATCAAGGACTTAGCCTTGTTTGATGCCGCTGCCTTTGATGGCTTGGTTATTCCCGGTGGAGTTGGGGCAGCCAAGAATCTCTGCACCTACGCCTTTGATGGCGCAAACTGCACGGTCAACCCAGACGTGGAGCAGGCGATCATCGCCATGCACAAGATAGGTAAGCCCATTGGTGCGCTTTGTATTGCCCCGGTTATTCTGGCTAAAGTCTTGGGCAAAGTAATTGTCACTGCTGGACAGGACGCAGCCACTGCAGCGGATATCAGCGCAATGGGCGGCTGTCATGCACCCACGTGGCAGGGAGAGATCATCGTTGATCGGGATAACAAGATCGTGACTGCGCCTTGCTATATGCTCGATTCTCGGCTTGATCAAATCAGCATAGAGACTGACAAGGTAATCGAGGCATTGATAGGCTTGATGGAGCCGAGCGCATGAAGAAGAGTCCCGCGCAGCTGTCCGATATCTTCACCTGTACCCGCTGTGGTTATTGCTGCCAAGGCGAGACCACGGTTTCGCTTGACCAAGAAGATCAGGCGCGGATGATGGCGGAACTCGGCCTGAGCCGCGAGGAGATGGAAGAACAATACTGGCGCGTGACTGAAGGCGTAGTGCAAATGCGAATCGTTGATCATCACTGCATTTTTTATACCGCAGAGAGCGGCTGCGCAGTGCATGAAGGCCGTCCTTGGCGATGCGGGCAGTGGCCACTGCATCCCAGCATCTTGGCCGATGAAGACAACTTCCGCACCATCCGTGAATCCTGTCCTGGTATCAATCAAGAACTGAGCTGGGAGCAGTTCTGTGGGGTCTTCCGGCTGCTGCTGGAACAGGACAAGCGATTGCTCTGCTGAACAAATGCAACTTCAACGAGATTCTGCATGGGACAAACTGTCATCCTTTTCCTCGCAGCCAACCCGGACGGCACAGTCTGTCTGCGTGTTGATCGGGAGATCAAAAAGATAGAGCAAGGTCTGCGTGTTGCCGAGCAGCGCGACTGCTTTGTCTTCAAGACCTGTCAGGCTGTGACTGTGCCTGATCTGCGCCGGGCCATGCAGCAGCACAGGCCGCAGATCGTCCATTTCAGCGGACACGGCGACGGTGCGGCAGGGTTGTGTTTTGAGAGCGGGCAGGGCAAAATCCAGTTCGTTCAAGACGAAGCTCTGGCAGCCTTTTTCAGCATGTTTTCCGCCGAGGTGCGCTGTGTTGTCCTCAATGCCTGCTATTCCGAGGTGCAGGCTGAAGCCATTGCCCGGCATGTTGATTATGTGATCGGCATGAGCGATTCCATTACCGATCAGGCGGCAATCGCCTTTTCTGTTGCCTTTTATGAAAGTCTTGGCAATAGTGAATCTATTGAATCCGCCTACAAATTCGCCTGCGCTGAAATAGCCCTTCTCGGCCTGAAAGAAGAGCATATTCCCAAGTTGATCCGCCGCCATGCGGCTGAGGAACGGAACATCGTGCAACCCTTTGTCAAAAGCGAGATTGAACATATCCAGCGGCTCGTTGCGGAAGACAAGCTCGAAAAAGCTCTGGCCGAATTTTTGATTTTCGCCGCATCAGCCGATGCAGAGATAAAGCAGGAGGTGATCGTGCATCAGGCGGCACTGGCCAAGGCAGGAAAAGAGCGGCGGAAAGGCTTGATGGATACTGACAAGGAAGAGCAGATGCGGAATAAGGTTCGTTATGCGCTGCTGGAACTGCTGAACGAACAGGCGGCGCGGCAGTTTGAAAATTAAGCTGACAGTTTTCCCTTATGCCTGCGGCAAATGACATAAAAGAACGGCATTCAGAAGTGCAGATGCTGTTTGCTGAGGACAACATCAACGAAGCCGTCAAGCGGCTCATGGATTTTGTCCGTGATTTTTCGCAGGATAACAGTGACAACTTGAACGAGGTGATTGTCATCAGCAGCAGTTTTAGCCGATTAGAGAAGGCGGAACGACGTGGGACGCTCAGTTATGACGAGGTGGATCAGAAACGAAATAAGCTGCTGTATCAGGCTCTCGATCTTATGGAGACTGTCATCGCATGAACAAGGAGCAGGCAATGCAGGGTATTGAACAGGCTGCCGCAGACCTTCGTGCCGCTATTGCCAGCAATCCCGGAGAGCACGGCACTGGTCTGGTGCAGTTTGCTAACACATACGCCTTGAAGAGCAGTCAGCGGCATTCTGCGGTTCTTCTCAAGCTAAACTGGACCAAAGCAGCGGACGAGGAGCAGCAGCATCGTGTTCTCCAAGACATGCTGGCCTTGCTTGAGGAAATTGTTGCCGACTCTGCCAGCGGCACGGCGGGCGGGGAGCCGCCGCTGAACCAACTCATTGTCCGCGCTCAGGAACATGTTCCTGAGCCGCCGCATGATGTAGTTTTCAGCTGCGAAAATCTCGGCAAAACCTACAAAAAATCCGGTTTTCAGCTCAACGGCGTGAATTTGCAGCTTCGCTTCGGCGAAATCACCGGCGTGGTCGGCGAGAACGGCAACGGCAAAACCACGCTGTTCCGCATCGTTGCCGGTGAACTGCTGCATGATCAGGGCAGCATCGCATATCCGCTGTTCGGTCAGGACAGCGCGGCAAAAAAGGGCATCAACTGGATCAAAGTCAAGGAGCAGATTGCCTATGTGCCGCAGGAGCTGCCCAAGGTGTATGGCAAATTAGAGGAGATGCTTCAGTACGAGGCCGCCATTCACGGCATCCGGGGCAAAAAAAATCTGCGGGAAGTGGATTTCATTGTCCAGCGGCTGGAACTGAGCGAGCACTTGGAAAAACGCTGGAAAGAGCTGTCCGGCGGCTTCAAGCTGCGTTTCGCCTTAGCCTGCGCCTTGGTCTGGAAACCCAAGCTGCTAATCATTGACGAGCCGTTGGCCAATCTTGATTTCAAGGCCCAGCAGGTGGTGCTAAGAGATTTGCGCAATTTGGCGGAGAGTCTGCGCTATCCCATGTCTGTGCTGATTTCCTCTCAGCATTTGCACGAGGTTGAGGCGATTTCTGATCAGATCGTCTTCCTTGACAAAGGCAAGGTTGAATTCAACGGGCCGAAAGAGCAGCTTGGCGAGGAACGCCGTTGCAACACCTTTGAGATGCTGGTGTCCTGCAAAGAGGAAGAACTGCGTGAGCATCTCCGGCGGCTTGCGCCGCAGCGGATTCAGCATTCCGGGGTTTCTTATGTGGTCACGCTGCCGCTGGCGGTGGATGGAAGTAGGCTGCTGCGGCATCTGCTGGAATGCGGCGTGGAGGTGGAATATTTCCGGGACATCAGCCGGTCAATCAAGCAGTTGTTTCATTAATTGGCAGAGCATTTACGATGATTCCTATTTTTTTCAAGAAATTGGATCAGAATTTGAGGGTGAATTATCCGATAGTTTGGCGGACGCGAATTCACTATTTTTTCTGGTATCTTTTAATACTTTTAATGTTGACTTTCTTAGCGAAATTATTTAATTCAAATAAGCTGGATTTTTTATATAAATCAAAAGGAAATCAAGAACTTTGCATGATTATATTGACATTTCTGTCAATCTTTGTACTGCATCCGTTTTATCATCCAATCGGTGACAATCGATTAGTTAAATGTATTTTTACTACATTATGCTATAGTTTATGTTTTTTTTCTATGTCGTCAATTATGATCCTGACCATATTACCACGTATAGATTTGTCATATTATATTTTAATAAATATATCTACGGCTTTAATAGTTACAGTTTCTTCGTCACTTAGAAGAATAAGCGATGACAATATGAAGATTTTATCTTCGTGTTGTTTAAGTGTAATTTTTTTGTTTGCTTTCATGTTCATGATTTATTACATAAACGATACAACAATAAAATATAAATATAGTTATATATTTACAATACCTTTGATTACAATGTTTTACATTGCATTATTTATCGTTTTATCGCGACGCATCGCATCTTTTGTATTTATGTTTTTAACATTCTTCATTCTTATTTTCTTTTTATTGATTCCAGAGAATTTCTATTTTTTTTATCCAGCGGAAAAATTGAGAGTAATTTATCTGTTTATAGCATTCAATACTATGATTGCTTTTAAAGTGCTGATTCGATATATATACTGGCCAAAGCCGTGAGATTCATCCTCCCCTTCCTCGGCAAAACCAAGGAAAGCTACCTTGATCACGGCATCCGCGACTACGCCGAACGCCTGCGCCGCTACGTGCCGGTGGACATCAAGGTGCTGAAAGAGCCAGGCAAAAATGAGCCGGATGCGGTGCTCATGGCCCGCGAGGCGGATTTGCTGCTGAGTCAGGCTGCCGCAGCTTCTCTGCTCGTGGCCCTTGATCCGGCTGGCCGCGAGCAGACCTCAGAAGATATGGCCGCTGCTTTAGAAAGCTGGGAAAGCCGAGGTCTGCACACTATCTGCTTTCTCATCGGTGGCCATCTTGGCTTAGACCCGCGTGTACGCCAGCAGGCCAACGCACTTTGGTCGCTCTCCCGCCTCACCTTCACCCACGAGATGAGCCGCTTCATCCTGATCGAGCAGCTGTACAGGGCCTGTTCGATCAAGGCCGGACACAAGTATCATCGATAAGACTACACTTCCCCGCGCAGCACTGGCGAAATGATCTCATAGACCTGTTCCACGGTGATTGCCTTTAGGCATTGGTTGTCTGTGCAAGGAGTCTTGCGGTGATTAGCCGCGCTCACACAAGGCGAACAAGCTAATCCAGCAAAGATAGGCGTGGAATTGCCAAGCGAGCCGTACAGCTTCGGTGTTTCTGGGCCAAAGAGGACAAAGGTAGGCAGCGAGGTGATAGACGAGAAATGGCCAGGTCCAGAGTCGTTCGTCACCATCAAGGCGGCAATGCTATAGAGCAGCGGCAACTGTCCCAGCGTCACTGCCCCAGCAAAATTACTGCAACGTGGATGATTGACACTGAGACGCTGTTGCTCTGCCTCTGCATGTTCTGCGGGCGCACCGGTGATCAAGACCAGCGTATCCGGGGTAGTAATCAAGATGCACTGCATCAGCTTGATGTACCGCTCTGATGGCCAGCGGCGCTGCGGCAGCATCTCGCTGGCGTTAGGGTTAATCAGCACTAATCGGTGCCACGTGCGATCATAAGCAGGATAATGCCGCGCCACCAATTCGTGCATTGCCGCCAGCTGCTGTTCGGTGAAGCTGACCAATGGTAGGCTGATTTCTGCATCGTTGATCGTTTGCTTGGAATACGGCAGCTCTGGCGTATCTGCCAGCAGACTGTTGACCAAGGCGATGAAATTCTTGGCAATATGCTGATGCGGATTATACGCCACCCGATGCGTAAGCAGCTCGCCCCGATATAAGCCCTCGTTGCAAAAGCGGTAAAAACCCACCCGGTTGACGGCTCCACTTGCACCGGTGAGTAGGGCGGTAAAGCGCGAGAACAGCTCCAGATCAATCACTGTGTCGATCTGGTGTTGCCGTGTCCAACGCAGGAAACGCAGGGTGTCCCAAGCCAAGGTAACAAGGTTGTCTTCACGCAACGTAAACACGTTCGCGGGCGGGATGGTGCCGGTGAGGTCAAGACTAGCCCGGTTATGAGCGAAGATAACGAAAAATAACTCCGCGTCGAACTGCTGCCGGGCTTTGCGCAAGGCTGGATCAGCTAAGATAGTTGATCCCATCTCAGACAACTCGATGAAGAGTATCTTCTTTGGCAGCAGCTGCGGGCTGCGCAGAACAGCCTCTCTCAGCTTCACCGCAACGGTAAGGAGAAAGGTCAGCGGGATACCTATCCAGCGATCCACTGCACGCATGGTGTCAACATTCATACAGCCCTCTCAATAAAAGAACACGGAACATCTTCGATGCTCTCTTGGTAGTTTTCCCGATAAGGCGTTCGGGTTGATATCGAGGCCTGCGTCGAGATTACTCCGAGGCCTGCGTCGAGATTTCCTCGGCTTCTTTTACCTGCGGCTTGCCTTGTTGGGTCAGATAAATCACCAAGCCGGGCAATGAGGAAGCCAGCGTAGTCAGACCACAAAGCAGGGAAAAGGCCAGCACCTTGGTCTTGTCTGCGCCTACCAGCATGAAGAAGCCGACCATCGCGCCCTCGCGCACGCCCCAGCCAGCCAATGATACAGGCAGGATAGTCAGCAGGACAACAGGCGGCACCAAGGCAAGATAGACGTGCAGCGGAAAATCTAACCCAACTGCCAAACCGTTCATGAAGAAGGCACTGATCGACAGCAGATGGATAAAGATAGACAGCCCCAACTGAAGGCTAATCGCGCTGGGCGAGGAATAGACTTGGAAATACCGTTCTGACAGATTGCCGAGGAAACCGAGATATTTGCCTTGAGCAAAGAAGGCGAACTTGCGCAGCAGGAAAAGCATGAGCAGCCCGATAGCTAAGGCAACGAGAATCAGGAGCAGCGGGTATTCCACCTGCGGTGGCAGCAGCTTATGGCTCATGAGCAGGGCCGCAATGTTGAGCAGCAGCAGTCCGGCCAAGCCCACAACTCGGTCGATAAAGACACCGAAGAAGGCTTCTTTAGCTGAACCGATCCGAGAGCAGTCAAGAATACGGATGCCGTCACCGCCAATACTGGAGGGCAGTCCTTGGTTGAAGAAAAGACCTTTGAAATAGCTGCGCAGATAGAACAGGCGCGGCGCATGAAAGCCGAGTCGTTCCATAATCAGTCGCCAGCGGCAGGAGGCAACCGTGTTGCAGAGTATCTGGACTGCAACAGCGATCAGTAGATACAGGGGCGAGGCAGCACGCAGAGCAGCTGCGGTCTCTCCGGGGTGAATATGGCTGAAGATGAAGTACAGCAGGAGGCCAGCCACACTCAGCTTGAGGCCGTAAGTCAGCAGAGTTTTCTTCATGGTTATTTAAGCTGTTGTTCGCAGCGCGGACAGGGTTTAAAGCCTGCTGTCCGCGCCACTCTGACATTGATAAATTGCAAGGAGGATTGGGGACTGCGGTGCTGCGGGCAGTCGGGCAGATGAAAGAGGCGGGTTTCTGGGTTAGCATGAACGAGCAGGCCAAGACTGACTGGCAGCACGGGCCTCTTCCGCCGATGATGTTTTCTCTGCCAGCGGGCGGACAGCTTTTGCCACGGCTTGAGCAGCATGGCCTCCAGTAGCCAGCGGCCAGCGGCGGTCAGCGGTTCAGGCAATACAGGCCGCTCTTGCTCGACTCGGTGAAAGATAAACAGCACCAGCACCGCAAACAGGGCATTGGGCAGCCAGAGACCGATGAACACCGGTACAGCCCGGTCTTCAGCCATCACTTGGCCAATGGTAGAAATTATGTAGTAGAGCACAAAGAAAGCTAATCCCAGCGGAATACCAATCGCCTTACGGCCCAACCCAGCCTGAAGACCGAGCGGCAAGCCAAGCAGACTGAGGATCAGGCAACCAACCGGCATGGCCAAGCGATGATGATACTCGCTCATGAAAGTGATCACATCCTGAGGATGCGCGTCAGGACGATGAGCCTCTGCCAAGAGCTGCTCCTGCGACATGCTGCTTTTACTGAGCTGGGTGACATCGTCACCGTCAATCTTCGTGGGTGGCTTGAGCGGAATGCTCAACTGGTAGCGACTGAAACGGACGGTTTGACCGTCAAAGCCGCTGGTGCTGTGTAGGGTACCGTCGTGTAGTACGATGGTGACGGCCATCCGGCTGATATCAGCCTGCATCCGACCGTCTTTGGCCATGATGATGATTGGCTGCTGACGACCCCGCATGTCTGAGACATAAACCCCCCGCCAAGCCCCGTCTTGATCTGTCTCATCAACATAGACTACCACCTCGCCCAAGGCTTCAGTGAACTTCTTCTCTTTAATCCCCTTGTCGATCTTCTCCTTAGCTAACTGATACATGAGCTGGCGCATGGCAATCTCACCTGCTGGGATCAAGCGGACAGAGAAATAACCGGTCAATGTCGCAATCGCGGTAGCCAAAAGCACCACGGGCGGCAGCATCTGACGCAAACTGATACCACAGGCTTTGAGGGCCAGCATCTCGCGATCATTGGTCAGGCGGGTGAAACCAATGATCACCCCAGTCATCCCGGCCATCGGAATGACATAGAGCAGGAGATGGGGAAAGATGTACGAGAAGAGACGAATGAAGTCAGAGAGGCCGATGCCTAAGTCCAGCACGATTTCCAGTAAAGGAATCAGCCGAACGAGAAAGAACACGCTGTACAGGATGAGAAAACTGGCGAAAAACGGTGCCAGCAGCTCAGATGCAACGTAGCTGTACAGCAGCGGGGACAGGCCGTTACGGCGCATGAGTCTCCGCTGCGGGTTGAGACGGCTGCTGCTCTTGTTGAACAGTCGGAGTCTGTTCAGGCTTGCCGATGATGTTCTTGATATTTACGTTGATCCAATTCTGATCCCACCATTCGACTGGGGTAACAAAGATGCCGTGGACGAGCATAGAGAAATGAAGATGGTCGCCTGCGGCCATGCCAGAAGTACCGGAACGGCCTATGATCTCATTCTTTTCAACCAGTTTATCGACGGTAGTTTCAATCCGACTGAGATGGGAATACAGGCTGCTGATGCCTTGGCCGTGGTCGAGGATCACCACATTACCGTAAATGCCAAGGTAATCAGCAAAAGCCACCCGGCCCCGGTTAGCGGCCCGGATTTCCGCGCGCTCATTGGAAGCGATGTCAATGCCGAGATGCGTCTGCTTGTCGATCTCCTGTCCCTTGTGAAAATATGTACGCTGATCGGCAAAACCAGCCCGACCCGCGCCCGGCATCCGCAGAAAGCGGTCCTGCCAGAGCTGGTCCGCCGCTGTGTTCTGACAGATTTCACTGATCTTCTCCGCATTCCTCACCCGGACGGACTGATTAACAAAGAGATATTTCTCCAAGTCCGTTCCTTTCATTTCAGGGTAAGCCTGCTGGAATTCAGGAATCTTCTTTTGCAGAAAACTCTCAGAGATTTCAATCCGATCATGCTTCTCTTTTGCCTGCTTAAAATACACGGAAAATGTCGCCTGTCCCTCATTGCCGGCTTGGTCTGATCCCACTACCCGCGTATTTTCTGGTTTGGCACTGTCCCACGGTAACGCGATATAGGCGATATAGGTTTTGTCCTTCCCTTGCAGAGGAAAACCTTGGAAGAACTGTTTTTCGATCATCACCCCGTGCCGAGATAATGGTTCTGAAGAACTGTACAACACCATGCCGCTACCGCCCTGCTGGAGGTGCATCTGTGCATGTTCGACAGTGAGCATGGGCGGGGCAGAATCAACCAGCACCGAAAAACGGAGTTCGGTGCTGTTGCGCTTGAGCGAGAAGTCACAAACAGCCACCACTAATTCAGCTGCGCCTTCCTTCAAGCCGAGGTTCTTTGGATCAATGGTCACAGTTTCTTTCACTTCCGCCGGACCAGCTTTGGCAAACCACGACAAGCGAGGATACTGTCGATCAAAGAGCGGAAAAGTTGTGCCGTTCTGGAGTAGATTGATAGTAATCTGGCGGATGCCGCTCTTTTTATCTGCGGCTTGAACAGGCATATCCATTGCCCCACCGACAAACTTGATTTCCTTTTCAACCGCGACGGTAGGTTTTTCAAATTCAAACAGCACAAACAGTGCCGCGCCTGCCGCAACTACCAACAGCATCGACAGAGAGATCAGCACTAAGCGAGCTATTTCTTTAGCGTTGGCGGAACGGAAATATGTTTTGAAACCGCGTCGATTCTGTTTGATCATAGTCAGTCTCTTGTTATGGCGTATACTTTTTATTCATTCCAGATGATCTCATATCGTTGGACATGGAGATCAGGTACGGGGATCACAGTGATCCGCTTGCTGATTGACTGCTCCAGCACGCGCACGTGTCCGGCCTCTTCCCGCAGCAACAGGTCGGCGACGCGAGGATTGACCCGCAGCGTGATATTATTACTGCCGTTGATCTGCAACGCATCACGGGAGATTTTACGGAAGATTTCGTAACAGATCGTGCGCCGGGCTTTGACCACCCCTTCACCGCCACAGCACGGGCAATTTTCATTCAGCGTTCGCGAAAGGTTCTCGCTGGAACGCTGCCGGGTCATCTGCACTAAACCGAAGTCAGACATTCTGAGGATGTTCACCCGGGTGCGATCTTTTGTCATCGCCTCTTGCAACGTTCGGTACAATGTCTCCCGGTCTTGCTCGGTCTCCATGTCGATGAAATCAATGATGATGATCCCGCCGATATTGCGCAGCCGAAGCTGGGCCGCGATCTCGCGTACCGCTTCCATGTTGGTCTTGAAGATGGTCTCGCTGAGATCATTTTTACCCACATAGCGCCCGGTATTTACATCGATTACTGTCAGGGCCTCAGTCGTCTCTATGATAAGATACCCGCCGGAGCGCAGCCAGACTTTTTTATCCGCAGCCCGATTGATAGCAGTCTCGATGCCGTAGGCTTCAAAAAGCGGCACTTCGCTGTCATAATGGACAATCCGGCTTTTCAACTTGGGCGCAAAGGTGCTGACAAAGGCCAGCAGCCGTTCATGCACCTCTTGAGAGTCAATTACCACCTCGTTGACATTGTCGGTGAGTAGGTCACGGGCCGAGCGCAAGGCGAGGTCGATATCTTTGTGGACTATGCCGGGCACGGGCGACCGAGGGGCGGCAGATTTAATATCATCCCAGAGCAGAAGCAAAAACTCCATGTCTGCTTCAATTTCCGCACTGGTGATGTTCTCCGCAACTGTGCGGACAATAAAACCGGTTCCAGCAGGCCGCAGGCTTTCAATCTTCTGCCGCAGTTCCTCGCGCACTCGCTCATCTTCAATTTTACGCGAAATGCCAATGTGATTGGTTAGCGGCATGAAGACCAGATTACGGCAGGCCAAGGTGATGTGGCAAGTCAACCGCGCTCCCTTAGTCCCAATCGGGTCTTTGGCGATTTGCACCATGACCGTCTGCCCTTCTTTGAGCAATTTTTCAATACCAGGACGAGTAGTGGCGGTGCAGCGATCGGTCAGCGAAGGATCATCGGGATAATGGCGACGGCAGCAATGTGGCTCGTCATCAGCCATCCGCTCTTCTAATTGCGGTAAGGAAGAAGCATAAACATCATCTACATAGAGAAAACCGGTGCGATCAAGACCGATATCAACAAAGGCCGCCTGCATTCCCGGTAGCACGCGTACCACTCTGCCGCAGTAGATACTGCCGACTAATCCTTTTTCCGCAGGCCGCTCAATATGAAATTCAAGCAGATTACCACCCTCGACCAAGGCGATCCGGTTTTCATAAGGCGCGGCGTTGATCAGAATGTCTGTGTACATTGGTTTATTTTTCATCGCTTATTCGCAACAGGCATAGTCTGACAACGCGGCGCGGGCAACTCAGGCAGGCAGAGGCGGTGAAAGATGTCGTTTCGGATCAGGGAACTCGTTTAGGTTAACAGAAAAAGCCGAACAGACAAGCTGTGGCTGACTGATAAAACAAGTTATGATACCCGACTTACCTCGCTCTGCCAAGGAGGGATTGGTTGGCTTTGCCGGTTCTTATAAAAAAAATAAACCTCCTGCGTAACTCATAGAGAGTACAGCCTGAGCTGCGGCCTCTTCCGTTGAGCAGTGACAAATTGACAGACGAGACGATCAGCAATGACCGTCCCGGCTGATTGACAGAATGACAGAAACGCTTGCCTTATTGCTGCGGTTTATCGGTCTGCTCTCCGCTATCTTTGACCATCTCCTCCATCTTTTGATTTTGTGCGTTTTGCAAGGCCTGTGAGTCATTGGCCTTATTTAAGGGCTTCTGGATTTGCTCAACCGCTTTTTGCGCTACCTTATCTGAGGCTTGCTCCACCACGCCTTTTTTTTCCTCACCCGGATTTTCCTCCGAGCAGCCGACCAGCAGCCCGAAAAGTGCTAGCCCACAGGCAGTGGCTTTGAGATAACTTATGTTTTTCATTTTGTTGCGCATGGTTCTCATCGTATTGTTCCTCTAGTTATAGTTGCAGGAGCGAACCCTTGTGTTCACCCTGTTTTTAAGATCAGTTATTCGCGAGGATAGCATAGCCTCATTTTCTGAATCGCTGCTTTATTTTTCCGGTGATCTCATCAAACTCTGGCAGCTTGAGAAAATGCAGGGCAGCGGCATAGAGCAACGATGCGCTGCCGATCAGCAGGGCCACGCCAACAAGCTGCATGGGAAGTCTTCCTTGCAGCAGCGAACTGAGCAGCATCTTCAGTCCGATGATGCCCAACGCCATGACCGCGCTGGCAGCAATGATCTTGAGCGTGCCTATGGCAAGCTGCTTCAGGGCGAAACCAGCCAGCTTGCGGTTCAAGACAAAGCCAAGGAAGAGGAAGTTGAGCACCATTGAGCAAGAGGTAGAAAGGGCAATGGCGCGGAAGGAAAGCCGGTCAATGGTCAGGGTGATGAAAAGGACATTGACCGCCACAGCGAGGAATGAGCTGATCACCGGGTACTTGGTGTCGTTGAGGGCGTAGAAGACCGGTACCATGATCTTGACGGCTGAATAGGCGAAGAGGCCGCAGGAGTAGCAGATCAGGGCTTCGGCAGTGCGGGCAGTGTCTTCGGCAGTGAAAGCCCCATGCTCGAAGATCAGGCGGATGATCGGCCCAGCAAGGAGCATCAGGCCGACTGCTGCCGGGATAGTCAGGCTGAAGACCATGACTAACGAGGACGAGAACGTTTGCCGCAGCCCGGCCATGTCCTTCTGCGCGGCATGACGGGCTAAAACCGGCATGGCGGCGATGGAGAAGGCCACGCCGAACACGCCGATGGGCAGCTGGACGAGACGAAAGGCGTAATTCAACCAGGAAACCGAGCCTTCCTGGCAGGAAGCGGCAAAATTGGTGTTGACAAACACGTTGATCTGGGTGGCAGAGAGGCCAACTGTGGCTGGTAGCATCAGCCAGAGGATGCGCCGCAAGCCTGGATCGCGGAGATTAAGGCGCGGACGGAAGCGGAAGCCGGTCTTGCGCAGCGCGGGCAGTTGGACAAGCAATTGCAGCAGGCCGCCGAGCAGCGTTCCCCAGGCCATGCCGACAATCGCAGGCTGGCCAAACTTGGGCAGCAGCCAGGCCAAGGACACGCCGCCGATGATCGAGCCAAGGTTGAAGAAGGACGAGGCCATAGCCGGAACAAAGAACTTGCCCTTGGTGTTGAGCATTCCCATCACCACCGCTGCCAAAGCGACCAAGATCAGGAAAGGAAACATGATCTGGGTCATCAGGGCGGTGAGTTCGGTCTTGCCTGCAACTTGAGCGAAGTCTGGCGCGAGCAGGCGGGCAATGGGTTCAGCCAGCAGGATGCCGACCAAGGTGATTAAACTGAGCAGCACGGTGATGAAGGAGAGCACGTTCGAGGCAAGCTGCCACGTCGCCTCTTCACCCTTGTTGGTGTCGTGGTCGGAAAAGACAGTGACAAAGGCGGCAGACAGCGCGCCCTCACCGAACAAATCCCGCAGCAAGTTGGGAATGCGGAAGGCGACGACAAAGGCATCATAGGCATAACCCGCGCCGAACATCCCCGCAAAGACTTGCTCGCGTGCCAGACCCAGTACCCGGCTGCACATCACTGCGCCGCTCACCGCACCGGCGGACTTGGCTATCCGCCCAGTTGAACTACTTGCTTTTTCTGACATAATCCCCCCGACTCTGAACAGCCGGTTTGATGATTATCGCTTGACTTGAAAGGGATTAAGGAGCAGAATGCGACTCATCATTTCCCGACAGATGGTTGTTACCATTCTCGGAGAAAAAGGGGAAGCCCTTTTCCGCGCAAAAAAAACAAGCTTTTCATCATGCCAAAAGCCCTCCATCCCAAAGCCGCCGCCTTTGTCAGCCAGAATTTTTTTGTCGGACTGACTTCTTTTGCCGAACTGGAAAACCGCATCGCCGCTCTGCCTGACAATCAGTCTCGCGGCGATGCCTTTGAAGTTTTTGCAGAAGCGTACTTATCCACGCAGCGCAGGCATGAGGCAGCGCATGTCTGGCCGTTGAATGCGGTTCCAAGTGCTGTGCTTCAGCGGCTCAATTTGGGGAGCAAAGATTACGGCATTGACGGCGTGTTCCAAACGCAGCTTGGCCAGCTCAACGCGTATCAGGTGAAATTCCGCACTGACCGGCCTGCGCTGACATGGCGCGAGCTGTCCACGTTCATGGGACTGGCGGACAGTCCGCAGATTGGCAGCCGAGTTTTGATCACCAACTGCGATGACTTGGCATCAGTTCTCAACAACCGGCAGGGATTTTTCTGCATTCGCGGCTCAGACTTGGACGAGCTGGAAGCGGATGATTTCCGCGCCATCGAAGCATGGCTGGCAGATTCGGCTTTCACAGCGCGGAGAAAAACGCCGAAACAGCATCAGCAGGAAGCATTGGCCGCGCTGCTGCCTGCGCTGGAACAGCATGACCGCGTTTCCGCAATCATGGCCTGCGGCACCGGCAAAACCTTAGTCGCGCTGTGGGTTGTCGAGCAGATGCAGGCTGACCGGGTGCTGGTGCTTGTTCCCTCGCTGGCTTTGCTGCGGCAGCTACTCCATGAATGGCTGCGTGAAACCAGCTTGCCTAATCTTGCTTATCTCTGCGTCTGCTCCGACAAAACAGTGACGGACGGCGTGGACTCTATTTCCACGGCGCAGTCTGATCTAGATTTTCCTGTTTCCACCGATGCCGCCAATGTGCGCGGATTTCTTGACGCGCCGTTTGCAGGCCGGAAAATTGTCTTATCCACCTATCAGTCAGCGGATGTGGTGGGGAAAGCCTTGCGGGAAGGCGAGGCGTTTGATCTGGCGATTTTCGATGAAGCGCATAAAACCGCAGGCCGGGAGGGGCGCAATTACGCCTTTGCCTTGGACGATGCTAATCTGCTCATCCGCAAGCGGCTATTTTTCACCGCCACGCCGCGCCATTACAATCCGCAGCAGAAAGACAGCGAAGGCGAGGCGCAGCTTGTCTTTTCCATGGATAAGCCGGAAGTGTACGGCCCGCAGGCATATCGTTTGACCTTTTCCGAAGCTGCTCGGCAAGACATCATCTGCGGCTACAAGGTCATCATTTCGGTGATCACTTCGGATATGGTGACAAATGAGCTGCTCAGTAAAGGCGAAGTGATGGTGCAGGGCGATGCCGTCCGCGCCCGGCAGGTCGCCAATCAAATTGCCCTGCGCGATGCCATTGAGAAATACGGAGCAAAGAAAATCTTCACCTTCCATAAAACGATTGGCTCTGCCGCGTCTTTTGTCGCCAAGGGCAGCGAGGGCATCCGCACTCATTTGCCGGATTTTGAGACCTTTCATGTCAGCGGCAAGATGGCCACTGCCCAGCGTGAACGGGAAATGCGCGACTTCAGGGCTGCGGCCCGCGCTGTCATGTCCAACGCCCGTTGTTTGACCGAAGGCGTAGACGTACCTGCCGTGGATATGGTCGCCTTTCTTTCGCCAAGGCGCAGCCGGGTGGATATTGTGCAGGCCGCTGGCCGTGCCATGCGCCGGGCTGATGGCAAGACGGTCGGCTATGTGCTGGTGCCGCTTTATGTGGAGCAGGCTGCCGGTGAAACGGTCGAGGAGGCTGTCAGCCGCTCGGAGTTCACTGAAGTTTGGGATGTGCTGAACTCGCTTCAGGAGCAGGATGACGTGCTGGCTGAGATAATTCGTCAATTTGGCGAGCAGAAAGGGAGCGGCAAAGGACATGATGACAGCCGGATGAGTGAGCGCGTGGACTTTGGCGGCCCGCGTCTCAGCTTGGAAACGCTCCGTGCTTCTGTTGCAACCCGCTGTTTGGACAGTCTTTGCTCATCGTGGGATGTTTGGTTTGGCAAATTGAAGGCATTCAAAGAGCGTTTTGGTCATTGCAATGTTGAAACTGGCTGGGAGGAAGACCCTGCTTTAGCAAGTTGGGTAAGTGCTCAACGAACACGTCGGAACAAAGGACAGCTTTCGCCGGAGCGGGTTCAATTGCTGGAGGAACTTGGCTTTGTTTGGGATTTTCAAACACAAAAGAGCCAAGAGACGTGGATAAAATGGTATCGTGAGCTGGAAAGCTACACCAGAGAACATGGTCATCCGCATGTTCCGCAGAGTAGGCCCAAGACTAAATTGGCAAATTGGGTCATGATTCAAAGGGGTTGTCGTGATAAAAGTTGCTACGGCAATCCACCACTGACAAAAGAGCAGATTGAATTGTTAGACAGACTTGGCTTTCGTTGGAACGTACACGAAGAAAAATGGCAGGAGCAGCTTGAACAGCTCAAGCTGTTTAAGGAGCAGAACGGGCATTGCAACGTTGAATTGATGGCTGATGACGGTGATAAATTGCTCGTCTGGGTAAATAACCAACGCTCAATGTTGGCACAAGGCAAATTAGATGAGGGGCGAAAAGAAAAGCTTGATGCACTTGGCTTTTCTTGGGTTGCAGAATTCTATGATCCAAAATGGGAAAAAATGTATGACCGCCTGAAAAATTATCATTCCGAGCATGGTGACGCAGACGTACCAGATGGCCGAACAGAAAACCATCAGCTTGCCACTTGGGTTATCAATCAGCGGCAACGGAGGAAAAAGGGACTTGTCCCGGATGAGCAAATTCAACGACTGGATGCGCTCGGCTTTACTTGGCAGCACCGAGAACGAGGTGCTTGGGAAGATCGCTATCAAGAGCTGATTGAATTTAAAGAGAAGAATGGTCATTGCAATGTGCCGTTTGGATACAAGGAAGTTCCAAAGCTCGGTGCATTTGTAAATAATTCGCGAACACAAAAAGCTGATGGACGCTTGAGCCAAGAGCGAATTGAGCTGCTGGAGCAAATCGGTTTTCAATGGGCAGGTGAAGTGATTACTGACAAATGGGAAGACCGTTATCTCCAATTACTGTATTTCAAAGAAGAGCACGGGCATTGCAAGGTGCCGTATAATTATCCTGACAACCCGCAGTTAGGCAAATGGATTAGCAATCAGCGGCAGAAGCGAAAACAGAATAAACTTACGCCGGAGCGGGAACGCCTGCTGGATGAAATCGGCTTTCTGTGGTCGGCAATTCCAGAGTGCGACGAACTGTAGATGCCGCTGCCTGCGGAATTGCTGAGGAGCTATGCCATTTTTATGCGGATACCGAGAAGAGTGAGGCGAGTCTTGGTTACTGCTTGACTTGAAAGGGATTAAGGAGCAGAATACTGTTCAACAGTCCCGACAGATGGTTGTTACCACTCTTGGCGCAAAAAGGGGAAGTCCTTTTCCGCGCCAACCCTCTGCCGACAGATCAATACTTGGCACCGGAGGCATTCATGCGCGACGTTCAGCAGATCAGGAACATGGTTATCCTTGGACACGGTCACAGCGGCAAAACCACTCTTTCTGAGGCTCTGCTTTTCACTGCTGATGCGGTCGGTCGGCTGGGCAGGGTGGACGAGGGCAGCTCCGTGCTGGACTTCGAGGAGGAGGAAATCCACCGGAAAATCTCCATCAGTGCGGCGTTCGGCCATCTCCAATGGCAGGGCTGCGAAATATTTTTGACTGATACGCCGGGTGATGACAACTTTATCAACGAGACTAAATTTGCAGCTCGATTAGCGGACAGCGCACTGCTGACTGTAGGCGGCGTACTGGGCGTACGCAGCCAGACAGAGCGGTTTGTTGATTTGATTACAGAGCGCAAACTGCCTTGTCTGATCTGCATCACCAAAATGGACCGAGAGCGGGCCAATTTTTTGGAGACCTTTGATGAAATCCGCCAAACTTTTGCAACCCTGAACCCGGCGGTGATTTATCTGCCCATTGGCGCAGAAAAGGACTTCAAAGGTGTGGTCGATGTTATCAACAACCGTGCTTTATTCTTCCGGCCAGACGGCACAACGGATCGTGCCGAGATACCTGCTGAACTCGTCGATGAGGTTGATGCTCGCCGCGCCAGCCTAATGGAGTATGTTGCCGAGACTGACGACGACCTGCTGGAGCATTTTCTTGAGGAAGGTGAGCTGTCTGACGAAGCATTGAAGAATGGGCTGGCGGCGGCGGTGCGGCAAGGTAAAATCGCGCCAGTGCTGCCTTGCTCGCCGCTGAATAATGCAGGCAGCTCGGTGATTCTTGACACCATCGCTCACCTGTTGCCCTCACCGGATCAGCGTCCGGTGCTGATTGGCACTCATCCCAAAACCAAAGAGTTAGTGCAGCGAAGAGGTTTGGCAGAGGCACCGTTCTCCGCGCAAGTTCTGAAAACCACTGCTGACCCTTTTATCGGGCGGCTGACCGTCTTCCGGGTGCTGTCTGGTACGCTCAAAGGCGATAGTTTTTATAACTCTACCAAGGGTGAAAGCGAGCGATTCAGCCATCTTTTTCTCATCCACGGCAAAGAGGAGAAGGAGGTGGAGAGCGTCTGCGCAGGCATGATTGCGGCTGTTGCCAAGCTGAAGAATACTGGCACGGGCGATACCCTTTGCGAAGAAGGCAATCCGGTGGTCTATGAACCGATAGAGCCGCTGCCTCCGGTCATTTCCTACGCGGTCACGGCCAAAGTTGAAAAGGACGAGGAAAAACTTTTCTCTGCCCTGACCAAAATGCTGGACGAAGATTTAACCCTACGTTTAACCCGTCAAACGCAGACTCACGAGGTGCTGCTCTCTGGTATCGGCCAAGTCCATTTGGAAGTGATCAAAGAGCGTCTCAAGCGTAAGTTTGGCGTGGAAATGGATTTAGCCGTGCCAAAAATTCCCTACCGCGAGACGTTAAAAGGCAAGGCAACCGCGCAGGGCAAGCACAAAAAGCAATCCGGTGGCCGAGGTCAGTTCGGCGATTGCACCATTGAGATTGAACCGCTGAAAAACGGCGAGCATTTTGAATTTGTCGATAAGATTGTTGGCGGCACAATTCCTCAGCAATATCGACCGGCGGTAGAGAAAGGCATTGTCGAAGCAATGGAAAAAGGCGTACTGGCGGGCTATCCTTTTGAGGGACTCAAAATTAGCCTCCTTGACGGCTCCTATCACAACGTTGATTCTTCAGAAATGGCCTTCAAAATTGCCGGTTCCTTAGCCTTTAAGCAAGCAGTGATGCTGGCTCATCCTGTGTTGTTGGAGCCGGTCATGGAGATGGAAATTAGGGTCGATAAGGAGCATGTTGGTGATGTGATGGGCGATCTCAATTCGCGCCGAGGCAAGGTGCTGGGTATGGACTCCAACAGCAGGCGTGAGATCATTCGGGCGCAGGTTCCGCAGGCAGAAATCCAGCTCTACGGCTTGGAGCTGACCTCCATGACTGGTGGCCGAGGCACCTTCACGGTCAAGTTCTCCCACTACGAGGAAGTGCCCGCGCATATCGCTCAGAAGATTATCGCGGCGCATGTAGTGGATGTTGAGTAGAGATACATTTTCCGTATCCCTAAATATCAGGGGCAGGCGCAAGGCTGCCCCTGAGTATGCCGTTATTCATCAAGGCTTTGAGCTGAACGTATTGATGTTCTTATTGGCTTACGGCATCGGGAAAATTATTCTATAATTCACAACTTGGGTTGGATATTTCAACGAGCAGATGTGAATCCTGCCCGCAGACCACGGAGCCGTCCATGAAGCACACTGTCACCTTTTTGCCTGACAACATCACTGCCTTTGTCAATCAAGGCGAGAACCTGCTCACTGCGGCTGCGAAAGCCGGGGTCTATGTCCATGCCTGTTGCGGCGGCGATGGTGTTTGCGGCAAATGTAAGGTGCTGGTCAAAGGCGAGGTGCGCTCGGACAAGGCCAACCTCAAGCAGGAAGACTGGGACAAGGGCTTCCGGCTGGCCTGTCGTTCGACGGTAGAAAGCGATGTGGAAGTGACTATCCCAGAGCTAACTACCAAGGGCGGCAAGGCTCTCAAGCGCAAGCCGAAGACCACCCGCACCGTCTCGGCAAAAGCCTTAGACAGCTTGGTCGGCAAGTGGGATATTGACCCACCAGTGAGCAAGCTCTACTTAGAGCTGCCGCCGCCGACCATCGAGGATAACATCGCTGATATGCAGCGGGTAATGCGTGGCATCCGCCAGCATTGGCCTGATCCCCGTGACCCTTACTACGACCTGCCACAGCTCATCAAATATCTACCGAGAACGCTGCGTGAGGCAGACTGGAAAGTCACGCTTCTCTTACTACGGGGCAGACACAAGGGTGATCCGTTCCGCATCATTGATATCGAAGCAGGCGATACCACCGGCAAGCTCTATGGGCTGGCCGTTGATATCGGTACTACGACCTGCTCTGGCGTGCTGATCAACCTGCATACCGGCGAGGTGCTGGCTGAGTCCTCAGGCTATAACGGCCAGATCAGCTTTGGCGAGGATGTCATCTCGCGCATTATCTATGCCGCCCGGCCCGGTGGCTTGAAGGCCCTGCAAGCGAAGGTGGTTGCCACCATCAACGCGATCATTGATGATATCTGCCGCCAGCTGATCATCAGTCCGTCGGACATTGCCTATATGATGGCCGCTGGCAACACGGTCATGTCGCACTTACTGCTAGGGATTGACCCCAAATATCTGCGCGAGGCTCCCTATGTGCCGAGTGTCAGCGAGTTCCCCTTGACCAGAGCAGCGGAGCTGGGTCTTCATGCCCATCCTTCTACCCGCCTCTTCCTCTATCCCTGCGTGGCCTCCTATGTGGGCGGGGATATTGTTTCCGGTGCTCATGCCTGCCAGATGGCGAAGTCGGACAAGGTGAGCTTGTTTATAGATATCGGCACGAATGGCGAGATCGTGGTCGGCGGCAAGGATTGGTTAGTCTGCGCGGCTTGCTCGGCTGGCCCGGCCTTTGAAGGCGGCGGCATCCAATACGGAATGCGGGCCTCCACCGGGGCGATAGAGAAGTTTAAGATACACCCAGAAAGCCTTGAGCCGATGCTGGTCACGGTGGGACAAACCAAGCCGAGTGGCATTTGTGGCTCTGGCCTGATTGCTATTGTTGCCGAGCTGCTGGAGAACAAGGTCATTGATCAGCAAGGTAAGTTCCGCCACGACTTAGACACGCCCCGCGTGCGTCAGGGCAGCAGCGGCTGGGAGTACGTCCTTGCTTGGAAGCACAACTCGATGATCGGCGAAGATATCATTCTCACCGAGGTGGACATTGATAACCTGATGCGGGCTAAGGGCGCGATGTATGCAGGTTATCGGACCCTGCTTGAATCCGTGGGCCTCAGCTTTGCTGATTTAGAGCAGGTGATCTTGGCGGGTAACTTTGGTGCTTACCTTGAGTTAGAGCAGGCGATCTGCATTGGCCTGCTGCCAGACATTGACCGCAACAGCTTTTATTATCTTGGTAATGCCTCGATGCTCGGCTGCCAGATCAGCATGACTGACATGAACCGCTTCCGCGAGCGGGACGGGGTACGTCAGCTCATGACCAACATGGAGCTTTCGGAAAGCCCAGACTTCATGCAGCACTATATGGCGGCCCTCTTCCTACCGCACACCGACATGCGCCTCTTCCCTTCGGTGAGTAAGAAGTTGGAGGACGTTTAACGTGTTAAACTTTTTGCGCAAGCAGAAATTATCCGACAAACCTATCTGAATGAGATAGATGTCGCGCAATCCTGCACTGACATCAGATCAGCGCAGCCGTATTCTTCAGCAAATGCTTGACAGGTCGCGCTGTTGGGCATAAAGTGGAGTCTCCTTTACAAACTCTGCTTTCCATTAAGAAGAAACCCACAGCGTTGCTAATGACCTCTTCCTTGCGCATTGTTTTCATGGGCACCCCGCTCTTTGCCCTGCCTACTCTTCAAGCTCTGCTCGATGGCCCAGATAACGTAGTTGGCGTGGTTTGCCGGACAGACAGCGTACAGGGTCGAGGCCGGAAATGCTGCTCGCCGCCGGTGAAAACGCTGGCCGAGCAAGCTGGGATTCCAGTGTTCCAGCCAGAATCCATCCGCAATGACGAGTTTTTTGAGATTATCCAGACTCTCCAACCGGATATGATGGTGGTTATTGCCTACGGTAAAATTCTGCCGGGCCGCTTGCTGCGGCTACCGCGTTTCGGTACCATCAACGTGCATGGCTCACTCTTGCCCAAATACCGGGGAGCTGCGCCCATTCAGCGGGCACTGATTAATGGCGAGAAGGAAACCGGGGTGACGATCATGCAGATGGATGAGGGCATTGACACCGGCGACATTCTTCTGCCCGCCCGCTTGCCGATTACCGATGACGACACCAGCGGCAGTCTTTCCAGCAAATTAGCCCAGCTCGGCAGTGAGGCTTTACTTGAGGCCATCGTCCGGCTTAAACAAGGCCATCTTCCGGCAATCAAGCAAGATGAAGCGCAGGCCACGTATGCGGCCATGCTCGACAAAGAGCTGGGGCATATCGACTGGAACCGCTCGGCCCGCGAGCTGCATTGCCTGATTCGAGGTCTTGATCCTTGGCCTTCTGCGTATGGCTTCATTGACGGCAAACGCTTCCGTTTCTTCCAGCCGCACGTGGTGCTCGGCAAGGTAAACGAGCTGCCGGGTACTATCTGTCGGGCTGATTGCAACGGAATTCTGGTCGCCACCGGTAAGGATTATCTGCTGATTCGGGAAATCCAGCCAGAGGGCAAGAAGCGAATGTGTGTGCAAGCCTGTATCTGCGGGATGCAGCTGCCCATTGGTCAGCAATTTACCTGAACGGCCATGCGCATCTGCTATTTCGACTGTTTTTCCGGGATTAGCGGCAATATGCTGCTCGGTGCGCTGCTTGATGCTGGTTTGCCAGAAGCACTGCTGCGGGCTGAACTCGACAAGCTCAAACTGACCAGCTGGCGGTTAGAAATCAAGCCGGTAGTCAAGGCCGGGCTGCGGGCGGTGATGGTCAAGGTGCGGGCCGAGGTAGAACAGCAGCGGCATCTCGCTGATATTCAGACACTGCTGGAGCAATCTGAGTTGAATAGAGTGATTATCCGTCGCGTCTTGGCTGTGTTCCAGCGGTTAGCTGAAGCCGAGGCTCGCGTTCACGGCACGACCGTTGAAGAAGTGCATTTTCACGAAGTTGGCGCGGCAGATGCCATCATCGACATTGTCGGCGCAGTGGTTGGGCTGCATCATCTCGGCATCAACGAGATTGTTTGCTCGCCTTTGCCCATGCCGCGTGGCTGGGTGCGCTGTGCGCACGGCGAGCTACCTCTGCCTGCGCCTGCGGTCTGTGAGCTACTAAAAGGCATACCGGTGCAAGGCGAAAACTTGGCACAGGAATTAGTCACGCCAACTGGTGCAGCTTTAGCCGTGGAATTGAGTCGTTCCTTCGGGCCGCTACCGCCCATGTTCATTGAACAAACGAGTTATGGCGCAGGCTCCAGAGAGCGCAGGGATAGGCGACCAAACCTGCTTCGCTTACTGATCGGACGCAGGCAAGCGGTTGAAGAATCGCAGCTTGTTGAAGTGATCGAAACTCAGATAGATGACTGGAACCCAGAGTTCTGGCCGCATGTCTCAGCTCGGCTGCTGGCAGCAGGTGCGCTGGATGTCAGTCTGCTGCCTATTCAGATGAAAAAGGGGCGGCCCGGCTTTCTACTGCGTTTGCTTGCTGATCCTGCTCACGCCATCCAATTGAAAGAGCTGGTTCTGAGCGAGACCAGCGCGATTGGTCTCCGTTTTCATAATATGCAGCGCATGACCTTGCCTCGAACCGTGGTTGAGTTGGAAACCCCTTGGGGAATAGTACGAGGAAAGAAAGTGGAATTACCGGACGGCAGCAGCCGCATCAAGCCCGAATACGAAGACTGCGCAAGGTTAGCAAAGAAGTCAGGCGGTTCTCTTCAGCAGATTCATGCAGCGGCCTTGGAGAATAGCAATGGATAAGCTTTTCCTGTTCATCGCTACCGGCGCAGGCAGTGGCTATTTGCCCAAGGCTCCGGGTACTTGGGGTTCGCTGGTGGGTGTGTTGCTTTGGTTAGCTGGAATGCACCGGCTTGCCCTTGGCTCTTATCTGGCAGTGCTGGCGGTGCTGTTTATCATCGGCACCGTTGCTGCCAGTGCAGCGGAAAAAATCGTTGATCAAGGCGATCCCGGCATTGTAGTGATTGACGAAATTGTCGGCCAGCTGCTTACCCTAACTTTGGCTCCTGCCCACCCGTTAGCTGCCTTGGCGGGCTTTGCCTTATTCAGGCTTTTCGACATCCGCAAGCCCTTTCCGGTGGGCTGGCTTGATCAGCGCATCCACGGTGGTTTGGGCATCATGCTGGATGATGTGGCAGCAGGGATTTACGCCTTGCTTATTCTTCAGGCCGGAGTTTGGCTGTGCAGTAGTATCTAATCGTCTGAAAAACAATGAAGCCTGACTTTCTTGAATATGTCCATGATCATGTGGTGCTGGGCGATGGTGCGCTTGGCTCCTATCTCTTTGAGCAAGGGGTAGAGCGGGGCCGTAACTTAGACCTACTCAATATCCAATCACCAGAGATCATCTTTGCCGCGCATGAGGAGTACATCCGGGCAGGCAGTCAGCTGATTGAGACCAACACCTTTGGTGCCAATCGTTTTAAGCTGCGTGAAGCAGGTGCTGGTGAGCGGGCGCGGGAGATCAGTCGTCTTGGGGCGGAGATTGCCGCCAAAGCCGCTGGGCAGCAGGTCTATGTGGCTGGTTCAGTTGGGCCAACCGGTCTTGCCTTTCCTTTGGATGAAGAAGAAACAGCCGTCGATGCGATTCAAGACAGCTTCCGGGAGCAGGTGCTTGGATTAGCTGAAGGCGGGGCTGATCTGCTGATTTTGGAGACCTTCTCTAACCTTGAGGAAATTCTCTTGGCAATAGAGGCGGCCCGCAGCGTGGCACCGCAGCTACCGGTGGTCGCGCAGATGGTTTTTCCTGCCAAGGGACTGACTGTACTCGGCGAGGATGCCTTGATTTGCGGCCAGCGGATGCGGGCTGCCGGGGCAGCCTTGGTTGGCACTAACTGCGGGCGCGGCGTTGATGCGACGGTGCAGGCCATTGTCCGTATGTCGCCTTTGGCTGCCGAAGGCACACCGCTTTCCGCATTCCCCAACGCAGGCCTGCCGGAGATGCTGGATGGTCGTATGATCTACCCGGCCCAGCCTAGCTACATGGCAGTACGAGCCAAGGAGATGATCCGCAATGGCGTGCATCTGATCGGCGGTTGCTGCGGTACTCAGCCTGCACATATCCAAGAATTTCGCTCCGTATTGCGGATCAAGCCGGTGCGGGTACAGGTCTCAGGCATAGCGGTCAAAGCAGAGGAGCCTGCGACCGCGCCTGTTGCAGCCAAGAACGGCGGCTTCCTTGATTCTCTGCAACCGGGCCGTCTGCCGATCATTGTGGAGCTTGACCCGCCTGCCCATTTGGATGTAGAACCCGTGCTGCGCGGGGCAGCAGAGCTGGTTAAGGCCGGAACAGATGCCATCTCGCTCGGTGAGAATCCCTTGGCGGTTTTGCGGGCAGGCAATCTGAGCTTGGCCGCGCTCATCCGTCAACGCACCGGCATTCAGACTATCCTCCATCAGACAGGCCGGGACGTGAACGCCCTTGGTCTCCAATCGAGGATGATGGATGCGCATCTGCTCGGTATCGAGGCGGTACTGGCCGTGTCTGGTGACTCTGCGGCAGGTACCGATCAACCAGGCGTGAGCGGCGTGTTCGATCTGCGCTCCTACGGTCTGATCAGTATGCTAGAGGGCCTCAATCGCGGCCAGAGCATGGCTGGGCAGCCGCTCCGTCAGCAGTGCAACTTCTCTATCGGCTGTGCCTTCAGCTATCGTCCCTCTGACCCTGAAACCCAGCTCCGGCGCTTAGAGAAGAAGGCAGAGCTGGGTGCCCGCTTTGCTATGACTCAACCGCTCTTTTCCGTTGCTGCGGTGGAACAAATGTTGGAGCAGGTAAGGCATCTTGACATCTTGGTCTTTCCGGGTATCTTTCCTCTGATCTCAGCCCGCAACGCCGAGTTTCTGCATAATGAAGTACCAGGGATCTCAGTGCCACAGGAGCTGCGTAATCGCTTGGCCCAGTTCAGCCAAGTCGCAGATCAACGCAAGGCTGCGCTGGAGTACACCGCAGCATTAGTTGCCCAGATCGCCCCATTTATTGACGGGCTGTACCTGATTAGTCCACTTAACAAATGGGACATCGCGCTGGAATTTGTTGTCCAAGCCCGCCAAGCCGGATGGAAAGGCAGTGGCAGGGCTGACCGGATTCATCAGCATTTTTAAACTCTCACTACGGAGCTTTCCTTCTATGTCGCGTCACCTCTTCACCTCTGAATCTGTTTCTGAAGGCCATCCTGACAAGGTGGCTGATCAGATATCTGATGCCATTCTCGATGCCATTCTCAAGCAAGACCCTTATGCCCGTGTTGGCTGCGAGAGCTTAGTTACCACAGGCTTGGCCATGATTGCCGGGGAAATCACCACCACAGCTTGGGTGGATATGTCGGATATCGTCCGCCAGACCATCCGCGAGATCGGCTACAACTCTTCGGACATGGGCTTTGACTGGCAGTCTTGCGCGGTCATGACCTCGATTGACAAGCAGTCGCCGGACATTGCCCAGGGCGTGAACGAGGGCAGCGGCCTTGACTTGGAGCAGGGCGCGGGCGACCAAGGTCTGATGTTTGGTTATGCCTGCGATGAGACGGAAGTGCTGATGCCGATGCCCATCACCTACGCCCACCGTTTAGTGAAGCGACAGGCTGAAGTGCGCAAAAGCGGCCTGCTGCCGTGGCTGCGTCCCGATGCCAAAAGCCAAGTCACGATTGAGTACGACAACAAGGTCGCCAAGCGGATTGAGGCCGTGGTGCTGTCGAGTCAGCACAGCCCGGATATCTCCTATGCTGACCTGAAAGAAGGCATCATGGAGGAGATCATCAAGCCCATCCTGCCTGCGGAGATGATCGACAAAAATACAAAATACTTCATCAACCCGACCGGTCGTTTCGTCATTGGTGGGCCGGTTGGGGACTGCGGCGTGACTGGCCGCAAGATCATTGTGGACTCCTACGGCGGGCGCGGCTCGCACGGCGGCGGTGCATTCTCTGGTAAAGACCCGTCTAAAGTGGATCGCTCCTCATCGTACATGGGCCGCTATGTGGCAAAGAATATCGTTGCTGCGGGGCTGGCTTCGACCGTGGAAGTACAGGTTGCTTATGCCATTGGTATCGCCCGGCCTGTGTCGATCAATGTCAACACCTTTGGTACGGGTAAAATTTCCGAGGAACGGCTGACTGAGCTGGTGCGGCAGATATTCGATCTGCGGCCCAAGGCGATCATTCAGCAGCTCAATTTGCTCCGCCCGATCTATCGCCAGACCGCCGCTTATGGTCACTTTGGCCGCGAGCTGCCTGATTTCACTTGGGAGCGCACCGACAAGGCCGAGGAGCTGAAGGCTGCGGCGGGGATTTGATCTTTTTATCTCTTACCAAAAGAGACCGCTTTTTCAAAAAATGTTCATAGAGAACCTTGGGAAAAAACCTTCAAGATTCTCTATGAACAAACTTCTGAGGAAATCGGAAAAGGAATCCTGTGGCTCTGGCAGGAGTTGGAACTATAAGATTTTTTTAAAAAAGAGAATAAATGAAAAAAAATGTTTTGCAGATTACCGTGCTGTTTAGCGCGGCAGCTTTGCTCTTTGGATGTCATAGCGATCCAAATGAAAATGCAAATAAGATGTATGTGGAAATTTCTCAATCTCTGCAAAAAATTCAGGAAAACAAAGGAAGTTTTACCGCTGAATATGAAGCCTACAAACAAGCGAAGATTAAGTTAAACACGTTATTGGCTGATTATCCATCTTCTGCTGTTGCAGTTACTTTGCTGTCTGGACAGACAAAAATTTTTGGATTGACGTTGAATCAGTTTCAAGAAAAGGAAAAATCGATGAAGCTGCTGGCTGATGCAGAACAGTCTCCGTTGGATGCTGCGTTAGCTATTGTTGAAACAATTGACAAAACTAGTTACCACATTTCTCCGTTATTAACGGAAATAGCGATCACGTATGCTGAAGCAGGAGATAAAGAAACAGCAAATAGTCTTACATCCCGTTCTATCGAAACGGCTAAGTCTATCAATGATTCAGATGAGAAAGCCAATGTATTAACTGAAATAGCGAACGAGTACGCTGAATCTGGACAGAAAGATCAGGCGGAATCGTTATTATCTGAGTCTCTTACAATAGTTAATAATGCTAATTTAGACCCTTCACGGCGATTAGGGCGTATTGCAATTGGGTATGCTAAGATCAGACAGTGCGGTCAAGCTGATAAATTAAGCAAGATGATTGGCGATATAGGTTGGATGAAAGGAATCGCTGGCGAATGTGCAAAAGCAAGGCAATTCGCCCATGCCATCAATATCGCAAAAGCCATCAAAGTTACAGGCGCACAAGCTGCTGCGTTGACTGAGATTGGAATAGCCTATGCTGAATCCGGTGGGAAAAGAGAAGCGGCACAGCTATTTTTTCAGATTTTGGAAATGATAAAGAGTATCGAGAATTCAGGATGGAAGGCTGAATTGGTAGCTAAGGTTGCAGATGGTTATGCAAAAATTGAAAAGCAGGGAAAGGCAGAATCTTTGCTCTCCGAAGCTGCTATCGCAGCTGACACAATCAAGGGAACTGGAAATAATTTTTTATTTGCTTTTTCAGGGAAACTTGCTGCAATGGCAGTGATTTATGAAAAAAACAATAAAAAGGATGAAGCAGAAAAAATGCTATCCAAAGCTGTTGACATAGCTAATACAATTAGCAACGATCCAAATTTCATGAAAGAACAGGCGTTATTGCATATTGTACGTAGTTGGGCTGAAGCTGGAAGGTCTGAGAAAGTCATTGAGATAGCTAAAACGATCAAAGAAGATTGGTGGCGATCTCAATCATTTTTTGCTATCATAGATGATATTGCTAAAAAAGAAAAATTTAATCAATCAATTGCATTGGCGGAGCAAATTGAAGATTTGAGCTGGAAAGCTAAGGCGTTAAATAATATTGAAAAAGCATACATCAGAGCCAGAAAACAACCAAGTGATGCCGATAAAGCCATCCTTCGTGAAATTGTTCATTCTGTAATAGAAGTTAGCCCATTGTTTGAGCAGGCAACACAATAACCTGTTCTGTATTGCCATTTCAATAGGGTGAATACAATATTTGCCCCCACTTGTTTACGGAGAGCACACTGTGACGGATTATAAAGTAAAGGACATGAGTCTGGCCGACTGGGGCCGCAAGGAAGTCGCCATTGCTGAGACCGAGATGCCAAGTCTGATGATGACCCTGCGGATGAGGGCGGGGCGGACAAGCCGCTCAAAGGGGCGCGCATCGCAGGCTGCCTGCACATGACTATCCAGACCGCCGTGCTGATGGAGACCTTGGTCGAGCAGGGCGCAGAGCTGCGCTGGTCGTTCTGCAACATCTTCTTCCATAAAAAAAATCCAAAAGTCTGGCTCAATTATGATCATTTGCTTGAATATGAAAAAGCAGAAGAGACGTTTTATCATCCGCAGTTAAAAGAGAGGATTCCGGTTTCAGAAGTGCTGGACGGCTATGGTCGGCCGGCAGGGAAAATGGCGAACATCGAGAAATTATCGAGCTGATCAAAGAAGTCAAACGCGGCCATGACGATCATGCGGCAGAAACCCGCACCGATCACGCCAGAGCGGAAAACAAGCTGAACAAACTCCGCCATGAATTGGAACGCTTTCAGATTGAACTCAAACGTGCAAATGCCATTGATGAAATCAAGCTGAAAGCGCATTTCGAGGAATTTAAAACGCTGACCGCTCAACTGGCGCAGCTTCCTGAAATAAAAAGAAATATGCAACTTACTCAGCAGCTTACTACCATAGCCGAAGAATCTTCTGGCATGAGCATCAAATTGACAGCTTCCTTGCTGCCAAAAATTATTGAGCAACTTCTACCCATAAACATTGAGTTTGAATGCGATCTGGGAGATATCATAGAAAAGCTGCTGGCTGTATTTAAAAAGATTGTTTCGTAAGAGGAACGATTGTGTTCGCCTTTTTTATGACCTCTTGCATATAGTGTTTAAGTTTTAAATCAGTTGTGTTATAATTTACAACCTGAGAGGTTATTTTTTTATTTAACTAATTAACGTGTTACGTGAAACGGCTAAAGCATACAGCAATGACTTGAGAGAAAGGGTGATCAAGAATTATGAATCAGGGATATCCAAAAAAGAAATTCTTGATATTTTTATTATAAGTTTGGATGCCCTGAATAGATGGATAAGAAAATACAAAGAGACAGGAAGCATTGAATCTTATAAAAGGACAAAATATCGTGCGAAAAAATTCAGCGACGAGGCTCTTCTTGAGCATGTTCTGAAAAATCCTTCAGCGACTCTTGAGGAAAGAGCGATGTTCTTTTCTGTCAAGCATCAGTCTGTTTATACAAGAATGAAGGCTCTTAGGATAACGCGTGAAAAAAGATTTTCCTCTATGAAGAAAGAGACGAGGAGAAAAGAAATGAGTTCTCCTCTGAGATAGAGGCCGAGAAAGAAAATAATATTGTTTATATTGATGAATCAGGCATAAAAAACACATTGAGAAATGAATACGCTTGGTCTCCTCGCGGAAAAT
>NQJD01000019.1 GCA_004284765.1 Candidatus Electronema aureum
TCAACAATGCTGAAAGACCGGTCGCCGTCGTTTGACCGAAGGAACTAATGAGATACTCGCTGTATAAATCAAGCAGGTTCTTTTTTGTCATGCAGGTATCTTACGCCATCTGGGTGCGTAAGGTGAGATAATAAGTTGTGTTCTAATGCAGCAAGTTCCTCTAAAATTTTTCCGCATACGGAGAAAAAAAACATGATGAACATTGATAGACGGGATTTCCTCAAGACAGCCGCTGCCGCAGCTTCTGTTGTCGCTGTGGGTTCAGCAGCTTCAGCTTTTGCCGCTGATGCTGCGCCTTCTTTGGCTGGCATCGTTTATACTAAGGAGCAGCCGGGCCAGTGGAAGGGCAAGGAAGGCAGTCATGCGCCAACCGTGACAGTTGAGGGCAGCAAAGTTTCCGTTATCACTCCGCATCCGATGACTGCCGAGCATTTCATCGTTCGCCATACTCTGGTGCTGGCCGATGGTACGGTGCTTGGGGGCAAGAGCTTTACTCCGACTGACAAGCCAGAATCCTCCTTTGAGCTACCCAAGGACTACAAGGGTAAAATCTGTGCTACCAGCTTTTGCAACCAGCATGATTTTTGGCTGACTGAAGCGACCGTCTGATTTTTAGTCTCGCATCAATTTGTCCTGACCGAGCCGCACTACCCAGTGCGGCTTTTTTTCTGCCTTCACCTTTCCTTGCTGACTTTTCTGCTATGTTGTGAAACAATGCAAATATAGTTTTACCCTGATTTTATTCAGCAATCACAGTGGTGAAAGTTGGCAAATGAAACGTATCTTTTTATTCTTATTCATTTTTCTGGTGGCCACAGATGCTCTTTATTGCATCGTGATTCAGCCACAGCCTGCTCTCCGAGAAGCGGTGCGTTTGCCAACTCTCAACGAATTGGCAACTGCCGGAAAGCAAATTGCCGAATCCCGCATCGTGCGCCAGATCGTCTCTGGGGATTGGCTGCGTCCGCAACCGCTTGATCCCATAGCCTTGGTGCCGGAAGAGGCAGTGCTCATGCTCGACACGGCCAACGCCGCAGCAGCTGGCCGCGCTTTTTTATCTTCGCGGTTCGGGCAAACGTTATACTCTGTCCGCTGGTCTGCTGTACTTGATCAGCTTGAAGTGCCGAAAATATTTCGTCTGCCGGTTGAGCAGCAGCTTGCTAACCTGACTACCCTGCTTGCCAATCCGCTGCTTCAAGATATTCTCAAAAGAAGGACAGTAATCGCTCTACTGGCTCCGCCGCCGCCAACCGCTGCCTCACTCCAAGGCATTCTCGAACATAGCCTCCTGCTCACTGCTTCTACACAGGGAAACAGCACCGCTGCTGTCCTTTCTCTGCTAAAAGCAACCGAGAAACAAGTTGATGTGGTCTATCATCAAGGAGTCGGCATCTTGGTGCTTGAGCAACAGGGCCGCAAGCTCCATGTCGCGGCTATCGGAGGACAATTAGCTTTTTCCTTTGGCATAAAGCCGGTGCAGCGGAGCATTGACCTCTTTGTTAGGCATTTTGTCTATAAGCAGACCGGGTTATTGCGAAATCAAGATTATGCAGAACTGAAACAGCAAGCCCAAGGCCAAGATGATTTTTTCCTCTATGCGGACATCATTCGGCTCAAAGCACTGCTTGCTCCCACTGAAACGAATCTGTCACCTGCTTTAGACAATCCTACCGGTTCTCGCAGCATGGCCTTGTTTCATCACCAAGGGGAAAAACGACAACAGTTCAGTGCAGCAGTGCGTTTTTCGCCAGAGCAGCTGCTTCCTTTTCAACGAGAAATCTATACGTCCACACCAGTATTGAATCGTACATTAGCAAAGATGCCAGCCAGCCTGCTGCTCTATTTCTGGATTGGTTGGTTAGAGCCGAACTTCTGGTATCAGACCTTGGTCAACAGTGGCAAGCAAGATGTGGTGGACAAAGCAGATGTTTGGTTCAACGAGCAAACCGGAATGACTTTTGCTGAAATTCTCTCCTTGTTCGGACGAGAATTCAGCGTTAATATTGCCGAGATCAGCACTGCCGGACTTTTTCCTATACCCCGACTTTGCTTCATCATGGAGGTGCAGGAAAAGAAAAAAGCAGAACGTCTGCTTGCCAAATTGATCTCTGGCCTACAGGTTAAGCGAGAAAAAATGTCGGGCGGTGTGACTGTGGTCTCGCTTCAAGCGGCACAAGGATTACTCCAGCCTTCTTACGCCGTTGTCGATGGCTTTCTCTACATGGCTGATAGCCGTGAGCAGTTACTGGACATCTTAGACGGAAAAAGCGAACGGATGATCGAGAACAGCACGTTTCAAGCGGTGGACACCGGGATGGGACAGCCTGCCAATCTGATGTTTTTTGTCCGCACGGCCCAGTTAGTTGATGGCCTCAAAGAATTGGTGGCGTGGGTTGGAACGATGATCGCTGTTCGAGATGAGCAGGCTGGAGCGAAAAGCAAGATATTGGTCGATCAGGTTATTATGCCGATATTAGATAGTTTCCGAGGATGCGAGACAGTGGCACTGCGCAGTGTTACTCGCAGCGGCGAACTGATCGTTGAAGCATCGGCTTTTCAGGCTGAGGAAAAGCAAGAGCAAACGGCTGCTCTTCAAACAGAAGAACAGTAATCTTGAGCAAAAAATGTTCCTCTGAAGAACAAACGCACAATCTCTATCGTTCCAGTAAGATATCAACAGAAAGCCTGCTCGCCTGACCTTGTCGCAGTTGCAAGCATCTTGACAAGTTGCGCAATTCATGTGAAGTAGAGCAGAATCAATTCAAACATCAGCTTTTCAGCATATTCACTTCTTCAACACCAACTAAGGAGCAACGCAGATGGCACTGACGGTAAAGGCAATCGCCGAGAGCATCAACATCATGGGCAAACGAAGCGGCGCAGCCATGAGAGAGCGCATTCAAGGGCCGATTCAGGAAATGGCCCGTGAGGAGACTGAAGCCGGAGCATCGTATCTTGACCTCAACATCGGGCCAGCCCGTAAAGACGGCATAGAGCTGATGCCGTGGATGGTTGAGACGGTGCAGAATACTCTTGCTACTCCGCTTTGCTTAGATACCACCAATACCGCTGCTATGATTGCAGGCTTTCAGGTGGTGAAAAACAAGACCGCAGCAATCATGAACTCCATCTCCGCCCAGCCAGAGCGCATGGAGAAGCTGATTCCGGCAGCTGCTGAGGCAGGCTGCAATGTTATCGCTCTGCTCTGGGGGCCAGAGGGAATGCCTCGTGATTCCAACGAGCGAGCAGCAATGGCGGTTGATTTGATGATGGCACTCAACGGAGCAGGAATCCCTAATGAGAAGATTCTCTTTGATCCCATTGGCACCCCAATTACCCTTGGTGCGGATCAGATCGCTTCTGGGTTAGAATTTATGATGATGTTGCAGGAAATTGCGCCAGGCTCAGGCTCTACGGTCGGACTGTCCAACGTCTCCAATGGTGTAGCCGAACATCTGCGCAAGTACCTTGACCGCACCTATTTGATCATGCTGATGAAATACGGGATCAGCACTGCCATTGTCAATGCGTATGATAAAGAACTGATGGCTATTTGTCGGGGTGAGCGGCAGGATTTGGTAGATATGGTCCACGGTATGATGGATGGTGATGATCCTGATTCCTCAGCCTTGACCGGAACAGCCTTGGAGCATTACAAAACCTACAAGGTATTGTCTGGACAAGCTGTGTTCTCTGAGTCTTGGCTGACGCTGTAGCAGATCGAAAAGGGAGCAGGCGCAGAGCTTGCTCCTCTTCTTGTTAGAAAAGCAATCAACAGGTTGTTCAAGGGAACTATATGAAGGCAAATGCCCTACGGAAACCGCTGATCAATACGGCGGTTGTTCTGGTATTTTTTATCGTGCTGCTCTCGATCAGCATCGCCAACCCGGCAACAACAGCACTGGGTTCTTTTGGGTTGATCATTCTTGCTGGCCTCCGCGCTCTCCAGCTCTTTGTTGGTTTATCTATCGCGTTGATTTTCTGTTTAGCCTTCCTCTTCGCCATCTTTTTCGGTGCAGTTGCTTTAGCAAACCCGGATACCGCTGCCCGTATGTACGGAGAATTTCGTCAGACACTCGCTGCTTGGCTTGGAGAGATCATACCTGCTTGCAAAAAAAAAACACAGCAGCACGTCAATCTTGAACCAATGCGCCAAGAATTGAAACAGGAACTTCAAGCTGATCTTGCGGCTATTCAGACTCAGCTGCACGCCACCAGAGAACTGCTGGGCGGTAAAATTGAGCAGCTTTCTCACCGAATTGACGTACTGGAAACAATGACCACCCAGATGGCTAACACGGGCGAAGTGGAAGCTCTGAGCAAGGAAGTGAAGGGTGCGGTGGCCTCGTTGGCTGGAATCGAGGGCGCAGTGAATAGTATGAAAGTCTGTGTCGAGCAAACAGCCCAGCAGATTCTTCAGATGTCACCAGAGAAGGTTCTCGGTGACGTGCCAGAGCGACTGCGGACGCTGGAGCAACACCAGCCAAAGGTGATCGACATCACCCCGTTAGAAAAAGACATCGCGGTCATGCAGCAGGAGTTAGCTTCTGTGCGAGAGAAGGCCGATAAAGTTCTGCTTGCTGCTGCTCCTGAAACCGTGCTTGTGCAAGAGCCAGTGCTGGTTGTCGCAGAACCAGAACAGGTGGCGGCACAGCAGGTAGAGGTACAGACAGGTTCAGCAGAGGAAGAGCATCGGATACTCAGCTATTTCGATAACCATGCAGACAAGCAGAGATTTATTGAATTAGCCGATGCAGCGTTAGAGAAAGGTTTGAATCACAAGCAGGTGATTGATTATTTAGTCAGAGGATTAGGGCAGCAGAAAGGGAAGATCATCAGCTCGCACCCATCACTGATTAAAGACTACATCAAAAGCTGTCGGCGGAACGACTAATCCCAGCAGAGATCAGCACGAGAAGCGGAAGAGATGACCCTATCTCTTCCGCTTTGTTTTGTTCAATCACAGCAAGAGCAAAAACACTGTTCTCGGTGTTCCTCTTCTGCATGGGCCATGCCTTGGGTTGGTAGAATTTTCTGCACAAACGCCTGCCAGCCTGCTGGAGCCTCAGCAATATTAAAGCCTACATCAACCAAAATACCATTATTTCTTCGCCAGCGCGGGGCAACTTTCAGCTTGTAACAAGGTGCATCTGATCCACCAGAAACCACAACGCTGTATTTCTTTCCTGCTTCAGCAAACTTGTCAGGCAGATCGTTGAGTCGCAAGCCATCTATCGACACATCTTCCACCATGCCGCCGTAGATAAAGTGTCCGTCCGCAATATCGGCAATATATCCCTTGAGTTTCGCTCTGTTCTGCTGTCGATTTTCAACTGTCTCCTCCATCGTACCCTCTCCCTTGGTAGTGATGATTATACGTTGCTCTCAGCAATCAACTCGTTAAATGAATCAATCGACGGGTAATGCGCTGAATAGCTGACTGGCCTGCGACTGCTGGGTCGAGCAATGTGAATGAGGCAGCCAATGCCATGTTTCTCTGCTGTTCGTAGCACCTTCTGGGTATCATCGGCCAGCAGCGAGCGGGCTGGATCGAACTGAAGCAGCTCTTGCAGCTGGTGCCAAAACTGCGGTTCTTCCTTAGCAAAGCCCACCTCATCAGCGCAGATCAAGCGGTCAAAGTATGCACCTATATCTGCTTTATCGAGCTTGATCGCTAAGGTGCGCGGATGAGCATTGGTCACAAGATAGAGCTTCTTGCCTAACTTGCGACAGAAGGCAAGAAACTCTGGCACATGCGGATGCACATCAATCAAATGATCAATCCGCATCTTTAATTCGGGGATATCTAAGTTCAGTTCGCGCGACCAGTGTTCTATATCCGACCACTGGAGCGAGTTCTCTGCTTGCCGATAGCGTTCCATCAGCTCAATAGCAGCCTCTTCCACGGATATATCATGAACTAAGCTGTAATGCTCCGGTAGGTAAACTTCCCAGAAGTAATCATCAAAGTGCTTATCCAAGAGGGTGCCGTCCATGTCGAGCATGACTGTATCAATGGCATCCCAAGGAACGTGTGCTGATATTTTGATAGAACTGTGCATAATAAGGCTATTATATCTATGGTATCTTTTTTTGTACAGGGCTTATTCAGGCTGTTCTGATTGCACCAAGGGCAATACTACTTGGTACCAGCCTTCGGTATCAGCCTGCTGGTACCGGGCACGTCAGCAGGCTGTGACGAAAAACATGCGCCTCGGCATACAGAGCATATGCGGAGGCTCATACGAGGTGTATGCGGAGGCGCATACGGAGCGTATGCCGAGGCGCATGTTTTTCGTGAAGCCCTCCTCGGTCTTGATGAGCCGGGTGCCTCATAGATGCGGTTCGTGAATCGTCCTTACTTGCCCAGCAGCTTGCCGTCTTGTCATTTCGACCGCAGGGAGAAATCTCAGGGCGTGGGTGCAGGAGATTCCTCGCTACGCTCGGAATGACAACCCGCCTCTACTTGCCCCGCAGCTTGGCGCGAATATCTTCTAATGCCTTGCGCCATTCTTCCAGTTTAGGATGGCCAAGCTCTTCCGCAAGCTGCACAGCTCGGCTGATGTATGGCTCCGCCTTGCTCAGGTCGCCCTGCTTTATGTACGCAATACCGATATTCCAGCTTGTCTCTGCTTCCCCTCGCCTGTCGCCAATCTCCCGGCGGATGCTAAGGCTCTGCTCTAAATAGGTTAGGGCATCGCCCTTGGCATGATGAAGCGCACCGATGTTACTCAGCGTTGTGCCTTCCATTGTCCGGTTGCCGACTTCCCAATGAATGACAAGGCTCTGCTCTAAATAGGTCAGGGCAGTGGTGTAGTCTCCTCGCGCATCGTAAATCTGGCTGATGTTGTTCAGCGTTGTGCCTTCCCCTTCTTTGTCGCCAATCTCCCGGCGGATGACAAGGCTCTGCTCTAAATAGGTCAGGGCAGTGGTGTAGTCGCCCCGCGCATGGTAAATCTGGCTGATGTTGTTCAGCGTTGTGCCTTCTACTGCCCGGTTGCCGATCTCCTGTGTTATCATCAGGCTCTGCTCTAAATAGGTCAGGGCAGTGGCGGAGTCGCCCCGCGCAGAGTAAATCTGGCTGATGTTGTTCAGCGTCACGCCTTCCCCTGCCTTGTCGCCAATCTCCCGGCGAATGACAAGGCTCTGCTCATACAAGGACAGGGCTTCGCTGTAGCGGGCAACCCGGTGGAAGTCATAGCCTGCCTCGTGCAAATAGAGCGCGCGTTCCTTCTTCTTGTCTTCCGGCAGCAGGGCAGCGGCCTTCTGCCAGTAGGCGGCGGCCTTGGCGTAGCGCAACTGCACTTCTTGCAGCTTGGCCAAGTCTGCATTGGCCTCAGCAGCAGCAATGCTCTGCTGCTTGGCAACGTCCTCCAGCAGCTGTTCCGCCTTGGCGTAGTCGCCAGCCTCAATGGTCTGCTTGGCCGTTTGGTCGTCTCCCACGCGGGCCAGCAGTTCTTTGTAGTTGGCGGCTATCTCGCGCAGCTTGCTGTCTAAGTCGCCCGGCGGCACCTGCTGCTCCTCCAGTATCTTGAAGAAGCTGGCAAGGGCGGCCTCGGTGACGGCGAGCTGGCCTGCAAGCTCCTCAAGGCGTTGCGGGGGGATAACGCTGTTGTTGTATGTCACCGTGACATGACCCTTCTCCGCAATGATCGCCGGGGACTGGTTGCCAGTAGTGAAGATGCGGCCCAGCAGACGGCAAAAGAAGTTGTTCACTTGCTTGCCGATGGCGTGGTCGCCTATGCCAGTGTTCTGCTCGCCACCGCCGCTCTCAAACTTGTTGTCCATGTTCTCTCCTTATACGCTGCATCGGAGCAGCAATCACTCCTGCCAACCAAGCAAGCGCAGAATCGCCGCAAGCTGTGCGAACAGCTCCGGCTCGGTTTTCAGGGCGACAATCAGTCGCCCATCCGGGGTGAGACGCACGGGTTCTGGCGCAGGCTTCTGCCCCTTTCTCAGCAGCTTGGGCTGCTTGAGTCGGAAGCGTTCGATAAAGGCCAGCAGGGTTTCTGGGGCAACCGTGGTCTGCTCGCTGAAACTAAAGACTAACCCCACTGGTGCCTGCTCCACCTTGCTGATGCCTAAGCAGCGCAACGGATGCTTCAACGCCAGCAGCGAGAACAGTGTTTCGGCTTCAGGCGGCAGCGGGCCAAAGCGGTCAATCAGCTCGTCCTTCAGGTCAGCAAGCTGCTCAGGAGCAGCAGTGCCTGCTGCCGACAGCCTGCGGTAGAGACGGTAGCGCAGGCCGGTTTCGCGGACATAATCATCCGGCAGGAAGGCAGCCACAGGCAGCTTGATCTCCGGCTCTGGCACAGTGGCTTGAGGCGCACCGCCAGCAGCGGCCTGACTCTTCAGATCAGCGACTGTCGCTTGCAGCAGTTCTAAGTACAGATCATAGCCGACTGCGGCGATGTGGCCGGACTGGGACTCGCCCAGCAGACTGCCGCCGCCGCGCAGTTGCAGATCGTTCATCGCCAGCTTGAAGCCGCTGCCCAGCTCTGAGCAGTCCATCAAGGCGCGGAGCCGCTGCTCGGCCTCGCTCGTTAGCTGTTCAACATCCGGCACGAGCAGATACGCATACGACTGGCGCGTTGCCCGGCCCACCCGCCCGCGCAGCTGGTAGATATCAGCCAAGCCGATGCGGTCAGCCCGGTTGATGATGATGGTGTTGGCATTGGCAATATCTAAGCCGGACTCAACAATGGTGGTGCAGACCAGCACATCCACCTCATGGCTGATGAAACTGACCATGATCTCTTCCAGCTCGCTGCCCGGCATCTGGCCGTGCGCCACGGCAATCCGGGCGGTCGGCGCAAGCTGATGCAGATGCTCGGCCATCGCGTGAATGGACTGGATGCGGTTGTGGATGAAGAAAACCTGACCGCCCCGCGCCAGCTCCTGCTGCACCGCTTCTCGGATGACTAAATCATCCTTGCGGGCTAAGAAGGTCTTCACGGCCCGGCGATGTCGGGGCGGACTGGAGATCACGGACAGATCACGGATGCCGAGCAGGGACATCTGGAGGGTGCGGGGAATGGGCGTGGCGGTCAGCGTCAGCACATCAATATTGGCCCGCAGCCGCTTCAGCCGCTCTTTGTGCGAAACCCCGAAGCGGTGCTCCTCATCGACAATCAGCAGGCCGAGCTTATGGAAGGATATGCTGTCCGAGAGCAGCCGGTGTGTGCCAACCACGAGGTTGATCTGGCCGGACTTGAGGTCGTTGCTGATCTGCTTCTGCTCCTTGCTGCTGCGGAAGCGGCTGGTGCAGGCCACGTTGATGTTGAAACCAGCAAAACGTTCGCGGAAGGTGGCCGCGTGCTGTTCAGCTAAAACCGTGGTCGGCACTAAGACCGCGACCTGAAAGCCGTCCTCAATCACCTTGCAGGCTGCACGCACTGCCACTTCTGTCTTGCCATAGCCCACGTCGCCGCAAACCAGCCTGTCCATCGGCTTCGGGGCCAGTAGGTCGCGCAGCACATCGTCAATCGCGGCAGCCTGTCCCTCAGTCTCGTCATAGGGAAAGGATTCAGCCAGCTCCTTGTACAATCTACCCGGCGGCTCGAAGCTGTGGCCTTGGCGCATTTCGCGCCGGGCGTAGATATCTAGCAGCTCCTGCGCCTTCTGCCAGACTGCCTCTGTCACTTTGCGCTTGGCCGTCTGCCAGCGCGAGGAGCCGAGCTTGTCTAATTTGGGTTGCTCGTCACTGAGGCCCTGGTAGCGGCTGATCAGGTGGAGCTGATCAACCGGCACATAGAGGCGGTCATTGCCGAGAAACTCCAGCAGGAGGAAGTCACCGCGCTGTCCGGCAAAGTCCATGTTGACCAAGCCCTGGAAACAGGCCAGACCATGATCACGGTGAACAGCGGTTTCGCCGACCGCGATGTCCTCCAGTGCCAGCTGCTCTTTCTGGGCAATGCGGCCTTTTCTGCGCGAGCTTGGGCCAAGCCGTTTCTCACCAAACAGCTCGCCTGCGGACAGGATATGCAGCCCTTCGTCTGGCAGATCAAAGCCTTGCGAGAGCGGATGTTCGACGAGGAGCAGCGCACCGCGCGGGCAATCGGCAAGAACAAGGGGAGTCTTGGCCCGCTGCGAGTGCAGGCCGCAGCCTGCCAGCATCTCTTCTAAATGCTCGGCTTGCAGGCTGGACCGGCAGGCGATGATCGCTGTCTCTTTGGCCCGCAGCCAGTTAGTCAGCCGCTCGGCCAAGGGCGCGATCACGCCCCGCTGCTTGCGTCCCAGCTCGATCTCCTGCTGAAGCAGGGTATGGCCGCTGCCCTGCTGACCGTCTGGCGCAAGCTCTGGGCAAAGATCAAAGCGCGGTCGTTCTGCCAATCGCCGTTCCAGCTCTGCCGGGCTGAGGAACAGGCTTTTCGGCGGCAGAGCAAAGCCTTCTCCAGCCGCTTCCGCACAGTTGTGTTCGATGCGCTCCCAAAGCAGCCCGACTTTATCGCTCACCGCAAGCGGGTCTTGCACCACGCAGACTGCGCCTTGCGGCAGATAGTCAAACAAAGTCTGCGGCTCAGGGCAGATCAGGGGCAGAAGAAACTCAATGCCGGGGAAGCGGTGCTGCTCTTTGAGCTGCTGCAAAGCTGTGGTGTCGGTAAAACCAAAAGCCTCGGCCCGATGAGCCAGCTCCTCCTGCCATTGCGCCAAGGCAGCAGCATTGCGGGGAAAGAGGATGTCGGCTGCGGGCAGGAGAATCGCCTCGTCCAGCTCTTCCTCAGAACGCTGGGTGAGCGGATCAACCACCCGGATGGATTCGACCATGTCGCCCTTGAAGGCGAGACGCAGGAACTTGCCCTCAAGGGCAGGTCGGAAAGGCGGGGGAAAGCAATCGACAATCCCGCCGCGCCCCGCCAGATCACCGGGCTGCTGCACCAGCTCGCAATGCTGATAACCGTTGCCGAGCAAGGCTGTAAGCAGCCCTTCACGGTCGGAGTCTTCTCCGGCCATGACTAACTCGCAGTGATCATTCAGCACGTTTCCGGGCAGCACCCGCCGCAGCACTGCTTCTGCTGAGGCTAAGATAATGCCGGGCTGACTACGTTCATGCAGGAAATGGAGCGCGGCGATGCGGGCAGCAGTGGTGGCTGGATCAGGGTTGAGGCGGGCGTAGGGCGGAATCTCAAAGGCCGGATACAGCAGCACCGGTGTGCTGGTAAACAGGCTGATGTCCCGCGCCAATGGCTCCAGCAGCTCATCTGTCGGGATGATGCAGCAGATGCTCTGCTGCTGTTCCGCCTGAAGCCGGGCTATGCACAGGGCGGTGCTGCCGTGGTTGGGGCAGGAGAAGGAGAGTTGGTTATGAATGGGAAGCATGGTGTTTGATACCTACCATGCAGCTTTTCAGAAGTAAACTGGAAGATGCAGTGAGCAGGAGCAAAAAAAACTGCCCAATCTGAAGATCAGACTGAGCAGTGGAAACAACAGATGTACAGGCGGCGTAGGAGAAGATTACTCCAGCACGAAGTCGGAGCGACGGTTCAGCTCGTAGTCAGACTCCTCGGTGCCAGGGAACAGCGGACGCTCTTCACCAAAAGACATGGTTCTAACTCTGCCTGCCTCAACGCCTAAGTTGATCAGATACTTTTTGGCGGCCATTGCCCGGCGTTCACCCAAGGCTAAGTTGTACTCTTTGGTGCCGCGCTCGTCACAGTTGCCCTCAACAATCACTCTGCTGCCGGCATTCTTCTTCAAATGCTTGGCATTCGCTTCCATCTTGGCAACTTGATCGTTACGCACCGCAGATTGGTCGAAATCGTAATAAATGGACTTCATCTGAGGGGACGAACGGCCATTCTTGCGTTTGTAATCAGCGGATTCGTTATCCGTAAAGCCAGAAGCCTTTTGGGATACACCGCTTCCCTCATTGAGGGCTTCTACAGCAGGAGCTGCATTCGGAGAATTTTGGATATCAGCCGCCATTCCTCCCGGTGAGGAAGGCAGGTTATCCAAGGCGGCATAATCACCGGGAGTACCGGTACCGGTGTCAGCAACAGTGCCATCGTCTGCTGCTATACCTGAATCGGGATCAGAGAAGGTGGAGTTTCCGCTCTTGGCTGGTTTACTGTACGGTTCTACTGGCTTAGGTCCGCAGCCAGTTAAAGAAAGGGCAAAGGTCATGCAAGCGCAAAGCAACATGCGATTCACAAAGGCACTCATAACAAATCCTCAAGCAATTTAATAAATTAAAAAAAGAGACAAACGGATGGAAACAACGAGCATGGAAACCTCATAGAATACTTTTTCCCATCTCTATCGTCAAGAAAAAACATTGTTTTCACGTAATAGAGCGGCAGTACTGCATTTGCTCTGTGTTTTCCAGCAGAACGAGAAAAATCCGCCGAGAGCTGCCGAGATTAGCTGTTGACAGAAGAATCTTTTCTGCGCTAAATGATGAATCAGGCACGATCTGGCCATGATTGCGGCGTTTCAGTGGTTTTCTCGCAGACAGCCTGCCTGCTTCTCCTTGTTCTTTTGACTAAAAACAGCCAGCCCATGACCATGACCGCCCACAGCTCTAAGATACTTTTCCTTGGCTCCAACGTCAAAATCACCAACTTGCCAATCAAGGAAGTGAGCTTGTTGGAAGAGGGCAGCTTGCCCGCCTATGGTTACAACCCAGGTGATAACATTGTCTTGTTAGCCGGGCCAGTTACCATCGAAAAGGGACGATTAGAACAAAGCCTGACGTGGTTGACTAGCTATTTAGCTGGTTCAGAGCTGAGTCCTCGAATCAACACTCTTTCTTACGGTACAGAACGGCAGGTTTATCAGTTGTTTCGTAAACGGCGGGGCAGCCGAGACAGCAAGGAAGAGGGCTGGTTTATGGTTAAACAGCTCCTGCCTGCCGAAGAGCGCGGCTCAATTGGACCGACATTCACCTTTAGTGCGCATGAATACGCCATTGCTGGTTCCAACACCGGCATGGTGCTGATCGATGACTCCGGGATGCCGCCGCAAATCTGCGACGAAATGAGCGAGCTAAACCCTGGTATGTGGTGTATCGCCTTGGGAATTTCGGTTGCCCACTGGCAGCAATGGGCGAGGTTGCTCGGTGAACGCTTTACCCTTTTCTGCCGCCTCTCTGATTTGGAAACTACCCGGATGGAGATGGATTCCTCGGTCAACTGGGAAACCATTGTTGCTATGTGCTTGCGTGCTTTGCGCACACCTGAAGTTGGCCTTTGGGACAGCCAGCAGCACCGCTTTCTCTGTCGGATTATTATTGAGATGTTTCCTCATGCTATTCTCTATGTCGGCCCAGATGCGATCTATTTTCGTTATCGCAAAGGCAGCTTGCCGGAGAAAAGTTCCTCACGTAAACGCGGCTCTGTACCTTGTTACGACACAATGGTCACGGCCATGCTCACTTTGAAGGCCCTGCACACGAACGGCTTAGACTTTTCGCGCCGAGCCTTCTACGATTTCTCCAAGCAAGTGCTGTGTAATTGGAAAAAATTAGATGCACACGGCTATCATTTTGACGAAGGATTACGTCTGCCCACGCTGGATTGTTCTTCAGCCTGCCTCAGCGGTCTGCCTTGTTCGTGCGCTGACAGTGTTGAAATTGATCCTTCCTTTATCGAGATGCCCTATTTCACTCCAGAATTTGAAGAGAACCTCGATTTTGCTGCTGGGCAGGCTTGGGGCGAGAAAAAGAAAAAGGCCTTGCGTTCCTTATTCCGCCATCAGTACGCGTATCCTTATTCAATCGAAGATATCAGCGGCACACAGCACCTGAGCTACATCGACATCATCATGTCTGTGCTGCATTGCCTCAAGGAAGAGGTGAATCGAGGTACTGGCTTTGATAATCTGCCTATTTTTCAGCTCGGACATCTTCGCACCACGGACCCAGCAGAAATCGATCCTGTGCTGACTCTGCATCAGGTCATGGATTCCTATGTTTCCAAAGAATCAGTGCTGCGACCGCTCTGCATCGGCGTATTTGGCCCGCCTGGTTCGGGTAAATCCTTTGCAGTCAAGCAGGTGGCCGATGAGATCGCTAATCAGTCTGGTGGCAATCCTTTTGTTTTCTTTGAATTCAATTTAACCCAATTTGCTGGCCCAGACGAAATCAACGCAGCCATTGATCCTATTCGTGCTTCAGTGGCGCAGGGCAAGGTACCCATTGTTTTCTGGGATGAATTCGACTGTCGCTACGATGGGCATGAGTTCGGCTATCTTCGCTATTTTCTGCCAGCGATGCAGGACGGCGTTACCTATGTACAGGGTATTCCTTATCATATCGGCAGGGCCATTTTTGTCTTTGCTGGCGGGGTCAAAGCCAGCTGGGAAGGAATGGAGCGGCTACTTACTCCCAAGAAGCCGAAAGACCTCCAGTTGACGAAGACTTTGAAAATACCAGATTTTATGAGCCGCCTGCGGGTAGTATTAGATATCGACGGCATTGAATTGCCAGAATACCTGCTCAAAGATTCAGTCACTGAGGAAGAAATGGAGGAGCTGCGGCGCATTCTCCTCAAACGGGCATTTATCATTGCCCACCAAATGCAGACCCACTGGAAAAGCGCGGCCCGCAAAACCTCTGGCCTGCTGCTCCGATTGCTTTTGGCTGATTACAAGTTCGGTGCCCGTTCGATTGAAGCAGTCATTGAGGCCAGTCGGGCTGCTGACCGTTTGGTTTATGGTCTGCCAGAGCTGATTGCACCTTCCGCCGCCCGTATTCATGCTGATTGGCGAGTGGATATGGAACGGAAGATTGACCAATTCCGCAAAGGAAAGGGCGTGCGAGCTGTGTGGTAAGCAAGACGAAACCACCGCCTCTGCGCCGTTTATTGGTATCTCTCCTCCGCCAGAACTGTTGCGGTAGCCTGCGAAATTGTGGTATGTAACAGTCTGCCTGAGAAGCATTCTTTCGGGCAGCGGTTACTGCGCTGCGACCGCTGCTCCGGTTGCACATCTTGTTCAGGAACATGGAAGCTAACACCAAGATCATTATCGGAAATCCGCTTTCTCTGCCCTGTGCCGCGTTACTCGCTGCCGCGCTGGCTCTGCATTTGATCAGCCTGTACAACTATCTTCTTTTTCACACCTTAACCGAAATCTTTAGCGTAACGGTTTCCTGCGCAATTTTTATTTTTGCTTGGAACACGAAGCAAATGCAGAGAAACCACTGCCTGCTCTTCCTCGGCATCGGCTGCCTGTTTACCGGCTGGCTCGATTTGCTCCATTGCCTAAGCTATAAAGGGATGAATATTTTCAATCAACCCCAAATAGCGACTGAAAATGTCTCCTGTCAGCTTTGGATTGCCGCCCGATATATAGAGAGTGTCTCGCTGCTGTTAGCCTTTCTTTTTTTGAACAGAATCCTCAGTTCGCACCGGGCCGTGGCTGCTTATTTGACGATAACGTGCCTCATTGTCTTCACCATTTTCATCTGGCCCATTTTTCCGCTCTGCTATGATGAACAGGCCGGTTTGACCGTCTTCAAAAAAAGCAGCGAATACCTGATATCCTTCTTTTTAACCTGCTCGTTGTTGCTTCTACACTGGCACCGTGGCCGCTTTGACCGTGATGTTCTCCGCTTGATGCAGGCCGCAATTCTTTTCGCCATCGCAGCAGAGTTATTCTTCACTTTTTATGTGGACAGTCACGATCTCTTAAATTTTGCTGGACACTGCTTCCGCATTTTCTCCTGTTACGCCATTTATCGGGCAGTGATTGAGACGGGATTGACTCAGCCTTTTAGCACGTTGTTTCGGGAATTAAACACACACAAGACCGAATTAGAGAACAAGGTACAGGAGCGCACCGCCGACCTGCAACAAAGCCGAGATAATCTCCAAGAAGAAATGGCCGAGCGACTGAAGGCAGAAAAGGAGCTGCTTTGGGAGCTATCCGTCAACCGAACACTGGCGCAAGTTGCTGATGCCCTTATTTCTCGCTCGTTACCGGTACGAGAGATTGAAAAATTAGTAGGTCGGGCAGTTAAGGAGTTGATCGGTAGTGAATACGGTACGGCCAAGGCCGCCCATTACGATCCGACAGAGGACAGCGACTCAGGTATGCCGTGGGAAAGCGTTCTCAACACCCGCCAGAGCTTTTTCACTAATTCCATATCTTCGAATGAGCGCATCATGGGCATTCCACCGAATCAGATGCCCTATCGAAACTATCTGCATGTGCCTGCGATCATTGACGGCAGAGCAGTCGGACGCATTGCTTTAGCCAACAAAGAGGGCGAATTCAGTAAGCACGACTTGATTGCTTCAGAACGAATCGCCGCTGTGTTTGCCTTGGCCGTGCAACGCAAACAAACCGAGGATTCCTTGAGCCGAAGCGAGCGTAAATACCGCAGCTTGTTTAATGATGCTCCTGATATGATTCATATCGTTGGGATCGACAAACGGATCGCTGATGCTAACCCAGCTGAACTACAAACGCTGGGTTGCGCCCGCGAAGAGTTGGTCGGCACGCCGCTTTTGAACATCATTCATCCTGAATTCCGCCACAAAAGCGCGCAAGCCCTCGATCAAATATTTTCTTTCGGTCGCTGTATGCAACATTACGAAACCGCCCTGATCACCAAAGAGGGTGACAAGATTGATGTGGAAGTCAGCGCGGTACCGCAGGTAGAGAGCGGCAGAGTAGTGACAGTGCGAGCAATTATGCGCAACATCACTGAGCGAAAACGGGAGGAGCAGGAACGCAAGAAGCTGGAGGCCCAATTGCGGCAATCGCGGAAGATGGAAGCCATCGGCACTTTGGCTGGCGGTATCGCCCATGATTTCAACAACATTTTGGGGCCGATTCTTGGTTATACTGAGATGGCCTTAGAATTCCTACCAGCTGGCAGTAACATCGCCCCTTGGTTAGAGGAAGTGCAGTGCGCAGGAAGTAGGGCTAAAGAATTAGTGCGACAAATTCTCGCTATCAGCCGCAAATGCGAGCAAGAGCTACAACCGCTTCGTATCCAGCCGATCATCAAGGAAACGCTCAAACTGCTACGTTCTTCTCTGCCTGCCACGATTGAAATCCGCCAGCAGCTTGATCCTGCCTGCGGTACCGTGCTGGCTGATCCCACTCGGATTCATCAGGTGGTGATGAACCTTTGCACTAACGCCTACCATGCAATGCGAGAAACCGGCGGATTACTGGAAGTCTCCTTGCGGCAGATCGAGCTAACTGCTGACACCTTGCAGAGTAAACTGCGACTACCGCTTGGCATGTATCTTCAGTTAGAGGTAAGGGACTCTGGCTGCGGTATGCCAGAAGAAATGTTGGAGAAAATTTTTGAGCCGTATTTCACCACCAGAGCTAAAGGTGAAGGGACCGGGTTGGGATTGGCCTTGGTGCAGAGTATTGCGCTCGATTTTGGTGGCGATGTTACCGTGACGAGTGAACTGGGCAGAAATACGGTTTTTCTGGTATATTTACCGGTGATCCAAACCGCTAAAGAAGACCGTATAGGCAATGATGCTAGATTGCTGCCGACCGGTTCTGAGCGGATAATAGTAGTTGATGATGATATCAACATCGCTGAACTGAGCAGAAACATGCTGGCAAGTCTTGGCTACCGGGTCATGGCACTGAACGGCAGCACTGAGGCCTTAACCGTGTTTGAGCAGCAGCCAGAGGCTTTTGATCTGGTTTTCACTGATATGACCATGCCGCAGATGACTGGCGCAGTTTTGGCCAGAAAAATTCTTGCCCTTCGTCCTGAGCTGCCGGTGGTGCTTTGTACCGGCTTCAGCGAGTTGATCGATGAGCAGAAAGCCACAGAAATCGGCATCTGCGCTTTGCTCATGAAGCCCTTTACCAAAGGGGAATTGGCTTTGACAGTGCGTACCGCGCTCGACCGGAACGTGCAGAAGTTGCCACTCATTGAAAAAAGAGATATAACATGCTGATCTTCATGATGCAGTTAAGGGGGTAGTTGATTGGGTAAAATTTTCTACGGGAGAAGCAGCATGAAATATTCCGTGTACCTGTCGGCAATAGCTTTGTTGCTGCTGGCGGCAAAACCATCAGCGGCACTTGCTTCTGGCAGTAAAACTGCTGCGGATGCGGCAGAAGCTGACAAAAAACTCCACGAAGTCTTAGTTTCCTACACCGCGCCTTTTCACCAAGTAGTGCTCACCAAAGACCTGCATCTTACTGACACCGAGGAAGTGACTGAATACGATAATCCGGTTTCTTCGACCCCTTCAAAAACCGTCACGGTGAAAAAAACTGCCCAAATATCCAAGGAGCAGGCAGCAGAACTGTTGCTCTTCATCAAAGAAAACGGTTTTCATCAGCTCAAGGATGAATACGGAGCCGGGCCGCAAGAGCGCAACTATCCCTACACAATCCTTGTTCGAGAAGACGGAACGCGCGAAAAGCAAGTAGTTTATCGCAGCAACCCAGCAGCAGCGGCCCGCCCTAAGGCGTTTTCTCAAACGGAAAAAAAGATCATCGAGTTCGCCAGCAAGGCGGTTCAACTCAAAACAGGAGAATAATATGAAAGCGGCAAAATTAGTGTTGGTTGCAGTATCTCTGCTGCTGTTCGCAGGTACACTGTCCTCTGACTGGGCAGAGGCGCAGGGACGCAGACAGCGGGAAGCAGAACGCGAGGTCGAGGCAGGCGGCTGGCAGGTGGCCTATGGCAAGGAATTGACGGAAACAGATGCCGAGCAAGGTGAGGTCGCATCGGGAGTTTCCATTTTTGCCGGACGTGGCACAAGAGAAATGGGTGTGCTGCATAATTGGGCGGACGCGCTGGTGCGGCAAGCAGTGGGCTTACTGCCACCTGCGGCGACTCGTGATTTTGAGCAAGAGGAGCGATTTCAGGCCATGCGTTTCACCGTGCGCACCGTGCGGGAGCTGCTGCGTGACAGACGTTCCGGCGTAAAGCAGATGGAACTCAATTCAGTGGAACTCAAGGTCGGTGTGCTGGAATACCGAGGCAGTCGCAGAGACAGAGAATGGGGTGCTGAAAGGGAAAGAAGATCAGATCTACTTTTTGTCCCTTATGTAGGAATGCGGGCAAAAGTAGATAAAGAAGACTGGCGCAGCGACCGTGATGAACTCCGTGAGCAGCGTGAGCCAAATGCCGCTTACGCACCGCCGGTCATTGATTCTCCGCATCAGTATCAACATGTGCCAATGGGACTGAGTTCTGCTGAAGTGATGAATGAGTTATCGCTCAACAACACTGCCCGCAAAATCAACGATAAACGCTGGGAGTGGACCGCTTACATTGACGGGCCTGCATCGTATCTGCGCCGGATCAGCTCGGTCACGTATTATCTACATCCTTCGTTCAATCCCAGCACCCAGCAGGGCGACCGCACTCGGCCCGGCCATCCGCTGACCGCAAACGGTTGGGGAGTTTTTGTTCTCAAAGCAGAAGTTGTTTTAGATGATGGAACACGCCGCATTTATCAACACCAGCTGCGACTTGGGCAGCTCTAATCCAATGCAACTTGGCCTTTTGATGTGTTGTCAGAAGGCCGCTAAAAATAACCACAGGAAAAGATGATGAGAGCATCAAGATTGGTATTAGTCGCAGTGTCTGTGCTGCTGCTCGTTGCCGCAGCACAAGACGTTTTTGCTCAGAGAAGGTGGCGAGCAAAGGAAGAAGTGGAAGCGGGCGGCTGGTATGTAGCCTACGGTAATGAACTGACGGAAGGTGATGCTGCGCGAGGTAACGTGGAATCATGGGTTTCTTTGCAAAACAGTGACAGAGAGACCATCAGAACATGGTCTGACTCATTGCTCCGGCAGGCTATTGCCTTGATGGTGAGCAATGCTGGCCCAGAGTCAGCAGACAGATTTGAGCGAGAGCATCAACGCGATGCGCGAAGATTCGGCGTTGAAACGCTGAGAGACTTGCTTGGCAGCAGGACTTCTGGCGCGCAGATATTGTCGTTGCGTTCGATTGAATTCAAGGCAGGGGTGATGGAGTATAGAGATAGAAACTCAGATTACGGCAGGCGGCGGGATACCGTGTTCATGCCATACTTTGCCCTACGGCCAAAATATGGCCATCGCTCTCGTCATGATGGATATCGAGATGACCGGGACGACTACAGACGGGATAGATACGACCGACGGGGATATTGACAATTTGATCTGCTGAAGAGAATAGAGGGTAGATGTAGAAATATCTGCCCTCTGTTTCTGAATTTAGGAAAAAATATTCGACATGGCACAACACGACGAGCTTGATATTCAATTACACAAACAGCAAGCAGAAGAAGCCACCGCTTTTCTTCGCGCCCGGTTACCGGTTTTGCCGGAAGTGTTGATTCAGCTTGGCACCGGACTCGGTGGTTTAGCCGCAGCAATGACAGAAAGTATCAGTATTCCTTACAAGGACATCCCCCATTTTCCCCGCTCTACTGTCACTACCCACGCCGGAAATTTAGTTTGTGGCAAGTTGGCTGGGAAACCTGCCGCTGTCCTTCAAGGTCGCTTTCATTATTATGAAGGCTACTCCGCCCGCGAGGTTGGCTTTCCTCTTCGAGTGCTGTCGCTCTTGGGAGTGAGGACGGCGATCATCACCAACGCCGCAGGTGGCCTCAATCCGGCTTGGCAGGCAGGAAGTATCATGATCTGCAACGATCACCTCAACCTGCTGCCAGACAATCCTTTACGCGGCCCCAACGTGGATGAATGGGGGCCACGTTTCCCTGATTTTTCCCAACCGTACAGCGCGGAGCTGCGCGAACTGGCCGGTCAAGCGGCCAGCAGGCTCGGCTTTACCGAAGTCTGTTCCGGCACCTATGTCTGCATTCCCGGCCCCAGCCTTGAAACTCCGGCAGAAACTCGGATGCTGCGGCTCCTCGGTGCAGATGCGGTGGGTATGTCCTCGGTGCCAGAGGTGATTACTGCGTTGCACGGCGGCTTGCGGGTGCTGGGACTGTCGGTAATCGCCAATCTCAATGACCCGGACAAATTCGTCCCCATTCTCATCGAGGACATTGTTGCAGCGGCGCAGCGGGCGGAACCCCGGCTCCAAGAACTCATTTTAGATATTGTGCGAGAACTGTAAACATGGGCGTAGCAGCAGACATTGTCATCATCGTGGTCGCAGCCTTAGTTGGCGCATTGATCGCCCAGCGGCTGAGACAACCGCTGATCTTGGGGTACATTGCTGCTGGAATCGTGGTTGGCCCAAACACGGGCGGGATAACGGTTGGTGATATCCACGAAATCGAGCTGTTGGCGGAAATCGGCGTGGCTCTGCTGCTTTTTGCCTTGGGCTTGGAATTTTCCCTCAGCGAGCTGAAACCGGTGCGCAGGATTGCCCTCTTCGGCACACCGGTACAAATTCTGCTCACTATCGTTTTCGGCTTTTTCCTTGGCACATACCTTGGCTGGCCGTGGACTGCTGCGGTCTGGTTAGGCGCGCTGATCTCGCTGTCCAGCACGATGGTAACGCTGAAAACTCTGATGAGTCGGGGTTTAGTGGGTACGCTGTCCAGCAAGGTCATGATCGGGATGTTGATTGTGCAGGACATTGCCGTCATTCCGATGATGATCATTCTGCCGCAACTGAGCAGCCCAGAGACCGGTTTGCCGCTCCTCGCGCTTGCCGCAGGCAAATCTGCCATCTTCCTCTTGCTGATGCTGTATATTGGCAGAAAGCTGCTGCCGTGGCTGCTGGCGCATGTTGCGCAATGGAATTCCAGAGAATTGTTTATTCTTTCTATCACCGCAATAGGACTTGGAGTCGGTTATGCAACCTACCTCTTTGGTCTTTCCTTTGCCTTTGGCGCATTTGTCGCAGGCATGGTACTCAGTGAGTCAGATTACGGGCATCAGGCATTGAGCGACATTATTCCGCTGCGGGACATCTTTGGCCTGCTCTTTTTTACCTCGGTTGGGATGCTCCTTGATCTCTCTTTCCTGGTTGAAAATTTAGGAAAGATTTTTTTCTTAGTTGCTGCTATTGGTTTGTTCAAAGGTGCCTTGTTTTTTGCCTTAGCCGTCTTCTTTGGTTATAGCAATATTGTACCCTTGGCTGTTGGTTTTGGTCTTTTCCAGATTGGTGAATTTGCTTTTGTACTGGCACGAGTCGGATTAGAAACAAAGGCGATTGATCAAGATATGTACTCAATGGTACTTGCTCTTTCTGTCATAAGTATGGTGCTGACCCCCTTTGCTTCAGCGTTGGTTCCCACGCTTTATAAAGTAAAAAAACGTTTATTTCAACATGAGCCGCTGCAAACAGAGAACATCCCTCATGATGGCCTGACGGATCACGTAGTGATTGCTGGCGGCGGGAGAGTTGGTCAGCATATTGCCCAAGTATTGACTAAGCTCAATTTGCCGTTTGTCATCATCGAAATGAATTACCAGCGGATGATGGAATGCAAGGATGCAAGCTATCCCGTCATCTATGGCGACATGAGCCAGCCTACTGTCATTACAGCTTCGGAGTTGCAAGCAGCCAGAGTGCTTCTGATTACCGCTCCTTCAGTTGTCACCTCGCAGGCGATTGTCCAACAGGCACATCTTCTCCGCCCTGATTTACATATCATTGTTCGGGCTAATGGTGCTGATCAAGCGCAGACCTTATATGAAAGCGGTATTTACATGGCCGTGTTACCAGAAATGGAAGCTGGACTTGAGATTGCCCGGCAGGCTCTGCTCCATTTAGAGATTCCAGTAGCGGTGATTCAGCAATATACCGACGCGGTGCGGCAGCAGCTCTATGCGCCGATTTATCAAACGGGAAATGGCCATCAGCTTTTAGCAAAACTTGACAATATCAAGAATATGCTCGAAATATCATGGTTTACTATCATGCCAGAAAGTACGTTAGTCTGTAAAAGTATCAAAGATGCCGCTGTCCGCACCAAAACTGGAGCCTCTATTGTTGGTATCATCCACGAGAAGAAATTTATTTCCAATCCACAGATAGATTATTCTTTTCAAGAGGGTGATTTAGTAGCGGTGGTTGGCAATCAAGACGAGCGGAACGCTTTCAAAAAGCTGGCGGGTATTTGATGACGCAGGACGATTTTCCCTTTCATTTCAACAGTGATGCCTGTGCAAGCTGCGGCGGACGCTGCTGTCGTGGCGCGGGCGGCTACGTCTGGGTGAGCTGGGAAGAGCTGGAAGAAATGGCAAAAGTAAGGGGAATGAACGCGGGCCTCTTTGCTAAACAATATGCGCGACGAGTACAAGACAGGCTATCCTTACAAGAGCGCATCATTAGCGGTGAGCATTTCTGTTGCTTCTTTGATCGGATTGACTGCCGCTGCACCATCTATGAAAGCAGACCAACACAATGCAGAACCTTTCCCTTTTGGGAAAGGTTCAAGCAAGACCCGCAAGAGCTTTTTGCTGAATGTCTTGGAGTTGTAAAAATCCCCCAGCTCATTATCTGCGGGGGATCAAATACAACGTAAACTTTTTCTTTTCAACTCCCCCGAATTAAATCGAGTAGCTCCTCTGCGCTCAGGCGCGCTCCTGCATCTGTACCTTCCAACAGCGAATTGGCTAAATTGCGCTTTTCGTGATGCAAGCGAACAATCTTCTCCTCAATCGTGTTAGCGGTGACTAAACGATATACGGTCACGGGCCGTTTCTGGCCGATACGATGAGCGCGGTCAGCAGCCTGATCTTCCACTGCCGGATTCCACCACGGGTCCATGTGGATGACGTAATCCGCCGCTGTCAGGTTCAAGCCTAATCCGCCCGCTTTGAGGCTAATCAGGAAGAGATCGCCGTCGCCCGCTTGGAAGGCATCAACTTGGCGAATGCGCTCTTTGGCCGGTGTGGTGCCGTCGAGATACTTGTAATGAATGTTTTTGCTGTCCAAATACTCGCGGATAAGAGCCAGATGGCCGGTGAACTGGCTGAAAATCAAGGCCTTGTGCCGCGATGCCAGCAGTTCTTCCACAACTTCGCCAAAGACCTCTAACTTACTGGAAGGAATCTTACACTGCGCGTCAATCAGCTTAGGATTGCAGCAGGCCCGGCGCAGCCGCATGATTTCTGCGAGAATTTGCAAATGCCGCCCAGCTTTTGGGTCGCTGCCCTCAATGTTCTCCAAAGCCTGCTGACGAATAGCCTCGTAAAACATCATCTCCGATTTCTTCATTTCCACCCGCAGCGTGATTTCAGTGCGCGGTGGTAGCTCGTCTAAAACCTGCGACTTGATCCGGCGGAGCATGAAAGGCCGAATCAATTTTTTGAGCTGGCGGCGGGCAATGCGGTCGTTGTGCTTCTCAATCGGAATGCCAAAGCGAGTGTTAAACTGCTTGTAGGTACCAAGCAATCCGGCATTGATAAAGTTGAACAAATTCCACAACTCTCCGAGATGATTCTCAATCGGCGTACCCGTGGTGATCAGGCGGAACTTGGCCTTCAGGCGCATGGATGCCTTAGAACGCTTGGTGGCCGCATTCTTGATCGACTGGGCTTCGTCGAGGACGACTGTCTGCCAAGCCACGGTTTCTAACAGTTCCACTTCTTGCTGAAGCAGAGTGTAGCTGGTAATCAGGATGTCTCGTTTACCCAAATTATCAATGATTCCTTGCCGCTCATCGGCATTGCTTAACGTGCGGAGGGTCAGCGTAGGGGCAAAGCGGCCTACTTCCTGCTCCCAGTTCATGCAGACCGATGTGGGCGCGATAACCAGCGTTGGACCGTCTTCAGAGCGATCAAGAATCACCGCCAAGGATTGCAGCGTTTTGCCGAGACCCATATCATCGGCCAAGCAGCCGCCCACCCCAAGATGAGCCAGCCGAGACATCCAGACAAAGCCCTCTACCTGGTAATCACGCAGATCGGCTTGCAAAGTAGAAGGGACTTCTGGCACAAAATCTTGGACAAACTCAATTCGGGCCAACTGCTTGCGCCAACCCTCATCAGCTTGGGTGTTGGCCTGTCGAGTCAAATCATCGAGTGCCAAGGCAGCCAGCGGATGAATGCGAATTTCATCATCACCCTCACCGGTTTTTCCGCCTGCCTCGCTGAAGCGGAGCAGCTCCTCTAAACGGCTACGAAATTCCTGAGTCAGGGCAAGAAACTGCCCCTTGCCAAGTGGAATAAAGCGGCTGCGGGCCTCGCGTACCTTGTCTAAGAGCGTTTTCAGGTCGATGATCTCATCCTGATCAACCTGAACATGGCCGGAAAGGGCAAACCAATCCTGCTGACCAGTGCGGATATTGAGGTTGAGCTGGCTAACTCCTGCCTGTTTGCGCACAGCCAGCTTCTCACCCTCTGGCCATTCCAGCACCGCCCGGTCGCGGATTTCCTCCAGCTCCAGCAGAGCTTGCAGGCATTCCTCTGGGTCAAGTAAATGCCACTCGCGGTCGTTTTCCTGCTCTAAATCCGTAGCGAGGTCAAGAATTGGGCAGCTTTCTTCGATTTCGCGGGCTTTTTCCTCTTCTATCGGCAGATTGCGACGAGTCTGCATCCGCCGTCCGCCTACTTCTGCCATCAAATTAGCCACACCTGCGCCGGGCTTGAGATACGGCCCTTTGCGCGAGAAAGGCTGAACAAACATCTCCAACCGGAAGCCGCTGCCGTAGGGGATGATGTGGATATGCACGGTGGGATCAGCCTCGACAATCTTGACATCCTTTTCCGCTGATCCTACGTCGATGGAGGAATGCACGGTCATAAAGGAAGCCATATTGCCGATAGCGTTCAACACTTGGCTACCAGCGGCGGCTGGGTAGCGTTTACCGCCCGCCCCGATGATTCCGGCCACCCGCCGGTGCTCATCGTTGATTTCCATCACCCGGAAACGGGTCGGAGTTTCTTGCCAGACCGTCACTCGGCCTTCGCCGATTTCTTGGAGGAAATGAATGAAAAGGAAACCATCCTGTTCTTCAACCATCAGCTCCGGCTCGCCTGCCACAATTTCCACCGGTACGTTACCGGAATTCTCAAGAAAGACATGCGGGTGGCCAACCAAGGCAGGCAGTGCCTCCTCTATGTTGAATTCACAGCCACCGTTACGGGAATTCGGATCACCTACCTGACGTAACGCAGCAGCGATTTTAACGTCTTGGGCGGTAAGAAAGTCAAAGCAGCTGGGAGGCATCAACCGATTGAGGCCAACCCCTTTACCCTTGCTCCATTTGCTACCCGGCTTTTTTTTCTGTTCCTTAGCGGCTAAGGTCAATGTACCTTCGGCGAATTCAACGGTCCAAGCAAGGCGGCTGGTTTTTTCTGGTTGTCTGGCCTTGCCGGTGACACTGATCAGTTCTTCTAAACTTTGCTTCCAAGATTCTTCGTTAGGCGCGACCAAATTGACAACGCTGCGGCAGCCAATTTCCTTGGCCAAACTTTCAGCGATTTTGACCATATCCTTACGGGAAGGATCAGCAGCAACCAGCAGCTGGGCCGCTTCCATTGCCAGCCAGAGGAAGCTGTTGCTCTTCGCCTTGCTACAGAGTAATTCTAAAGCGACCCGCAGCTTCTCCGGCAGCTGTACACCTAGCCAGTGTAGAGCCAATCCAGCGGTCAGGGTATTGAGGCTGCGCTCCTCTTTTTCAAAGCTCTCGGTCAATATCCGCATGTCAGGCAAGGCTCCTTCCATCGTGCCGACATAGGTATCCAAAAAGCGGAAGGCCAGCTCATCCGGGCAGCCTTGGCAGCGGAGAACCAAAGCCACTGCCCGTCGGATTGCGGCGCGGTCGCCGGGGCTGCTGCGGGCGAGCAGAGCCATGATGCAAAAGAGGCCGCTGATATTGAAGAAGAAGCCACCTTCTGGCCCGGCATATTTGTTAAGCAGAGCTAAATCTTGCTCAAAGAGCTTCAGGGCTTCATCGGTGTGTCCCCGGAGAAAGGCCGCGCTGCCTGCAAAACCGGAACCTTGGAAGGAGTCGGCATGAGCGGTTATCAACAATTCCAACTTACCGGTGCAGCCCCGCAGCAGATAGTGGCCAGCAAGCAAGCGACGAAAGGGGACGCGCTCATCCTCAGAGAGAAGTATTTTATCTTCAGCCTCCAGATACGCAGTTATCTCTGGATAATCTACGGCGTGCTCTGCCGAATAGCGGAAAATTTCGTTAAGCAGGTAAAATTGGAAAAAACCAGATAACCCTCGGAACCAATCCACGTCAAAGGTCTCAGCAACAATCTGTATCGCTGGCGGCGACCCGCCCTGTTCTTTGCATTGCTCTTTGAGGAAAAGGGCCGCCTCCTCCATTTTATCCATGTTGCTGGTGTGCAAGCCGATACGAAATTGGCGCAGGGCGCGGCGGCAGCGGGTTGACCATTTGCCATAGAGATAGGAGACCGGTGCCTTGTGTTCAATTAATTCGGCCAAAACGGTAAAACGCCCTTCAGCAGCAGCGTGCCGAGTCAGTTGTTCCGCTAACAGTGCCGTACACTGATTGAACTCATTCAGCAGACCGATTTCACGCAACCTCGTCACCATGCTTTCTAACTCATCGCTACCTAAACGTCTAAGGCCGGGAAGATCGACCCCGGATAGGCAGGTGGCGAGAAAGGCCGCTGAAACAGGTTCGTAAATTACGGAAATGAAGGTAAGCAAAAATTGCTCCAAGGGCGGCAGGGTACGCACTAACTCCATTTGGCTCTTGTTCTGATGATCTAACGAGGACATTTTTTTCCTGAACAGGTTGTATGAGCTGCGCCGGGCAGCATTTGCAGAAATACAACAGGCGGGGCATTGCCTCCCCGCCTGCTCAACTGCCGTGCCGAGTGAGACTCGGCAGGCTTACTCAAGCGGCGTGTCGCGCTCGAACATATTGTCATTAATCCTTATCTTCGCTTGAGCTTGAAGACTACCTAACCAAGCGGTCAACAAATCTCGCCGGGCAGTGGCTAACTGCTGCTCTCTCGCCTGCTCATTGGCCTTGGTCGCGCCCGCCTTCCGCTCTTTGACTTCATAGACAAACCAAGCCTCACCCACCTGCACCGGCTGGGCAGGTAGTTGCTCTTTCCAAGAAAGTTTAAAGGCTTCTTGGAGCATTTGTTCTGGTGGAGCATCTTTACCTGCTGGAGCCGAACGTTTGAGAAATTCAGTAGTTGTCACGACCACACCTTCAGCCGTTTGCAGTGCTTTTTTCTCTCGGCTGGCAGCGAGCAATTTAGTGGCAGCTTGAGCAGCTAATTCCGCCGCTTTTGCCTTGGCATGATCCGCAATAACTTTTTCCCGCACTGTGTCCAACGTAGGTAAGGCAGGCTCTTGAATATCATCGGCAAAAAGAACGGCATAGCCCTCGCGCAGCTCAATGATCGAGGATAGCTCACCTTTTTTCAAACCAAATGCTGCCTCGATAAATTTAGGATCAGCAGGCAACGTGGCTGGGCGTTCTGTGCGGGAAAAATGCTCCGTAGTTTGCACCTTGCCCTGCTCCTTTTGGCTGTACTTATCCAAACTGCCTGCCTTCATGATCGACTCATAGGCAGTAGCAGCCCGTTTAAAGGTCAAGGCCTTGGCTCGCTGCCGCCGAATGCCTGCGGCGAGGTTATCTTTAACCTGCTCGAAACTGCGTACTACTTCCGGGCGCACTTCCTCTAACTTAATCAGGTGATAGCCAAAGTTAGTTTCTACCAGTCCGCTGGTCTCCCCCGCTTTCATGGCAAAAACTGCTGCGTCAAAGGCAGGTGCCATTCGTCCGGCAGGGAAAAAGCCCAGATCACCGCCCTGTTCTTTGTTACTGGTATCATCAGAATACTCTTTGGCTAAGGCGGCAAAATCGCTGTCTTTGGCCTGAGTTTTGGCCAGCACTTCCTCAGCCTTTTTTTTCTTTTCAGCCTTTATTGCTTCCGAAGCCCCTTCTTCGACTCGAAAAAGAATGTGGCGGGCATGACGCTGTTCTGGCTGACGGTAGCTTTCTTTGTCCTGCTCGTACTTGGCCTTTAGCTCTTCCTCAGCAACTTGCACTTGCTGCTCGTCCTCGCTTTGATTAAAGAGCAAATACTTCAGCCGAATTTTCGGCTCAGAGCGATACTTGGCTTTATTTTTTTCAAACCAAGCTGCGAGTTCGTTGCCGTCCGCTTTGACTTGAGACTCAAAGGCAGCAGGCTCAAATTTTACGTAAGCTATTTTGATTTCTTCGTCTGTATAGGCTGCCCAACGCTCAACGGCATTATCAGGCACCACGGCGAAGTTACCAACCAATTCTTGTACTCGGTCAGTGCCAAGATCGGATTTGAGGCCTTTTTCAAAGCTGCCTATAGTCATTTTGTTCTGGGCGAGGACATCTTTGTAGCGTTGAAGGCTAAAATGACCATTTTCTTGAAAAACATCCATTTGCTCAATTCGCTTCTGCACTGGTAAATCGCTGACCGTGATGCCCGCCTCGGTGCCGCCCTGTCGAAGCAGCTCCGCTTGGATCAGGCGGTATAGTACCTGTTCCTTAATACCCAGCTGCTCGACAAAGCCGGGTGGCATTTTTCCGCCAAACTGCTGCTGGAGACCGTCCACCGCTTGCCCGTAGGCCCGCTGAAAATCGACACCGGAAATATCCGTGTCGTTAACTGAGGCTACCGAATTACGGCGACCTCCCAGATTGGTGCCAACTCCCCAGAAGATGAAAACGACCATGATGATCAGCACCACGGCCTGGATCAAGGTTGACTGCGCTTTCTTGCGTAAAAAATCCAACATCTTGCTTCACTCTCTTATGAATTCTTGGTCAGAAAGGGGCTGTGTTTCTCCCACCTTATCCGCACAACATAGCAGGTTGTCAGCTAAAAAGCCAATTATTGTGTATTCGCAACCTCAGTTCCTTGCCAAAGCGGTCTTCGCAGGCAAAAAAAAGCGAAGATTTCTTGACAAAGAAAAGGCCATATAGTATGAGTTCTGTTTAACGTCCAACTAGACCGCAACGGTGAATAATCTTTTATTCATTTCAATCTATCTTTGCCCAAGGGAGAAAGACTATGGCAACCATTGAACACAACGGAAAATCTTACGAAGTTGATGAAGACGGCTTCTTGCTGAATGGCTCTGAGTCGTGGGATGACAACTGGGTCAGCTACGTCAAAGGCGTGGAAGGCATCGGCGATCTGACCGAAGAACACAAGAAGGTGATCGACGCGCTTCAAGAATACTACAAGAAAAACGGTATTGCGCCTATGGTTCGTATTCTGTCCAAGACCACTGGCTTCCCGCTGAAGAGAATTTACGAGCTATTCCCGTCTGGGCCTGGCAAAGGAGCCTGTAAGATGGCCGGTCTGCCCAAACCCACTGGCTGCGTCTAATCCTTTTTCAGGACAGACTCAACGTTTCAGAAAGGCTGCCGCAAGGTGGCCTTTTTTATTTCATCTATCCTCCGCACACAGAGTCTGGAAGGAATGAGGATGAGCCAGATCAAAACTGCTCGCATGACGGATGTACTTGGGGTTAAACCCCTCCTGCCGGATTTGCTGAATCAGCGCGCCGAATTCGGCAGTGGTTTTGACAAGGGTTGACTGGGCTACTTTGGGGAGCGCATAGTCAGCAACGATGCGGGCACCGCGCCGCACTTCTTCGCCGTGGCCTCGGTTGTCAGTGTAGTATTGCGACAGGACAATGATCCGGGTACCAAGAAACACCGCCTCTTCTAGGTCGTGGGTGACAAAAAAAATGGTCATTTTGAACTCTTCCCACAGCTCCAGCAGGAATATCTGCATGTTCTCCCGCGAGCCAGGATCAAGCGCACCAAACGGTTCGTCCATCAACAGGATTTTTGGCTGCATGATCAGTGATTGGGCAATCGCCACCCGCTGCCGCATCCCGCCAGACAGTTCGTGCGGGAACTTGCGACTGTGCTCTTGCAGGCCCATCCGGGTAAGATAGGTCATCGCCCTTTCCTCAAACTCCTTGCGCCGTCGTCGTCGTTCAAAAAAGCCATACGAAAGACGTAGACCAAGCAGCACGTTATCGAGGACATTCAGATGAGGGAACAGTGAGTATTTTTGATAAACGATGCCTCGGCTGCGGTCAGCGAAGCCGCAGGGCTGGCCATCAACCAGCACCGTACCGGAAGAGGGAAACTCCTGCCCCAGCACTAAACGGAGCAGGGTTGATTTGCCGCAGCCTGACGGCCCGACCACGGTGACTATCTCGCCCGCTGCTACAGCTAAGTCGATGTTATCCAGCACGACCTTGCTGCCGTAGGCCTTGTACACATCCTCAAGAAAGAGGCAGCTTGTCTTGCGCAGCTCATCTGGGTTCATACTTTTCTTTCAGAATGCTTGGAATCAACGCTGAATGCGCCGGGGCCATTGGCGATAATCATCATCAGCCCTCCAATAATCGACAAATTTTTCATAAATGACTTCAGCTGATCCTGGATTAGTTCCGGTTCCGTGAATGTCCAGAAATGATGAAAATAATATGTCCCTGAGATGGTGAAGATCAGGAGCAGCATTGCCCCAATTCGTGCCTTGAAACCGACAATCAGCGACAGGCTACCTGCGAGCAGGAAAGCAATTGCGCCGACCAGCATAACGCTGGGAAAAGGAACTCCCTCGTGCGCCATTCGTTCAGTAACATGATGGAAATCTGGAATTTTGCTGACAAGTGCGGTCAGCAAAAAGACCGAAGCGAGCAGTATTCTGCCGATCAGATTGATGATCCCAGCTTGAGCAGTTTTCATCTTTATGCTTTGTCTGCCTCCTGTTTGCATTCCTTTCCTATCCTACTCCTGCGACTCCAAATACCAAGCATAGCGTGTTCTCAGGATAAGGCGCAGCACAGAATCCACCACCGCGCCGATCAGAACAATCCAGAGTACATAGGGAATGATCAGATCCATTGCCAGATAACGCCGCACCAGAAAGATGCGGTAGCCGAGTCCGTTGGTGGCGGCAATGGCCTCAGCCGCAATGAGGAAGAGCCAGGCTGGCCCCATATTGATCCGCACGGTTTCGATCAGGCGCGGCATGATCTGGGGAAGCACGATACGGTAGGCCAAACTGGTTTGAGACGCGCCCAAGGTGCAGGCTTTTATGATCTGCTCTCGTGGTATCTTCTTGACCGTCAGCTGGATGTCTCTGGTAATGAGCGGAAAGGTGCCGATGAAGATCAGTACCACCTTGGCCAGTTCATCTACGCCAAAGACAATGAAGAGGATGGGCAAGACAGCCAGCGGCGGAATGATCGAGACAAAGGTGACAAAGGGCAAGAAGAGATGCTCCATGCCGATGAAGATACCAAGGTTTAAACCGCAGAGCAGGCCGCAAAGGGCAGCTATTCCTAGTCCTATGCCGATGCGCCGCAGGCTTGCGCCAGTGTCTGTCCAAAGCTGGTATTCGCCGGTGCGGGCATTCTCCTCGAACGCGGCCCGCTGCATGGCATCATACATCTTTGATGCAGTCGGCAGGAGCTTATCCGAGGGATTCTCCCGCTGCCGGGTATCTGACGCTAGGGCGTAGATGATGACCAGCAGCGCGAAAGGGATGATAGTCAGCAGCCAGCGCAACCAGTTGGGTGGCGAGGCGTGAATGCCAAGGAATTTAGGTGGGGTGGGCATGGGTTGTGAGAGTTTGTTGGTTCATCTTTCCCCATCATGCTGGGGAGCTTCCCATCTCTGTATTTTCTTCAGCATCTCTGGTTTGAAGTGCAGTTTCTCAATAAGATCGCCGCGCCGGAATGTGGCCGCCAAGCGTTGCAGACTGACATCCTGATCATTGTATAAAGCAAGGAGAGCTTCCTTGATCTTAGTTATTGCAGCAGAATGGTATTCATCGCCTTTGTTTTCAATCAGCTTGCGCGCATTTTCAAAGGTGCGATGGTCAAGCTGATTGAGCTGGATTCCCATTTCGGAAAGCAGTGAATCACCCATAAGCATAGCAGCAAAGCAGGAAGAATATCTGATAAATTCTGGGGCATCAGCTTCTGGTCTTTTGCGTCTGTTCTCGGCTATCCTGAACAAGAGAACCGCAATGATCACTTGGGCACCATTTAAGTCAGCAGTAAAAATAGTGTCATAAAGTTTTCCGAAATGCTCACCGGTCATGAACTTTGCTTGATGCGGACGATGCCGCCAAATGGAAAGCACAGCTTCAGCGGCTGTCCCGCTGGTGATGTCCGTATTTTTTGTAGCCACTTCGCTCCGCTGTCGTCTGTAGCTGTAGTCTAATTCCTTTATAGACAAGGCTAATTTTTGCTGCCGATCATCATTGGAACGCAAATCCCGCAGATCAACAGGATTCTGGCTGTTCGTCGCATACGTGATATTCCGAACTAAGTCTTCCTCACCCTTTGGCAGCTCGTATATTCTGACAAGAACAGAGGCCTTCGGAGCAGTTATTGAACCAGAAGCAAGTTTCCGCTGAATTGTCTTACAGGTTTGCCCTCCGTTGATAATCTGCATTCCTGACAGTTTCACTGACCAATTTTCATCTTGCAAGGCATTATGTTGAAATTGGTTGCAGGTTAACGTAATCCCATTGTTATAAAAATAAAAATTTGGCTGCTCTTCTGGCATGGTCAGGGTGTAAGCGATGCCCTCATTGATGCGGTTACCCTGCAATCCAAGATAACGCCGGATATTCCTCTCAAGGAGTCTGTCGCCATGCCTATCAAAGAGGGCAGCAAGCTCAGAAACCGCGATTTTACCCACTAAGACCCTGCGGAAATCATAATCCTCAACAATGGCTTTGCCTGTAAGCCGGAGCGTGTCATTCACCGGTTTCAATGATTTAATTATCGCTACCAAGCTGTCATGATTGACATGCTCGAACATAACCTGATCGCCAAAACCAGCATTTTCTATCAGCTCCTGCGCCTCGTTTTTCCAGATTGCTCCATTGTTGCAGGCAATGACTCTAACTTGCGGAAGATATCCATCCGCAACGAATGAACGGATTTCTTCTATTCTTGGTTTCAGATTGGAATTCACCGTGATGGTTTTGTAGGGGTCAAAAAGTGTTCCTGCCGCTTGAATCAATTTCTCGATCCCTGTTTGCGGGAAGTTCGATTCGCCATCAAGATTGGATTTATATTTTCCTTGAAACAGGGTGACACCGAACTCGCCATCTTGAACTTCTCCAACTTCAACAGCATCAACTCCGAAATCCCCTCCGCCTTCGGTCAGACATTCAACCGCCTCCTCTTCGGTTAAATCCAACAGCGTCTTCACGACTAAAACAACAAATGCCGCTGAACGCAATTTATCATCATTATTATTGAAGCCTACCTTTTCTTCGATTGTTGCTTTCTGGCGCTCGGCCAGTGCTCTTACTTGCTGATCAATAATACTTGCGTTGATATTCACAACATCTTCTCCTTGTTCGAGCATCCACTGTAATGCGCCAGCTTGACGAAATCCTGCACAGAGCAGACGTGCCGCCCTGTGCTGAACATCGTTTACAACTTCCCATCCGCTGCCATCTGCATATAAGTCTTGTCAAAGCGCAGCTTGACGTTGGCCTTGTCGCCCAGCACGGCACCGTCCGGGAAGGCGATGCCCACCAACTCCTTGCTCGGCGCGCCCTCGCCATACAGGCCATGCTCGAAGCTGAAGGAGCGGACATAGTCCATCGTCTTCTTCACCTGCTCGCCCGCAGCAAAGGCCGCAGCCTCAGCAGGTGCATAGAACATCTTGGTGGTCTTGAGCTGCGCCTTGAACTCTGCCAGCGTTCCGCCTGCTGACTTTGCCATCACCTCCAAGGCCTCCTTGCTGCCTGCCGGGCTGTTCATCTTGGCCATTGCCTCATACCAAGCACCGGTGAGGGCCTTCTTCAGTGCCTCTGGTGCGCTGGACTTGACCACCAGACAGTCGATAATCTCCCCTGGAATCTGCGAGGAGTCGAAGACGAGGTTAGCCCCTTTGACGTTGCGCACCTGCATCAGCAATGGGTTCCAAGTGGTGACTGCTGCCTTAGGGTCTTTCTCCACTTCTGAGGCAAAGATGGAGGCGATGTCTGCGTCACTGGTGTTGATCAGGGTCAGGTCTTTCTCCTTCATGCCGTTCATGTCCAGGGCGCGGGTCAGCAGGTAGTGAGAGACCGAGAGCTGAACAATGCGCATCTTTCGTCCGGCAAGGTCTTTCACCGAGCTGCCATTCATCAGGACAACCCCATCATTGCCATTGGAGAAGTCGCCGACGATCAAAGCCGTGGAATCCACGCCTCCCACTGCTGGGATGGTCAGGGCATCCATGTTGGTCATTACACAGCCGTCAAACTGACCAGAGGTATAGAGGTTGATGCTCTCGACATAGTCATTGACCAGGACGATCTCCACCTTGTCTAAGCCGTACTTCTTGGCCCACTTGTCCATGATGCCGGACTCCTGAATATAAGCCCAGGGTTCCCAGCCTGTGTAGTGCGACCAGGCAATGCGGTGGGTGCTGCCAGCAATGGCTTGGCTGGCCAGCAAGACACTCACAGCAGCGGTGATGATCAGTGACCTGATTCCCTTCTTCATGGTTCCTTTCTCCTTAATCAATCTCAAGATACATAGCCGGGCTGACCTGATTGCCCCGCTCCAGCTTCTTCGTTGCCTCTTCGGTCTCGGTGGTGAGCCTGTCCATCTCCAGGAGGCTCTTTGCCATCTGCGGCAGAGCCTCTTGACGGAAGCGGGCGATATCATCTAGGGCACCGTGGATATCAGCAAATGCCTGCTTGAGCACCTGCATATCAAGCTGGCTACTCGCGGCCTGCTTGTGGATTTCCACGCCCTGCTGCTGAAGCCGTTTGGCGGTGTCGCCAATCAGCTTGTTGGTGGTCGTGTTGACCGCCTCGATCTTACCCAGCACGATCTTCTGATTCGCCAGGGCTAGGGCCACGGTCACAGCCACGCTGAGGGCATTGACCGTCACGTTGACCGCCCGATTCACGCCCCGGATTAGCTCTTTGTTGTTGCGCACGATGATCTCGATGGCCAGGACAGCTTGTTGATTAACAGCTAACTGCTGCTGCAAGTCCATCAGCCGCTGCCGGAGCGGAAAGAGCAGCTCCTCGTTGATAAAGCTGGCCCGTGGGTCATCGGAAGGGATGTCCTGCGCCAGCACCTGACTGAGTTTCTTGTCCAGCAGCATCCCCAGATCAATCGACTTCCGCAGCTTATGGGTAGCCAGGCGGAGCTGCTTCTGGTCGTCGGTCAGGGTGAGGTTGTCCCGCTTGAGGGTGTCTGCGCCACCGTGGAGGGAGCGGAGAATGGCATCCAGTACGGTCTGCGCACTCTCGAACTGCATAAAGTAGCGCTTGAGCGGCGTGCCAATGCCGGGCAGCGCACCCAGGAGGCGGGCGAACCAGCCCGGATCAAGGTTGAACTTCTGCGGGTCTAGCTCCTCTACCTTCAGGTTCAGGTTCACCAGGGCATTCGCCACCTCGCCGCCGTCCTCACCCTTTTGCGCTAGCTTGCGGATTGGCTCCCGCAACATGGCACTGCGCAGGGCAGAATCCTTCTGGGCCTTCGCACCGAGGTTGTCGATTGAGGCAATATTCTGCTGCCTGATCTCTATCTGGGTAGCATCCTCCGGGTTAATGGCGAGGATGTTGGCAACAAACTCATTCGCCATCTTCTCCAGTTCTGGGTCGGCAGCCTGAACTGGTGCCAGGCTGATCGGATCAACCAGCCCTAGCTCTGCGCTCAATCTCTGCTCATCAACCTTGACCAAGCCTTTTTCCTGCACTGTCTCTGCCATCTCCCTGTCTCCTTTGCTGTTCCTGTTGAACGGCTTGAACAGGGTACCTATCAGCCTGTCTGGAGGGTACCCTGTAGAATATCTGGAGGGTACCCTCCAGCGATACTTCAATACTGCCGAGCGCGGACTGCCACCTGCTGGAGCTGCGCAATGGCGGCCTCGAAATCGCCTTGCGCCAACGCGGTGTTGGTGGACATCGCTGCCACTGCTACCACGGTCTCTTCCAGGGCAGTCATCGCCTCCTCGTTGGCCGCCAGCAGTTCATTCACCCGCTCTAGCTGCTCGCAGCGCAGCTTGCTCCGACGGATGAGGGTTTCTCGCTCCTTGCGGTCAGCCTCGTTGGTGGGTTCCTTTATGCTGGCAAGCTGCTTATCAATATAGTCGAGATCAATACCGCCGACACTTTCCAGCAGGACAATGATGCGTTGCAGGGTATCCAGACTGCCGAGATAGACCTGCTCTGCTGCGCCGAGGAAACGCCCGTAGGACAGCTCGCCGTGCTGGAACCGTGTTGCCAGCAGGCTGCCCAGCTTGTCGAACTTGACCCGCATCCGCTCGAACTGCTCCAAACCCTGCTCGGCATACGCTTCGGCACCGGCAATCCGCTCCGCCTGTTGAAGGCTGCGGCGCAGGCCCTCAAGCATCTGCGCTTTCTGTCTCTGGCTACCCTCGACAAGCTGCTGAAGATAGCTCGCCGAGAGTGCCTCACCCCGGAAGAAGATATTGACAATAGCACTGCCCAAGCCCACGGTCAGCCCGCCCAGCAGACCGAGGTAAAGCAGAGGCGTGTTGAAGAGATAGGCGGCAAAGCCGAGCGGCAGTGCCAGGGCAGGCGGGTAGAGGGTCAGCCAGTGGGTCAACCCCTGCCAGACCACATGCCCTTGAATGGCACGCTGGCTGAAGTCTTGCAGCTTGGGCGGAGATGGGGGAGTGGACTGCATTGGCTCAGAATTCCTGTTTAGCGGGCGATAAGGTTGTCAGCATGTTGACAAGCAGCCTGATTGTATATACAGTAAACCATGCGCTACGAATGGGACGAAAGCAAACGAGCTGCCAACCTTGCCAAACACGGTGTGGACTTCCACAAGGCCGAACAGTTCGAGTGGATAACAGCGGTCGAAGCCAAGGACAACCGTTTCGACTATGGCGAGGAACGCTGGATTGCGCTTGGTATGATTGGTAATCGTCTTCATGTTCTCATCTATACCATCCGGGGCGACAGCATCCGTCTCATCAGCCTGCGTCGGGCCAACCCTCGCGAGAAGGAGCATTATGAACAAGCAACGACCTGAACATATCTCCCAAGAGGATTGGGATGCTGTTGATTCTCCTCCCTTAGATGACTCCCTTCTTGCTGCTATGAAACCGGTGAGGATGGAGCATCCCGACATTCCGCCACGGGTGCGCGGCCCCCAGAAAGCAGCAAGGAAAGCCGCTGTCTCCATCCGGCTTGACCAGTCCGTTGTTGAGTCCTTCCGGGCTACGGGTCGCGGTTGGCAGGCCCGTGTGAATGACATCCTGCGGGACTGGCTCAAGGAGCACAAACCGGCCTGAGCCAGTCCCTGTTCACATATCTTCCCTGACCAGCACCAGTTCCACGCGCGGCAGGCGGTACTCGTAGGTGCGCAGGGACTCGCCGGGCTGCTGGGCAAGCGGTTTGGTGCCGCCTAAGCCCAGAGGCCGGACGCGGTTGGCATCCATGCTGTGGGTGATCTGCAAGTAGCGGCTGACTGCTTCTGCCCGTTCTTGAGAGAGGCGCAGATTCTCGTCTGCGTCCCCGCGCACACCTGTATGTCCCTTGATGACAATACGGAAGTGGGGATAGTGACTGAGCCGGGCCATTGCGGTGTCGATGGTCTGCTTGCCGAGGACATCCAAGGTGGCTGTGCCTTGCTGGAAGATGATGGGATCAATCTTCAAGGTGCCGACCTCCTTGAGCGCATCCCAGCCTGCGTTGTCAAGCGGAGCAAATGCAGTAGCTCCAGCCGAAGAAGCCTTCTCGCCGGACGCGGCAAAGAGTTCTTCAAGAAAGCCTTTATTGGTAAGCCGGTAAGGGTTGCCGTCCGGTACTGGGCTGGCGGTGAAATCCCCTGCATTCACCAGTATCTCTGCTGCCGATTCGATGGCCGCAACCAAGCCTTCCTCCCCTGCCCCGCCTGCCGCAGCGATGCCAAACCACTGCTCGCAGTTGTCTGCCAGAGAGAGCCAGTCCACGCCCTTGAGCATGATACGCACCGGCTCTTCAGCGAGGCCCGTTTCCTCCTTGATGTGGCGGATGAATAGCCCCTCTTCTTGGCGGTACTTCTTCAGCACCTTGAAGTAGGTGGAGAGGAAGAGCTTGACGATGTCGGGGTTCTTCTGAGCAAAGTCCCGGCGGACCAGCAGCACGTCTACAATCAGTCGCTCTGTATCCTCAGTGCCAAGCAGCTTCACTATCCCCTTCTCCTGAAGGGCCTTGGTGACATCCGGCTCCCAGAGCACAGCCACATCAGCCTTGCCGGAGAGCAGGGCGTTCTTCGCCTGCTCAGAGCCGTTCACGGCCAGACGCAGAGGGCCAGACGCAGGATGCAGCTCCTTGACATTGAAGTGATCTGCTGCTGCCTTGGCCAGATGTTCGCTGGGACTGGCTGGAGTGAAGGCAACCTTAGCATCCAGCTTGCCCTTCAGATCATCAAGGCTTGCCACTCGGTCTTTGCGGGCAAGGATGGCATCGCCGCCCTTGGACTCGTCGAGTACCGCAACAATGACCGCAGGATAGGCAAACCGCTCGGCATTGAGGAGGTAGGAATCCACCGTGGCGACAGCGAAATCAAGTTCTCCCTTCTCAAGACGCTCCATGCGGCGGCGATAATCAGCCTTGTCGTCCTCCCAGGCCAGCAGCCAGCCCGCCCGGTGCATCGCGCTCTTCATCTCTGGTGAGCGCAAGGGGAAGTAGCCAATCCAGTTGTCCAAGGCGATGCGGAGCTTACCCTGCGTCTGGGCTGCATCGCTGGTGGTCTGCTGCTTGCGGTCAAGCAGCTTAGGTAGAAGTAGCCAGATGCCGTAGGTGACACCAAGGCCCAACAGGAGCAGCAGCAGGGCACCAATCAGCCTGGCCTTCATTGCTGGAACGTAGCGACATCAAAGGTTTCTGCTTCGGCCAGCACATCCGCCAAACCTTGGCGCAGGGCAGCAGGATTATCCGCTGCCTTATAGACGGTGCGGCCTGGCATGTTAAGGGCGTGATCCGTGCCGATGCAGAAGCCGATGGTGTGCAGCTCTACTGGGGTGTTATCCAGCATCCAGCGGACTTTCTCTGTAGGATCATGGCCCGGATTTGCCTGTCCATCTGTGACCACCACCAAGACGTAGCGGCCATAGCCGAGCTGACGCATGGCCTGCTGCTCAAGCTGGGCATAACCTGCGCTGATTGCCTCGTGCAAGGGCGTACCACCAGCCGCAGAGGCAGACTGCACCTGCTCGGCAAGCTGCTGCCGGTTGCCAGTGCCTATAGGCACCAGTTCCCGAATTTGGCTGTCAGTGAAGATCAACATCCCAAGGTTTGCATCTGCTGGCACACTGGCAGCAAACTCCTTGAGCGCGTTCTTGGCGGTCTCGATCTTGCTCTGATTGCCCGAACACTGGCGTTCAAGCATGGAGCCGCTGCCATCCAGCACGACATAGTAGTTGTCAGCTAACAGGTTTGGGGCCAGCACTGTATTCCCATTTGGTGCAGGCGGCCAAGGCAGGGCGAGTGGCTTTTGTGCGGCAGCGACCGGAACAGTTTGACTTGCCGCCTTTGCTGCGGGTAGATTGCTCTGCTTCGGCTGCTGTGCGTCCTTGCAAGCAGCAAGCCCACTGACCAAGATCATCGCGCAGAGCAAGGGCAGCATCTTCTTTTGCGTCCTCATATCATGCCCCTCACAGCGACTTGAAGACCGAGGATTCGGCTTCGAGCTGAATGATGCGGAACTCCACCCGCATATTGTCGCGCCACTCCTGCTCGGTTTTGGGTGGGCAGGGATCGCCGCCGCAGATACCGGTCTTGGGTTTAGCAATACCGTGGCCGACCACGGCAAACTGGCTCTCATCAAGGACAACACCCTTGGATGAGGCAAACTCGGTGATGCCGGTGCGCACCGCATTGGCCCGTGAGAGGCTGAGATTCTTGGCAGCCTGTTTGATCTGGCCAAGCGACATCTCTGTGGCGTTCTGCTTCTTTGCCTTGAGATAGCCCATCGGGTCAGAGTGGCCTTCAATCGTGATCACCGCGCCGCCGTAGGTGCTTGCCAGCTCAATCACCTTGCTGAAGGCATCAGCGTAGAGATCAGCAGAGAACTGGTTCTGGTTGGGCTGAAAGAAGACTTCAAAGGAAAACAGCTCGCCCTGGTTGAGGGTGTCCTGCTGCTGCTTGCGCTGGATCACACCTGCGACCTGGGCCGTGTCGAACTTGGGCACAGCCACGCCTACCACATTGGTCAGGCCCTCTTTCAGTACGCTATAGTCAAAGCCAGCTGCAGTCAGGGGAGCCTTCTTCGCGAGCAGGTCGATCTTGACTAAAGCACTCTGAATCTGCTCCTTGAGATTGCTGAAGTTACGCGGATAGTTCGCATCGGTGAAGAACTTAACGTTGCCAGCAAAGCCGACAAACTCACAGTCTGCATACAGCGATTCAGCATCTGCCGTGGCTGCCGGACTATCAAAGAGGAGCTGGGCCGAAGCCTTAATTGTCTCGGTGTAGTCCTTCATCCGGCTGGCTTTGTCTTTGAACAGGGCGGAGAGCTGCTCCTCGCCTTGCATCAGGCCGTTGACGAACTTCTCCACCTCGCTGCGGTGGACCTTGAAGTAATCCGAGCGTACTGCATAGACATCGGCAATCACCCGGTTGGCCGTTTTGCTGGAAAGCATGATCTCCGCGTCCTTGACCGAGCCTTCCGCGCCCGTGCCCACTTTGCCGCCCGAAGTGAGGGCCTGCCCGTCTGGAATGATCATCAGGGCCGCGTCAACGTCTGCATCATGGAAGGCTTCTGCCGGGGTCTCTTGCGTGCCAGTGAGGTCTTTCACCCACTTTATGCTGACATCGCTCATGGACAAGCCCGCATCGGCCAAAACCTTAGCTAAATAATCCACATGCGGGCCGTATGCCTGAAGAGCCACGGTTTTGCCCTTGAGATCTTTAGCTGTCTTGATGCCCGGCTTGACAACTAAGCAGTCGCCGCCGTTCGACCAGGTGAGCTGGTAGATGATCACCGGCGCGGTGCGCGGGTCACGGGCTAAAACCTCGGCAGCCATATTGACCATGCCAAGGGTACCGCGTAGGTAGGGGGTTTCGCCGCTCAGATAGGCTTCCACCTGCTTCTTAAAGTCATCCTCACGCACTAAAGTTAGCTTCAGACCCTTTTTGGCAAAGATGCTATTCGGCGCAGTCTTGGCCGCATTGCCGTTGGCAAGGATAGTCGCCTCGTCGCCGCCCCAGGTAATCAGTGGCACCCGGATGACATCCGCTGCCTTGACATCCGCCACAGGCTCATTGATGGTCTTTGCCAACGGTGGCGCATCAACATACTGCACTGCCTGGGCCGCAGAACAGCACAGCGCGAGACAAATGAAAACGAACTGGCTAATTCGTGGTCGCATCATGAAATCTCCTCTCTTCCGGTTTGCAAGGATTCTGAAGATACAGGCGGATTCGCTCTCGCCAGCACCTTCCTTGTCGCCGGAAGATTCTCATGAAAGTCGAGAGCTGTCAAGTCTTTTATAAAAATGGGCAGCGCGATCAATTTGAGTAAGTAAGCCTGTTTCGCTGAAGCCTTGAAAAACATGCTTGCGCAACGCCCGCAAATATGGTTCTGATACGGGTGCGGCGCAGCGGTGTTCCGCTGCCCTCTGTCACCCAACTCACATTTGCGAGGTTTGATTATGGAAGAAACAAGTTGGATTGCTGAACTGTTTGCCAATCTCTTTGTGCGCGGACTGTTGGTTGGTCTGATTGTCGCTTTGGCTTTCTGGGTTCGCTCAATCATCAAGGTGCGGGTGCTGCACGCCGATCTGCGCAAGCTGCGCGAGCATCTTCAGACTAAGTTTGAGATTGAATCAGCAGAGAACGAGCGGCGCAAGGAGGAGATGAATCAACTCCGGCAAGAGCGCGATAACCTCCGCAACATGATTCAGGTCTTGAACCAAAAGCCGAACAAGCAGGAACTTCGTCAGGCCCAAGTCTATCAGAAGGCAGCGGAGATCATGTTTGAGAAATCGCCCGGCTTTGCCCCGGTCTGGCAGATCACCCTGCGTGAGGCTGAGGAAGAGATGCGCAATGCAGAGAAAGGCATTATCCCCTTCTTTAAGCGGATTACTTCCAGCACTCCAGTTGCCACGCACTCTTCTGAGCAGAAAATGCAGTCACACGGCAAGCATCGTCTTGAGTTAGACGACCCGGCCAATCTCTAAGGAGTAGCGACATCTTGTCTGAACAACTGGTGGCGACACTGCCCGGCAGCGGTCTGATTTTGGTGCGGCCCAAGTACCCAGAGAACATCGGCGCAGCAGCTCGCATTGCCTGTAACTTTGGCATTGAACACCTGACCGTGGTGGCTGACGAGCGGCCCGATCAGGAGCGAATGCTGAAGATGGCCACCCACAAGGCAGCCCATCTGATTGAGAACCTTCAGCTTACCGCTGACAGCCGTACTGCTGCTGCGCCCTATCATTTCCTTGTTGCTACCACCGCCCGCCAAGGCAAATATCGGACTGTGGAGGACAAGCCACCGCGTGAGGTGATGAGCCAACTCGTGCCGCTGCTTACCGCAGGCAATCGGGTGGCCTTGATGTTTGGCCCCGAAAGCAGCGGGTTGTCCAACGAAGACCTTGATCTCTGCCAGTTCACCTCTACCATCGCCACAGCGGATTTCTCCTCACTCAATCTGGCTCAAGCTGTAGCCATTTGCTGCTACGAGTTATTCATGGCCGCAGGTAACCCTGTCCCCACGACGAGCAGCAGTGGCTATGCTAATTCCCATGAGTTAGAGGGCATGTACGAGCATATCGAGCAAGCCCTGACCAGGATCAGCTTTATCCACGACACCAGCCGCAGCTACTGGATGCGCAACATCCGCCAGTTCCTTAGTCGTACTCGCATCAAGAAGAAGGAAGCCAGCTTGATTAGGGGCGTATGCCGGAAGTTTCTCTGGCACAGTGGCGGCCAAGGCTGGGCACCACCTGAGCAGGCTACCACAGACACTGAATCCCCATGATCACCCTGGCTCGCTTCTTGACTCCCTTTCTTATGCCACTGCCACTGGGCCTGCTTTTTATCCTGCTCGGCCTGACCTTTATCCTGCTCAAGCTACGGAGACTGGCTATTATAGCTCTCCTGGCTAGCCTTGGCATCTTTTGCGTCTTTGGCTACGGCCTGCCTGCCCGCAGTCGGCTCTATGCGCTGGAGCGGCAGTATCCACCCCTGCATATCGAGCAGCTTCCTGAACAGCAGCGGCAGCAGATCAAGTTTGTGGTGGTGCTGGGGAATACGCATGTCAGCGATCCCGGCGTACCAGAAACCGGCCAGCTGAGTACGGCCTCGCTGTACCGCCTCTTTGAGGGTATTCGCCTGCACCGGGAGCTGCCAGAGTCTTGGCTAGTAGTCAGCGGCGGGGTAAATCAGGAAGACCCACTGGCAAATGCGGTGGTAGTGGGGCGGACAGCGCGGCAGCTTGGTGTGGATGGTGGCAGGCTGGTGATTGAAGACCGGCCCCGTGATACGGTCGAAGAGGCGCAGCTCCTCAAGCCTTTGCTCAAGGATGCGCCGTTTGTCCTTGTCACCTCAGCGGCGCACATGGGCCGGGCAATGAAGGTCTTTCAGGATGCGGGACTGAAGCCGCTGGCTGCACCAACCGATTTCACCCTGAAAGAGAAACAGCAGCTCTCTTCCAGCAGTCTGCTGCCCTCCAGCTTCAATCTGGAGCTATCCGAGCAGGTACTGTATGAATGGCTGGGCAGTCTGTGGAGCTGGATTGCGGAATAAACAGTCTGACGATGGACAATCCCCGGCTCTTCTGCACCTTGGGCATATGGGTTAGCCGCCGCCCTGCAATAAAAAAGGGGAGAACAGAGTAATCTGCTCTCCCCTTGATTTGCTATGATGAGGAACTGTTACGCAGATTGGGAACGCTTTCAGAAAAGAAGGTTCGTTCCTGCTTTGCTCATTGAGGACAGCCTTTAGCTTTTCATCTTCTCAATCTCCGCCTCGGTCAGGCCGGAAGAAGCGGTGATGCGGATGGACTGCTGCCAGATCAAAGCGGCCAAGGCCAATAGTCTTGTTGGTCGTCGCCATCTCCCGCTCACCCTGAAGCACGTGGATGGGACACGGCAGGGCTGTCAGCGGCAGTGGAGAAAAGAACGTATGCTCATCCTGTTATGAGTACCCCCTTTTGCCTCTTTTTTCGCTGCTTGATCAGCTGTCTGATCCATTCGGTGATGTCTGATGCAACCAAGGTCTGCGGAATTGGCAGTCGGTCAGGCCACGACATGTCAAAACGTGATGTTGCTTTTCCGCTTGTCAAAGCAAGCTCCGTTCCATAATAACATAACGCCGGTTCTTCGCCAAGCAGCAGGAGTTCCAGAGCTGATTTATATTTTTCTAGGTTCTTTACACGGGTTAAGAATCTGTCGGTATCGTGTGTGTCAATAAACGTTAGGGTGGCTTGCTCAATGTCCGGCCCAAGGCGATGACGTAACAGCTGATCCTCAAGCCGAAACCCATCGCCAATATCTGTTTCATTCATGAAAGATAGGAGTTACGCAGTTCCATTGCCAACTAGTTGATTAATGATTTGTACGGCAAAAAGATAACTTGCCGTAATAGCTGAACTTCTCTTTCCAACTGCGTAAGTCCTAAGATTTAACTATCAGTTCATATCGAGTGTAATCAGTCGCGCAATGCACTCCTAATTGCTCAACTGCCCAAGCAGGCGATTCAAAGACGCATTCTGCAATGAGTGCCACATCAGGATTCACTTTGCGGGCGCACACTCCAAGAGATTTCCAAGTATCTGGCGGAGCAAACTCCACTGCATCGAAGCGCAGCCCGTCAACACCGAGCCGCATCCATGACTCAACAAGCCGCTCGAAAAAGCTGAGAACTGGTGCCGCAGCCAGATTAAGCAGGGGAAGGTCGGGATGAGCCGGGTAAAAACGATACGAGTCTGGATCGCTGACTGAGAAAGGAAAGTGGTTTACAAAAAACCATTCACGGTACTTGGATTGAGCTTGATTTTGAAGCAGATCTTGAAATGCATGATTCGTGCAGCAGTGGCAATGGGTAAATGCCGCATCAAGGATGAGCCGCAACCCGTGCATGTGGCAGGCATTGAGCAAAGCAGCGAGGGTTTTTTCGCCGCCAAGCCTTGGATCAACCGTCTCGAAACAGACGGCATCGTAACGGTGCGGTGATTCTGCCGTGTGAATTGGCGTGAGAACAATAGCATCAACGCCAAGGTCAGCGATCCAAGACAGTGCCTCCTCTACTCCGTAAAGATCCCCTCCGTAAATCGTATCTGGTGTGGATGGCGCATCGCGGGGCGTAGCTCGGTGATAGGGAGGGGAATGCGCACCCCGCCACCAGCGGTCAACGAAGATCGAGTAAATAACAGCACCCATAAGCCACGAAGGCCGATACTCCTCTGTTGGCGCGGGCAACTGCCACCTGCCGGTCAGCTTGAGCACACCATCTGGGTTGAGCACGTCGTTGAGCTTGAGGCGGGTGTCTTCGGCAGCAGCGATCATCGGCTGCTTCTGCTCAGGCGCGAGCCGTTCGAGCTTGGCCACATGGCGGATTTCGCGCATGAAGGAAGCCGAAGGGTGGACTTTGACCTGAATCAGGTCGTCGCGGTTCGGCAGCGGGTCGTCGGGCGCGGCCAATTTGCCCTGAAAAGAGATGCGGTAGCTGAAGGCATCCTCCAGCGTCACCTGGTCGCCGTTGATCAGCCGCCGCTGAATGATCCTGCGGCTCTGCCCGCATGACCGCCTCAACCAGCTCCTCGTTCCAATTCGGGTTTTCCGCTGCAACCTCGGCGGCTATCTCAGGATAGCCGGCAATGTTTCTCGGCACAAAGAGGATTTTGTAGGACGGGGGAACGGTGAGGGCGTTGACGGCGGGCCGCCATTGAATCGTGTTCATGGCTGTTCTCCTTTGCGGAAGGAAAGAGGGCTGCGGACAAGAAGTTGACTGCGTATTAGCTCAACAATGACGGAAAGCATAGCATTCATGTTTTCTCATGTCAAGAAAAATCAGCACAGCTCTTGAATGTGCGCTGAGAAGACGCACGATATGCGGGAATATCTCTTGTAAAGAGAATGGGAATTCTTCTCATGTAAGAAACGATGCAAATACGTCGGCACGTGCGGCCTCGTTCAAGAGGGCTGCTGGCGGCTGGTGCAATTTCTTGCTCGACAAATTTTACAAACGTCGAGCGACTTTTTGCGGGCGCGACGAGCGAGGGGAGTTGGAGGCAAAAGGGAGGGCAGTTTTCTGCCCTCCCTTTTGCTTCATTTCAGCAGCCGGAGAAACCCTGCCTGATCAAAGTGATGATCCGTGGTAAAAGCCTGAGCGATGCGGCGTTCCTACATCACCGCAAGGCTGGAACAGTCCACTATAGTATTTAAGTTTTAAATCAGTTGTGTTGTAATTTACAACCTGAGAGGTTATTTTTTATTTAACTAATTAAAATTAAAGTGTTACGTGGAATGGCTAAAGCATACAGCAATGACTTGAGAGAAAGGGTGATCAAGAATTATGAATCAGGGATATCCAAAAAAGAAATTCTTGATATTTTTATTATAAGTTTGGATACCCTGAACAGATGGATAAGAAAATACAAAGAGACAGGAAGTATTGAGCCTTATAAAAGGACAAAATATCGTACGAAAAAATTCAGCGACGAGGCTCTTCTTGAGCATGTTCTGAAAAATCCTTCAGCGACTCTTGAGGAAAGAGCGATGTTCTTTTCTGTCAAGCATCAGTCTGTTTATACAAGAATGAAGGCTCTTTGGATAACGCGTAAAAAAAGATTTTTCTCTATGAAGAAAGAGATGAGGAGAAAAGAAATGAGTTCTCCTCTGAGATAGAGGCCGAGAAAGAAAATAATATTGTTTATATTGATGAATCAGGCATAAAAAACACATTGAGAAATGAATACGCTTGGTCTCCTCGCGGAAAAT
>NQJD01000020.1 GCA_004284765.1 Candidatus Electronema aureum
GCATTAGTCAGGAAGACATTGTCGTTTTCGAGAAGCATTGAAAACTTAACTGCATCTGTTTGGAGATTTATTAATCACTACAACGATTGTATTTTATTTCATTGATCACTCACAGATCTCTATTACCCAAACATGAGCACTGACACTCGAAGCCTTCTGCATTAATACAAGATGGTGAGCACACCTCTTTTTCTCGATAGGGCTGAAGTATATACACTTCGCCATGTTTATTTAGGATCATTTCAATGAGTTCATTGAAGCGTGACGCTGGAAGTTCCCAGTATCTTCCATCTGTACTCCAAACTGGCTCTTTCTTTCTAGCACCATTCTTGAGCCATGTTCTGTTATTACGACTGTATGGAACCCTGATTCGTATCGGATTAGATCCTCCACGCCTCAACACAACGGATATTCTTCCGTTGTCCCATATTGATTTGGCTTCTCGAATATCGTCTTCCATTAGATTACCCAACAGTGTCAATAATTGAGACCCTTCCTCCTACCGCAGCAGCCCGGATTTCATCAGCTACCAGTGAATCCCGTAGGCAAGCAGCAGGACAAAGCCGATCAGCACCAGCGGGCTGGTAGCCAGATGCGGGGCAATTTTTTCAAACCAAGCGTAGTTCATGCGCAGCCTCCTTGGACGATAATTTTCTGTTCGCAGAAAATTCACATAATGCGGCGGTGCTGTCAAGCGGAAAAATCCTCTTGTCCGCTGCGGTCTCGTGCTATACATTGTCCATATATAACACATTGAGGAGATTTTATGCACACCGGCTCATTTTATGGCCATACGCTTTGCGCGGGAGCAACATGAATAAGACAGTCCAGCGCGTCACCCAGCGCATCATCGAGCGCAGCAAATCCAGCCGGGAAAGCTACTTGGCGCGGATGGCAGCAGCCAAGGGCAGCGTCCCTTTCCGCAAGCAATTGTCGTGCAGCAACTTCGCTCACGACCTCGCGGGCTGCCCCTCCTGCCGCCCTGCCTTGCTTGATGAAAAAACGCCGAACATCGCTATCATTTCCGCCTACAACGACGTAGTCTCCGCGCATCAGCCGTTGGGCCGCTATCCTGCGCTGATCAAGCAGGCTGTGGCTGAAGCGGGCGGCACGGCCCAGTTCGCAGGCGGCGTGCCAGCCATGTGCGACGGCATCACTCAAGGCGAGCCGGGCATGGACTTGAGCCTGATGAGCCGCGACGTGATCGCGCTCGCCACGGTCATCGCTCTGTCGCACAATGTCTTTGACGGCGCGCTGCTGCTCGGCGTTTGTGACAAGATCGTGCCCGGCTTATTGATGGGCGGATTGCAATACGGCCATCTGCCGATGCTGCTTGTTCCTGCCGGGCCGATGACTTCCGGCATCGGCAACCGCGAGAAGAATCAGGTGCGCGAACGCTTCGCCAAGGGCGAGGCCACGCACGAAGAGCTGCTGGCCTCGGAGCTGCAAGCCTATCACAGCCCCGGCACCTGCACCTTCTACGGCACGGCCAATTCCAACCAGCTGATGGCCGAGATGCTCGGCCTGCACCTGCCCGGCGCGTCCTTTGTCAACGCGGAGACTCCGCTGCGCGATGCGCTGACCAAGGCCGCCGCAACGCGGATTACCGCCCTCACTCATCTCGGCAAAGAATACACGCCGCTGGCCGAGGTAATCAGTGAGAAGGCGGTGGTCAACGCGATGGTCGGCCTGCTGGCCACTGGCGGTTCCACCAATGAGACCATGCACCTTGTGGGGATTGCCAAGGCCGCTGGCATCCTTATCAACTGGGATGATTTCGCCGAGCTGTCGGATGCGGTGCCGCTCTTGGTGCGCATCTATCCCAACGGCGCGGGCGACATCAATTCCTTCCAGCAGGCAGGCGGCATGGCTCTGCTCATCCGCGAGCTGCTGACGGGCGGCTTCCTTCACGAGGACGTGCAGACTGTGGCCGGGCCGGGCTTCAGCAGGTATATGGAAGAGCCTGTGCTTGCGGGAGAAGAAGTCGTCTGGCAGGCAGGGCCGGAGCAGAGCCGCGACATCAGCATCGTCGCCCCGCTTGCCAAGCCTTTTGCCCAAGTGAGCGGCATTAAGGTGCTGTCTGGCAACTTAGGCCGGATGATCATGAAGATATCCGCTTTGGCGGATGGAGAGAATACTTGTGTGGAAGCACCAGCTATGGTCTTCAGCAGCCAGCATGAGCTGGAGCAGGCGTTCAAGGACGGGCGGATGAACCGCGACTTGGTGGCCGTGCTGCGCTTCCAAGGGCCGCGCGCCAACGGAATGCCGGAGCTGCACAAGCTGATCACCTTCCTTTCTATCCTGATGGATCAGGGGCATAAGGTTGGCTTGGTCACGGACGGACGGCTGTCGGGCGCGTCAGGCAAGGTGCCGTTTGCCATTCACTGCACGCCGGAGGCACTGGCAGGCGGGCTGATCGCCAAAGTGCAGGACGGCGACCTCATCCGCATGGATGCGCGGAATAATCTGCTTGAGCTGAAAGTCAGTCAAGAGATATTGGCAGAACGACAACCAGCTTCGCCGCCGCCTGAATCCACTGCGCCGGGTCATGGAATCTTTGCTGCCCTGCGGAGAGTTTTGTCCGGGGCTGAGGAAGGGGCAAGTGCGATTCTTTAGCACATGGAAGGAGAGAAATCAACTGAGGTAGCGGTGGTATGTTAGCGGCAATATGTGTTCGCCTGCCGCTACTGTGCAGTTGTGTAATACGCTGTGCGCCCCGATCAGCGCACCAACCCCGATTTCGCATCGTCCGCTGATCTGTACTCCGGCGTGAATGATCGTATCTTGGCCGATGCTGCTTTCCGGCGAAACCAGCACCGTTTCCGGCGAATAAATAGTCACGCCTGCAAGCATCAGCTCTCGGTTACGGCGCATTTGCAGCTCGGTGTGCGCCTGCGCCAACTCGACCCCCGAATTCACGCCCAGCACATCTATGGCTGGATTGTGAACGAATTTACCCACGCGACAACCTTGTTGGACTGCAATCCCGACGATATCAGTTAGATAGACCTCGCCTTGGCTGTTGTTGGTGCCTACTTGCCGCAGGGCCGAGAAGAGAAAGTCCGCCTCAGCTAAATAAATCCCAGCGTTGATCTCTCGAATAGCCCGCTGCGTCTCATCTGCTTCTTTTTGCTCAACAATGCGCAGAACGTGACCGCTCGCATTGCTGATAATTCTGCCGTAGCCAAAGGGATTGTCTAATTCGGTGGTCATCAGGGTAAGCGTGGCGGCTTGTTCCTGATGCTGCCGAATCATAGCCTGTAAGGTTTCCGGGCGGATGAGCGGGGTGTCGCCGCAGAGAATCATAATCAGTTCAGCAGAATGGCAAGCTGGCTCGGCACAGAGTACCGCATGGCCGGTACCGAGCTGTTCCTCCTGAATCACCGGAGTGATACGATATGCTTTCAGTGAAGCAAGCACTTGCTTCCGTTGATGGCCAACAATCACGGCAGGTTGCTCAATTCCCGTGGCTGCAACTGTATCCAAAACATGGTGCAGCATAGGTTTGAAGAACAGCTCGTGCAGAACCTTGGCCTTGGCCGATTTCATCCGTGTGCCTTTGCCTGCGGCAAGGATGATGGCAGAGATATTAGGAGTATTCATGAAGGATTAAGTGACGGCTTTAATTCTTTGTTATTTGATTAATAATGCTGTCTATGCTCACAGCATCTCCTTCGCTTTCTCAATGCCCTCAGCCAAGGTACGCGAGAACTCTACCTTGCCAATTTTCTTCCGCAGCCCAGCCTTGCGCAGCTTGAGAAGCATCCGGGGTTCTAAGTGGTTAATCACTAAGCCCACCCCATTCTTCTCTAAATTGCCACTGATGGATTCCATTGCCACTATTGCGCTCATGTCGATCATATTCACCTTGGTCATGTCGAGAATCACCACGCGCACATCCGGGCTGACCGAGGTGATGTTCTTCATCGACTTCTGAGCCGAGCCGAAGAAGAGCGGCCCGTTGATATCGTAGATGGAAATTGCTGAAGGCAGCTCGCCGTAGCCATGATCGCGGCTTTCTAACTTGGTGGCGGTGGTCAGACTAATGCTTCGTTGAATAAAGAGGATAGCGGCCAAGCTCATACCCACGCCTACGGCAAGTGCCATGTCAAACAGCACCGTCAGCGAAAAGCAGATCAGCAACACAGCGATATCACTGCGAGGCGCAATCCTGAGTGTACGAATGAAGTGCTTGGCCTCGCTCATATTCCACGCGACGATAAACAGCAAGGCTGCCATGGAAGCCATCGGAATGTAGGATAGCAGCGGCGTGATCAGCAGAATCGACAGCAGGATGAACAAACTGTGAATAATCGAGGCAACTGGAGTCCGTCCGCCTGCCTTAATGTTAGTTGCTGTTCGAGCAATGGCAGCCGTGGCAGGGATGCCGCCGAAGAAGGGTGCGATAATATTGCCGATGCCTTGGCCGATCAGCTCGTCGTTGGAATCATGCTTGGTGCCGCTCAAACCATCGGCAATCACCGAGCAGAGCAGCGAAGTGATCGCGGCCAGCACAGCAATCGCAATGGCAGACGGGAACAAGGTCTGAATCATCTGCCAGCTCAGGCCGACCGGACTGCCGTCTGCGCCGGGCAGATTCCAAGGCCAGTTCACGTTAGGCAGGACAGGTGGGATGCCGTTGCCAGTGATACCGTTCAAGTCGTAATGAAAGCGACTACCGATAGTGGCGGCGGCAAATTCTGGGCTGATTCTGCTGCCTGCCCACGCTGCGAATGAGCCGAGCAGCACTGCCACCAAATGTCCCGGCACTTTCGAGCGGAGCTTCGGCCAGAGGATCAGCACGATCAATGTTAGCATACCAATCAAGAAATCTGCAAGGGTAGCAGTTGGCACAGCGCGAAGGATTGCGCCTACTTGCTCTAAATAATGCCCTTCTACCGCCTCCACGCTGAGACCAAAGAAGTCTTTGATCTGGAAGGTAGCAATGATCACCGCAATACCAGAGGTAAAGCCAACCGTGACCGGATACGGTACCACTTCAATCAGCTTGCCGAGCTTGGCTATCCCCATGATGATGAGAATCACGCCTGCCATCATCCCGCTCACTAACAGCCCACCAATGCCGAATTTTTGAACAATGGGCAGTAGCACAACCACAAAGGCAGCAGTGGGGCCAGAAATATTGATGGTCGAACCGCCGCTGAGGGATATAACGATACCAGCAACCAAGGCCGTGTAGAGACCATGCTGCGGGGCAACACCGCTGGCAATGGCAAAGGCCATCGACAGGGGCAGGGCGATGATGCCGATGGTCAGTCCAGATAAGATATCAGCCTGAAGGGTAGAGAAGGAAGGCTTTGCTTTGACAGTTTGCGTGAGAGCGGAAAACATGTGGTATCCTTGTGCGATGTTGCGGTGATGAATGCGCGGCAGTCTGACCTGTCGGAATACTCCGACATGGCAGGAAAAGGAGAAAAGAATGCTATAATAGCGCGGCCCATGATACAGGAAAATGAACCTGTAAAGTGAATTGTGAAGAGAGAAGTAACTTTCAAGAGTGCTGCTTCAGCACAGCACGAATTGCGCTTGCAAAATTGCCCTGCCGCCTTTAAAGTAGTCCCCTTTTGGGGAACTTTGACAACCGCAACCGAATGAATGCCTCCACCTGTTCTTTCAAGAGGTTGCGGAATGTTCTCGTGGAGAGAATAGCTGCCCCTCCGCGTTCTCCTCTAACCTCAACCAACCGGAACAGCTATGGCACTGATCGTGCAGAAATTCGGCGGAACCTCGGTGGGTTCCACGGAAAAGATAAAGAATGTGGCCAAGCGAGTGCTGCGGTATCAGCAGCAAGGCCACCAAATGGTGGTGGTGCTGTCTGCCATGTCTGGTCAGACCGACAAACTGCTGGGTTTCGCGGCGGATATGCAGCGACTGCCTGACCTCCGCGAGACCGACATGCTCTTAGCCACCGGCGAGCAGATCACTATTGCCCTCTTGGCAATGGCGATCAAGGAAGCAGGCAGTGATGCTGTCTCGTTGCTTGGCGATCAGGTGCGGATTATCACGGATGCTATGCACACCAAGGCCCGCATTCGTGAGATCGAGACCGAGCTGATCAAGAAGCACCTTGACGCAGGCCGGGTGGTGGTCGTGGCAGGCTTCCAAGGTGTAACGACCGAGGGCGACCTCACCACGCTTGGCCGGGGTGGTTCAGATACCACTGCCGTTGCTCTCGCTGCCGCGCTCAAGGCAGACAGCTGCGAGATTTACACCGATGTTGAGGGAGTGTACACCACCGACCCCAACATCTGCGCTGAGGCGCGCAAGATTGACATGATCACCTACGACGAAATGCTGGAATTAGCCAGCCTCGGAGCCAAGGTATTAGAAATCCGCTCAGTGGGTTTAGCCAAACGCTACAAGGTTCCACTGCATGTTCGTTCAACCTTTTCAGAAAACGAAGGCACTTGGGTTGTCGAGGAGGATAGACTTATGGAGTCCATGCTGGTCTCAGGTATTACCTACAGCAGAAAGGAAGCGCGTATCACCATCAGAAATGTACCTGATCAACCGGGTGTTGCTTCTAAGATATTCCTGCCGATCTCCAATGCAGGTGTTCTGGTTGATATGATCATCCAGAATACGCGGGAAGGGCAGATGACTGACATCACCTTTACCGTGCTGCGGGCTGATTATCTGCGGACGATGGAGATTCTGAAGGAGACGGTCAAGGATATCGGCGCAGAGTCAGTGAACGGCGACGAGTCTATTGCCAAGGTATCCATTGTTGGCGTGGGAATGCGCAATCATTCTGGTATCGCCACTACCATGTTTCAGGTGATGGCGCATGAGGGCATCAACATCATGATGATCTCTACCTCAGAGATCAAGGTTTCTTGTATCATTGCTGAGAAATACACCGAGCTGGCTGTGCGCACTCTGCACACAGCCTTTGCCTTGGACAAAAGCAAGCAGCCTGTGGAAGAGTAGTTGCAGCGCATAAGGGCGGTTCAGGAACCGCCCTTGCTTCCTCTTTCAGACCAACCCCGCATCAACACAGCCCGCTCACTGCCTCTCCCCGCACCAGATCATCATAGCACTCGCGCTGACGGATCACCTCAAAGCTGCTGCCGCTCACCAGCACTTCCGCCACTCTGGGCCGGGAGTTGTAGGTGGAGGACATGGAGAAGCCATAGGCCCCGCTGCTCATCACCGCTAAGAGTTCGCCCGCCTGCACCTCCGGCATCAGTCTGTCCTTAGCGAGGAAGTCGCCGCTCTCACAGATTGGGCCGACCACATCTGCCTGCTGCTTCTCTGCCGCCGCTGTTTCGCGCACCGGCAGTATCTCGTGGAACGCACCGTACAACGAAGGCCGCGCCAAGTCGTTCATGGCCGCATCAACCACAATGAACCGCTTCTCGCTGCCGCTGTTGCGCTTGGTGTATTGCACCTCGGTGACAAGTATGCCTGCATTGCCCACCAGCACCCGGCCAGGCTCCAGAATTAGGGTGCAGTCCATGCCTGCCAGTTCGGCCCGCACTGCCGCCGCGTAATCAATCGGATGCGGCGGCTGCTCGTCGTCGTAGGGAATGCCGATGCCGCCGCCCATGTCCACGTATTTGATCTGAATGCCTTCCTGATTGAGCTTGGCGATGAAGGCTTTCACCTTGCGCAGGGCCTCAATGAACGGCTCAATCTGGGTGAGCTGCGAGCCGATGTGGCAGCTCACACCGACGATCTCGATATGCGCCATCGTCTTGGCCCGCAGATACTCCTGCAAGGCCTCAGTCACCGGGATGCCGAACTTGTTCTTCGCCAGGCCGGTGGAGATGTAGGCGTGCGTCTTCGGGTCAACGTCCGGGTTGATGCGGAAGGCGATGCGGGCGCGGGTCTTCAGCTCCGCCGCGACCTCGTTCAGCCGGTCTAACTCCTGCGGCGACTCGACATTGAACATCAGGATGCCCGCCTGCAAGGCCTCAGCCAGCTCGCGGCGGCTCTTGCCTACGCCAGAGTAGATGATCCGCTGCGGCTCAACCCCGGCCTTGAGCGCCCGGAACAGCTCGCCGCCGGAGACTATGTCTGCGCCGCCGCCCAGCTTGGCGAAGAGGTTGAGAATGGCGATGTTCGAGCAGGCCTTGACCGCAAAGCAGGTCTGGTGGGCCATGCCCGCAAAGCCGGACTCGAAGGCGGTGAAATGCCGCCTGAGGGTGGCGGAGCTGTAGAGGTAGAAAGGGGTGCCGACCTGCGCGGCAATGTCCTTAATCCGCACGTCCTCGCAGCAGAGTTCGCCGTTCTGATAGGTGAAGTGGTTCATGTTGTTCCAATGTATGAAGAATATTGACAGGCGCGGTGTGCTGCCCGATGGACTGCGGCTGCCGCGCTGCCCGCGCCAGAGTGCAAAGATTGGTTGCACCAGAGTACAACGGTGGATACTTCTCTCGTGCAACGGAGGCTACTTCGAGAGTACAACGGATCGTTTCACGAGAGTGCAATGGCTGCTTTCACTCTCGTGCAAGTTGCGGGCGGACTATCCTTGCCGCGCTGCCCGCAGCGGAGTGAGGCCGAACGCCCCTGCGCCGTCCCGCCATTGTAGGGGCGATCCTTGTGATCGCCCAATGTGCCGCCATATCGCAACCATGCGGGGCGAATACAAGATTCGCCCCTACCGGCCCTGCCGCGCTGCCTGCAACTGTGCTAAACCTTTGCGGCATGTCTCCAAGGAAGGATGGCCGATGACTTCCATAATCTGTACGGCCTGGCTGACATGTTCCTCTGCCGGTGCAAGGTTACATCGATCTTCGTAGGTAAGTGCTATCCACCAGCGCGTTACTGCTTCGAGGAACCTGTCGCCAATATCCAGCCATATCGCCAAGGCTTGTTCATAATACTCCAATGCTTTGGCAGGATTGCCCTGCGCACGGTAAACCACGCCAATGTTGGTCATGGCTTGTCCCTCTAATATCTTATCCCCAGCCTCCCGGCTGATATGCAGGCACTGCTCATAATATCGCAAGGCTGTCTCGTTATCGCCTTGTTCCCTATAAAGTATGCCGATATTATTCAGCGTACTGCCTTCCCCCTTCCGGTCGCCAATCTCTCGCTGTATGCTCAGGCTCTGTTGATACTGCTGCAAGGTCAGCTCATATTTGCCCTGTTGTTGGTAAATCGCGGCGATGTTGTTCAGGGTTACGCCTTCTTCCTGCCTGTCGCCCAACTCGCGGTCTATCGGTAGGCATTGCTCAAAGTAGGCAATTGCTTTCTCATGCTTCCCGCGCCGCCAGCAGGTGTAGCCTAGGGTACATAGGCACCAGCCTTCATCTTTGCGGTTGCCTGCTTGCTGGGCGGCTGTCAGGTTCATCTCTACAGCAGCCAGCTTCTCTGCCCAATGCCCCTGCCGGTCAAGGTAGATGTACGTTGCCCCGACCAAGCGGCTCACCTCCTGCCACAGCTTGCTGGCAAGGCAGCTCTCTATCAGCCGCAGGCAGTGCGCCCGTTCACCATCAAGGCGGGCATATCCCGGCAGGCCAGCCTTGCTCTGCGCCTCGCACCACTCTATATAATAGGCAGCCAGCCGCTCAAGGCTCTCCTTGCTCATCGCCAGCTCGGTGCGGGCGTAAGTATGCACCAGCGCGTGGCTTATCTGCCAGCGTTCATCGAGCTTCTCATCCTGTTTCTTATCGTGCTTATCCAGCAGGCCGTAGTTGACTAACTCACCCAGGGCCTCACTGCTGCGCAGCTCAAGGTCATCTTGGTCTTCGTCCTCCTTGGACAACACTGCCATGACCGGCTCAAGACTGATGGACGCAAAGGCAAGAATACCCACCAACCGCAGCACTTGCACCGCATCAGTGCTTATCTGGGCTACGCTGCGCCGCAGCAGCAAAGCTGCGTTCTCCTGCTGATGCGCCTCCTTTCCCAGCTTCCTGAAAGGCTCCTTCGCCAGCCACTTCAAGTACGTTGCTGCGCTCTCTTCCGTGCTGCTCACATAGTTGCCCGCAATGCGCAGAGCAACCGGCCAGCCACCGAGTATCTTGCAGATGCCCACGACGCTCTCGTCATCACCCGCAACCTTGCTGTACTCCCGGAAGACCTGTGCTGCGGCCTCATCTTCCAGCGGTTTAATATTCAAACGCACACCCTGCGCATCCTTCCTGCTGCGAGTAGTGATCAGCACACCGCACGAGCTACGCAGCCGCAGCACTGCTGGGAGGTCTTTCGCCTCTTCTGTACCATCAAGGAAGAGCAAAGCCCTCTTGCCTGCGAGCACCTGCCGCACTGCGCTCTCAAGATCCGCCTTTGCCTCGATCTGAAAGGCTTCGCAAATGGCTCGCAGGGCAGTCTCCGTTTTAGGATGTCCATAGAAGCTATGGAAGACAATCCCATCCGGGAAGCGGGCTGCGTCCAGCTTACTCACTGCCTGCGCCGCCAGCGCGCTCTTGCCCATGCCGCCTGGCCCGCATACTGCTACGACCTTGCCCGGATGCAGCCTGTCGTTCAGCCAGACAAGCTCCTCCTCGCGGTGGAGAAAGCAGGGTTCAGGCGCAGGGGGCTGGCGGGGAATGGGAGGCGGCGCAGGCTGGCTGCCATAGTTGTTGATCTGACATGCTATCGCTCCATCGCCTTGCGCGATATTCTGCGTTCCGCCGTGGCTGTCAAAGCTGTTGCTCTGCACATCCCCGATGCCGGAGAGGACGTTGCCGTCGCCGTCTATATGCTGGTTGACGGTGCTCATTTTATCTGCCTGCTATCTTGCAATCTCCTCGCTCCGCTCCATCTTGCCTTCACAGTTGAAACACTCTGTTTTCCCGTCCGTGCTGACTATCCACACTTCCTTGGCCCCTTTGGCAAGATACAGCTCAATCTTTTCCTCCATCTCGCCTGCGGAGTTTGACGGCGACATGATTTCAACACAGATTTCTGGGGCGCGTTTGTATGGAGTTTCATAGCTGTAGCGGGCAAAGAAATCATCCGAGGCCCACGCGACATCAGCAACTTTGACTCCCTGCGATGTCTGAATGGAGCATTGCATAATTACCTTACCGCGCCCTTTCTTCCCTTCTTTGATCTGCGCACCGATCTCAAACTGAATATGGCCGTGGCTGTTGCTTGCAGGACTCATCAAAATCTTGCCCCACTTGTTCAGCTCAATCTTGAACGGAAGATTTTGCAGAAACGGATTACTGATCACTCCGGCCCAGTCCATGAATCACTCCTTTTGCTGAAAAAAAGGGCCACAGCGGACTGTGACCCTTGCCAGCTTCCTGTATCGTGGGCAGAACTTACCGTAGGCTTGCCTCGGCAGATGGCTTGCTTTCGTTGGGCGGGCTGCTCTGGTCAAAGCTGCTGACCGAGTAGAAAACCTTGCTGCCTTTCGCGGGCGGGTTCTTGTCCTCGTACAGGTTGTACGGCTGCTTAATTTCGCCAAGTAGCTCCGGCTTGCCATCACCAATGCGCCGATATACCTTATGCCCGACTAAGTCCTTGTCCTTGCCTGCGTCCCAGAACACCTTGACTGAGGAAGCAGTGCGGGCAGCAGTGACATTGCTCGGCGGCTCCGGCGGGGTATGGTCAGCAACGGCGGCAGGGGCTGCTGCCTGTTTTGGCATGGCTGACGGCTTCTCCCAGATAAAAGAGATCAGGTTAGAGTCGTCAGACTCAGAGAGCCAGCCGCTCTTGCTCCGCAGCTTAAAGAAATACTTGCGGCCTGCTTGCATCGGAGCGTCTTCCCAGCTCCCCTGCCTGCTACCTTTGTCCGGCAGGCTGCCGCCCGCCACAGTGATTGGCGTGGTAAAGGGGATCGGACAGGTGTCGCAGTACGACTCTATCGGCACTTCTGCCCGGTAGAGCTGGAAGGAGTCAAGCTCGGTGATCTTCTCACCGGAAGCCGTGCGGTTGGGCCATGTCCAGTGAAGCACTGCCCCGTTGCTGGTCAGCTCGTAGCTGAGGTCAGTCACAGGCCGGGGAGTCATGGCCGAGGGAGCAACCGGCAGGGTCTTGTAGCCGCAGCCGGTCAAGCCGCTGGTCAGGAGGAGCAGGGCAGCCGCAAGGCCGCGAAAAACAGTCGGTGCAATCTTCATCATGCTATCCCCAGTTGTTGTTCCGCACGCGCAAGAGCCTCTGCTACTCTGGCTCCGGCGGTGCCGCCAGCAGAGACCCGGCTGTTCACCGAGCCTTCCGCAGAAAGGACTGCAAACACATCGTCATCAATCAAAGTGGAGAACTGGCGCAGCTCGGTCAGCGGCAGCTCGTCCAGCTCAAGACCGCGCTGCTGGCAGAGGGCGACGATCTCTCCCACCACCCGGTGCGCCTGACGGAAGGGTAAGTTCTTTTTCACCAAGTAATCAGCCAGATCAGTAGCGGTCATGAAGCCGCCGTGCGTGGCCTCGCGCATTCGGTCGCAGGCAAAACTGCTGTTCGCCAGCAGCTCGGCAGTGATGCTCAGACTGGCCTTGACCGTGTCGAGCGCGTCAAAGAGCTGCTCCTTGTCCTCCTGCATGTCCCGGTTGTAGGTCATGGGCAGGCCCTTCATAGTCATCAGCATCGCCATGAGCGAGCCTGTCACCCGACCGCTCTTGCCCCGGATCAGCTCCGGGATGTCCGGGTTCTTCTTCTGCGGCATGATCGACGAGCCAGTGCAGTATTTGTCGCCGATCTTGAGGAAGCCGAACTCCTTGGACGACCAGAGGACGAATTCCTCGGCCATCCGGCTGAGGTGGAGCTGAACGACCGTCAGGCAGAAGAGGAACTCCAAGGCAAAGTCGCGGTCAGCGGTGGTGTCCATTGAGTTAGCCGAGACAGTCGGAAAGCCTAGCTCCTTGGCCACGAATTCCCGATCTATCGGCAAGCCAGTGCCAGCTAAGGCAGCCGCGCCTAAGGGAAGCACATTCAGCCGCTTCAGGCAGTCGGCCAGCCGCTCGCGGTCTCTGCCGAACATCTCCACATAGGCAAGCAGATGGTGCGCGAGGAGCACCGGCTGCGCCCGCTGCATGTGGGTGTAGCCCGGCATGACAGCCCCGAAGTTGGCGCGGGCTTGGCGGACAAAGCCGCGCTGCACATCAGCCAGCAGCTGGTCTAAGCAGACGGCTTCGTCACGTAGATACAGGCGGATGTCTAAGGCCACCTGATCGTTGCGGCTGCGGGCGGTGTGCAGCTTCTCGCCTGCCGCACCAACCTTGTCAGTCAGAGCCTTTTCGATATTCATGTGAATATCTTCCAGCTCCACCCGGAACTGGAAGCGGCCTTCGCGTATCTCCTGCTCAATCTCGCTCAAACCGGCGATGATTGCATCCCGCTCGTCCGCGCTGATCAGCCCCTGCTTGGCCAGCATCTTGGCATGGGCCTTGGAACCCATGATGTCGTGCCGGTACAGCCGCCAGTCATAGCTGATGGATTCGGTGAAGCTCTCCACTGAGGCGGCGGTCTGCGCGGCAAAACGCCCGCCCCAGAGCTTGCCGGAGCACTGCTGCTTCGGGCAATGTGTCTGATCAGCCATTGCTATTTCCGGTTCAGGGCCTGAATCTGAAGGCGCATGGAGTTGAGCCGGATGAAGCCGCCCGCATCAGCCTGATTGTAAACCTGATCCGCTTCAAAGGTGGCGTGGGCCTCCGAATAGAGCGAGTTGACCGACTTGCGCCCTACCGGGATGCAGTTGCCCTTGTAGAGCTTCAGCCGCACCGTGCCGTTGACCGTGGCTTGACTTTCATCCATCACGCCTTGCAGCAGCTTCATCTCCGGCGAGAACCAGAAGCCGTTGTAGATCAGCTTGGAGTATTCCGGCACAAGGCTATCACGCAGGCGCAGCACCTCGCGATCAAGGGTAATGGTTTCGAGGTCGCGGTGCGCTGCCCGGAGAATGGTGCCACCAGGAGTCTCGTACACGCCGCGTGACTTGATGCCGACAAAACGGTTTTCCACCATGTCCAGTCGGCCAATACCGTTCGCGCCGCCCAGCTTGTTGAGCTTGGCTAGCAAGGCTGCGGGAGAAAGCCGCTCGCCGTCAACCGCCACCGGATTGCCCTGCTCGAACTCCAGCTCGATGTAGGTCGGGCGATCAGGCGCGTTCTCCGGCGAAACCGAGAGCTTGAACATCGACTCTTCCGGCTCGTTCCACGGGTCTTCGAGAATGCCGCCTTCAAAGCTGATGTGCAGCAGGTTTTCGTCTGAGCTGTAGGGATTCTTCTTGGTGGTCGGCACCGGAATATTGTGCTGGGCTGCGAACTCAACCAGCTTGGTGCGGGAGTTGAGCGTCCATATCCGCCACGGAGCGATGATCTTCAGCTTGGGATTGAGGGCGAGATAGGTCAGCTCGAAGCGCACCTGATCGTTGCCCTTGCCGGTCGCGCCGTGGCTGACCGCATCTGCGCCTTCCTGCTGCGCAATCCGCACCTGCTCCTTGGCGATCAGCGGGCGGGCCAGCGAGGTACCCAGCAGATACGAGCCTTCATAAATCGCATTGGCGCGGAAGGCCGGAAAGATGTAGTCGCGGGCAAACTCCTCGCGCAGGTCAGAGACGATCACCTTCTCCGCGCCGGTGGCCATGCCCTTTTTTCGCACTGCGTCCCAGTCTTCCTGCTGACCCACGTCTGCCGAATAGGCGATGATCGGGCAGCCGTACTCCTCTGCCAGCCACTTGAGAATAACTGAGGTGTCCAAGCCGCCTGAATAGGCGAGCACAATTTTGTTTACGTTCATGATGGTGTTTAGGTGGTTCAATCTACGCCACGCCGCCTGAGGGCGGGCGACACGATGATGCGCAGGAAGGCTTAAAACTGCATAGTTTATCAAGCAGATTAGACAGCAAGGGGTGTTCTGTCAAGGATTTTGCGGCGAGATATACAACACCACCTTGACCAATAGTCCGCCGTAGTTGATGACAGTGTGCTTGATGAAAATGTTACGGGTACGATGAAGAGTTGGAAGCACGACTTCCTTCAAGATGTTTTGGATCGACATCGCTGGGTATTTGAATTCGATAATCATTAATCTTGACGTTGCTGCCCCATCGATCATCTTTGTTTTCAAAAAGTTTCCAAGGAAAAAGAAACGCATCGACTACCTTCCCCTCTCCAACTGTCAGAACACGTAAGTCAAACATACAATCATTATCTGGGTGATGGTTCTTTATCGCAGAGAGAATGGCAGCAAGAGTTGGCTTGATAACTGTAGGATCAGGATTCGTAGAATACGCTCGTACTGTTTGGCAGATTGGTTGCCGTTGGCCAAGTGATGACAAGCCATGCAGTCTGGTTAAGCAGTCCAAATTATGGCGCAATGTTCTCTCATGATATTGATCATCAAGAGACCATATTCTATTGACATAATTGAGAACGCTTACAATGGTGAAAGCCAGCTTGCTCAACTCAACACGACTAATCTCGAATGGATGATTAACGCAACCACCCTTTACTCTTGAGCTTACCCGGAGGACACCATCGTTAGATGTAAAGTGTCTGTCATGAATTATTGTTCCACGAAACGGTTCTAGAATCTTGTACAAACATATAAGCCTCTCCTTCAACCAAGGTCTTGACTCGATTATGTGGGGAAAGGTTGGTGATGGAGAGCTTTTCAGACTCTTGATCTTCTCCTCAAACCGGAACGTCTTTTTGCAACCGTTCTGTTCAAGAATCCACTCAATGAGCATATCGAGCAGCTTGAATGTCGTGATAAAAACAAGTGGTGCTCCTGCAGTTAGGAAGCCTGCTTGCCAAGGAATACCTCCTCCTATAACAAAATTCACTTCACAATAATTGACAAAGTTGACCTCCGAGCTATCAACTGGACAGATAAATACATCAGGAATCTTGCGGAACCATGGGGTTTCAATGAATTCAGCAATGTTATAGACAGCTTCTAAAAACCACGCTTCGTACTCCGTCCGTTCATTAAGAAGACGAAGTGCAGATTTGTCATAGTGTGTCATTTTCTTGTTTCCATTCTTTTCGTGCAATCTTCACCTCCAGCACATATCCGCCACCCGTCCGCAATGCTGTCATGTCATGGCGTGGCCAATAATGTGGCGTAATCGTTGCCCCTGATGCTTTAAAAAAACCGTTAGGCCGTACCGCCGGGTGGTGCTTGCGAAAAAGAAGTGATTGGCGGCACGGTCAGTGTGAGCGATGGAGATCAGGCCACGCCGCAGATCATGGCCTCCAGAATGGCCTTGTGCATGTGCATCTTGTTCTCGGACTGATCAAACACCACGCTCTGCGGCCCTTCCAGCACCTCTTCGGTGATTTCCTCATCCCGATGCGCAGGCAGACAGTGGAGGACAACCGCATCGTTGGCCGCACGTGCAAGCAGCTCGGCGTTGAGCTGATACGGGCGGAAAACAGCTAACCGCTTCTCCTTCTCCTTCTCTTTGCCCATTGAAGTCCAGACATCAATGTTGATCACATCTGCCCCTTGCACTGCCTCTGCTGGGTCACGTAACAAGGTAATCGGCTGCGAAGCAATCTTGCGGGCGGCTTGGAGAATAGCAGGAGCAGGTTCGTAGCCTTCAGGACACGCGAGAGTCAGCGGAAAGCCCAGCACGGCGGCAGCTTGTATCCATGAGTTAGCCATATTGTTGCCGTCACCCAACCAAACAATCTTCAGCTTTTTCGGATCACCCTTCTTCTCAATCACCGTCATCAAGTCGCTGAGGACTTGACAGGGGTGGTGCAGATCAGTGAGGGCGTTGATCACCGGCACTTCGGAATAACGGGCCAGTTCTTCCACCACCTGTTGGCCAAAGGTGCGCACAACCAAAGCATCGGCGTAACGACACAGCACTCGTGCCATATCTTTAAGCGGTTCGCCCCGGTCGAGCTGTGTTTCTTTTGCCTGAAGAAAGATCACTTGGCCGCCTAATCCGTACATGGCTGCCTCAAACGACACCCTTGTGCGGGTGGAGGGCTTTTCAAACAACATGCAGATGCTTTTGCCGGCAAGCTGCTGATGGCGGAGGCCGGAGGCAGTCTCTTTTTTCAGTGCTGCTGCCCGGTCAAGGAAGGATTGGAGCTGGGCCGGGGTAAAATCTTGTAACGCCAACAAATGGTTGCTCATGATAGAATATCTCGATGTTCTGAAAACAGACTGCGCAGGGCCAGCACCCTGAACCCGCGCCAAGGCGGCGCAGGCTGTGCAGCCGAAAAAAGTATTGATATAAGAAAAAAAGCGGTTTTGCAAAGCAATTCTGCTTTTACTTGATCATTTCTTTAGGAGAGAGGCCAAGAACAGTTTTTGCCTTCTGACCAGCAGCGCGGATGGCTTATCTTATTGCTCCAAACTACTGAGGCCTTTTTTCAGGCAAAAATAGGAGGCAAGACCGCCAATCAGGGCGATAAGCACCAAGGTGCCTATTGAGAGCAACAAAGCCAACGAATCGATCTGACCACCACGTAGCCAGAAGCGCAGCAGGCGATAATTGCCGCTGAAGCCGATGACTAACATCAGCAGTTCCATTGCCAAGCTGACGAACATGAAGAGCATCATGCCGAAACTGCCTTGCGCAGCGGTCCGGCTTTCAATCTTAAAATCAGCGTACATCGCCCCGAAACCAAGAGCTAAGGCCAGCGCACTCCACGTAATCACTAAACTCACGCCGATAGACACCCACCACATCGGCCCGGTGATTTGTAGCAGGGCGTTAGAGGCAATGATCAGGAAGAGGATGACCAGCGTAAAGGGGATGCAATAAAAGAGATACTTGCAAAGCAGATATTTTGGCAAAGGCAGCGGCGAAGAACGGATGGCAGCAAAGGCCATGCCTTCGGCACCGATGGAAGGATAGACGAAACGAGCTGCGAGCGAGGTTGCTAAGAAACCAGCCAAGCCGATATTGGCAAAGGCAATCAGGTTGGCGAGATATTCGGTGGGCATGGGCGAGCGGTCAAGGGGCAGGGCCTTGAAGTTGTACAAATATACCACAATCAGCGCACCGACCAGAAAGAGCTGCGACCACTCGGCTGAATCGCGGAGAAAAAGCTTTGCCTCTTTATGAAAAATGCGGAGCAAAGGCGAGGGACGGTAGTCTTTGCCACCAAAAGTGCGCGAGCCGCCAAAGGATTCCTGCGCTTTGCTGAAACCGTCGAAGAAGAATTTTTTCATCAGCCATTCCCCGACCCAGAAAAGAATCAACGGAGTGAGCAAAAGCAACCCAGCAGCTAACCAGTCAACCGTCTGATCTTGGAGATAGCCGCCAAGGAGTAGATTAGCCCAAGAGGGCGGCAGCAGAGCAGAGCCGGGGGTTTGGAGGTTAGAGAGGTAATCAACAAAGTCGGGGAACTTTTCCGGGTCAGCTAAATCCTCCGGCTTCAGCAGGCGGATGACCAAATAGAGCAGAATACCAAAGAGCAACGACAGATACACCGCGATATCTTTGGTCTGCTTGGCTGGGAAGAGCCTAACCAGTAAAATCGTTGCGCCGAGACCGATGCCGCTGGCAGTCAGAGCGGTGCTGAGAACGGCAAGCAGCACAAGCAGATGATAGAACCATCCAGCGGCAAAGACCGTGCCGTAAGCGCCGAAGATCGGCAGCGAAAAAATGACCATCATCCACGAGGTATAGAGGAACGAGGTCACAAAGCGCATACGAAAGAGCTGCTCTTCTTTGACCGGTGCGCTACACAGGATTTCATTATCCGAAGAAAGATAGAGCGACGATACTGCCGAAACCATTGATGAAAAAATCAGCATGGCGAACATAATCATCCAAGCCATCTGAAATATCTTCAAGCTGAGGATGATGCCCAGCTCGCTCTGGCTGTGGAAATAACTAATCGTCCGCAGACTGATCAAATAGAGCGCAACAAAGAGAACTGCGCCGAAGCCAAGTACAGCGGCAGTACGCAGGGAAATCCGACTGCCTCGAAAGAAGCGGTTGCGGATGCTGAAAAGGAAGGGGCGGAAGAGAAGCATAGTGCCTTGTCGCCTGTTTTGGGTTGATATTCTCCAGTCTTATTCCAACCTGCCGGAGCGGATAGCTTACTTTCCCTGCGGCAAAGTCGCCTTGCTTTGCCATAAAGTCGGTTTACTTTGTCACAAAGCAAGCCTGCTTTATCACGGAGCACACCTGATACGTCTCAAAGAAGACCTACTTTATCGTAAAGCAAGTCTTCTTTGTTGTAAAGTAAGTCTGCTTTGTTGCAAAGAACACCTACTTTGTCACAGAGCAAACCTGACGCACCTCAAAGTAGACCTGCTTTACGGCAAAGAAAGCCTACTTTTACACAGGCAAAGCCGGATTAAGCAACTTTAACACCGCGATTTCCGGGTAGCAGTTAAAGCGCACCGGATAAATAGCCCAACCTATGCCTCGGCTGATAAAGAGTTTGGTTTTCTCGGTGATAATCAGGCCACTCGAATAGTGCTTGTTCTGCACAGGCAGCACGGGCGGGCCAAAAAAAGGCAGCACTATCTGCCCGCCGTGTGTATGGCCGCTTACCACCAGTGAAAGCGGCGTTTTGAACGATGTATCCACTGAGTCGGGGTTATGAGCGAGGAGAATCCGGCATTCGTTTTCCTCTGAATTGGCAAAGGCTTGGTCGATCTTCAATTGATCTTCCCAAAGATCGCCTCCACCGCCAAGGACGAGCCGTTCCTGGCCCCGTTCAATCACTTTGCGCTGATGACGAAGATTCTGCCCGCTCCGTTCCAGCCAGTAGAGGGAACGTTCCGTGTCTGCCGAATGATCATGATTGCCTAAGACCGAGAATACGCCGTGCCGCGCTTGCAGCTGCATCAAGATTGGCCAGACCTGATCAATCTCTGCCGTGGTGTTTCTTTTATGCACATAATCGCCAGTGCAAAATATGGCATCAGGACGCAGGGCATTGGTTCGTTCCACTACCTTTTGAATAAAGGCGGCAGAAACGAACCGACCGAGATGCAGATCAGTCAGATGGGCAATTGTGAACCCGTGAAAGGAAGGCGGCAAATTGGCAATTGAAATCTGGTAGCGGTTGACGAGAACAATGTTTCGTTCAATGAAGACCGTGTAGCTGCCTGCCAAGGCAGTAGCAAGGCCATAGGCAGCCAGTCGGAGCACGGCCCTGCGACTAATGCCACTCACGCGCTTTTCAATGCCTCAATCACCTGCCGCATCTCCCAAGCACCGGTTAGCTCCAGGAAGATATCCTCCAGATTAAGGCTCTGATCTGCCTTGCCCGCCTGGTTGCGCAGTTCCTCCATCGTGCCGATGACACGTAGGGTGCCATTGGTGATGATGGCGATCCGACGGCAGAGTTCTTCCGCAATTTCTAACGAGTGTGTTGAAAGAAAGATCGCCGTACCCGCCGCAGCCTTTTGCTTAAACAGTTCTTTAACAATGCGGGCTGATTTAGGATCAAGGCCGACCATTGGTTCGTCAATGATCATCAGCGGTTGGTCAAGCATCAGCACTGAAGTCATGATCAGCTTTTGGCGCATCCCGTGCGAATAGCTCTCAATCAGATGATCCTGCCACTTGCCGAGATCAAAGATATCTAAATAGTTCTGCGATTCCGCACTGAATCGCTGCTCCGGGAGCTGATAAAGGCTGGCGATGAACTTCAGATACTCGCTGCCGGTCAGTTTTTCAAACAGCCAAGGCCGGTCAGGGACGTAGCCGGTGTCCTGTTTGCAAGCAAGAGGCTGTTCAATCAGCGAATGACCGTTGATCAGCACTGTGCCGCTATCCGGTTGTAGCAGCCCGGCCAGTATCTTGATCGTCGTGGTCTTGCCTGCGCCGTTTGGGCCAAGGAAACCGAAGATTTCCCCGGCAGCAACTTCAAGACTGATATCGTTGACAGCGGTGAAGTCAGCGAACGATTTGCACAGATTGTTTATTTGTAGGATGGGGTTCATGATTGCAGCTCTTACTTATTCGGCAGAATCTCAATCTTTAGCTTACCCAGCAATCCGCCAATCGCAACTTGCCCTTCCACATCAGCACGAGTGAAGCGAATATGGTAAAGATCAGCAGGGAGCTGGTTAACGGTTGTATCAAGACTGACCCACTGGCCGTTAATACAGACCTCATTCCAAGCATGGTAATAGAATGCACCCTTATGCAGAGTAACTCCAACGGCAATGGTAGTAGAAATACCGAGGCTTCTACTCAATGCAGCGAACAACGCCGCGTGTTCATTGCAGTCGCCGACACCGTTTTCCAAGGTGGTGATAGCATCGGGCAGACCAATGACTGGCCTTTTCTCTATGTTCTTATAGACCCAATCCGCTAACAGTCTGACTTGTGTCGTCGGATCATGCTCTTTACCGACAATTTCCTTGGCTTTGGCGATAATGGTATCATCTTTAACCTGCACGTAACGGCTGCCTCGCAGGTATTTCTCCTCAGCACAGCCTGCTGCATCCTTCTGTCCGGTAGTGTTCAGCGGAGGAAAAGCCTCCTGAGTGATAACTAATCTCCCCGCAGCCCATTGCTGCCGTCCGCCGTTCAACTCTACTGCTGCCTCGGCGGGAAAATGGAGCTGATACACGGCAGTTGCGCTGTTTTCTGGCGATAACGTACCTGAATACTGCACTGCCACCGCTGCTAACAGCTCATCACCGCTATCTTGGATGTCCATCGCCTTGAACTTAGGCTCTGCTTCAAAGACGAAACCCGCCGGTGACTCCTGTTTGATGATTTTGCCTTCGTCGTCTATCCAAAAAGTAGTATTCATGCCAGCATACGACTCGGTAAACTCATGCAACTTATGCACTCGCCCGCTGATCAGCTCCTTGTCGCGACCCTTGTATGTGATAATCGATTCGTGTGGAGTTAAGGTGAGAGGATCAATAAAGGGAATCTTGAGTTTGTCGCCCGCCTTGCTGAGTTTGGTCAACAGATAACCGCGCTGGTTAAGCGGCAACAGAGGCTTGTCCGGCAGCGAGATGGAATCTTTAATGATCGTCTGGCCTGTGTCTAAGGTAAAATGAACCGTGTTTCCCTCTGTCCGACCTTCAGCTTTGGTGCTGGAAAAAGGGGAAGAGAAGGTGAACTGGAAACTTTTGAGGCGCATTCCACTGTCTAATTCCGCACTGAGGTTCATCTGCATCGGCTGGACACTCTTAACTACCTTGAGCTTGAGCGATGCTTGCTGTTGGACACTGTATCCACCGCTATCAAGAGGGCGGAAATCCTCCATCACATAACCGATGCGTTTGCCGTGCAGATACACACCATAATATTGCTGATACTTTGCTGTGAGTAGGACAGCTTGTTCGCTGCTGTCTAAGGAGGAGATAAAGAAATCGCGCTGCACCAATAAACCCAGCAAGAGCAGCCAGCAAGAGATGCAAACAATTTTGAGAAGACGGGAGGTCATGGCAAGATCACAGAAAGGAATGCTCAAAGTCCCTCGGAAAAGCAGCTGTTCGCTCAGAGACGACAGAACAGCTGCTTCAAGATGACAAAAATCGGTACGTACCAAAAGAATACAACACGGCTGGCTGGCCGTCAACGTGATGCAGTGGAAATGCGAAGATCATCTTCTCACTTCAAGTCCCCTGCACCATCTTAGTAATCCTCGTGTAATCCGTTTTTCCGCTTCCTAACAGCGGAATAGCCGCCACCCGCTGCACGGAGCGGATGTTGTGCAGCGGAGAAAGCCCCGCGTCACGGAGAGCTTGGTTTGCTTCCTGCCGATCTGTGGCTAAGGTGGTCAGCAGAACCAATTCCGGGTGCTGTTCATCGCCAGCAGCGGCCACTGCCAGCACTGGCCCGTCTCCTGCCGGGTAGTGCGCCTCCAGCACTTGCTCTATCGCGGGCAGAGAAATCATTTCGCCGCCTAATTTGACAAAGCGTTTCAGCCGTCCGGCAAAGACCAGCACCCCGTTCTGTTCATACACTAAGTCGCCGGTGTCATACCAAGAGTATCCGTCGAAGCGGACAAAGGGGTTGTTCGCATCACCGAGATAGCCGGAGAACACATTCGGCCCGCGCACCAGCAGCCGACCGTTCTTGCCCGGAGCCACGGGCTGGCCGCTCTCCACATCAAGGAGGACATAGTGCATCGAGGGCAGGACTTTCCCTATCGTGCCGGGCCAAGGATCATCAAGCGAGTTGACCGACACCACCGGCGAGCACTCGGTCACGCCGTAGCCTTCGCAGAGCACGGCGCGCGGGCACTTCTGGCGCAACGCGGCAAAGATATGATCCGGGCATTTCTCCGCTCCAGAGAAGATCAGACGCAAAGATTGAAGCAGCTCAGGCTTGCCAGCGCGCAGCATACCCTGTAAAAAGGTCGGCGTGGCGATTAAAGCGGTCACGCCGTAGGCTCCGGTCATCCGGGCCAGCATCGCGCCCTCAGTCGGATTGGGCCAATAGACCGTGCGCAGGCCAGCGCAGAGCGGCAGAATCACAGTTCCGGCCAAACCCAGCGAATGAAAGAGCGGCAGAATGCCTAAGAGGCGGTCGTTGGAGGATAAAGACAGCACCTTGGCGAAATCGCGGAGATTGGCAAGGAAATTGGCGTGCGTGAGCGGCACTGCTTTGGGCCGGGTCTCAGAACCAGAGGTGAAGAGTATGGCTGCACTGTCAGCGATCTCGACTTCGCGGAGCTGCTGCCAGGAAATATAGCTCTTGAGCAGGGCGGCGAGCTTCTGGCCCGCTGAAATGCGACCCGCCATATCCTCTAAATACAGCCATTCCACCCCCACCTGCTCTAATTCAATCCCCTGCGTGGCTAATCTGCTGGTCAGCGCCCTAACCGTGATCACTTGCGTTGCGCTGACCACACCGAGCGAGTGCTTCATGTTGGCGGTGCCGCTCGTCCAGTTGACCATTACCGGCTCTTTGCCGCTGAACATCACCGCCAGCCAGCAGATGACCGCGCTGACCGAGCCGGGGATCATAATGCCGATGCGCTTACCCGGCATTTTTTCGATCTCCGGCAGCAAAGCGTAGATCGACATGACGATCTGCCGCCAGGTTTTATCGCCCCGGATTTGATCAGAAAGGATCACCTGACTCGGATTTTTCTTTGCCTGGCGCAGAAACAGCTCGGCAATGGTTGCTCCTTCCGGGATGGTCAGCGTTTTTTCCGGCACCGGTTTGAACCAGTGGGCGGAAACAGGCTTCAGCTCTGCTCCGGCTAAGGTCGGCATGATGCCGCCAGCGGCCAGAATGCAATCCGCGACCGTTTTCAAGGCTTCCAGATTGTCCGCAGCCACACCAAATTCCTGCTGAAGCCATGCGCCGAACTCTGCCAGCACCAAGCTGTCTAAACCAAGGTCTCCGGCGAGGCTGTCGTTCTCATGAAGAGGCCCTGCACCGGCCAGCTCCTGCAATTTATCCATCACTAAGGTATGGATGGAGGCAGGAATTTTGCCGAGATCGGTATCCGCGAATTCAGGCTGCGCTTCGTCGTGGTAGATCGGCGCAGAACCTTGCCACCAAAAGAGCGGCACCTCGGTGTTCCGGTCAGGCGCGCGGTTGTAGAAGTCCTCTAACCAGCGGTTCATCTCCTTTTTGTCAGCGCGGCGCGGAAATTTTTCCGGCTCAATCAGCTCTAGTTCGACCTTCCGCCGAGGCGTGAAGAGGATGCCGTTCACCAGCACGGCGAAGAGCAGGCCGCTGATATTTTTCAGCAGCGACGGCAAGCCCTTAGCCCGGCTGTAGCGGCTGCCCCACAGCCCACGGATGCGGATGAGGACAATCCGCGCTTCCGGCACCGCATGAACGATGGAGGCCGCGCCGCTGTTGCCGCCGATCACCTCTATCTGGCTCCGGCTGATCCGGCCTGATGGATAAAGAAGGACGTTGTCGCCGCGCTTCAAGGCTGCGATGATTTCTTCGATCCCAGCAAAAACTTGCTCTTTCACCTGCGCGCCGCCGGTGTTGAGGTCAGGAATGCGGATCGCCCGCATCTGGGCCATCAGCCAGCGGAACAGCGGGTGGTTCGTCTGCGTCTCGTCCGCGAGCGGGCGCGGCGTGAAGCGGCTCCAAAGTAGGCTCATGACAATCACCGGGTCAATCAGGGCCTGATGGTTCGGTAAGAAAAGGATCGGGCGGTGATCGTCGCGGCTATTCTTCTTGAGTTCGCGCAACCCCTCCACGCGGATGCGGTAGCGGAGACGGAGCAGGCAGGCCAGCAGGAGATTGAGCAGGATTTTCATGATCAGACCTCAGAGAAATGGTTGCAGGGCGAGACAGAACCTCTGTAGGGGCAGGCCCCAGTGCCTGTCCTGGCTGCTGTTGGGCAACCACAGGGGGTTGCCCCTACAGCGCATTGCGAAATACGCATCCAGCGATGCGCGGAACCGGTCTCAAAACCGGATGAACGGCTCCGGCGGGCCGTTGAACTGATCCCTTGATACCGATGAACAGCACCTCGCATCTGTTCAACGGTATCTTGCACTCTGTTTTTCGGATTGCCGTGGCGGTTCAGCGGCAGTCGTGCTGGAAAGAAGCAAGGGCAGGCGCAGAAATTTGCCTCTGCCTATTTTGTTTTCCGTACCCTTCCGGTAAATAAATTAATCCAGAACGAGGTTTTTTCCAATGCCCAGTCCTTGGGTGGCAGCGGCGGCTGGGCTACCAAGAGAGCAAGGGTGGTTTGTGGAGCAAGGCGTTCATAAACTCGCACCCAAAAACACCGACGTTCTGGGAAGACTTCGCAGAAACCAGAACGACTACCACCGCAGGGACCGTTGACTAAACGCTTAGGACAGCCTGCTTGAGGACAAAGAAAGGTAGCACGTGCCAAAGTGCAGTCGCCGCACATCCGACAGTTGAATAGCACGCGCTTTACTGCCCGTTCTATCAGCGTTAGAGCCGCTGTTCGCCGTTTTCCTTGAGCGCAGTAAAGGCAAAAATGGGCGAAGAGTCTGCCGGTGAGCTGCTGCTGATCAAACATCAAGCGATGACTCAAAGCACGCATTTTGACTGAGCCGGGTTTTAAACCGGGCCGCAGCTGAGTTTCTTCCAGTATACTCGCTTTTTGTCGGTAGAAATACCACGTTTTTCTGAAGGGGAAATTCCAAGTTGCTGCTGGCAGCTCGGCCTCTTGATCGAATTGGATACATTTATCCAAGACCGTGCTGAGATCAGCAAAGCTCAGGCCGTTACCACCCAAATGTACTCCTTGAAAACCACTGCGCTTGAGCCGAGCAATCATCATCGCTGCCCGTTCAAGACGTACCTGACTTTGTCCTGCCGCTGCTTCGTGTTCTATCTGAGTCAACAGCTCTTCAGCAAGCAGCACGCCTGGCACTTTGCCAGCAGCCATTGCTCGCGCCACGGGCAACGAAGGAATAAAAACATTGGCCAGCACGGGTAAAGTGATACCACTTCGCCGAACAAAGGTTATCAGCTCATTAAACTTGTGGAGATCAAAGCCCAGTTGACTGATGATGAAGTCTGCTCCAGCCTCTACTTTGTGCCGTAGCTGCACGTACTGCCAAACTTGCTCGGCCTCAGTTGCTTTGAAAGGCGAAACCACGCAGCCTTTAAACAGTGGCTGCACCTCTGCATCTCCGCCAAGGAAACGGCCTTGCTCCATGTCCCGCAGGAGACGAAGAGTCTGGATGCTGTCTAAATCAAACACGGGCCGCGCTTGACCGTAATAGCCCGGCTTTGGAAAATCACCGCCCAGCACTAAAAGCGAGTGCAGACCTAATCGCTGATAGAGATAGATGTGACTAACCACCTGATCCCGGTTTTTATCCTTGAGGGAGAAGTGGATCAGCGGCTCAATACCGATGTTGAGCAGCTCTTCGCCAATGGCTGCCGGAGCCAAGGCTGGGCTACCGCCGGGATTATCTGTGACCGACAAAGCACTGACCCTGCCGTCTGCCTTGACGTGGCGAGCAAAATCAAGCATCCGCTCCACTCGTCTGCCACCGCTGCTTTGTCCAGGTACCAGCTCGTAGGTGATGATGAATTCATGCGGACGTTGAAGCGCTGTTTTGAGCATAATCTTTGCAGCAAATGGGAAAAAGAACGAGATGCAAGGTCAAGATGCGATACTCTTGCGCCTGCTCAAGAACGTAGGAATGACAAAAAGAAGCCTGATGAATCAAAAGGAACGTACAACAGAAGTGCTACGCGGGAAGATGATGCTGCGGAATATTGGTGGAGCTAAGCGGGATCGAACCGCTGACCTCTTGAATGCCATTCAAGCGCTCTCCCAGCTGAGCTATAGCCCCTCCAAACGGAGGCCATAATAGCCTTGATTTGTTCTGCTGTCAAGCGGTAATTTCCACAGAAAAGTCGGAATGCAGAAAAAAACAATCAGCTGTTGACCGCCTGCTGCTGAAAAGGGCTTGCATTTTTTGCAGGGGAGATGTATGAATAACAATTCAAAATTTCACGAACAACCCCCTGCAAGGAGAACATATCATGTCGTATAAATGTGAAATCTGTGGAAAAGGCCCGGCCACTGGCAATATTGTCAGTCATGCACACAACAAAAGCAGACGACGTTGGCTGCCAAATTTGCAGACAGTTCGCTCTGTCAGCGGCAGCGGTCGCACGGCCCGCATCCGGGTTTGTACCCGCTGTATTCGTTCCGGCGCGGTGGTTAAGCCTGCTTGATCTTTTGAGAGCGCAGTGTGTGCAAAGGGCGCGGAGAGCTTCTTTCCGGCCCTTTTTTTATTTCATGACCTTGTGACAGGAGGAACTTGTGAGCAACGAGGAAATACGTTTTTTGCCTTTTGATGAAGCCAGTCAGTTAGTCGGTGCTATTCAAGAGGAAGAGGATGTTGATGACCCGGATCACCGTATTTTTACGGTGTACTCCAAGGATGATCGCGAACTTTGCTGGTTTGACTTTGATGAAGTAGTCAAGGATGTTAAGCCGGTCAAAGGTGACAAGGGGCGGGAGCAGGTGACAGAATACATTCTGCACCGTATTCCCGACTGGGTGCTTGATCTGTAATAGAAGCCGCTGCTTCCGTAGCAGCGGCGTTTCCGCAGTTCCCCCGCAGTTGAGGCCAGTTGTGCTATCAGCGTTCTGATGAGAATATTTCCTATTCCTACCCAGTACGTTCTGTTATACTACCGAGTAGCGCAAAAGGACCATCAGCACAGGAGGAACTCAATCGGCAGGAACTCATGATCATCAAAGGTTATTCATCAATTCCTGAACGACTGCATTTAGTCGTTACTGGCGAAACCGGCAAGGCTCTGTCTTTTGTTATTGAGCGGGATCGGGCCGCAGTAATTCTGGCAGTGCTGCTTTTTCTCATGACTGCTTTAACCGTTGGCACTTGGTTAGGAACACGGTTCTTTCAGGAAAAAAGAGTGCTGGCTGTCAAGGCGGTTAGCCAAGAACGAGAGCTGAAATCCTTTCACAGCGATTTTGAGGGGCAGCTCCAGCAAGAGCTGGCTATTCGTGAGCGCAATTGGCAGGAACAGGCTGCTGCTTATCAGACCCAGATCAACTCACTTCAACAGGAAAAAAAAGCTACTGCCCAGCACTTCAGCGCAGAGCAGGAACGATTGATCTGCCGCTACGAAGAAGAACTATCCACTATCAGCACCGCTGGTTCAGCGAAAACAGCGCATCTACTGGCCGAGTTGGAGCAGGCGCAACAGGACAAGCAGGAGCTGATCGAGAAAACTGCGGGCCGTTTAGATGAGCGCAGTCGGATGATCGAAACCATGATGAGCCAGATCGGCGTGGATGTCAAGGTGAGCAAAAAGCCTAACTCCAACAGCGGTGGCCCCTTTGTGGCGGTAACTTTTGATGAACGCTCCAGCGAGCGGCTCCTAAATCGGAGTGATCGCTATATCAAGGCGATCCAGCAGATGCCCTTAGGTCTGCCCGCACGAGGCAGAATCACCAGTGGTTTTGGTCGTCGCAGCGATCCTTTCAACGGCCTGCTTGCTTTTCATGCCGGGATTGACTTCAAGGGCGGCATCGGCGACAATGTCACAGCGACTGCCGAGGGCGTGGTGAAAGAAGCAGGCTGGGATCAGGGTGGATTTGGCAATTATGTGGTTGTGCGACACGGTAATGGCTACGAAACTTTGTTTGCCCATTTGAGTAAAACGCTGGTCAGTACAGGTGACGCAGTCAGTCGGGGAGATGCAGTCGGACTGTTGGGTAACAGCGGTCGCTCCACCGGCCCCCATTTGCATTATGAAGTTCACTACAAAGGCAAAGCGGTTGATCCGGAAAAATATCTTTCCGTCGCCGATCTTTCGTTTATTGTGCCTATGTGACAGGTGATGAGGAGATTGAACAATGGGTTTATTCAGCAAGGAAGAGAAGGCAAAACCAAAAACAGAACCCGCCGCTGCTGCGCCGCTGCCGGAGAAAAAAATTGTGAAAAACGACAAAGACCCGATTGAGAGTGTGTTGGCCAAAGAAATGACTATTAAGGGCGAAGTTTCCTTTAAAGGGAAGGCCCGCTTCGATGGCACTATTGAAGGTAATATAACCGGAGAATACCTCATTCTCAGTGAAACAGCTAATGTCACCGGCAATATCGATGCGGCCACATTAGTTTGCCACGGCAGAGTGCAAGGTAATATCACTGCTGAGATCGTCACGGCTCATGCCACCTCCTCAATCAACGGTATTCTTAAATCAGAAAATCTGACTGTGGAATCCGGGGCTTCCTTAGATGGCGAAATTCATGCCAGTTCCCGTAAGCAGACTCAGGTTTCTGGCCCTGATCGAGCAAAAATTCTGCTAACCCCGCCGATAGCTGAAAATCCGAAGAAATAACGCTGGGCAGCATGACAGCTCCCAGATGAAGGCAAGCGGAGGCGGTCCGAAGAGGACGGCTTCCGCTTTTTTCTTTGCGGCATTCGCAGTTTTTTTCCGCCGCTGTCTGTGGTAGAGTATAACCGTGTGAAAACGCTGTAGGGGCAACCCCCTGTGGTTGTGTCCCGCAGAGCTTCCCGGCTCGCCGGAAAAAAGGCAGGCGCAGGGGCCTTCCCTTACTGGAATGTGTGCTATGGCGATATTGGACAAGGTGTTCAAAGCGGCGGTTGATCTGAAAGCCTCTGACATTCACGTGCTGCCCGGCGAGCCGTTTATGGTGCGGCGGCTCGGCAAAATGATCCGGCTGAAAAGCCAGCCGCTCACCGACGCAAGCTGCCGCAAGGTGATTCTGGAGATTTTAAACCCGGAGCAGCAGCGCGTCCTCCGCGATGAGATGCAGTTAGATTTCGCCTATGACGTGGAAGGCTTGGGTCGTTTTCGAGGCAGTGCTATGTTTCATAACAACGGCCTTAGCTGCATCTTCCGAGTTATTCCGGGCAAAATTCCTTCCTTCAAAGAGCTGGGTATCCCGGATGTAATGCACAAAATTTTGGAAAATCACCAAGGCATCATCTTGGTGACAGGGGCAACAGGCCACGGCAAGACCACCACGCTGGCTTCAATGGTTGATCACATCAACAGCACCAAGGCGCATCACATCCTGACTGTTGAAGACCCAATTGAATTTGTCCACCCGCTCAAGAAAGGGGCGGTGAATCAGCGGCAAATCGGCAAGGACACCTTGGCGTATGCTAACGCCCTGAAAGGTGCGCTGCGCCAAGACCCGGACGTGATTGTGATCGGCGAGCTGCGCGATCTGGAAACGGTCTCCTTGGCTATCTCTGCTTCGGAAACTGGCCATTTAGTTATCGGCACTTTGTCCACCTCCAGCGCGCCAAAAACCGTAGATCGGATCATTGACTCCTATCCTTCTGGTGAGCAGAATCAAATCCGGGCTATGCTCAGTGAATCTCTGAAAGCGGTCTTTACCCAGCGATTAGTGCCCAGCGCGGATGGCTCCTGTATGCATATGGCTGCTGAAATTATGCTCGGCAACCTGTCTATTGCTAACCTAATCCGTGACAACAAAACCTACCAGATTCGCTCCACTATGCAGATGGGCAGGGCTTCTGGCATGAAGCTGATGGATGAGTCGGTGCTGGAGATGTTGCAGCAGGGGAAGATCACCTATGACACTGCTAAGGCCAACATCGACAAGAAAGAGCTGCTAAAGCCCTTTGCACCCAAAGCCTGAAACCAGATCATCACGAGCGGGACAGAAATCCACGGTAAAACATCATGGCACAGATTGATTCATATTTCAACCAGATGAAAGAACGCGGGGCCAGCGACCTGCACATGGTTATCGGCTTCCCGCCAATGCTGCGCTTGCGGGGCGAGCTGGTGCCGTTAGACGAACCAGTACTCACCCCGGAAAGCAACAAGCGTATTCTCTTTGAAATCCTTGATCAGGATCAGCAGGCGATTATTGACAAAAACCGGGATTTCGACAAGGCGTATGCGCTGGAAGGCGTGGGTCGTTTCCGTTGCAACTTCTTCTATCAGCAGCGAGGTCTCGGCGCGGTCTTCCGCATCATTCCGACCAAGATTTTGACCCTTGACCAGTTAGGAATGCCGGACGTGGTGAAGGGCATTGCCGACTACGTGCGCGGCATGGTTTTAGTCACCGGGCCAACTGGCAGCGGTAAATCAACCACGATGGCGGCGATCATCGACCTGATTAACGACAAGCATCCCAAGCACATCATCACTATTGAAGACCCGCTGGAGTTTGTTCATCCTAACAAGCAGTGCGTCTTTTCTCAGCGAGAAATCGGTAGTCATGCCAAGAGCTTTGCCCAAGCCCTGAAGGTTGCCAACCGCGAGAATCCTGATGTCATTCTCGTCGGTGAAATGCGCGATCTGGAAACCATCTCGGCGGCCCTGACCTGCGCCGAACTGGGCATTCTGATCTTCGGCACGCTGCACACCAACAGCGCGGCCAAGACCATCGACCGGATCATTAATGCTTTCCCGGCTGAGGAGCAGGCCCAAACCCGCACCATGCTGGCGGATTCACTCAAGGGCGTTATCGCCCAGCAGCTGCTCAAGACCAAAGACGGCAAAGGTCGCTGCGCTGCGGTTGAAATCCTGATCGGCTCGAACGCATTGGCCAGCATCATCCGCGAAGGCAAAATTAACCAGATTGAGTCGATGATTCAGACTGGCACCTCGCAAGGTATGCAGACAATGGATCAGTGCTTGCAGCGGCTGATTGACGAGGGCAAGATAACGGTTGAGGCAGCACGAGAGAAAGCGATCAACAAAGGCTTGTTCCCGCTGCCGGATGACGCAATGGGAGGGTGATGGATGCTGCACAGGTCTATTCGTTGATAATAGTGAACCGTGAGTTGTGAAGCGGACGGCACCTAAAAAATTACATTCAATTTACCGTTAATTTCCGGCGGAAAAACAAATCATATCGAAAAGATTAATTAACCACTACAACGATTGTATTTTATTGATCACTCACGGTTAAATGCGGGCGAATGACTTATGCGAGAGATATGTTGTTTTTCAAGTGTCGTCCGCTTGCTTTGTCACTCATGGTTCAAATGCCTCGCAGCTCCGTTCAATTAAACAGGCAGTGCGAAATTCCGCAGGCGCAATCGCTTGTTCCGCCGCTTCAACCACTTGCCCGGCTAATTTACCGCCTACAGAATTTTTTTCTGAACCCTGACCAAAAACTAACTGCACCACGTGGGCGGCACAGAGCTGCTCCGCAGGTCGAGATGGAATGAAGGCGGTGGTGCCGTTTTGCTCGGTCTCATGCAGCAATCCGCCGGTGATGAGCATATCTACGGTTTGGCCCAAATCAGCCTCATTCCTGACTGCGCAGCTTTCGGCCAATTCCTCCTCCTCAGTGGCTTGGGCACGGGCAAAATTGCCATAAACCGTGAGCAGGACATCAAACGCCTGTTGAAGCCGCTGCCGAGCTGTACTGTCCGCGCCGGGCAGTCGGTAATGGTTGCGATTTTGAATCGCGTAAGCCAGCACTGCGCCGAGCAAAATAAACATCCAGCCAAGCTGCATCCAGACCAGAAAGAGCGGCACAGTGGCAAAGGAACCGTAAATGGCGTTGTAATTGGCCACACCGACCTGGAGGGCCACATAACCTCTCTGAACAATAAACCAAAATACTGCCCCAAACAGTGCCCCGCAGAGCGCCGCTCCGGTTTTGACTTTGACGCTGGGGAAAAAAAGATACATCATCATCAAGGACAAGGTGATGAAAATAAAGGGCAACAGCTTGAGTAGCAAGCCTACCGTCCACGCCGAAGGAATGACTGCATTGATATGCTCCATAATCTTTTGCGATTGCAGCACTGCGTCACCAGCCAAGGCGATATTGACCGAGATCGGCAAGAGAACGAGTAAGGCTAAGTAATCCATGATTTTACGAAAAAGCGGGCGGCCTCGTCGGGTATGCCAGATCGCATTCATGGCATCTTCCACCGAACTAAGAACGGTGATCACCACAATCAACAGACCCGCAATACCAAAAGCACCGAGCGCGGCAAAATTAGTGTTCTCTACATAATCGAAGACCGTATCAACCGCATTGTGCAGATGGCGGTTGAGCGAAGGCAGCTCTGGTTCCGCCGGTTCATCCGCAGATGCGGCTTGCTCAACAGCTGCTTTCACTCTAGATTCTGGATCAAGCTGATCAATCAGCCGGTAGGCCGCGATCCGCATCTGATTGCCGTTGCCCAGCCCCTTGAGGATGGCCGTACTCATCGCCAGCAGCGGCACCATCGACAGCACCACAGAAAAAGTCAGGGCTGAGGCACGTAAAGAAATATTGCTATCGGTGAATTCCTGCCACATGATCAGCAGGATACGGAGCAAGGTGCGAAGCAGGGCCACAGGACGATTTTCGCCCGGTCGACAGGCAAAAGCCCAGTAAGTCAGACGGCCCGGTTTACTAAGCTGAGGTGCAGAAACAGTCATTGCGGCAGAACAATTTAGGCAAGTAGCTCTTTTTTACGCACTGCCTCAGCTTTAATCCGATCAAGTAGCTCGGCCAGCACCGGCTTAACATGCTCGCGCAGGTCTCCGGCTACGATGATAAAAAGTAGGTCATCACCGGGCTGAAAACTGCCAGAAGCGGCTTCGATGATGATTTCATAAATACCTGGCCAGATAAGGTATTCCAGCCGTAACCGCTCGATTTGTTCTTGATCGATTTCGGTTTCCAAGCCGCTGACCTCTGCGCCGTCTTTGCGCGACCAGTTCCGCACAACACCGTTGTGAATGAGGATCATGCCGACTTTTTCGGTGAAGTCAGGCCGGTTTTTCAGTTCCGCGATGGTTTTCGAGATGTCCATGCTGTTTACCGTTTGCGTTTTGTTGTTTTCTTTTGCACAGCTTTGGTCTTGGCAGTGCGCCGGAGAGCTACTGTATTGTCTGATCGTTTATTTTTTATTATATTTGATTTACTTGATTTTTTTGTAGGAATACGAAAGCTACGGACAGCAGAGGTCTTGTTTGGTTTGACTCTGTAGCTCCGCTGTACCTGCGGTTTTGGTCTTACTGGCACGAAATCAGGTAGTTGACTGTTGTAAAGCAGGGTCCCCGGCATGGTGCGAATGCGTTCACGGATAAAGTGGGTGGCAGGCAGATGAATAATCACCTCACTGGGAATATACTTTTTCCCCTCCAATAGAGGTTGCAGCAGCGCGGGATTCAAACGATTGAATTCCGTCTCGGAAACACCAAAATACTGGCGCAATTCTGGGGCTGAGGCATAACCTTTCAGTCGCAACGACGCAGTGATTAAAGGCCGCTCACGAAGTAAATTCTGGTCGTTTTCCAAACGTCGAGCGACACGCAGTGCGGCAATAAATTCCGAATAAAAATTCTTGGAGGCAAAGCCAAAGGCACTGCCGGAATGATTAGCAAAGATGGCCGGATAACTGCCCCACTGCTTCTTGGCGCGCAGCATCCCCCCTCGACCGTGGTTATAGGCAGTGAGTGCGAGCGGCCAAGAGCCAAGTTGCCGATAGTTTTCCTTGAGAAAACGCGCGGCGGCATCGGTGGCGATGTAAAGATCGAAACGCTCATCAACCAGCTCGTTGACGCGCATGAACTCTTTGCCGGTGTAGCGGGTAAATTGCCACAATCCAACCGCAGCAGCCTTAGAATGCGCCCCCGGATTGAAGGAGGATTCAACATGGGGCAGATAGGCCAGCTCCAGCGGCAGATCATGCATCCGCATGATCCGCTTGATCGCAGGCATGTAGGCACCAGAACGCACCACCCCTTCTTGAAAACGATTTTTCAGGCCAGTCTGCACTCGCATATTTTCCGCAGCAACAGCAAAGGCTACAGGAGTTTTCTGTTTGAATAGTGAGTAAATTCTCAATTCTTCAGCGGTTTGCGGCATTCCGCCTTCCGCGAATTTTCGCAAAAGGCCACCATAACGGAATCGGGCTAACTCGCCAAGTTTTTCATTGATTTTGGCTGCGCCCGGAGTATCCTTGGCTGCCAGATTGATCACGGCGTAAACGAGGCTGAGGTCACTTTTGTCGTGCAAAACTCCTTGGGATTCGCTGTAAGTTCCGTAGATTTTTTCCCAAAAGTTGACATTGGGTACCATCAGCGCATAGACCGGAAAATTAAATTCTGTCACAGTCGAGCTGACAGACTGAGGAGCCGGAAGTCTGCTGATGTTGTTCGGCAGCTGAAATTGCGCGGAGGCGGGCGCAGCGGCAAGGATAAAGTAGGCAAGAACGATTTTTTTGACAACTGACGGCATGGGAAACCTAAGCATCTGAGGGAACATTTCGGCTGCCAAGCAGCCTGAACAGTGTTCGATTGTAGCACACTTTTTGAAAAAAACGGCAAAAAGAGGTCTGTAGCGGATATTTTTGCAGAAAAAATCAACGTAATCAGCATGTACACTCCAATCATCGGCACTCTTGGTTATGTTCTCTCCCCGGATGCTCAACACGTGCTGCTGTTGCACCGTAATACCCGCCAAGACGACCAGCATCTCGGTAAATACAACGGCTTCGGCGGTAAGATGCAGGCAAACGAGGATGTGTATTCTTGCATGGTGCGGGAAATTGAGGAAGAAGCGGGTATCATTTGCCGAGAAATGACGCTGCGCGGTACCGTGAATTGGCCCGGCTTTGGCATAGGCGGGGAAAATTGGCTCGGTTTCATTTTTCTGATCACTGCCTTTGACGGTCTCCCCCAATCCCACTGCCCGGAAGGGGAAATTGGTTGGCATCCGCTGGCAGAGCTAGACCAGTTGCCGATGTGGGAAGGCGACCGCTATTTTCTCCCCTTAGTTTTTGACGGCGATCAGCGGCCTTTTCATGGACATCTGCCCTATTGCCAAGGCAGGCCAGTGAGCTGGCAATATTTTCGCTAAAACCGCAACAGAAAATTTTTCAATTGCCGCCAAGCCGCAAAACTGGTATTTACTGCTGATTTGCAGTGAAATTTTTCGAGACTGTCCTGAAGGCGCACGGAGGAGCGCATTCATTATGAAGAATAACGATGAGATTGTCCGGCTTGAACAGTTAGTTGAGAGTTTGATCAGCCGATACAAGGAGCAAAAGGAAAAAATCCAGACCTTGGAAAAAAAACTCCGCGACCGCGAGGAAGAGTGCGAGCTGCTCAAGTTAGAGAATGCTGACATGCAGAAGCAGCGGACAGAAATTAGTGCCCGGCTGTCTGGGCTACTGGGCCGCATTGAAGGCTGGGAGTCTGAATTGGGCAAAAAAGGAGATAAAGGCAATTGATACCATTGAGCAGAATGATGTCTGCGTCAATTTTTTCGCGCCGGAGCTGACAGAAGCATGGACGAACGCCGGATCAGCGTTGCCCTGTTCGGGCAGGAATTTTCTTTTTATACCGATGCGCCGGACGAGGAAGTGCAGCAAGCGGTCACGCTGCTGCGCGAAGAGCTGGAGCTAACCGGTCTGAGCCTGAACGGCAATGCGGTTCCCTCAAGTACGATGTTAGTGCTGGGCTGCTTGCGCTTGGTTGCGCGCTGCGTGAGCCAAGAAAATGCCTTCAGCAGATTTCAGGCAGAGCGAAAATTGGACATAGAGCGGAAGCACTTGATTTCAGGTCTGACTGATAAGGTTGTGGCGGTGTTGCAGGGGTGAGCGGAAAAAATAGGTTTTGCTTTTTCCGGTTTTTTATTTTATAGAATAGAAAGCAAGTTTCCCTGCGCTGTTTGTGATCGACAGAGTATTGAGCCAACTCTCTTTGATAGGGCAGCTCCTATTCTGCTGGACTATGGAAAACTTTATTGATTTCCAGACGACAGCATGGCGCGCCCACCTATTTCGATAGGTTTAATCATTCTGTTGACACGGCAGTGCGGGGATTTTTTACAGCCGAAACGGTGTTGAGTACGTAAGCCTGACAGAATCAGGTCTATCATCAACCCTGTTGTAAAAATCCCTTCCCTTCTAACCCGATGCGGCAGCGTCCTGCCGTGTTATCCTGCATCTCCGCTTTTCATCGTCCCTTCTGTAGCAGCAGAAATGTATTTCTTCATTCCATTATCCGCAGTTATTTCCGTAAACGGAGAAGCTGCTGCAATTATATCTTAGGTTATGCAATTATGAACGGGACAACAGCATTACTGTTTGCCCTGACCTTGGCCGTAGGAGCTGGGGTTGGTTTTTTTCTCCGAAAGAAGTTAATTGAAGGCAATCAGGCGGATATTGAGAAACAGCGTCTGCTGATTATTGAAAACGCCATTCATGAAGCCGAGCAGATCAAGAAAGAAAAACTGCTCCAAGTGAAAGAAGAAATCTATCAGTCTAAAAACGAGGCTGAACTGGAGATTAAAAATTCTCGAAAAAATATTGAAAACGAGCAGCGGCGATTAGAGCGAAAATTAGACAAAGTCCATGAGGAGCTGAATGATCTCAAGGACAAGGAAACTGATCTCACTTCCCGCGAAAGAAAGTTGACAGCTAAAGAGCAGACTGTTGTTGAGCGGGAAAACGAGGCAAAATTGCTGATTGTCGAGCAGCAGCAGAAATTGGAAAAGATTGCCGGAGTCAGTTGTGATGAGGCCAAAAGGCTGCTGATAGAGTCAATTGAAAGCGAAGCCCGGATGGATGCTGCTAAACGATTGACAAGGATTGAGAATGAAATGAAACTGGAGGCTGATCGCAAGGGGAAAAATATTCTTGCTTTGGCCATTGCCCGTTATGCCGGTGATTATGTTGCGGATAAAACCGTTTCTATGGTACCTTTGCCTAATGATGAAATGAAAGGGCGAATTATCGGCAGAGAAGGACGCAACATCCGAGCGATTGAGGCAGCGACTGGTATTGATATTATCATCGACGACACCCCAGAAGCGGTTATTCTCTCCGGCTTTAACCCGATTCGGCGAGAAATAGCTCGTCAGTCGCTGCTTCAGCTTATTTCTGATGGTAGAATACATCCGGCCCGGATTGAAGAAGTGGTGGCCAAAGTCACGCACGATTTGGATGTAGAAATTAAAGAGGCCGGTGAAAAAGCCACCTTTGATGTCGGCGTACACGGGATGCACGTTGATTTAATCAATTTAATCGGGCGGCTGAAGTACCGATCCAGCTACGGCCAGAACATTCTTCAGCATTCCTTGGAAGTGGCCTTTCTCTGTGGAGTCATGGCGGCAGAGCTGGGCATCGATGTGAAAAAGGCCAAACGAGCCGGGCTGTTGCATGATATCGGTAAAGCGGTGGATCACGAGGTGGAAGGCTCCCATGCCGTTATCGGTCGTGATTTAGCAAAAAAATACGGCGAGCGTGAAGATATTGTTTACGCCATCGGTGCCCATCATGAGGATCAGCCGCCGCAGAGCGTGCTGGATGTGCTGGTGCAGTCCGCAGATGCCCTTTCTGGTGCCCGACCTGGCGCACGAAAAGAGATGCTGCAAAGCTATGTTAAACGCTTAGAAGATTTAGAAAAGATCGCTAACGCTTTTGCGGGTGTGGAGAAATCTTACGCGGTACAGGCCGGACGCGATCTGCGAATTATTGTCAACAGTCAGCAGGTAGGCGATGACGCAGCAACCCTGATGAGCCGCGACATTGCCAAGGCGATTGAGGAGCAGCTGACCTATCCCGGCCAGATTCGGGTTACGGTGATTCGGGAAACGAGGGCGGTGGAATATGCAAAATAACACCATGATGAAACCGGTTGAGGAGCAGATCGCCCTGATTGAGCGCGGCTGCGAGGGGTTAATTTCCAAGGAGGAGCTGGAGCAGAAGCTCAAGGCTTCGTTGGAAAGCGGCAAGCCGCTAAAAATTAAAGTGGGCTTTGATCCTACTGCGCCTGATCTTCACCTTGGTCATACCGTGTTGTTGCAAAAGCTGCGTCAATTTCAGCAGCTTGGCCACGAAGTGCATTTTCTCATTGGTGACTTCACAGCCCAAATTGGCGACCCAACTGGCAAATCTGAAACCCGACCGCCTCTGAGTCGCGAGGATGTGGTTCGCAACGCCGAGACCTACAAAGCTCAGGTTTTCAAGATGCTTGACCCTGCCAAGACCAAAGTGGTTTTTAATTCGGCTTGGTTGGGCCAGCTTTCTGCCTACGACATGATTCGGTTAGCCTCAGAGTTGACCGTAGCTCGAATGCTGGAGCGCGATGATTTCAAAAAACGGTTCACCAGCAATCGACCTATTTTTATTCATGAATTCTTCTACCCCCTCTTTCAGGGCTATGACTCGGTGGCTCTGGAAGCCGATGTGGAATTAGGTGGCACCGATCAGCTTTTCAACCTACTCATGGGCCGGGAAATGCAACGTTATCGGGGAATGCAGCCCCAAGTTGTGCTGACCACTCCGCTGTTGGAAGGTTTGGACGGGGTGAATAAAATGAGCAAGTCGTTGGGTAATTATATCGGTATCTCCGAGCCACCGAACGAAATTTTTGGCAAGGTGCTGTCGATCAGTGACCCGCTGATGTTTCGCTACTATGAACTGCTCAGTGATCTATCTTTAGCAGAAATCGCTGTCTTAAAACAGGATGTTGAAGAAGGCAGAGCGCATCCCAAGGCGGTCAAGGTACGGTTAGCCAAAGAATTAGTAGCTCGATTTCATGATCAAGACGCGGCGGAAGCAGCGGAAAAGCATTTTGAGCAGGTTTTCAAGCAACGAGAGTTACCCGATGATATCCCGGAAAAAATCTTGGTCGCTGGTGGCTCAATTCTGTTAGCCAAGCTGCTCTTAGAGGCCGAGCTGGTTTCCTCTGCCTCTGATGGCCGTAGAATGATTACGCAAAACGCCGTGACCGTCAATGGGGAAAAGGCAGTAGATGCCAACGCGGAACTCCTTGCTCACGGCGAAATGCTGCTAAAAGTGGGGAAACGACGTTTCTGCAAGGTGATTTTTGTCTGATCGTGCTTCTTCTTTGGGTCGGAACACGGTATAATAACGCGAGTTAATTTGTCACTGCTGTTCCTTCTATTTTCAAGGAGCGGAAATTATGGACGTTTCACCCGTGTTGATCTGGTTTCTGTTCGGGATATTCTGTTTTTTCACTGAACTGATTTTTCCCAGTTTCTTCCTCTTCTTCCTCGGCATTGGGGCGTGGTGTGCGGCAGCGGTCTTGGCTGTGATCAGTGTGCCGCTTACCGCCCAGCTCCTCATTTTTCTCGTCTGCTCACTCCTCAGTTTGATCCTGCTCAGAGCGCGGCTTAAATCAATTTTTAGCGGCAGTTCGAGCGAAGAAGCTGATTCTGTGAATATGAATTCTACCCCTGCCACCGGGGTTGTCACTGATGCTATCATTCCACCTGCTGATGGCAGGGTCAAATACGGAGGTTCGTTCTGGCGAGCCACTTCTGATGAACCTATTGCCGAGGGTACGGTGGTGTTGATTGTAGATAAGAAAGACCTTATTATCAAAGTTCGCGCCTTGAGTGCGAACAAGGAGGAGGTAACATGAGCGGTTTGTTATTTGGTGTCATTGTCTTAGTTATCTTTTTTATCATTTTGGTTTGGAAAACAGCAGTTATTGTTCCCCAGCGTAATGAATATGTAATTGAACGATTGGGAAAATATCGTGACACACTGGAAGCTGGCTTTCATATCCTCATTCCTTTTCTCGACAAGATCGCCTACAAACGGAACCTAAAGGAAGAGCCGATTGATATCGGCAGTCAAACCTGCATCACGGCGGACAACGTGACGTTAGAGGTTGATGGCATCATGTATCTCCAAGTGATCAACTCGCGCCAGTCAGCCTACGGCATTGCAGATTATCATTTCGCCGCCTCTCAGCTTGCACAGACCTCGCTCCGCTCCGCCATCGGCAAGATCACTTTGGACAGCACCTTTGAAGCCAGAGAAACCCTGAACAAGCAGGTGGTTGAGGCGATTGACGATGCGGCTCAGAACTGGGGCATCAAGGTGCTGCGCTACGAGATCAAAGATATTCAGCCACCGCGCTCAGTGCTGGAAGCGATGGAAAAGCAGATGCAGGCCGAGCGCGAGAAGCGGGCCGAGATCGCCCGTTCCGAAGGCGATCGGCAGTCGATGATCAACCGGGCTGAGGGTGAACGTTCCGAGGCTATTGCCCGCTCCGAGGGCGAAAAGATGAAGCGGATCAACGAGGCCGAGGGCCGGGCGCAGGAAATCCTCAAAGTCGCCGAGGCCACAGCTGAAGGAATCCGCAAGGTCGGCGAAGCACTGGCTTCCACTGGCGGTCGAGAGGCAGCTAATCTTGAGGTGGCCAAGAAATATTTGGATGAATTCGGCAAACTGGCCAAGGTGAACAACACCATGATCGTGCCCGGCAATCTCACTGACGTGGCAGGCATGGTTGCCACGGCCATGACCACCCTGCGGCAGACGAGCAAAACAGCAGCACCGGTGTCTGTTGCTGCCCGGCCTGAAGCTCACTTAGAGCGACCGCCAGTACGCTGATTGCCAGTTGACAGCAGACAGAGCTGGCTGCTACATTGAAGGATGCGTAGCTCTGTTTGCATGACGTTTTCTTTTTTTTAGATATCTCAACCTGAGGTGTGGTTTATGTTCGGACTGGGAATGCCTGAGCTGATTATCATTCTGGTCATCATCGTGATCATTTTTGGAGCTGGTAAGCTGCCGGAGATTGGTTCTGGCATTGGCAAGGGAATCAGAAACTTCAAAGACAGCGTCAAAAAATCAGACGATGATCCCAAGACCATAGAAAAGGACAACAGTAAAGAGAGCTAAAGTGCAGCCCTGACAACCTTCTCATAGGAGTGAAACTGTCATGTTTGGACTCGGAACCCCTGAATTAGTCGTGATTTTTGCCATTGCCTTTCTGCTCTTTGGTGGTAAAAAACTGCCGGAGATCGGTGCAGGTTTGGGCAAAGCCATCCGCTCATTTAAAAGCGGCTTAGATGAAGTGGAAGAATCAACCGGTATAGAGGGCATTACAAAGCAGTTGCCCGGTGTACGCGAGGTTGCTGCGGTGCAGGAAAAAATTGATCAAGCAAAGAGTATTGGCAGGATGCTGACGAAGTGAATCGTTCAGATTGTTTATTTCTCAGCATTACTGTGCTGCAAAGAACTGTTTGTGTTGTAAACAGAAAAACACCAGCCTATAGCTGATCCAATAGGCTGGTGAACAAGTTCAAGACGCTTACTGCCCGATTTCAGCCTTGACGATATTGCTTTTGCTGCAAGAGCCTTTTGATATAACGGGGGTCACGCAGACGAGTGCATATATTTCATCGACAGGAACAAGATGCAGCGAGTCTTCATCCAGCACGTCTTCCCCTAAGATTACGCTCCGTTCAAAAGTGTAAGGTGGTACGTGTATAATTTTTGTTGAAAAGTTGTACAGCTTATCGTCAATCCCGTCCTCATAGGGAGGACACCATTCTTCATTCGGTGAACATTGCTCGTCATGCGGAGCATCTGACCCCCAAAGCGATATATCTTCTTTAAAAAGAAGCCCCTTGGTCAGCTCCTCTAACTTCGATAGCTTGAGCTTGTACGAGACAGTCACCTTAATAGCTTTGCTGGGTTTGTTTTGTTCGAGCGTCAGCTTGACATCATAGACAATAGCCATGTTACTCTCCCTCTATCACTTTTAGCGAAATGCCGACAGGTTGATCCCTAAGCAGTTATACTGCTTGAATTCAACCTGTCAGCGTATGAAGACCCTACACCGTCAAATCCTCCCGTACCCTCTTCCTTGGCCCACCATGCCCAGAGCTTGACCAATCGCGGATAGGTGCTGATGCAGTCAGCTCCTGCTGCCGCTCTAACCTGCCCATGCGGTCGTAGATCATCTGCCAGACGCAATCAGTCTCGGCATTGATCTCACAGCGGCCATTAACCGAGCCACCACAGGGGCCATTCATCAGGCTCTTGGCACAGCGGGCCACAGGGCAGAGGCCGCCAGTGAAGTGCAGCACACAGTGGCCGCAACCTGCACACATCTCCTTCCACACGCCTTGCTCGGCAGAGCCACCAAAGAAGGTGGTATTCAGGGCGGGATACACATGCTCGGCAGGCCGCAGATTGGCAATGAAATTCACGCCGACCCCGCAGGCAGTCGAGAGAATAGCATCGTACTGGCCTTTGTACTGATCAAGGCTGTCGATGTATTCTTTGTCGCACTGACGCACCAAAGATGCCGTGTTTACCTCAGCCTCCTTGCCTTCCTTCTGCAAGCCGAGGCGCACCAGCGAGGCAAGTATCTCTGCTTCTCGCTCCCCGCCTGCGGAGCAGACTGTGACACAGCCCTTGCAGGCCAGCACGAGGATGCGCTTGCAGTCCTGCACCATCTTCAGTATTTCAGCCAGCGGCTTCCGTTCAGCTACTATCATGGCAATCTCCCAATACGATAAATCAAGCCGCCTTGCGGCAGAAAGGACTTGGCCCGAGGCTGCGGATCAACGCATCCATTTCCTCAGCTACGGCAATGAACTCAGGATGCAGGCCGCGCTCTACGTGGTACATCCGCACCCGATCTTGTTCCACGCCCATCTCGACCAGGGCCTTGCGCACCGAGGCAACTCGCTTGGCCGCCCGCTGGCTGCCCTTGACATTGTGGCAGCCATCCAGCGGGCAGCCGACCACATACACGCCGTCCGCCCCGTCTTCAAAGGCTTTGAGCAGGTCAGTCTCTTCTATCTTGCCGGTGCAGGCCAAGCGGGTCATGGTGATGTTGGCCGGGAAGTTCAGTTCCCGCAGGATACTGCCGCCCTCGGTGCAGCTCTGCTGGGCGGTGTAATGACAGCTGAACAGACGGATGTCTGGTGTGAAACTCATCGTTCTCTCCACAGATGTTAATTTGCGCAGCAGGCAGCGAGCAACCGCTCGTCTTCGGCCTGATTGAGGACAATAGCCTGAGCTGGGCATTCGCCCGCGCAGATACCGCACGCCCGGCACTCAGTCGGGTCAATAGTTGCTACACCGCTGTTGTCGATCTTAGGAATGTCCCAAGGACAGACCCGGATACAGGTGAGGCAGGAGACGCAGAGATCACGCTGCACCTGAGCAGCCTTGCCTTTCTCAACCAGCTGCTCCAGCGTGACATAGCCCTTCTTCAGAGCCAGCTTGCGCAGCACGGTCATGATGTCAGCAAAGCCCACATTCTGCGGGCAGACCGGCACACAGCTGCGGCAGCCAGAGCAGTACCAGAGCAGGTCAGAGGAGAGCAGCCGTTCCTCCATGCCGAGGCGAATCATGTGGATGATTTTACGGGGATCGTAGGCCGGAACCGCCATGCTCACCGGGCAGGCACTGGAGCAGGCACCGCAGGCAAAGCAGGAGTTCAGGTGTTCGCCACCGAGTTCAGCCGCCACCTCGGTGCTGAACCCGGAGCTTGTTGTAAAGACTTGGAGAGACATACTGCCACCTTAATATATGTTGAATGGGGAATGATCAGTCAGATAGCGCATAAGTACCCTACTCAGGGACTTTTGTCAACGATGACAGAGAAGCCATCAGCCTGCCTTGCCGTATCATCAGTTGCGCAGAAGGAGGAAGTTGATAGCAGGCAGCGCGGCACTAACCGGCCCACCGAAGACATAGGCAGAGCCTTTGGCACTGTCATCGCCATACGCTCCGACGACCACCGTATCCCCATCCACGGCCACGGAAGAGCCGAAATAGTCATCAGCGCCTCCGTCAGCGGCGACCAGCTTGCTTTGCTGGTTCCATGTGCTGCCCGTGCAAGTAAAGACGTATGCCGCGCCTTTGCTGGTGTCATTGTTAGAAGCCCCGACAACCACCGTGTCCCCATCCACCGATACAGAATAACCAAACCAGTCAACCTCACTCCCGTCAGTGGCGGTTAGCTTTGGCTGCTGCTGCGTCCACACACCACTCGTGCGAGTAAAGACATACGCCGCGCCTTTCTCAGTGTCATTACCGGAAGCACCGATGATCGCTGTGTCTCCATCCACTGACACAGAAGAGCCGAAATAGTCATCAGCGGCCCCGTCTGCGGCAATCAGCTTCTGCTGCTGGCTCCACACACTGCCCGTGCGGGTAAAGACGTATGCCGCGCCTTTTCTGCTGTCATTGCCGGAAGCACCGATGATCGCTGTGTCTCCGGCCAGTGACACGGATGTGCCGAAGTAGTCATGAGTAGCCCCGTCATTATCGGTTAGCTTTGGCTGCTCGCTCCACACACCATTGGTACGGGTAAAGACATACGCCACGCCTTTACCGCTGTCATTGCCGTGCGCCCCGATGATTGCTGTGTCGCCATCCACTGACACAGAAGAGCCGAAAAGGTCATCAGCAACCCCGTCAGTGGCGATCAGCTTCTTCTGCTGGCTCCAGCTACCGCCCGCAGCCCGGACAAACACATAGGCCGAGCCGGAATCAGTGCCCTTGTCGTCATCGTGGCATGCCCCGATGATTGCCATGTCCCCGGACACAGCCACACTGACACCGAACTCGTCGCCAGCGGCCCCGTCATCGGCGGTCAGCTTCTGCTGGCTCCAGCTGCCGTCCACAGCCCGGGTAAAAATATAGACCGCCCCTTTCCCACCATCATCGTAGTGTGCCCCGATGACTGCCGTGTCCCCGGACACCGACACGGAAGAGCCAAACTCCTCGCCATCGGCCCCGTCCCCTGTCAGCAGCTTCTTCGCCGTGGTCGGGTCAATGGCGGCCTGCGCTTGTCCGACCGCCAGCACGAGCAGCGCGGCCAAGAACAGCAGTCCCTTCAACGTTGTTTTCATTCTGTCCTCCTTGCAAAGATGAATATAACCTAATGTGCAACTCTTAAAAAAGATGCCCGATCCATTGGGCGCATCCTGTAGAATAGTGGTATCTAAGCCCTATTCACAAGGAGTGCGCCAATGGATCGAGACGATTTTGTTATTGCTGTCTT
>NQJD01000021.1 GCA_004284765.1 Candidatus Electronema aureum
CATTCGCCCTCTGAAAACTGAGACCAAGTCGGAAGTCAACTTTTTCAATATTATATTGTTTTTAATGGTAAATTCAATGTGTTTTTTAGGGAGCCGTCCGCTTTGCCACTCATGGTTCACCATTACCGCTGCCTTTCTGTCAAACAAAAAACAAACGCAGCCCGCATCTGCAATCCGGGCTACGTTTTTCTTTTTAAGCCGCTCAGTTACGCCGCGACCTCCTCCCCAAAGGCCCTGATCTGGGCCATGATGCCGTCCAAGGTGAAGCGGCCCATGTCAATGGCCATCGTTGGGCAGCGGGCGGCGCACACGCCGCAGCCTTTGCACGAGGCGGTGATGGTGCGCGCTTTGCGCTTCTTGTCGTCCTTATACATCTCAATCGCCTTGTACGGGCAGAAGGTCTCGCAGGCGGCGCAGCCGATGCACTTCTCCGGGTCAATCTTGGAGACGATGGGCGCGGGCGTGACCGAGCCTTTGGCCAACGGATGGCAGGCGCGGCCCGCCGCAGCTTGCGCCTGAGCAATGGTCTCGTCCATGCCGCGCGGCGAATGCGCCAAGCCGCAGACGTAGGTGCCATCAACCGGCAGATCCACCGGCTGCAATTTGACATGCGCCTCCAAGAAGAACTTCTCCGCCGTGACCGGCACCTTCAGCATCTTTGCCAGCGCGGTCGGGTCTTCCGGGACAATCCCGGTGGAGAGCGCGAGCAGGTCGGCGTTCAGCTCCAGCTCCTCGCCAAGCAGCGGATCAAAATAACGCACTGTGACCGCATCGCCGTTCACGCTGACCTCCGGCTTGCGCTCCAAGCTGTAACGGGTGAAAATCACGCCGAGCTGACGCGCCTTGCGGTACTCATCCTCCATGAAACCGTAAGCCCGCATGTCGCGGTAGAGGACGACAATCTGCATCTCCGGCTGAAGAGCCTTGAGGCGCAGGGCGTTCTTCAATGCTTGGCCGCAGCAGACCCGGCTACAATAGGTCAAGTCCTCATCCCGTGAGCCGACGCACTGAATCATCACTGCCTGCTTTGCTGCCTTCAAGTCAGCTTGATTTGCAACAAGCCGTTGCTCCAGCTCCATCTGAGTGACGATCTTGGGCGAGGAGCCGTAACAGTACTGGCTCGGCTGATAGGGATTGCCGCCAGTAGCCAGAATAGTCACGCCATGATGGATGATCTCACTGGCCCCCTTGCTTTCCACAGTAGTGGTGAAGTTGCCCACATAGCCAGAAATCGCCGTCACTGCGGCCTCGGTAAGAACGGTAATTTTTGGATGAGCGGCAACTCTATCGCTGACTACTTGCATCGCTTTCCGGGGATCATTGCCGTGCCGGTCAGCAGTGAGGAGCAAGGCCTTGCCGCCGAGTGTCTTTTCCCGCTCGATCAGGGTCACGGCAAAACCTTGGTCAGCTATCGTTAAGGCTGCGGTCATGCCCGCCAAGCCGCCGCCGATCACCAGAGCCGCAGGCGTAACCGGCAGCTGCATTTCCTCTAACGAGGTCAGATGACAGGCTTTCGCCACCGCCATCCGTACTGCGTCCTTGGCCTTCGCAGTTGCCCGCTCTGGCTCGTGCATGTGTACCCAGGAACATTGGTCGCGTATGTTCGCCATCTCGAAGAGCGAGCGGTTCAGCCCGGCCTCGCGCAAGGTCGCTTGAAAGAGCGGCTCGTGGGTGCGCGGGGTGCAGGCGGCCACGACCAAGCGGTTGAGCTTATGTTTGTGGATAGCCTCAACCAGCACCTTCTGCGCGTCCTGCGAGCAGGAGTACATATTGTCGGTGGCGTACACGACATTGGGCAGGGTGCTGGCGTATTCCGCCACTGAAGGCACCTTGACCACGCCGCCGATGTTGATGCCGCAGTGACAGACGAACACGCCGACTCGCGGCTCCTCCGCGCTGATGTCGCGCTCGTCCGGGAAGACCGCCTTCACGGTCGCGCTGCCCCGCGCAGGAGCAAGCTGGCCCGCGCAGAGGGCAGCAGCCCCGCCTGCCTGAGTGACAGAATCAGGAATATCTTTCGGCCCTTGGAACGCACCGATCACGTACACGCCCGGCCTGCTCGTGGCTAACGGCGTGTATCTGTCCGTGCGGGCGAAGAGGTATTCGTTCAGATCAATGCCAGCAGCTTGCGCCAGCTTGTCTGCCTCGTCCGGTGCCTCAAGGCCCTGTGAAAGCACGACCAGATCGAACTTCTCGCAGTGATGCTGGCCGTCCTCGGTTGCCCACGTCAGGAGCAAGCCACCGCCAAAGACATCCTCCACCTTAGGCGGACGGGCGTAGATCACCTGGAACTTGCCTTCTTCAACCGCTCGTTTACGGGCCGCGTCAAAACCCTTGCCGTGGGTGCGCACATCCATGTAAAAGAGGGTGATTTCGCAGTTCGGGTCGTGCTCACGGGCCAAGCTGGCCTGTTTGATCGCGTACATGCAGCAGACCGAGGAGCAGTAGTTGTTGCCGCAGGTTTCGTCGCGCGAGCCGATGCACTGGAGGAAGGCGATCTTCTTTGGGTGCTTATGGTCAGAGATGCGCAGAATTTCGCCGCCGGTCGGGCCAGAGGCGCACATCAGCCGCTCGTGCTCAAAGGCCGTAACCACGTCTTGGAATTTGCCCAAGCCGTACTTGGCCATGATCTCGTCGCTCACTCGGCCAAAGCCCGGCGCGAGAATCACCGCACCGACCGGAATCTCCAGCATCTTCTCAGTGTCATCAAAGCGGATCGCCCCAGCTTGGCAGGCTACAGCGCAGAGGCCGCAGGTGTCGTGATTAAGCTTGAGGCAGGCTTTCGCGTCGATATAATAGGAGGTCGGCACCGCCTGCGAGTAGTCAATATGGGCCGCGTGATTGGTTTCCAGATTCTCGTTGAAGTCGTTGCCGATCTGTTTCAGGCAGTAGATGGTGCATTGGCCGCAGCCGGTGCAGACTTCTTCATCGATGTAGCGCGGCTGTTTCCTGATCGTGGCAGTGAAGTTACCCGGCTCGCCTTTCAGCTCAACCAACTCAGAGAGGGTGAGGATTTCGATGTTCGGATCGCGGCCCGCTTCCACTAACTTGGGCGCGAGAATACAGAGCGAGCAGTCGTTGGTGGGAAAGGTTTTATCCAAGCGGGCCATGACCCCACCGATAGCCCCGGATTTCTCCACCAGATAGACCTTGTAGCCCAGCTCGGTCAGGTCAAGCGCGGTCTGCACCCCGGCTACGCCGCCGCCGATCACCATCACTGCGCCGCTGATCTGAGCGGCGGCGTTTTCTGCAATTGCGTTCATGAATAGCTCCTTCTTTACTACAAAGTTTTCAAAAACCGTCCAAAGCGCAAGAATGCTCAGAACGGAACCTTAATTTTAACAAGAAAGAACGAAGGAGGCGCAGAGCGGTTGATTTCGCTCCCGTCTGGCAGAGTAAGGAGGGCAGAGCTTAGGCTCTGATTCAACCCGCATCGCACTAAAACGCCGTGAGTTTTCGCTCAGATGCACAAAGGCGGAGAGGTGTCCTCCGCATCAGCTCCCTGATGGGTAACGATGGAATTTAACATGTGAATACTGCCATATTATGGCTGAAATTGCAAAGGGAAAATGGTAGGAAGGATGTTTTGGGGCAGGATGCTGATACAGCGGAAGTATGGTACTCTTGGGCATTTTTTAAAGCCCACAGAACGGTTATAGGTGGAGTGCGCTTGTCTTGTTATGAAGTCGCTGATCCTGTAAAAGTTGCTTGCGGATGATTTGTACGAGAGGTCTATTATCAGCAGCAACAAATGGTTGCTATGAACTGGAGGGGCTGAAATGAACAAAAGGAATCAAAACGATGAGACTGGTTGCGCCAAATGCGGGGCTTGTATGACGGTTTGTCCTGTTTTTCGCACGGAAGGCCGCGAGTCGCTCACTGCCAGAGGCCGGATGCACCTACTGGCCACAGCCACAAGTACCAACTCGATTTCTATTGTCTTTGCGGACGTGTTTTCTCGCTGCCTGCTTTGCGGGGCCTGTGAACAGGTCTGCCCGCGCAACCTGCCGATTACCCAGCTTATCGCTGAGACCCGCAGCCGTTTCTCTCTGTTTGATGGCCCTGCCAGTCTGCACAAGGCAGCGGTCTGTACGGTGCTGGGGAATCCAGTCTTGTTCGAGGGCTTGGTGAGAGCGGGGATCAGTCTGAAGCGCGTTCTTGCTCTGCCTGCCGATTCTGGCCTACGGTTGCGACTTAACCTACTGGAAGAGCGTCAGTCTAACGCAACGGTGGAAAAGACAGAAAAGACAACAACGGGCGGCGATGTCAGTTATTTCACAGGCTGCTTTGCCCGTCATCTCCAGCCTTCTATTGCGGTGGCGACAAAGAACCTGTTACGCCGCTGCAACCTCAGCACACAGATTCCTGCTGATCAATGTTGCTGCGGTCTGGCTGCTTGGAGTTCTGGCCGTATAGAGCAAGCCCGTGATTTGGCGCAACGGAATATCGAGGCCTTTGCTGAAACAGATGGGCCGATCATCACCTCGTGCGCTTCCTGCTCGACGCATCTGCTCGCGTATCCAACTTTATTTGCTGAGAATGATCTGTGGCACAAAAAAGCACAGGTATTCTCCAGTCGTATCCAAGAATTTACAGCATTTTTCAAAGAATATCTGCCGCCACAAATCAATAACGGTCTGCGAGTTTTTTATCACGATCCTTGCCATCTTCGTTTTCAGAAAAACGGTAAAGAAAACCCGCGTGTGCTGCTTAAAAAAATGGGATATATAATTTTGGAGCCAGATGATGGCCCCCGGTGTTGCGGCCAAGGCGGGCTATTTCATCTTGCCTGCCCGGAAACTGCGGCGAAAATCTTTAAGATAAGCAGTGCGCAAGCACTTACTGCTGATCCTGATTGCATTATCTCCACCTGTTCCGGCTGCCTCATGCAATATCAGCAAGGGATAGCCGGTCAGGGGAAAAAAATCAGGGTTGCACATCTGGCAGTTCTCTTGGAGGAGGCATGTGGAGGGAAAAATGCACTTAAACTGCCTGATGGTAAAATCTGCAACCCAACACCACAATTGCAACTCCTGTGCCAAAAATTCAAATAGCGATTGAGTTTTAAACTTTATCGTTAAAATACGAGATAATAACTGAGCTATTCACAGTATTTTACTGTGAAATGAGAATGGTTGCTATTACGATTTATATGCGTATTTTTTACGCAGCTCGTCGCCATGACTGGATACTTTCTACTCAACCATCTAACAAATTATTCTATCTGCCAGCTGCTCACCGGGCGTAATGATCGCGTTTTTCCACACTACACAGCGGTTCAGCTGCGCTCCGCTGCCGATCACCGCGCTGGATTCAACCGCACCCCAGCCGCTCAATTCGACGCCTTCTCCTACTTCAACTTGTTTACTTATTACCCAAGCAGGTGTTTTATCTTCCAAGAGGCGGCGATGCACGTCGAGATAATCCGCCGGAGTACCGATGTCCTGCCAAAAGCTGCCGTCAACGCGGACAAAGCCTATTTGTCCGGCCTGAGCTAACTGTTCGTAGAGGTCGATGATATGGAAAAAGCCATCCGCTGGAATTTGTTCGATCACCTCTCGGTTCAGGACATGAATACCAGTAAAGGCCAGTAAGGATTCATCGGCCTCAACCTTGCCGAAGCCGCAAACCCGGTTGTTGCGCACCCTCACGGTGTTGAAACGAGGATAATTATGCAAGGCCATTGTAACCGCAGAGCTACCCGCAACATGGGCCTCTAACAGGTGGCAGAGGTCAATCTCATGGTAAATATCGCCGTTCATCACTAAGACTGGCCCGTCCGTAAAATGTTCTAACGCCTGCCGCAGACTGCCGCCGGTGCCGAGGATTTCTGGCTCATGTTGAAGGATTACCCCCGGTCTATCTGTTACCGCAGCGGCAATTTGATCTGCAAGATAATGACTGTTGACCACGATCTTTTGGCAACCCACAGCCGCCAGCTTTTCTAATAGGATATGCAGCAGCGGCACATTGCAGATTGGAAAGAGCGGTTTGGGTCGGACAAGTGTGTAAGGACGCAACCGGGTGCCGAATCCAGCTGCTAAAAGCATAGCCTGCATGATTTGGGATGGTATTTTTGGAAGAGAATGAGCTACAAGATTTTCACTTTTCCCAGCTGCGGATATGGGGTACAAAGCAGAATGTGCGCTGGGTGAATCGGTGACAGCAAAATAAATTTCGGAGAACAACAGAATTTTTTGAGAACATTATGGCAGGCATAAAGAAAAATCCGCTTTCTTATAACGAACGGGATTACCGCAGCAGACAAAATTCCGGGCTGATCGCATCGACAGTCAAAATAGCGGAAACAGATTTACACATCCTCACTTCACAGCCAGTCAGCGATCATGCTCTCCTTTCAGTGATCAAGGTTCGAGCAGAAATTGAAAAGTACATTCACCAGCATCCGCTTTTCTTAACCAGCTTAGTGCCTTTGCCGTTCGACAGCAGTGCGCCGGAGTCGGTGCAAGCAATGCTGGCAGCTGCGCTGCGGGTTGGAGTCGGGCCGATGGCAGCTGTGGCCGGAGTGATTGCCGAACACGTCGGGCGGATGCTCCTTGCTCAAGGCATTGACGAGGTGATCGTGGAAAACGGCGGTGATCTTTTTGTGGCCCGCCGCCAGTCGAGCGTCGTGGCGATTTACGCTGGAGAATCACGCCTAAGCGGTAAATTAGGCATCAGCTTACGGCCTGAGCAAATGCCTTGCGGTCTATGTTGCTCCTCTGGCACGGTCGGTCATTCCCTCAGCTTTGGCGTTGCGGATGCCGCCGCTGTCCTCGCTCCCTCAGCCGCGTTAGCCGATACAGCGGCCACCCGCCTCGGCAATGAGGTTGTTAGCAGGGACAGTAAAAGCGTCAACCGAGCTGTTGAATTGGCCAAAACTATCGAAGGTATCACCGGGGTAGTGATCATTGCAGGTGATCATCTTGGTGCATGGGGAGATATTGAGCTAAATCCGCTTGCATAATGACATCATCAACATACACCAATAGTTTTACATTACCGCATGAACCCGACCACCAAAATCGTAATCCTTGGTAGAGATATCGTAGTCCATATTACCTGCCTTCAGATTTAACTTTTTGCCGGTGATCTGCACTGCTTCCGGGCTAACTAATTTTTTAATGCCGTCGTAGTAATGCAACAGCTCTGTATGCAGTGATTCCTGCTGTACCGGTTTAGTTAATACAACATCTTCAGTCAGAGTGAGATGCTGTGTATCCATCTGGTATTTACCTGTTTTGCTGGTGACAATGAGAGGATCGTCATCTTTTTTGCTGTACACTGCATCTACCACCATCATATCAATCTCGCGGTCTGTTTTGCCAGTGCGAGCCTGTTTTGCCTTCACTGTCCACGTCAGCTGGCCCTTAGTGCTGAAGGTGAGGACAACATCTTCCATGACAAAATCTTGCGATGCTTGTGTGTAGGCGTGCTCTGCTGCTGCATCATAGCCACCGCGAGGCTTGAGGAATTCTGCTGCCAAACCCTGCCAGAGCGGACTGCTAAGAATCAGACCGAGCGGAACCGCCCAGAGCAGATTGCGGAAGCTCCAGTTCATGGTCGGCCTTGACTGTAGCGGGTGAAAATGGCCGTTAGTAGCCCTTTGGCCTCCAAGATCAGCTCGCAAACCTCCCGCACCGCGCCACTGCCACCGCTGCGTTCGGTGAGATAATCCGCCCGCTGCCGCACCTCGGCCACAGCATTGGCCGGAGCAAAGGCGCAGCCAACCTTGGCCATTACCGGTAGATCGAGCCAATCGTCACCCATGTAGGCGGTTTGCTCTGGCAGCAGATCGGTTTGCGCCAAAATTTCGGCGTAGGCAGCGGCCTTGTCTGAGCAACCTGCGTAAATGTGCTTCAGCTTCAAATCGTTAGCCCGCTTATTTACCGCTTCTGAGCTACGGGCAGTGATCAATCCAACCGCAATGCCTGCCTCCTGCAAAATGCGCAGGCCAAAGCCGTCTTGGGTGTTGAAGCCTTTAATTTCCCCAACTTCAGCGGTGTAAAAAACCGTGCCATCGGTCAGCACACCATCAACATCTAAAAGCAGCAGATCAATTTTTTTTGCTTTGACCAGAGTGGATTTCCACGCTGCGCTGCGCACAATCGGTTGCTTGCGCTCTGCTGCTCGTTCGCGCAAAGCCTGGGTCAGACCGCAGTCGGAGTACCCTGTGCTGCACTTGTTATTCATTGGTGAACCTGCTCACTGCCTTGCGGATTTCAAGCAGCTGCCGGAGCAGTGGCTCGACCTTATCCAAAGGAATGCTGTTCGGCCCGTCACAGAGAGCCTTGTCTGGGTCAGGATGCACTTCCATGAACAGGCCGTCGATTCCTGCGGCCATTGCTGCTCTGGTCAGGGTGGGGATGAACTTGCGCTGGCCGCCTGAGCTGCCGCCCATGCCACCGGGCAGCTGAACCGAATGGGTCGCGTCAAAAATCACCGGACAGCCAAAGGAGCGCATCACCGGCAGGGAACGCATATCAACTACCAAATTGTTGTAGCCAAAACAGGCCCCGCGCTCGGTGAGTAAGATGCGTTCGCCGCCTGCTGCCCGCACTTTTTCCACCGCGTGTTTCATGTCCCAAGGCGAAAGAAATTGGCCTTTTTTCAGATTGACCACTCGGCCTGATTTGGCGGCTGCCACCAGCAGATCGGTTTGGCGGCAGAGAAAGGCGGGAATTTGGATAATATCTAAACATTCCATCGCCAAATCAATCTGGTTGGTCTCATGGACATCGGAAACCACCGGCACTCCGATTTCTTGCCGAATCCGGCAAAGCTGGCGCAGACCTTTTTTCAGGCCAGGGCCACGGAAGGAGTTGAGCGAGGTGCGGTTGGCCTTATCAAAAGAGGCCTTGAAGACGTAAGCTATTTCTAATCGTTCACAAATTGCCTTCATTTCCCAAGCAATCTTCCAGCACAGATCACTATCCTCCAGCGCACAAGGGCCAGCCATCAGCAGCAGTGGTTGGCTTGGACCGATCTGAATGGCTTTACCGCCCGGCAGAGCGGTCATTTCAATATTTTTCATGAAGCGCAGTGAAGATGTAAAAGGAAAGGACGCTGCTCCGGCAGGCCGGTCAGTCGAGATGCGTAATACTATACAGCCTTTACTGAGCGCAGGCAAGCGCAGGAGAGACCAAAAAACGGAGACGGCTTTTGATCCTCCTCCATGAGGTCACCTCCGCCTGTATTCGTCGTAAGCTTTATGAAATCGGAACAATTTCACCTGCCCAACAAAAAGGAGCTTCAAACCAGCAGCAGTATATCCGAATTTGAAATTGTCCTCGTCGATGCGACCGAGCAACCGGTTGAACGCCCTCAAAAAAACAGCGGCAGCATTACAGCGGCAAAAAAAGTGCCACACGCAGCGAGCGCAGATGATTGCTGATATGACTACGAAAATGATTTTTTCCATCGCTTTTTGCCTCGGCAGCAAACACGATTTTCCGCAAACTTGAAGTGTTCCGCATTTTCAGCGAACAATCAGGAGAAAGCGTTTCGGTCTCCGCTTCAGCTTGATCGCCGCCATCTTCTATAACATGGGGCTAAAAAATGCGGGCGAATGACTTATGCAAGAGGTCTATCGTGTTTCTCCAAATTTTTTTGCCGCCTGAACCCCATCCCTAGCACAAAAACCTCGCGGCTTTCCACGCGGGAGCTTTGCGGCTTGATGATTTTAACCTCAGCGAAGAGCTGCTTGCATTCCTCGACAAAAGCGGGGAAATCCTCGCCCTGAAAGACCTTGCAGTAGAAGCTACCGTTCTCATGCAGCAGCAGCCCGGCCAGCTCCAAGGCCCGGCGCACCAGCCGCAGTGACTGCTGATGATCAGTGAAGCGGTTGCCGGTGGTTGAAGGTGCCATGTCGCTGATCAGCACATGAAAACCGGGCCAGTGTTTGCGCAACTCCACGACCAGCTCGTCAACATAGACATCATAACAGAGCCAGCGAATTTCGGCATGGTCTTTTTGCGCCGGAATATCGGTGAGCTGGATGTCAACCCCCGCCACTACGCCGCCTTCGCCGATGATCTTGGCCGCATAAAGGCTCCAGCTACCTGGATGACAGCCTAAGTCCAGCACCCGCTGCCTGCGCTTGAGAAATTTGTGCTTCTTCTGGGCCTCTTCGAGCTTATACACCGAGCGGGCCGGATAATTTTCCTTCTTTGCCTTATGAAAATAAAAATCTTGTTCTTTACGCATGAGATTACTTCAATAAAAAATGCTTAGTTATAAAATAAATCAACGAGCTGCCAGTCAGTCTCAGGGTGAATTCAACTTGTAAGTGCAACGTATGCTGGGTTGAGAAAAGAGTGAGTTGTGGTAGGATGATGGCTCGATTCTCACGACCAAGCAAGAGGAGCACGGATGAAGAACTCACCGAAGCAGAACGTAACCAAATTTACGCCTTAAAGCAAGCAGGAGATCAGAAAGGTGGATATAATCAGCAAATGCACGGGACTCAGCCAAGAGGCGGTGAAGCAGCTGCGCAACGGCGGCTGATTCATCTGTCAGCACGTTTTACGGAGGAAAGAAGATGAGAGCAAAAGCATTGTCTGCGCTTGCAGCCGCGCTTATCCTGCTTGCGGCGGCAGGCTCCGCGCAAGCGGAACTTGGCTTCAGGAACAAAAAAAGTAAAATGCTGCACTTAGATTGCAGCAAAAGCGTCAAGGGGCGTTTCGCCTACACCTGCTATGATCGTGACGGCAAAGAAACGCATCTTGACGAAGGGCAAGAATGGGAGTTGCTCAATCATCAGCAAGTCTGCTTCCAGCACAACGGAGGTAGAATACGAACCTGCCATGAACTCAGCAAGCCCAGCAGCAGCGCAAAAAAGAGCTATGCCTGCTTTGATGCCGGTGGAAAACAGTCTCCCTTCACGCTGGAAAAAGAATGGAAGCGGCTGGCTGGCGATGACAAAATCTGCGCTAAGAAGCTGAAGCGTTTTGACGTGCCACGAAACATGACCATGCCCAGTCTGAATCTTGAATGAGGGAAGCTATGCCACGCAGCGAAGCCGTTCCTTGGGCCGGGCTGATCGACATCGGCGCGATCACCGGCGTTTCTGTGGCTCTGCTCTACACGGCGGGCTGGTCGTATGCCTACCACTATTTTCAGTGCTTTCATCTCGGCCTGATCGGTTTGGAGATCGAGCGCGAATATTTTCTCCTCTATGGCTTCTGGGTCTGCAAGGCCCGCTGGTGTTTGGCGACGCTCTGCCTGCTCGCCGCCTTCGGGCTGCCGCTGCTCTTGCAGCGGTGCTGGCAGCAGAGGCCGGAGCTGCGCTCTTGGCTGCGGGCCGTTGCGCAGACAGGCGGGCCAATCGGCCTGCTCCTCCTCTTCATCGTCTTTTACCAGCTTGGCGCATGGACGGGCCAAGCCGACTTTGCGCGGGAGCAGCGCGGCGATTTTCCTTCGTATTCACAAGTGAAGGTTTGGCTGAAGGATGAGAAGGACAAACGGGGCGAGGCGTGGGCCAAGGGCTGCCACAGGCTGTTGCTGCGCGGCAAGGAGCAGCTCTATTTGTTCCGGGCGGACGGCGTGAGCGAGCGGATTCCCACGGAGATTGTGCCGAACAGCGAGGTGGCGGCGGTGCGACTGCTGCCTTTATATCAGACGACGGATGAGTGCCGGTAAATAAAGGATTTTCTTTGGCGGAGCGAAGAAGACGAGCGGCATTTCACGCTTGCTCTGAGGCGTGGAATGCTGACAATGGGGCAAGTCAAGCGTGAAACGTGGCGTTTACGGCGTGACATGAGGCGCGGCAAGCGTGACGAGAGGCGTTTTTAGTTGGCAATGGGGCGGCTGAAGCTGCCTGCTAGGGAAAACAGGTTGCACGGAGGGCAGAGGAAATGAAACGGATTGCAAGGATTACGCTGATTGTTGCGCTGCTGATTGGCGGGATGGTGCGGCCTGTTTGGTGTCAGGAAAATGTAGACAAATACGTGCAAGAGCTTAACAAAAAGACTGCCAAAGCATTCAAAACAGGAGATTCGCAGCAAGGAGCAATCATTGCTGAACATGCGTATAGATATGCACTTGAATATCTGGGGCCAGAACACCCGGACACGCTGACTTCCATAAACAACTTAGCTACATTTTATACACTACAAGGCCATTACAGCAACGCAGAACCGCTTTTAAAGCAGGCTCTCCGGCTTAGGGAAAAGGTACTTGGCCGAAAGCATCCAGCTACTTTAACTTCCATCAACAACTTGGCCACTCTGTATAAATCGCAAGGCCGTTACAATGAGGCCGAGCTGCTCTACAAACAGGTTCTTCAGCTCAGCGAAAAAATACTAGGGATGGAACACCCGGATACGATAGTTTATATGACGGGCTTGCCAGTGTTGTATCAACTTCAAGGTCGTTACAGTGAGGCCGAACCACTCTGTAAGCAGACTCTTCAGCTCAGCGAAAAAGTATTAGGGAAGGAACATCCATACACTATATTGTCTATTAGCAACTTAGGCCAATTGTATCAATCACAAAGCCGTTACAGCGAGGCCGAGCCGCTTTTAAAGCAGGCTCTCCGGCTCAGGGAAAAGGTGCTTGGCCGAAAACATCCAGATACTTTAATCTCTATCAATAATTTGGCTGTGTTTTACCAACTTCAAGGTCATCACAGTGAGGCAGAACCATTTTTGAAGCAGGCACTTCAAGGCGGGGAAGAACTATTAGGAAAAGAACACCCTGACACCATAAAATATGTCAACAATTTAGCCGCATTATACGAATCTCAAGGCCGCTACAACGAAGTTGAGCCGCTTTTGAAGGAAGCCACCCAGCTCAGTGAAAAGGTGCTGGGCAAGGAGCACCCGGACACGCTAACTTACCTCAACAACTTGGCCGCATTATACGGATCTCAAGGCCGCTACAACGAATCTGAGCCACTTCGCAAGAAAGCTCTTCAGCTCAGTGAGAAAGTGTTGGGTAGAATTCATCCACACACGCTTCTCTATCGGGAAAATTATATTTGGTTGTTAGTTAATACTGACCGTCCTCATCTCGCCCTGCGCTTGCTGCAAGAGCAGGAAAAACTCCTGCTGTCTCGTTCCTTTCAGGAGATCTACACCAGCTCCAGCGAAAAGGTGCGACGGCTGTATCTGCAATCAATAAGCAGGTTGCAGCACATCACTCTTTCTTTGGCACAACAGCAGTCGAAAGAAGAATATCAGCGATATGCCGCCGAGATCATACTCCGCTGGAAACAACTCTATGCCGAAGAAAGCAGCATTCAGCATCGGCTGCTCAATCTCAGCAATGACTCTGAAGCAGAGAAGCTGCGGACAGAGCGTACTGCTGCACAGGCCAAAGTGAGCCAAGCACTGCGCCAGCAGAACATCGCCGAATTGATAGAGAAAGCAAATCAGGACGAGACGGCTCTGCTGGCCTTAGCGCGGCATTTGAAAACCAGCCTTGAAGTAAAAGATGTGACGCTTGACAAGGTGCTATCCGCCTTGCCGCAAGACAGCGGCCTGATTGAATACCGACTGTTCTATCCTATTGATTTCAAAACTGGCAAAGCAGAAAAACGTCATTTAGGTGCCCTACTCCTACTTGCTAACGCAAAAGCAAAACAGCGTTTTCTTTTTCATGATCTTGGCACGTTAGCAGAAATCGCCAAAAACCGGGAAAAGACAGCCGGGATCTACAACCGGCTTCTCGGCCCTTTTGACGAGCAAATTAAAGGGTTGAAGCAGCTTTACATCGCGCCAGATGGTCATCTCAATCTTCTCCCCTTTGTTCCGATGCGCCTGCCCGATGGCCGCTTTCTGGCTGAACGGCAGCAGATCAATCAATTGCAAACTGGCCGCGACCTGATTGAGAACAGCAAAGACTTTCCAAGAGGCAAGGGATTAGTGGCAATTGGCGGGGCAAAATATGTGCGCGATTCAATGCCCGCAGGCAAGACGGAGCCAGCTCAGACGCTTGTTGCGTATCAGCAACGCGCCGTCCGCGAGCTGGCTGAAGGCATCCAGTATCTGAAGGAAAGCAGGAAAGAGGCGGAAGAGATTTTCAAGAAACACGGAAGCAATCCTGAAGACCTGCTTCTCATCGGCGACGATGCCAGCGAATACAGCCTGAAACACCTCAAACAGCCGCCCCGCATCCTCCATCTCTCCACGCACGGCTTTTACCTTGGCGACGACAAAAAGGAAGACGGACTGACCGAACAACTCCGGGACGAGGCTCCGCTGCTGCTTTCCGGCCTGGCCCTTGCTGGAGCCAACAACTGGCTACAAGGCCGCGTGGTGGATTCGCACGGCGACGACGGCCTGCTTTACAGCTTGGAGGTACTCGGCCTCAACCTGCACGGCACGGAGCTGGTTTCGCTCTCCGCCTGCGACACCGGCAAAGGCGTGGTGGATTACTCCGAAGGCGTGTACGGCTTGGTGCGGGCCTTCCGCACCGCCGGGGCCAAGAACGTGCTGATGACCCTCACGCCGGTCGGCGACAAGTCCTCGCGGGATTTCATGGAAACATTCTACGACAACTGGCTCAGTTCAAAGAAGAACATCAGTCCTGCGGAAGCACTGCACGAAACCCGGCTGCAATTCATCCACGACAAAAAGCCGGTGCAGGACTGGGCGCCGTTTGTGCTGGTGGGGAAGTGAACTGACACCAGCCTTACTGCAAGCTCTTCGCCATCACCTCGCTCACATCCCGCGACAAGCCCGGCAGCGCGGCGATCTGCTCCAGCGTCCGCCGCATGAGCTGCTGGCGGTCAGCATCATAGCGTTTCCATTGCGTGAGCGGAGTCAGCAGCCGCGCTGCCGCCTGCGGGTTCATCGGATCAAGCTCGGCCACGCAGTCGGCAAGGAAGGCGTAGCCGCTGCCGTCCGGGGCATGAAACTGGCGCAGATTGCCGCCAAAGGCCCCGATCAGCGAGCGCACCTTGTTGGGATTCTTCATGCTGAAGGCCGGATGGAGCAGCAGCTCTCGCACCCGCTGCAAGGTGCCGGGCAGGCTGCACGTTGCCTGAAGAATGAGCCGCTTGTCCACGACCAGCGGATCGTGCTGCCATTTAGCGTAGAACTCCGCCAGCAGCGCGTCGCCAGCGGCACGGTCAGCATTGACCACTACAGCCAAGGCAGCGGCGGCATCGGTCATGTTGTCCGCCTGCCGGTATTGATTCACGGCCAAGTCGAGCAGATCAGCGGCAACAACTTCCCCCGGCGCGGCGGCTGAGAGATACGCCAAGCAGCAGTTACGCAGCGAACGGCGACCTGCCTCGTCGCCAGAGTAACAATACGGTGCCGCGCTGCTCAATTGCTGATAGCGGGCTAGCAATTCCGCCTGATGCCGCTGCCTGAGCTGACTGCGGAAACCCTGCCGCACGATGAACACCGCTTCCGGGTCAATCACCGCGAGCTGCTGGCTGATCCAGCCTTCCGCAGGCAGCACCAGAGCGAGGGCGGGAAAGGCCGGGTCGCTTTCCTCATCCGCCAGTAACCGGGCGAAAGCCTGCTGAAACAGCTCCGGCAGCATTGCCGCCCTGCCCTGCTGCCAGTCAGCAATTCCTTGCAGCAAACAGCGCAGGCCGAGCTGCTGACCTGCGTCCCAGCGGTTGAACGGGTCGCGGTCATGGGCCATGAGAAAGGCCAGCTCCTCGTCCTGCAAATCGGACTCCACTTTGACCGGCGCGGCAAAGCTGCGGTTGAAGGACAGCACCGGCTTTGCCGCAATCCCGGTGAAACGGAATTCCTTGGTCTCCTGATCCAACAGCAGCACTTCGTCGCGGATGTCCTTGCCGCTGCTGTCAAGTAAGCCAATTCTGACGGGCATGAAGAAAGGCTGTTTCTCCACCTGTCCCGGTGTTGCGGGACAGGACTGGCTGACGGTCAGCACATAGTCCTGATCCGCCACGTCATACTCCTGAGAAACCCGCAGCGACGGCGTTCCGGCTTGATTGTACCAGAGCTGGAACTGGCTGAGATCAAAGCCGTTGGCATCCTGCATCGCTTGGACAAAGTCCTCACAGGTCACGGCTTGGCCGTCGTGCCGCTGGAAATACAAATCCATGCCCTTGCGGAAGCCAGCCGCGCCGAGCAGCGTGTGCAGCATCCGTATCACTTCCGCGCCCTTGTTATAAACCGTGGCGGTGTAGAAGTTGTTGATTTCGACATACGACGCAGGCCGCACCGGATGCGCGGTCGGACCGCTGTCCTCGCGGAACTGGATGTTACGGATATAGTTGGCATCCTGAATCCGCTGCACGGCCCGCGACCCCATGTCCGCCGAGAATTCCTGGTCGCGGAACACAGTCAGCCCTTCCTTGAGACTGAGCTGGAACCAGTCGCGGCAGGTGATGCGGTTGCCGGTCCAATTGTGAAAATACTCGTGAGCAATGACCGCCTCGATGCCCTCGTAATCGCTGTCCGTGGCGGTCTCAGGCTGGGCCAGCACATACTTGGAATTAAAGACGTTCAGCCCCTTATTCTCCATCGCGCCCATATTGAAATCATCCACGGCCACGATCATGTAGGTGTCGAGATCGTATTCCCGCCCGAACACCTCTTCGTCCCAGCGCATGGCTTTCTTGAGCGACTGCATGGCGTGAGCGCACTTGTCGCGGTTGCGCTCCTCGACGTAAATGTGCAGGCTGACTTCGCGGCCCGACATGGTGGTGAACGAATCTTCAATGCGGACGAGCTGACCCGCCACCAGCGCGAAAAGGTAGCTAGGCTTAGGGAAAGGATCGTGCCACGTGGCGAAATGGCGGCCATCGTCGAATTGGCCTTGCTCAATCAAGTTGCCGTTCGAGAGCAGCACCGGGCAGCTTGCCTGCGGACCAATCACCGTGACTGTGAAGACGGCCATCACATCCGGGCGGTCAGGCCAGCAGGTGATGCGGCGGAAGCCCTCGGCCTCGCACTGGGTGCAGTAGTTGCCGGAGGAGAGATACAGCCCTTCCAAGGCGGTGTTGCTTGCCGGTGCGATGCGCGTTGCAATCTCCAGCTCAAACTGCTCCGGCACTGCCTCGATGCGCAGCGTGCCGTCCGCAAAGATGTATTCTTCAGCCGCCAGCCTGCGTCCGTCCAGCGCGACCGAGACCAATTCCAGATGCTCGCCGTCCAATTCCAGCGCAGCCTGCTGGTTCTCCGCCGCCGGATTGCGCCGGAAGCTGCTGCGGGCCGTGACCTTGGTCTGCGTCGGGTCAAGCTCGACGGTCAGATGAACGGCGGAAACCGTGAAGGGATAAGGCGTGTAGTCTTTCAGGTGAATCGCGCTGTGCTGGGGCATGGTCTGGCTGAAGGTTGAAGTAGAAGCGAAGGAAAGTTTGAGAAAATCTAAAGCACCATTGCCCGGATTGCAAGGGACAAGTGATATGAGCAGACAAGCGAGGGCCGAGAGGGGGAAAAGAAAAAGGAGCTAACTTGCATGAAGTTAACTCCTTGAATATTTACTTGGTGCACTTGGCAGGATTTGAACCTGCTACCCCCGGATTCGTAGTCCGATGCTCTATCCAGATGAGCTACAAGTGCAATGAAGGTACTATTTAGCAGAAATTTGCATTCTCCACAAGCTCTTTTTTTGCAAAAAAGGGTGCCTCCCGTAGCTCCAGTACATTTTCCTGAACAGATTCCGCTGCTCTTCTGTGCGAAATATTTGGGCAGTTTTTTTCTTTTGTGGTAAATTGCTTTGGCTGCGGGCCGCGACCGTTTCCCAATTCAAGAGGCAGAATCCTTTGCAGAACAACAAGATCACAGCTTGGGCCACACCCTTTTTCCATTTTGGCGACCAATGCCTTGCCTTGCTCTCTGACTTGGGCAGCATGGGCCTGTTTCTGCTGTCCGCTTTTGCGGGCCTGTTTCGACGGCCTTTTCGAGGCCGGGAAGTGCTACGGCAGCTGAGTTTCATCGGTGCTGGTTCGATGGCCGTCATATTCTTCACCGCGCTCACTTCAGGCATGGTGCTGGGTTTGCAAGGTTCCTATACACTGAAGAAATTCGGGGCAGAGGGAATGCTGGGTTCAGCGGTTTCCTTGACCTTGATTATGGAGCTTGGCCCGATTCTGACCGCGCTGATGGTGGCGGGTAGAGCAGGTTCGGCTATGTGCGCCGAAATTGGCATTATGCGGATCAGTGAGCAGATTGACGCGCTGGAGTGCATGGCGGTCGATCCTTTCCGCTACCTGATTTCTCCCAAGCTACTGGCGGCCATCATCTCTGTGCCGTTGCTCACCGCCATGTTTGATGTAGTGGGCATTTACGGTGGCTACTTAGCCGGAGTCAAGCTGATGGGTGCTAATTCTGGTTCCTATTTCAGCAGTATGATGCTCAGTATCACCAATCACGAAATCCGCATCGGCGTGATCAAATCCTTTGTCTTTGCCCTGTTGGTAGTTTGGATCAGCAGTGGACGCGGCTATTTTGTTCATCGAATTCGTGGCGCGGGCTTTGGCGCGGAAAGCGTCAGCAAGGTAACAACCCAAGCCGTGGTGCTTTCCTCCATCGCTGTGCTTATTTTTGATTACTTACTGACAGCGGTGTTGTTGTAATGGAGGCAGAAATGACGTATAGTGCAGCCGCTGCCGAGCAAAATGCGATAGAATTTGTCCGGGTAAGTAAGACCTTTTATGCTGAACAAGGCCGTCAGCATCGGGTGCTGAACGATGTTAGCTGGGGTATTCCCAAGGGAAAAACTACGGTCATTGCAGGCGGCAGCGGTCAAGGCAAGAGCGTGACCCTGAAGCTGATTCTTGGTTTGCTCAAGCCGGACAGCGGTCAAATACTGGTTGACGGGCAAGATGTAGCCCGCATGGGACAAAGTCAACTTCGGCAACTGCGCACTAAGTTCGGTGTGCTCTTTCAAGGGGCCGCACTCTTCGATTCGTTGACTGTGTTTGAGAACATCGCTTTGCCGCTCCGTGAGCGCACCAAGCTGAAGGAGGCGGAAATTCGCCAAAAGGTCATGGCCACCTTGGAGACCTTGGAGTTAGCCGGGCATGAGGAAAAATTTCCTGCCCAATTGAGCGGCGGCATGAAAAAGCGAGTCGGCTTGGCCCGCGCCCTCCAGTTAGAGCCGGAAATTGTTCTCTTTGACGAGCCAACCACTGGATTAGACCCGCTGATGACCTTGGAAATCTACCGCCTCTTTGAGCGGATGCAGAAACAGCTCGGCTACACAGCGGTAATCGTCAGTCATGACATTCCCAAAGTTTTCGAGCTGGCAGACCGGATTGTCCTCATCAATAAAGGTGAGGCTGATGTGTTTGCTGAAGCCAGCCAGATCATCAACTCGGACAAACCGCATATTCGCGAATTTGCCGAAAAGACTATGGGTATCTAATTCCTGCTGCTTAAACAGGAGCATCATTCTATGAACACTAATTCCCATGTGGAAATCGCGGTCGGCCTCTTTCTCGTGCTGGGCTTGGTCGCCTTTGGTTGGTTGGCACTGCGGCTGGGCGAGGTTTCTTGGTTGACCGGCGGCAGTACTTATACCTTATACGCAGAATTCGAGAACATTTCCGGGATCAAGACCGGATCGGAAGTACAAATCGCGGGCGTATCTGTAGGTTCAGTGGCCGAGTTGCACTTGAATGAAGATGGCAAGGCTATAGCTACCTTCAAACTGAACAAGGGCATACAAATTCCCAAGGATTCCATTGCCTCGGTTAAATCTCAAGGCATCATCGGCGACAAATTCATTCGCATCATGCCCGGCGGTGACGAGACTAATTATCAGTCCGGCGAGATCATTGCCGACACTGAATCCTCATTAGACATCGAATCGCTGATTTCCAAATTTGCCCTTGGCGGCGTGAAATAATTTCAGCACATCATGAAGACTTATTTGCGCGTTGTGCTGTTGCTCTGTCTTGCTTTGTGTGGCAATACGGCGCAAGCAACGGAAAGCAGCGGTGAGACGAGTGTCTTAGACGATTCGTTTTACGAGTCCACGCCAAACGAAGATACCGTGCCTGATCCTTTTGAGCATTTCAACCGGCTGATGTTTGAAGTGAACGATGTCACGTACACGTGGGTGATGGAGCCGGTGGCTTCAGTCTACAGCAGAACGCTGCCAGAGGATATTCGGCAGGTAGCTGATAACTTTTGCTATAACTTGCAAGAACCAGTCCGTTTTATCAACGCTTTGCTTCAGCTTCGCTTTTCTGACGCAGGCATAGTGCTGACACGCTTCGCAGTCAACACCATCGGCGGCGTGGGTGGTCTCGGCGATGTTGCAGGCACCGAATTTGGCTTCAAGCGAGTAGAGGCTGGTCTCGGTGAGACGCTGGAATACTGGGGTGTGGGCGACGGCTTCTATTTAGTCATGCCCGTTCTTGGCGCAACTACCCTGCGTGAATTCGCTGGCACCACCGTTGATGGTCTATCTATGACTCCGTATTATTTTTTCGCCGATAGCTGGCGGGAAGGCGCGGCTATTTATATGGGCAGAAGGGTGAATAACCTCTCTCTGCGGCTCGGCGAATACGAAGGTCTGAAGCAGCTGACCATTGATCCCTATGCCGCCCTGCGCGATGGCTATTTTCAGAGCCGCGCTCAATCGCGGAAGCATTCCGCGCCTAGGACGGACGATAAACTGTAATAACGAGGTAAATAATGAAAACAGTTTTACACAGCCTACTGATTTTAGTTGTACTTTCTTTTGCTGGAACAGGACGGGCTGCTACGCCGAATCCTACCGAGCAAATCAAACCCTTTGTCAGCAAGGTCGTGGATCAGCTAAAAGACCCATCCTTTAAAAAGGACACTGTTGACAATCGGATAGATAAGATTGTGACATTGGTCTCTGAGCGTTTTGACTTTGAGGAAATGTCTAAACGGGTCGTGGGCAAACCTTGGCAGCGACTGACTCTGGCCCAGCGACAAGAATTCGCCACCCTCTTTGCTAAGTTGCTCGGTCATGTCTATATTGACAAGGTTGATACCTATGTAGCGATGAAGATTGAGTTTGGCAAAGAGCAGCTCAAGGGCGACCGGGCCGAAGTCAAAACCATGTTTGTTGATGCGACCAAGAGCATTCCAGTCTCTTACGTTATGATCCTAAAAGGCGACAAATGGATGGCCTATGATGTCTTTGTTGAAGGCATCAGCTTGGTGCGCAACTACATGGAGCAATTCAAAGGCATTCAGCAGGATAAACTGATTTCCACGCTGGAAATCAAGCTACAAGAGCTGAAGGCAGAAAGCGAACGTAAAGGCGCAACGCCCTGACAATGAACAATGCCGCCGGAGTAATTCGTTTCTCCGGCGGTCATCGTGTTATTCAGCAGGCAGATTGATGCGCTGCTCTGATTTCAGCTTTTTATTTGGCAAATAGAGCAAGATGGTTCTGCCGATTAGTTGCACCACAGCTGCACCGGTCTGAACGGACAGAGCAGTAGCAGCCTCTTCGGCAGAGGTGCCACAGTTTTGGCCTATTTTTACTTTGATCAGCTCGCGGGTCTTGAGAGCATCGCGGGTTGCGGCGGCTATACTGTCGGAGAGACCCTCCTTGCCCAGATAGACCACTGGAGTGAGATGGTGTCCTATACCGCGCAGAAATCTTTTCTGTTTTCCCAGCAGATTGACTTTGCTTTTTCCCTCGGTTTCCAATTTCATAATTCCTGAGATGCTGTTATGCTGAAGAGGTGCGAAGAGCCGCAGCGTTCTGCGGCAGGCTATTAGTGCCATACCCCGGAGCAAAAGTCCAGCCCTGAACAGGAAACATCAAGGTTTTTCTAACGATGAAAGCAGAGAGAATACAACGGGCCGCCGATATACGCGGCTTCACCCTGATTGAGCTGATGGTGGTGATCGTGATCCTCGGCATTTTGGCCGGCATGATCGTACCAAGAATTATGGACCGGCCTGAAGAGGCACGGCGAACCAAGGCAGGAGTCGATATTGGTGCCATAGGGCAGGCTCTGAAGCTGTACAAATTAGATAACGGTAAATATCCCACGAGCGAGCAGGGCTTGACCGCCTTGGTTGAGCCGCCCGCTGTGGGCAGCTTGGCGAAAAAATGGCGAGAGGGCGGCTATTTGGATAAAAAAACTGTGCCGAAAGACCCTTGGGACAACGATTACGTCTATATCAGCCCAGGAATGCACGGTGATTTTGATCTAATGTCCTATGGTGCAGACGGCCAATCCGGCGGTGACGGCGATAATGTGGATATCAACAGCTGGGAGCAGTGAGGTCAGCGATCAGGGCTTTACCTTGATTGAGCTGATCGTCGTGATGGTGCTGATCAGTCTGACCGCTTCCTTTGCTATTCCGCAGATTCGTTCAACTTTATTCACCAACGAGCTAACTTCGGCAGTGCGTCGTTTTGTCGGCTTAGTGGCAGAAACCGGCCAAGAGGCCCGACTGAAGCGATCAGCAGTGGTTCTTCGCTACGACGACAGCAAGCGGCTGTTCACTGCCGCACCTGCTGAAGAGGACGATAGCAATGAAAAAAAATTCCAAGAAATACGATTGGCTGACTCAGTACAGGTGACAAGCATTGTTGCTGCCCACAGCGAAAGCAGCACCGACCTTAATATCCGTTTCGATTCCCGTGGCTATGTGGATAAAACAGCAGTGCATTTCCGCCATGAAAACGGGGAAGAACTGACAGTGCTGCTGTCTCCTTTTCTTGGCGTGACCAGAATTCTTGACGGCCATGTTTCGTTGGATGATGACCGCATCATGCTGAATCAATGACTGATAGCAAGAGCAAGGAAGCTGCCTTCACCCTGCTGGAAGTGATGGTGGCGGTGGCGGTGATTGCCATGTCTTTTGTTGCCCTGCTTTCTTCTCAGTCGCAAAGTCTTTCCATCGCTGCCATTTCCCGTTTTGAGACCTCAGCTGCACTCTTAGTCCGCCAAAAATTAGCCGAACTTGAGGCTGAGGGCTTTGACAGCTTAAGCAGCGACAGCGGCGAGTTTGTCGATGATTTTGCCGAGTACCACTGGCAGGCTGAGGTGAAGGAGCTGGCCGAGGATGAAATCGGCATCAAGGGTAGCGACGGGATACTGAAGCTCATCGAGCTGACGGTAGGCCGGGGCGAAAAGGAGACCTTCGAGGTACGCACTTTGGTCATGACCAAAATCGAGCCTGTCGAGAAGCAACCATGAGCTACCGTGCGCGGGCCGGATTTACCTTATTGGAAATCATGTTGGCTATGCTGGTATTGGGCATGGTGGTGGCAATGGTATCTGTGTCTTTATCCGGCTCGATTAAGATAATTGAAGGTACGTTAGATCAGGGCGATGTGTATTATCGGGCGCAGGTTGCCTTTGAGCGAATCAGCGAAGACCTGACCTCAGCCCTGCTGCCAGAAGATGCGGATTTTATCAGCGACCAAGAAGCAGGCAGCAGCGGTCAGAACAGTGTCCTTTCCTTTGCTTCGATGACCCATTTAGTTTTTGACTCGAAAAATGGTCAGCCCGGTCTTGGTTTAATCAGCTATGCGGTGCAACCGGACAAGGACAATCCCAAGCACCTGCTTCTTCTGCGGGCTGACAGTCTGCATCGGCCTACAGACGGGGAGAAAAAAAGTGGTCAAGAAGTCGAAGCCTTTCTTCTTGCCGACCGACTGCGCTCGGTGAAATTTACTTTCCGTGACCAGAACGGCGAAGAGCAGGAAAGCTGGGACACCACGGCTACCGAAGAAGACCCAACCAAAAAACGCCGTCTGCCTGCGGCGGTTTCCTGCCGTTTGGAGTTCTGGCTCGATGACGAGCAGGAGACCTCCATTTCGTTTCAGACCACGGTGCTGCTGCCGGTTGGTTTGATTCGCCCGGCGGAGCAAGACGATGCTGCGTGACCGCAAAGGCATGGCCTTGGTGCTGACCCTGCTGGCGGTCAGCTTTATGGTTGCCGTGACGGTGCAGCTCGGTAGCTCAGTGAACTGGCAGATGCAGGCAGCGGCGAATCAGGGCAATCTGGTGCAGTTAGATGCTATGCTGCTTTCCGGTCTGCATGTAGCTCAGGCCGCGCTGCTGGCTGATCAGCGGGATAATCAGCACGACTCCGCCTTTGATCGCTGGGGTACCTTTGATGCTGAGGCCTTGGCCGCGCTTTTTCTCGGTGGGACGCTGGATATCCAAATCAGCGACGTATCTGGTTTGCTTCAAATCAACGCTTTGGTGCTGACCCCGGAAGAAAAAAAACAGCAGGAGCAGCAGAATAAAAAAAATAAGGGCGGGCAAAAGCAGGACAAGGAAAAAGCACGGCGGGAACTATGGCAGCGTTTGCTCAAAAATACCGCTGGACTGGAAAATGAAGAAGAAATTGCTTCGCTGCTCGACTGTTTATCCGACTGGATTGATAAGGACGAGGACGAGCGTGAGAACGGCGCGGAAAGCGGTTATTACAGCGGGCAGTCGCCTTCTTACGCTGCGGCGAATAGACCGATTATGCTGACGGATGAGCTGCTTTTGGTCAAAGGATGGCGAGGAAAAAGCGAAGAAGGAAACAAGCAAAAAACAGAAAACAACGTCGCTGTAGTGGTGGAATATCTCACCACTGCTGGGCGTGATGGTAAGATCAATCTGAACACCGCTCCAGCTCCGGTGCTGCTGGCTTTCCACGAAGAAATGACCGATGAGCTGGCTGCTACGTTGATTGAATTCCGGCAGGACGAGGACAACAAAGATAAATTAGGTCAGCCAGACTGGTACAAACAGGTGCCCGGTTTTCCCGGTGATATTGTCTTTGATCAGAATCTAATCACAGTCAGTAGCAGCTGGTTTAAAGTGACCGTGAATGCCGAGTTCAAAGGGCTGCGGCGCACGGGTCAGGGGCTTCTGCACCGCTTAGACAATCAAGAACAGGAGTTGCTTTGGTGGAAGGCAGAATGACAGCACATCGCAAAGCGTCATGGCGCAGACATCCTTAGGCATTGACATAGGCGACGACCTGCTCAGTGCAGTAGTGGTGAGCGGTACGGGCAGAGAAGCCCAAGTGACGGCCTGCGCCTCTCTGCCGCTGTCAGTCTCTGATCCTGACGCGCTGACCGAAGGACTTCGTCTGCTGCTGGAGCAGCTGGGTGAGCAGAGCAAAGCCGCCCACTGCGTTGTTGGGCTGTCGCTGACGTGGCTCAGTTTGCGCAATCTGCATTTGCCGTTCACAGATGAAAAGAAAATTTGGCAAATTCTGCCCTTTGAGCTGGAGGAGCAACTGCTTCTGCCTGCGGACGAGCAGATCATTGCCACGGTTTCCACAACGGGGCGAGAAGCTGGAACGTCCCTGCTGACAGCGGCGGCAGAAAAAACTTTGCTGCGGCAGCACTTGGATGTATTCCAAGGTTTTAATCTGGAGCCGGATAGTATTTGTCCAGCGGTCTATGTGTTAGCTGACCGACTGTGCCGCACCGATCATGCGGGTAATACCTTCCTGCTCCTGCACAGTGATTTCAGCTGTGTACAAATGGTGTTGGCCCGACACGGTGAAATTGTATTCATGCGGCGGTTAGCTTGGCCGGATGTCGTCTTTACCCACGCCTTGTTTCAACAAGAGCAAGGCGGCATTACCATTGCTGACGCACTGGCAGCAGCAGATGCCTTCCGCAGTATCAGCGCGGCAGCACGGCGCAGTCTGGATTATTTCGCCTTGCAAAGTGGGCTGCAAAACATCCAGCCGGATTATTTTGTTTTGTCTGGCTCCATGCAGCATTGCCTTGGTTTTCGAGAAAATATCGAAGCTGATCTCGGTCTGTCCGGCAGGCTCTGTGATTTATTACGGGACGGTGCTGCTGCCTTGAGCAGCGAGATTACTGGGCAGTGGCAGGCAGCGGTTTACGACAAGGCATTGGCCTTAGCTCTGCTCACGGGCCGCCGAGGCAAAGAGGCTGGATTAGATTTCCGTCAAGGTGAGTTTGCGCCTCCCCGCCATCTGTTTGGCTCAAAAAAACAAATCACGGCCTTGGCTATCGCAGCCGCCTTACTGCTGTTTGTCGGTTGTGGTTGGCTCTTTGCTGATTACCGTCAACTGCAAAAAAAATACAATCAGCTGGCAGGTAAGACAGAAAAGATTTTTCAGGAAAGTTTTCCCGGAGTCAATCCAGGGCCAGACCCATATCTGCATATGCGTTCGCGGCGGAAAAGCATGGAGACCTCGCCGGTGGCTATGCCTATTTTCACTGAGGAGAAACGGGTGCTGGCCATTTTAGCGGACATCTCGGCCCGGATACCTGCCTCTATTCAGCTTCAAGTGGATCGGTTGGTGATTGACCAGACTACAGCCAGCATCAAGGGATCAACCGATGCGTTCAATAATGTGAACACCATGCAGAGTCTGCTCAATAAATCGGGCCGTTATGCTGAGGTGAAAATCGTTTCTGCCACCAAAGGCAAGAAAGACGAGGGCATTTTGTTCGAGATCAGACTCCAGCTGAAGACGGGGGCCGAATCCTGATGCGGCAGCTCAGTCAGAAAGACCGGCGGGCTTTGCTCTTCTGCGTTGCCGCGCTGCTGCTTTTTGGCCTATTCCAATTTGTTCTCTTTCCGCTGCTCGACGGACGGAAGCGGTTAGAGCGGGGAATCGCCAATCGGAAAAAGGCAGTAGCAGAAATGCAGGCCATGCAGTCTGAAATCAAGCAGTTCAGTCGCCAGAACAGCAGCCTCGGCGAACGGGTGACCCAGCGGCCCGAATCCTTCAGTCTTTTCTCTTTTTTGGAAAAGAAGGGCGAGGAAGCCAAGGTCAAGGACAACATCCTTTATATCAAGCCCTCGGATACGATTAGTGACGAAGGCAGGCTACAGCAGGTGGCCGTGGAGATGAAGCTCCAAGCCGTGCCGATTGACCGATTAGTTGCCTTATTGGAATTGATTGAGTCGCCGGAAAATATTGTTGAAATTGAACGGATTTCCATCTTGACCAACAAGAAGGAGCAGGGCGGTCTGGATGCGGTCATGCGGGTGGTCAGTCTGATGCAGCAGGCGAAACAAGGCGGTGAATAAGCCATGCAGATGAAGCAGATGCTGCCGGGCCGAGGCTTTTGCGGCTACCTGATCTACACTGTGGCAGTGCTGCTGTTGATGCTCTGGCTCCAGTTTCCCGCAGCAGCGGTCAAAGCCAAGGCTGAGGCCGAGCTGAATCAGCTGACCCCTGGCTTAGAATGGCAGATCGGTACTATCGGTCTGACCCTGCCTGCGGATATCCGCTTCGGTCAAATCAAGGTTAGCGGTAAAGGGGAGAAAGAACCGTTAGTTCGGGCAGAAAGCCTTACTCTGCGACCTGATTTTTTCAATTGGCGTAGCTGGTCTGCTCTCTATCGTCTGCAACTACTGGGTGGCAGTGTTAGTGGTAGGCTCGGCCTGAGCAAAGACCGCAGCGGGCTGGAGTACAGCGGCGAGCTGCAAGGGATTCGCTTCGACAGCCCTGATTTTAAAAAATTGCTTGAAGGATACGACCGGACAGTTTCTGGCACCTTGTCCGGCAATTTTACAGGACGCAGCGCGGGCCAGCAGGGTCTTTTTGCCGAGCTGCAAGGCAGTTTCAAGGTTGGGAAGGGCGCGATCAGCTTGCAGGCACCAGTCTTAGGCATGGATCAGATAGCCTTTGAGACGATCAGCAGTACGATAAAACGTCGCGCTGGCGCGGTACAGATAGAGGGCGGCAAACTGGAATCCCGGTTGCTGGCAGCTGAGTTCAGCGGCGATCTCCGCCTGACCGAGCCTGTGGCCTCATCATCAATTCGCCTAAAAGTCAGTTTAAATCCCCGCCCGGAACTCATGGCCTCAGTCGGCAGCCCCATGCTGATTAATCTGCTTAAAGGCCAGCTGAAGAACGACAAACTGCCCTTTACTGTCACCGGTACTTTGAATGCGCCGGGGATTGTTTTTAACGGACTGCCTGCGGATTTCAATCAGCAGCTCCAAGGCAGGAGCGGGCAGCCATGATTCGGGTTATTGTGAAATTAGTAGTGATTGCTGCGCTGGCTGCTGGCGGAGTGCATCTCGGCTATCGGGAGCTGCAAAAAAAGCTGCTGACGAACAGCTGCTTGCCTGCTTTGCCTAAGCAGAAAGAGGCCGCTGGAGAAAAAACAACGGTGGGAGCAAGGCAGGGACAGCAGCCCGCGTCTGATGAGCCACAGAATTTTCAGATCATTGTCACACGGGATATTTTTCAAACCGCTGCGCCAGCAGTCGCGGCTACGCTGCCAGAGAAAACACCTCAGGCAGAAGTACCGGTGGTACCCACAGCCCTCAAGCTCATTTTGGCAGGTACCGTTACCGGTACCGAGCAGACAGCCAGAGCCATTATTATCGACAACACCTCCAAAGAAAAGAAACAGCAGCTTCTTCAGATCGGTGACGGAGTGCAAGGCGCGGTCATCAAGGTCATTGACTGGAACAGCATCACCTTGGACGTAAACGGCAAATTAGAGGTACTTGAGATGCCTAAGCCCAAGAATAGACCGGGCTTCGGCTCGCCAATCGGAATGATACCAGAGATGGCAGAACCGGATATCAGCCCTATCGTAGAAGATGAAATGATGCAGCGGGGAGTACCACCAGTGCGGCCTAATCGGCGAATCAATTTGCCGCCAGACCTCAGTGCGCCCGAAGAAGCAGGAGAAATTACCGAAGAGGCTGCACCCGAACTGCCGACAATGGAGGAGCTGCCTCCTCCGCCTGAGTTGCCTGGAATAGTGGAAGATGGGTCGCAACCACCTCACCTTGACGTACCCGTGCCTCCTGAGCTGCCACCCATGAATTGAATGCTGAAATATTATGAAACAATCTCTCGTTACCGCCACCTGTCATCTTTTGCTCTGCTGTCTTCTTCTTTGTACCACTGCACCATTTTTGTCTGCCGCTGAAAAAAACGACAAGAAAAACAAGCCAGCAGCAGGCAAAGCAGAGCAACAGTTTGTGCAAATCAATTTTCCTGATATTGACCTCAATCTGCTGATCAATTTAATCAGCCAGATGACCGGCAAAAATTTTATTATCGATCCGGCAGTTAAAGGCAAAGTTACCATTATTTGCCCAGATAAAATTTCGGTGGAGGATGCCTACCGGGTCTTCGAGTCAGTGCTGGAGGTGCATGGCTTCGCCACCGTACCCAGCGGCTCTGTTATCAAAATTGTTCCGGCAGTGCAGGCTCGTTCTAAGAGTATCCCCACTATCTTTAAGGGCGAAACCAGTCGCACAGATGATAAAGTTGTTACTCGGATTATCCCTATCGTCCATTCTACGCCTGAGGAAATGAGGAAGCTGATCGCGCCGCTGATCTCAAAAACCACGGTGGTTATGCCCCATGAGCAGTCAGGCCTGCTGATCATCACCGACGCGCTGTCCAGCATCAATCGACTGCTGGAGATCATCAAGGCGGCGGATGTGCCTGCTGCTGAGGATGAGATGGAGATCATCCCTTTGAAATACGCTTCAGCGGAAAGCATCGGCAAATCCATCGGCCAGCTTTTTGTTCAAGCGGCAGCGGCGCGGCGGCAAGGTGCTGGAGGAATGCCGCCGCAGAGCGTCAAAATCATCCCCTACGAGCGCACTAACTCGCTGATCGTTTTTGCGCCCAAGGAGCAGCTTGAGAAGTTGAAGCGCCTGCTGGAGCAGTTAGACAAGGAAGTGACGACGGAAGACGGTAATATTCATGTTTATTATCTGCAACATGCCAATGCCGAGGAAATGGTTAAGGTGTTGACCAGTCTGCCAACAAGCAAGCAAGGTAAAGAGACGGAAAACAACAAAATCGTGCAGCCAAAGGCGGAAGAGCAGACACAGCCAAAGACAGAGCAGCAGCCGAAAACTGCGGCGCAGACTGCGGCCTCTGCCCAGCTTTCGGCGGATATCAAGATCACCGCTGACCCGGAGACCAACGCCCTGATTGTCACTGCCGAACAAGAGGAATACATGGCTTTGGAGGAGGTGATCAAGCAGTTAGACATCCCCCGGCGGATGGTTTATCTCGAAGCCTTGATCATGGAAGTCTCGATTGACAAACAGTTTGAAATCGGAGCAGAATGGGGCGGGCTGGGCAGTTTCCACGATGAGACCGGTACCTTGGGCAGCGGTTTTAGCAAAGGCAGCTTCAATATGATCACCGGCATTGCCAAAGGTACGGCAGGAATGTCCTCGGGGGCTACGTTTGGTATTTTGAAAAAAGGGGTAGAAATCGGCGGCACCTATTTTCCCAACATCGGCGCGGTGGTCAATGCCTTTCAGAAGGATTCAGATATCAATATCATCGCCACCCCGCAGATACTGACCACGGATAACAAAGAGGCAACCATCACCGTAGGCGAAAACGTACCCTATATCACCAGTAAAAACAGCTCATCCACTGGCAGCACCCAAGATTACACCAATTACGAATACAAAGACGTAGGTACCACGCTCAAAATCACCCCGCAGATCAATCAAGCCAACTTACTCCGCTTGGACATCGGCGTAGAAGTCACCCGACTGAAAAGCGAGGCTGGCGTAGCCACACCTACCACGTATAAGCGTTCAGCAGCTACCACTGTCGTGATTCATAATCAGGAAATTGTGGTTATCGGCGGCATGATCGGCCAAGATGCCACCTCTGGTGATTACAAAGTGCCAGGCTTGGGTGATGTACCGGTGCTGGGTTGGCTGTTCAAAACTCACGAGAAGAGCCAGCGGAAGACCAATATGTTCATCTTCATTGCGCCAAAAATTGTGGAAAGTGCGCCAGAGCTGGCTGATTTGTATTACAAAAAGCGGGATAAGATGGAAGAGGAGAAACCGGGATCAGGCGAGGTACCAGAGAAGTTGCTGAAAAGTGGACAAAAGATAGAACACGCCTACGCCCTGATGGATCGCGGTTTTGCCAAGCTCCAGAATAAGGAGTATGGCGAGGCAAAAAAATATTTCGAGCAATCCCTCAAAAATGCGCCTGAAAACCCCTATGCGCTCATCAATCTGGGAACTGTTTATCAACAGGAAGGAAAGAAGGACAAAGCGGCAGAAACGTATCAGCAAGTGCTTGATCTTGTCAAAAAAGAGGGAGATCAAGATGCGGCTCTCTTGACAGCGGTTCGCGCCCATCTCAGGCAACTGAAGCAGGAGAATAAACAGGCGGAAAAAATGGAGCCAACTGCACCAAAACAGGAAAAAAAGCCAGAGCCGTTGAAGGAAGTCCCTCAGGAAAAAGCAAAGCAGGAGAAACAATAGGGCTGCCGCTGATGAAACATCTCGGAGAAATATTGATCGAATCCTTCGGCCTCAAGGAAGAAACGCTGGCCGCTGCTCTCAAGGTGCAGGCCGAGAAAGGCGGGCGACTGGGCAGAATATTGGTGCAGCAAAAAAAAATCTCGGAGGATGAACTGCTGCGGGCGGTCAGTATGCAGTTTGGTCTTGAGATCAAAATGTCACTGCCGCTGAACTCCAATCCTTTCTTCATTGAAAAAATCCCGATTTCTTTCCTCCGGCGATTTAAAATGATGCCGGTTGCCACACCGACTGAGTCCTTTATCGCCCTCTCTGATCCCTACTTTTTTCAGCAGTTAGACGACCTCCAGCGGGTTCTTGGTCTTGAGGATAGCAAAATTTGTTTAGCTCCGGCGGATGAAATCCTTGTCGCGATCAACATGGCCTACGACCGCGACAGCAAGGGCGCGGCGGATCAGGTGCTTCAAGATATTGACGAGGACGACCCAGAGGCTCTTCTTTCTGAAATCGAAGAAACCGCTGATTTACTTGATGATACCAGCGACGCACCGGTGATCAAGTTAGTCAATCTAATCCTGTCGCAGGCGGCTCGCGAAGGTGCTAGTGATATCCATATTGAGCCGTACAAGGATAAGGTCAAAATCCGTAAACGAGTCGATGGCATTCTTTACGACATGATCACTCCGTCCAAGCATGTGCAAGCCAAACTGATCTCCAGAGTTAAGATCATGGCCAAAATGGACATTGCCGAGCGACGGCTGCCTCAAGATGGCCGGATTGAAATTCGAGTGGCTGATAAGAACATCGATCTGCGCGTATCCTCGCTGCCCACAGCTTTCGGCGAGCGGATCGTTATGCGCCTTTTAGACAAATCCAATGTGCTGCTTTCCTTAGAGCAGCTGGGCATGTCGCCGAAAGACCTTGAAACCCTGATGAAGCTGATCAAGGCTCCGCACGGCATTATTCTCGTCACCGGACCAACCGGCAGCGGCAAAACGACCAGCCTCTACTCAGCTCTGACGGTACTCAATCAGTCGGATGTCAACATCATCACCGTTGAAGACCCGATTGAATATCAGATCAACGGAATCAGTCAGATGCAGGTCAACAGCAAGATCGATCTGACCTTTGCCAACGGTCTGCGCACCATCGTTCGCCAAGACCCAGATATCATCTTAGTTGGCGAAATCCGCGACCTCGAAACAGCGGTGATGGCGATTCAGGCCGCCCTTACCGGTCATTTAGTCTTTTCAACCCTGCACACTAACGACGCAGCCAGCGCAGTCACCCGGTTAATTGATATGGGTGTGGAGCCGTTCCTCGTTTCCTCGTCGGTGAATGCGGTGATGGCCCAGCGTTTGGTGCGAAAAATTTGCTCAACATGCAAGGAGCCGTACACGCCCTCGCGTGAATCGTTAGAGCGACTCAATTTGCCAAAAGAGTTTTATGGTGCTGTCCTGCACCGGGGCAAAGGCTGTGAAGTCTGTCTACACACCGGTTATCAAGGACGGCTGGGTATTTATGAGCTGATGCTTTTTTCCGAACAGATTAAAAGCCTGATTCTGACTACCTCTGATGCCGGGCAAATCAAGCGGTCTGCGCAGGCCGATCCTGATCACCCAATGACCACCTTGCGTCAAGATGGCCTGCGGAAGGTGTTAGCTGGACAGACCACCCTGGAAGAGGTCTTCCGAGTGGCGGCATGAGATAGCCAGTCACGGCACCAACTAACTTTCCCTCACCAAACGGATGTCCCACGCTTCAGAACGACCTTCATTGTTGGGATTTTCCACAATGCGGAACTCGAAAATTCGGGTCGAGTCTTGGAAATAATAATCGCCTTCCAAGGTTGATTTGGAAAGGTGAAAGAAGACGGTTTCTGGCTTGAGTATGTGATTTTCCTGCATCCGATAGAAACGGAAAAAGCCGAAGCCACGATCAGCATTAAAATTCGCCACTGTACCGCGTTGCCACTCGCCGGGTTCATTGTGATGAAGCTCATCTGGCTGAAAAGGCAGCAGACCGGGGATGAGAAAACCAGAAAGGAAAGAATCTGCCACTTCGCGCAGCTCGCGACTGACATTGTTGAAGCCGATTACATCGACCCGGCAGCCCATGTTCTGCAACGCAGTGACAAGACGGATGAAATCGCCGTCGCCGGTGAGAATGATGATTCGATCTAGGTTGCGAGCTTGGAGCAGCGCGTCAATTGCCAAGTCCATATCCGCATTGGCCTTGGTGGTTACATTGCCGTCCTCGTCTTCGTAGCGGCGCACGTATTTTTTGATAATCTTGAAGCCGCACTGCCGCAGGATGTTGTGGTAAAAATAAACCTTTTGCCGATAATCCGGCTCTTTACTGGTGCGCTCCCGATCTTCGGCTAAATAACAGTTGGCCCGCAGGAGGATGGAAGAGGGGGTGTTGGCGATATCGACCAAGACATCATAACGCATCCCGTAGCCGCCGCTCATTTTGATATTTTCTGCATCAACATATATTCCAGTTTTTAACATGACAGAATCTGGGAAAAGATTGATTAAAGGAATCTGCTTCTCTGGGAGGGGTAAAATACGCTGCGAGGAGAGACCGCTCCCCTCGCGCTTAGGATTGTTAAACGGCATAAAGGTTATTCCCACTCAATGGTGGCAGGAGGCTTGGAGGAAATGTCATAAACCACCCGGTTGACACCCCGCACCTCGTTGATGATGCGGGTGGATATTCGTCCCAGCAGATCGTAAGGCAGTTGCGACCAGTCGGCAGTCATCGCATCGCGGCTATCGACCGAGCGCAGGGCGATGACGTGCTCGTAGGTGCGACCGTCGCCCATCACCCCGACCGTTTGAATCGGCAGAAGAACGGCGAACGATTGCCAAACCTTACGGTACCAGCCAGACTGCTTCATCTCTTCCAGAACGATTACGTCAGCTTGGCGAAGGATGCGCAGTCGCTCGCCGGTAACTTCGCCCATGATGCGAATGCCCAAGCCAGGGCCAGGGAAAGGCTGGCGATAAATAGCCTCTTCCGGCAAACCCAGTTCAAGGCCCAGCTCACGCACTTCGTCCTTGAATAACTCACGCAATGGCTCAATCAGAGCCAAGTGCATCCGCTCTGGCAGCCCACCGACATTGTGGTGGGATTTGATTGGGGCTTTTCCGCGAAAAACGACTGATTCAATCACGTCCGGGTACAGCGTTCCTTGAGCAAGATATTTCACCTGACCGAGCTTCTTGGCTTCTTGCTCGAAAATTTCAATGAAGCCGTAGCCGATTCGTTTGCGTTTTTCCTCAGGATCAGTGATGCCAGCCAGTCGGCCAAGAAAATATGCTTCAGCATCAATATCAATAACCTGCAAGTCGGTTCGTTCGCGGAAGAAGCGCAGCACACTTTCGCTCTCGTTGGTGCGCATCAGGCCGTTGTTGACGTGAATGCAGGTCAGTTGGCTGCCGATAGCCCTATGGATCATCGCGGCCACCACGGTGGAATCGACCCCGCCGGAGAGCGCACAGATCACTCGGTCGCTGCCGACTTTGGCGCGGACTAATGCCACGGTGGACTCAATGAACGATTGCATCGTCCACGTTGCCTCGCAGCCGCAGATACCGAAGATGAAATTGCGCAGAATGTCGGTGCCGATCAGCGTGTGCGCCACTTCCGGGTGGAACTGCACAGCGGTGAAAGGCTTGTCTGTGTGGCGCAGGGCCGCAAAAGGCGAGTGTGGACTGCTGGCAGTAGCGACGAAGCCAGGCGCGGCTTCCTCTACTCGGTCGCCGTGGCTCATCCAAACCTGATGATGAGCGGGTACGGTTTTCAGACCACCAAAGAGGCCAGAAGCCTCGCTGATCACCAGCTCGGCCTTGCCGAATTCACGCTTTTCCGCTTTCTCTACTCGCCCACCGAGCTGCTGCATCATCAACTGTGCGCCGTAGCAGATGCCAAGCACCGGTATGCCCAGTTCAAAAACATCCGGATCAGAAAGCGGCGCGTCTTCGTCATAAACGGAAGCCGGACCGCCAGAGAGGATAATACCCGCAGGCCGCAGCTCCTTCAGCTTGGCCAGCGGCAGGGTGTAGGGATGAATCTCCGAATAGACCTTCTGCTCACGGATACGTCGAGCGATAAGCTGGGTAGTCTGCGAGCCGAAATCTAATATAATAAGATTGTTGCTGTGCATTATGCGTCGTGTCTGTTAGGGTTGATTCCGACGGTTTACTGGCGTTCTGTCCGGTAATTTGGGGCTTCACGGGTGATATCAACATCATGAACGTGCGATTCACGTAGGCCAGCAGGCGAGATGCGGACGAACTTCGCCCGCTTGTGCAACTCTGGAATTGAGGCTGCGCCGCAGTACCCCATGCCAGAGCGCAGGCCGCCGAGCAGTTGATAAATCATCTCGGCAATGGAGCCACGGTAGGGAACGCGGCCCTCGATACCCTCTGGCACTAATTTGGAGGCTTCGCTTTCCTTTTTCTGAAAATAGCGGTCGCCAGAACCCTGCTGCATCGCACCCAACGACCCCATGCCTCGATAGCCCTTGTACTTGCGGCCCTGAAAGAGGAAGACCTCGCCTGGTGTTTCATCGGTACCTGCAAAAAGCGAGCCGATCATCACGCTACTGGCTCCGATGCCGAGGGCCTTACAGATATCGCCGGAGAACTTGATGCCTCCGTCAGCAATGATAGGAATATGCTTCTCTTTGGCCGCTTTCACCGCGTTTTGAAGGGCCGTGAGCTGTGGCACCCCTACACCGGCTACAATCCGAGTGGTGCAGATTGATCCCGGCCCTACGCCAACTTTAACCGCATTGGCACCGGCCTCAATTAAAGCAGCAGTACCTTCAGCGGTGGCCACATTGCCCGCAATCACCGGCATGTCCGGCCAAGCTGCCCGTACTTCGCGTACCGCTTGAAGAATACCTGCGGAATGCCCGTGCGCCGAATCCAGCACGATCACATCCACCCCTGCCCGCACCAAAGCTTCGGTGCGATCTGGCATGTCCGGTCCCACGCCGATAGCCGCGCCAACTAATAACCTGCCGCTGCTGTCTTTGGCTGACATCGGGTATTGTTTGATTTTCTCAATATCCTTGATTGTGATCAGACCTTTGAGGTTTTCTCGCTCATCGACCACCAGCAGCTTTTCAATTCTATGCTCATGGAGCAGGGCCTTGCAGTGTTCCAAACTGATGCCTTCACGGACAGTGACCAAATTTTTGCTGGTCATTACATCCTTGACCCGCAACTCACCGCTGGAGACAAAACGGAGATCGCGATTAGTAACAATGCCGACTAATCTACCGTCTCGCAGCACCGGCAAACCAGAAATTCTGTATGAGGCCATCAGAGTTTCCACCTCGGCCACGCTCTGTTCTTCCGTCACTGTGATTGGATCAACAATCATGCCGGATTCTGACTTTTTTACTCGGCGAACTTCCCTTGCCTGATCTTCAATCGACATGTTTTTATGCACAATGCCGATGCCGCCTGCTCTGGCCATCGCAATGGCGGCGCGGTGTTCTGTTACCGAATCCATCGCTGCGGAAACCAACGGAGCGTTGAGATAAATCGTGTCCGTGAGCCGAGTGGCAAGGGAAACCTCCGACGGCAGAATTTCCGAAGCGGACGGGACGAGCAGGACGTCATCAAAGGTATAGGCTGGGGGTATGTCCTGGTCGAACATGGGAGGCTCCTTGTTGATTGGTCGTTTTCGCCGGGCAGAGCTGGGTCTGGACAGCACGAATAAAAGATTCGGCTATTTTAGCACCGCTGGCGGACAAAAGCAAACACAGGCGTGAAAAAAGAATGTTTTTCCTTGCTTAGGGCTTCTTTTGTTGAGCTGGAACCGTCCTGATTTCAAAAAGCGCGGGCCAGAGCTTGCCGGTGACAAAGAGTCTATCCTGCTCTGGGTCGTGCATGATGCCGTTGAGTACCGCCTCAGCGTTGCCGTTCTGCATCCGAGCGCAAAGCTCTGAAAGATCAAGCCAAGCCGTAACCACGCCGGTTTCCGGGCTGATGACAACTATGCGACATTCTTTCCAGATGTTGGCGTAAATTGTGCCGTTGACGTATTCCAGCTCATTCAGTCGGTCAATTTCTTGCCCGTGATCGCGCACCGTGATCTGCCGTTTTTCCACCAAAGTTGTCGGATCGAGAAAATAAAGCGTTGCCGTGCCGTCACTGACAATCAGACTGCTTCCATCATGCGTGATACCCCAGCCTTCGCAGGGCCACGACCAAGTGTTGCGCAGGGCAAAGCTGCCTTTATCGTACTGAAAAATATTTTGGTTTTGCCACGTCAGCTGGTAGATGCTGTCTTGAAAAACAGTGATACCTTCGGCAAAAAATTGTGGCGCATAGTCCAACTGTTGCTCAACGTTACCGGTGACAAGATCAATCCGGCGCAGGGAAGAACGTTTGTGCAAGCCCGTGCCTTCGTACACGCGGCCTTGATCCCAAACTAAGCCCTGTGTGAACGCATTGCGGTCGTGAGGATATTCTTTGATCACAATCGCAGCAAGTTGCGCGGGCGAGGATGTCTCGCTGTGGCAGCCAAATTGGAAAAAAAGAGTGAACAAAATTACGCAAGCCGCGCAACAAATAGTAGGCATTATTTTAGTTTAGATAAGCAATGATATAGCTAAAGGCCGCAATGAGGACAAAAAAGCAAAGAATCAACTTGATCGCTTTGGCCGGGACATGTTTTTGGCAGCGTGCGCCGAGATACATGCCGCAGAAACCGCCGATGCCGAAGAGAAAACCAAGCTGCCAGTCTGGGGCCACTGACATGCCCGGATAAAAGCCGGACAGCAGTTGATAAACCAGTACGCCCGCGACCGAAGTGATAAAGGTACCCATCAAGGCGGCCCCGGCCACGGCATGAACCGGCAACTGAAAAAAGGCAACCATGAAGGGCGCGATGATCGCACCGCCGCCGATGCCATAGATGCCGCCTATAATTCCGACAACAAGGCAAAGCAGAAAAATCTTTGGTACAGAAAAGGCATAGTGCTGTCCCGCAAAGGAAAATTCCGCCCGCTGCAAGGAAAACTTAGAGTCAGTGACTGCAAAAGCAGCGTGGTGCAATACTGTATTGCCTTGCTGTTCTGTCGCTTGTTTACGGCAGATATCGGTAAGCAGCTTGCTACCCACGTAGAGCAATACTAATCCGGCAAAAAATTTGAAGTTCTTTGGATCGGGAAGATATGCTACCCGCAGCCAAGCTCCAATGACTACGCCCGGCAGAGTGCCGATCACCACTGCCCCGGTTAATGGCCAAACCATCCGTTTTTCTTTGGCATATCGCCACACTCCGCTGGGAATGGCAACGATATTGAAGAGCTGGTTCGTGCCGCTGACCGAGGGCGCGGTATAATGCAATACGCTCATCTGGAAGGGTAAGAGCAAAAATGCGCCGGACAATCCACCCATTGAGGCGAAAAAGGAAACCACAAAGGCAGTCAGCGGCGGCAAGAAAACCCAAGTCTTCACGCCAGAAACGGGAAACGTGATATACAGGAAATCTGTTGCTGTCATGGTAAGCAGTTCTGTAATTGCCCTGCAAGCCCTTCAGTAGTTTTGTTGTACACGTGTGCCCTTGCTACCGTAAAGGCTACTACCTTCGCCGCTCCTGTCTGCGACAGTACCTCAGCGCATTCGCGTAGGGTCGAGCCGGTGGTGAAAACATCATCGACCAACAGCACACGGCGACCTGCCAACGCACTGGGATTGCGAAGACTAAAGGCACCGAGCAGGTTGCTGCGTCGTTCCGCGCCGCTAAGTCCAAGCTGCGGAACTGTTGGTCGATGCCGCTGGAGTAGGTTAACCCGAATTCTGTCCTTCCAAGACGGAAAACAGGCCTTAGCTAACAGGAGGGCCTGATTGAAGCCCCGCCAGCGCAGGCGGCTGAGATGCAGCGGCACCGGCAGGATAAAATCAGGCTCTTGCAACAGGCTTTCCGCTCTGGCTTCGCGGGCAAGCGCAGCAAGAGAGGCCAAGCCAGAAAGGTCGCCGTTAAATTTTAGTCGTACCAGTAGGCTGCTGATCGGTTCTTGGTAAATGAACAAGGAACGGGTGGTACAAGAGAAGGCATCGCGCTGACTACAGGAATGAGCAAAGGGAACGATCTTGGCACGACAGTTTCCGCAGAACAGCGGCGGACGACAAAAGGGCAACTGCTCTTCGCAGCCCAAACATCGGGGCGGGAAGAGCAGGTCAAAAACTGCCTCCAGGAGAAGCCGCACTTCCTCAGTTCATTGCTACCCGCAGGTTCGCGTCTAATTTCGCCAAAAATTCCTCAGTGGTCAGCCAAGGCTGATTTTTGCTGATCAACAGAGCCAAATCCTTGGTCATAAAGCCAGATTCCACTGTTTCGACGCAGACCCGTTCCAGCGTCTCGGCAAAACGCATCACCTCTGGGGTGTTGTCAAACTTGCCCCGATAATATAAGCCCCGCGTCCAGGCAAAAATGGAGGCAATCGGGTTGGTTGAAGTCTTGTTGCCCTTCTGATGCTCGCGATAGTGGCGGGTGACCGTACCGTGCGCGGCCTCGGCCTCAATGGTCTGGCCGTCCTCAGTCATCAGCACCGAGGTCATCAGGCCGAGCGAGCCGAAGCCCTGCGCCACTGTGTCCGACTGCACGTCGCCGTCATAGTTCTTGCAGGCCCAGACAAAGCCGCCCTCCCACTTCAGGGCTGCGGCCACCATGTCGTCAATCAGGCGGTGCTCGTAGCTGATGCCTGCGGCCTCGAAGCGCGCCTTGAACTCCTCCTCGTAGACCTTTTGGAAGATGTCCTTGAAGCGTCCGTCGTACTTCTTCAGGATGGTGTTCTTCGTGGACAAATACACCGGCCAACCCAGCGTGAGGCCGTAGTTCATGCAGGAGCGGGCAAAGCCCCGAATGGACTCGTCGAGGTTGTACATGCCCATGGCGCAACCGCTGCTGGGGAAGTCAAAGACCTTGTATTCAACTGCCGGGCCGCTGTCCGCAGGCTCAAAGCGCATGGTCAGCTTGCCCGCGCTGGGCACGAGGAAATCGGTGGCGCGGTACTGATCACCAAAGGCGTGGCGGCCAATGACGATGGGTTTTGTCCAGCCAGGCACCAAGCGCGGGATGTTCGTGCAGATGATCGGCTGGCGGAAGACTGTGCCGCCGATGATGTTGCGGATGGTGCCGTTTGGCGACTTCCACATCTCCTTCAGGCTGAACTCCTTGACGCGGGCCTCGTCCGGGGTGATGGTAGCGCACTTCACGCCCACGCCGTGCTTTTTGATCGCATTGGCTGCGTCCACGGTGATCTGGTCGCTGGTCTCGTCGCGCTTCTGGATGGACAGATCGTAGTAATGCAGATCAAGATCAAGATAGGGCAGGATCAGCTTGTCTTTGATGAACGCCCAGATGATTCGGGTCATCTCATCACCGTCAATTTCGATGATGGGATTCTTTACTTGAATTTTTACCATGATGTCTCCGATGAGTGCGTATAGTGAAATAGAATATTTATTCTGTTATTATTTTATTGTGCTTCTGCTATAGGGCAATAGAGATCTGTGAGTGATCAATGAAATAAAATACAATCGTTGTAGTGATTAATAAATCTCCAAACAGATGCAGTTAAGTTTTCAATGCTTCTCGAAAACGACAATGTCTTCCTGACTAATGCCGA
>NQJD01000022.1 GCA_004284765.1 Candidatus Electronema aureum
TCCCAAGAGCCTTCATTCTTGTATAAACAGACTGATGCTTGACAGAAAAGAACATCGCTCTTTCCTCAAGAGTCGCTGAAGGATTTTTCAGAACATGCTCAAGAAGAGCCTCGTCGCTGAATTTTTTTGCACGATATTTTGTCCTTTTATAAGGCTCAATGCTTCCTGTTTCTTTGTATTTTCTTATCCATCTGTTCAGGGTATCCAAACTTATTAGGAGTTACGCAGTTGGTTTTGCAACCCGTTGATTTTGTTCAACTGGCGATTTGTGCAGCAAAAGAACAATTTGCTGTAATAATTGAACTTTTAATTTTAACTGCGTAACTCCTACTTATAATAAAAATATCAAGAATTTCTTTTTTGGATATCCCTGATTCATAATTCTTGATCACCCTTTCTCTCAAGTCATTGCTGTATGCTTTAGTCATTTCACGTAACACGTTAATTTTAATTAGTTAAATAAAAAATAACCTCTCAGGTTGTAAATTATAACACAACTGATTTAAAACTTAAACACTATAGCATGGAGTGGAAGCGGCGGGCTGCTTTGCGGGATTTTCTCTGTTGACAGGGGGAGATGTGCTGCGTAAAGTGGTTGGTCAGGATGTTGCAATTTTTCTGTGTATCGTGCTGAAGCTACAGGATATACAGTTCTGTATAATGTCTTGTTAGGCATAAAAAACAATGTGTAAAATAACCAAGAAGTTCGTCTTTTCCGAGAAAGATGACGGAAAGCGCCGTTTGATTTGCAGAGAATGCAGGCGAGAAACGTTGCATTCAATTGTCTACTCATACAACGAAAGGGGCAGTCAAGATTGTGATGGCGGGTACTCCGTAGATTGGGACTGCAAAAATCAAATCATCCAATGCCTGGGTTGTGAAACGGTTTCATTTCGCACCATATCCACATGTTCCGAAGATATGGATTACAATGACGATGGCATGTATTACCCAGAAGCCATTAAGTATTATCCAGGACGTTCAGTGGGCTTGAAGTCCATCGAGTCCGACTTGTTACCGTACAACATACGAAAAATTTACGAAGAAACCATGCTATCAATTGATAATAAGCAATATATACTAGCAGGTATTGGCATAAGAGCAATAGTCGAAACTGTATGTAAAGACCTTGATGCAAAAGGAAGCAATCTATTTGATAAAATTAACTCATTAAGAGAGATGTCAATAGTAACATCTGAAGGCGCAAATACTCTTCATAAGCTGAGAGTGCTTGGTAATGATGCTGCTCACGAGGTAAAAGCACATAATTCACAGCTATTAGAACTTGCCATGGAAATTATTGAGCATATGCTTGATGGCACATATATTATCCCAAGCAAAGTTCAGCATGTATTTCCAAAAAATGGCTAACAATCGCAACCGGCTACAGGAAGGAGAAAGGCTGGCAAACAGGGCGGGCCTGTTGTTGCAGGCGCAGCGGAAGCTCCCAGCTGCCCTGCATGGCGCACCCCTGAGCGGTTTGCCACTCCGCTTCACCGAAGCACTGCTGTAAACCAGTTATCTATAAAACAATGCCCCCTTATCTTGATTTTCTGCCTACAGCATTAAAGAATACAATTACCCGCCTACATGAAGAAAAGCAGGCTTGGATTAATCAGCCTAAGAAAGGCTTCTTGCGCTACCAAGAACCGATAGCCAAGCTATCGCATCTTCGGGCCTCTCTTCTTGATCTCAGCGGTGATGTAGTACGCATCGGCAATCGTGCTGATCTTAACGATGCTGAACACGAGCAAGTGCTGCGCTTGCTGAGAACCTTCATGCCGTGGCGTAAGGGACCGTTCTCGATTTTTGGTACAGAGATTGATGCAGAATGGCAAAGTTGGCGCAAGTGGAATCGCTTGTTACCTGCCTTGCCTGATCTCAAGGACAAGGTGATTGCGGATGTCGGCTGTAACAACGGGTATTATATGTTCCGCATGGCGGCACACGCACCCAAGATGGTGCTGGGTTTCGAGCCGTATGCCCAGCATTACTTTACCTTTTCCACTCTCAACCGTTTTGCTGGCGTAGAGAACCTCTTTATCGACCTATTAGGCATTGAGCATCTGCCGCTCTTCCCTGACTGCTTCGACGTGATTTTCTGCCTCGGTATTCTCTATCATCGGCCCTCACCGATTGATGCGTTGCGCGAGCTGCACATGGCACTCAAGCCGGGTGGTTGCCTTTTGTTAGAATCACAAGGCATTAGTGGCGAGGAACCAGTGGCTCTCTTCCCAGAGAAAACCTATGCCAAGGTGCCGGGTACGTGGTTTGTACCCACAGCCTCGTGTCTGCATAACTGGCTGATGAGAAGTGGGTTTACTGATATTGAATGCTTCTGTCAGCATCCGATGAGCAGCGAGGAGCAGCGGCGAACAGACTGGATGCTTTTTGAATCCTATCAGGATTTTATTGACAAGATGAACCCGATGCGTACAATAGAGGGGCATCCTGCACCTTGGCGAATATTCTTCAAGGCAGGAAAGACGCAGCCCAAAAGCTATGCCTGCCCTTTGCGGCAGAAAAGTTAATATTTATATTCCATGAGGTGATTTTTATGATGAAGGCAGCAGAATGCACGCTGTATCACGGCGGTCTCAAGGGCGCAGAAACTCTCTTTGGCGAGCTGGCAGAAAAATACGGCGCAAAGGAAGTGATCTTCACCTTTGAAGGTCACCGGTTGAACCGCGACCAAAACGCAGTGTTGCTGACCGAAGACGACCTCCAACGAGGTGACATCAGCATGGAAATCGCCTCGCGGATGATGAATCGCACCTACTATGAAACTGAAAAGATTCGGCGGGTACTGCAAGCCATTTTCCACATGGTCAACAAGGGCCATCAGGTCTTTGTCATTGGCACTATCTTAGAGGACAACTCGGTTAAGGGCGGCACTGGCTGGGCAGTGGAGTTAGCCAAGCTCTTTAATCGGCCTCTGCATGTTTTTGATCAGAATCGCAAGGGCTGGTTCACGTGGCATGATGGGATTTGGCAGCCAGAGGAACAAGCACGAATCTCCTTTGATACCTATGTTGGTTCAGGCACTCGCTATTTGAGCGATGAGGGGAAACTGGCCATTGAGCAGTTGTACGCTGACAGCTTTGGTGACTGATTCAAAAGTCAATAGGGCAGGCCCGCCGCCGCCGGGCAGCCGCTGCTGCACAATGCCGCCGGCTTTGGTGACTGATTCAAAAGTCAATAGGGCAGGCCCGCCCCGTACCTGCCCTGCTTCCCTATGAGAATCAAACCGTATCAGGAACATGCTCTGCGCTACGACCGCTGGTTTGACGACCACCGCTTGGTCTATGAGGCGGAGTTGCAGGCGGTTCGTACTTTGTTGCCTACAAGCGGACGAGGTGTAGAAGTCGGCGTAGGCACGGGAAGATTTGCTGCGCCGTTGGGTATTTGTATCGGTGTGGAGCCATCGGAAAGCATGGCTGCGTTGGCTCAACAGCGAGGCATTAAGGTCATCGGCGGCGTGGCAGAAGCACTGCCACTGGGCAATGCTACCGCAGAATTCATCCTGATGGTAACGGTCATCTGTTTTGTCAGCGATCTTCAGCAAACCTTTCGTGAAGCATGGCGAGTCTTAGCTGACAGAGGGCAGCTTGTAGTTGCCATGATTGACCGCGACAGCCCGCTGGGACAGAAATATGCGGCCAAAAAGCAGCAGGGCAGCCTCTTCTATCAACAGGCAACCTTTTATGCCGTTGATGAAGTGGTCTCTGTCATGAAAGAGATTAGCTTTGCCGAATTCAGCTTCTGTCAGACAATCTACCAAGACGTGTCTGCAAGTACGGCGCAGGAGCAGGTACGAGTGGGGCATGGCGAAGGGTTGTTTGCTGTCATCCGGGGAGTGAAGAGATAAAAGATGATCAGCGGCAAAGAAATTGCAGAAGCGAAAGAAGTGCTGCATCTGCCGGAGCGAGCATCAATAGCTGAAATCAAAGCGAGCTACAGAACGCTGCTCAAACAGTGGCACCCGGACAAATGCGGCGGAGACAAGGCGGAATGCAATGAAATGACCCAGAAGATCACTGCCGCCTACAAGCTCATCATGCTGTATTGCAGTCAGTATAAATTCCCCTTCACGCAGAAGGAGATAGAGCAGCATGTCTCGGATGAGGAGTGGTGGGCCGAACGCTTTGGCCATGATCCTTTATGGGGCAGGCACTGAACGAACGTCTGCTGAATTAAAAAACGGTCTCCCGAAAAGACTTCAGGAGACCGTGTGAGCTGGGCAGATTACTCTGCCCGATGTAGATTTCTCTCGCTCAGTGCTTGCTTGATCCTTCCGCACCGATGCCTATGTAGGTCCGCACCTTCTCAGACTCAAACATATCTTCAGCCGTTTTCTCCCGCTTCATCAGGGAGACCAGAATACCCATCAGAAAAGCCAAGCCCATGGAGAACACGCCTGGGTTCTTCATCTTAAAGGGCGCGGGCTTCACAGCGGCCTTCTTGGTGACCACTTCAGCTTTAGCAATGGTCAATTCAGCTTCCTTGCTTGCCTTTAACTCAGGGGTAATATCGGCGGCTTTGAGTGCCTTCTCGATACCAGTCACCTTTTCATTGGCAGCGACCAGTTCCTTCTTCGGTGCAGACTGCATAACATCCTCATATACAGTCGGCGACAGCATAATCAGTGTCACCGCCACGATCATACCGGTGAAGATGCTGGTTACTGCGCCTGCGGTGGTGAATCGCTTCCAGACGATGGACAACAGCAGGGCCGGGAAGTTGGCACTGGCAGCCACGGCAAAGGCCAGACCGACCATGAAGGCCACGTTCTGCCCCTTGAAGAGCAGGCCCAGCAGCACCGCTGTGATGCCCAAGCCAATCGTGGCAGCCTTAGCCACCTTCATTTCTTCTTTCTCGTTCGCTCTGCCGCTGCGGAACACGCCGACATAGAGATCATGGGAAAGGGCTGAGGCACCGGCCAGGGTCAGACCAGCAACAACCGCCAGAATGGTGGCAAAGGCGACTGCGGCCAAGAAGCCCAACAGCAGGCTACCGCCCAAGTTCTCAGCCAAGACCATGGCGGCCATGTTGCCGCCCTTGTCAATGTCCATGATGACATTTTTGCCGACCAGCACCACTGCGCCGAAGCCAATGGTCACGGTGAGGATGTAGAAGTAGCCGATGAAACCTGTTGCGTAGAACACGGACTTGCGCGCTTCGCGGGCATCGGGCACCGTGTAGAAGCGCATCAGGATGTGGGGCAAACCGGCGGTACCGAACATCAGGGCGAGGCCCAGCGAGAAGGCATCGAGCGGATCAGAGACCAAACCGCCCGGCTCCAAGAAGGAGCTGCCGTACTTGTCAGAAGCCATCTGGAAGAGCTTGCCGTAGCTCCAGTCGATATCAGCATGGTTTAAGGTCAAAATCACTAGCAGGGTTGCGCCGCCGAGCAGCAGCACGGCCTTGATGATCTGCACCCAGGTGGTGGCGAGCATTCCGCCGAACAAAACATAGGCAATCATCAGGCCGCCGACGAGGAACAAAGCCGACTCGTAGGGCAGGCCGAACATCAGTTTGATCAGCGTGCCTGCGCCGACCATCTGCGCGGTCAAATAAAAGAGCACCGTGACCAACGAACCGATAGCGGCTGCGGTTTTGATCGGCTTTTGCTTGAGGCGGAAAGCAACTACGTCGGAAAAGGTGAACTTGCCGAGGTTGCGCAGCGGCTCGGAGATCAGGAACATGACGATAGGCCAGCCGACCAGCCAGCCGACTGAGTAGATCAGGCCGTCATAGCCCTTGGTTGACACCAGACCGGCGATGCCGAGAAACGAGGCCGCGCTCATGTAGTCGCCGGCCAAAGCCAAGCCGTTCTGGAAGCCGGTGATGCCGCCGCCTGCGGCGTAGAACTGGCTGGCGGTTTTGGTCTTCTTCGCTGCCCAGTAAGTGATGCCCAGCGTGGCGACGACGAACAGCAGGAAACAAAGGATGGCAATCGGGTTCAGGGTGCCGATGACCGTCTGCGGTGCTTGCGTTGGCATTCTGCTCAACCTCCAAAGCGTTTTTTGATGCGTTTGACCTTCTCGTCATAAACGCTGTTGGCCCAGAAAATATAAATGCCGGTCAAAATCCACGAAAGGATGATCACGCCGACCGCAATCGGAATGCCGATGGTGGTTGCTGATCCCTCGGCTATCTTTCTAGCCAGAAACGGCTTGTTGTAGGCAATCAGGCCAATGAAGCCGAAGTACAGCACCAGCTCGGTGATGGTCAAGATCAGAGAAACCTTGTTCTTCTGACGGGCAAGCTCCTTGAATTCAGGGTCTTCAAGGATGGCGTGAGGCGTTTTGTCGTTCATTGTTGTCCTCCTTTTACCGGTTGATGGTGATGGGCCTTTGTTTTTTTTTTCATGCGTGGCTCCTGGATAAATAGTTGGTCAGAAGTGAAACCTGTTGATGAACTTGATTTGATTTTGTCGTGCCGCATCATCGGATGAACGCCTCTTCCGCAGCGCAGAACGGCTCGCGGCACACCTTGGGCGGTTGCGGCTCTGTCAAAATCTTGCGGTCAGAGTAATTCCAATATAATCTCTGCTGGCCGCAGGTGCCACTGTCACCCCTTTATACGGCTCAGTGAAATAAAAACTGCTGATCGTGCCAATCACTGCGCCTGCAAGAACATCTTCAACATAGTGCTTGTCCGCATCAACTCTGCTGTAACCGGTAAATGCTGCGCCAAGATAGGCAGGAATGCTGCATTGCCACCCATACCGCTTATGAATAAAGGCGGCAGCTTGAAATGTTGTCGAAGTATGCCCGGACGGAAAGGAATGATCGTCTGACTCATCGGGTCGATCTTTGTGAATCGTATATTTTAAGCCTTGGGTCACAGCTTGATTGGCAATAAATGCTTTGACGAACTGCATGCTGCCTTCAGTATCCTTAATGTACAACGTCGAACCGAATGCCACTGCGGGTATTAACCCAAGCAAGACATCTCCAGAGGTCTCAACAACATTTGAAGCCGCTGCACACTGGGGAAAGATGGTTCCGGCAGATGCAAAAGAAAGAAAAGCTATGCTCGCTACGATCTGTTTCGTTCTGCAATTCATAATTTTTCTCCTGTGTGGCATTTAAAGTTACGCAGAACATCTTAAACGCACTCTGCAATGTTGCCAACGGTCCGCTCATCGCATCTTTCGCACCGCTTTTCCGCCCGCCGGACCCGTCGAACAGACCAATTTAGCCGTTCAACCGATGTTCAGGGCCGCAGAACGGCCAAACAGGTCTACTCAACAGCTAGTCGGAGCGTTTCTGCGGCCCGTACTATCCTTCAGCCCAGCCTGACCCGCTGCCTTGCAGTTTGAAGTAAGGCAGGAGCAGGTCTTCCATACTGTAGAAGCCTTTCGGCTTGCCTTTAAGATTCTCAACTGCGAAGAGAATGCCATTGCCGAATGCCTCGCGGGTGATGGATTCATGCTTCAGGCGGACAGTTTGATACGGAAAACCGAAGAGTATTTCATGCACACCGATAATGCCGCCCGCCCGGACTGATTTGATGCTTTCCACTTCCATGCCCAGTGTCCGGGCAATGATTTTGGCAGTTCCTGAAACCTCTTTTTTCATCTTGAAATGCTCCTCAATGACTTCAATATCCGTGTACGGCGCAATGGTTTTCAAAATTTTCGCGGCGATGAGCAGAAAGTTGATGCCGACCGTGATATTCGGCGAGTGCATCACCACTGTCCGTTTGGACAATTTGTGCAGCCGCCGCAGCGTTGTTTTCTGATAATTGGAGATCGCGCTGACAATGGTCACGCCATGATCAGCCGCCGCGTCGCCATAATACTCAAGACCGCTCTCTGAAGAGAAGTCAATCACCGCATCAACCGGGAATCTGCTGAACAGCTCGTCAGCGGAGAACTCTTCTTTGGAGTGAATGCAGCCCGGCTCGGCAGATTCAACACCGAGGAATTCAGGAACTGAGCGGTGCTCCAGCAGCCGAGAGCGGCGCACCACCCATTGCAGTTTGGTTTTTTTGGATTCCAGCAGCACGGAAGCGACCGCCTTGCCTGTTTTTCCAAAACCGATAATGCCAACGTTCATTCCTGTTCCTCCTTGAGCAGTAGGTTGTGTAAAAAAAAGCAGGGGCAGGCCGGAAGGTCTGGCCCTGCGCTGTCTTCATGCGGAGATGTCGTCTATTCTTCTGCTCCTTTCTGCTTTTAAAAGGCGTTTGCAAGCCATTCAGCCGCCCTTCATATCCGAACAACAGACCCGCCGGGCCGTTGAACCGATGTTCAAGGCCGATAAACGGCCCCAAAGGTCTGTTCAACGGCTCGCCGGATACGTTCATCGTATCCTTGCCATACGTTCCGCACATCCTGTGAGGCGTTTTTACGGCCTGTAAGGGCGAAAAATCTTTCGCCCTTACAGATTCTGCCGTTTGCAGGCGCAGTTCAGCCCGTCTCGTACCACGTTGTCGCAGCATGATAATCTGCCCTGCTCACCACTTCATACCATAAAGTACAAAAAATTGCCGCAAAGAAATGGCGACTTATTCTTTTTTGTATTTTGTGCGCTAATTTTGGCGCAGCAGGAGCGGCTGACCGACATTATGAAGCTGGCGCAGGGTTTGCACCTGGCCATTGTTCAATTTTTTTGCCAGAAAAAGGAAAAGATAGGCGCACTGAAGGGCATCTTCAAGCGCACTATGAGCCTTGAAGCGCGGCAGCTTGAACTCTTCGGCGATCTCATTCAAGTTGCAGGGCAGCGACTGGTCGCAGTAGCCGTAATCACAGACATAACTGGTCTCTTTATAGGCTTTGACCAAGCGCAGCGTGTCAATTGTCGGGTTTGCCAAGGTGCCACCCAGCACTTTTTTGGTCGCCCGATTGAGATAGCCCATGTCAATTTCCAGAAAATGGCCGATCAGCAGGGCATCACCGCAGAATTCGACAAACTCAGGCAGCACGTCTCTGATCGGACGGGCGGCGCGGAGCTGATCCGGGGTAATTTGATGGATAAACGTGGCCTGATTGTGCTTGAGATTCAATGGCCGCACCAGCGTATGAAAGACATTACCCAGTTCCAGCTGCATATTGCTGATCTTAACTGCACCAATGGAGATAATTTCGTCCTTGTAGCTCAGTCCAGTCAATTCCGTGTCCAGCACCACGAAGCTGTAGTCGGTCAGCGGCTTGTTTTGGTCGAATTGAGCGAAGCGGCGGCGGTTTTCCACCAGCAAAGGATGCGGCTGGCGCTGTTCCAGCAGCTCCCGCAGATAACTGAGCAGGCTCATAGCGCAGGAAAGAAGGTTTTTAACACAGCGTGCAGCCGGTCAATCACCTCAAAAGCATCGCGCAGCATTCGCCGGTCGAGTTCCGACAAATCTGCTGGAGCGATGTGATTATCCGGCGGCGTGTTTACTTCAAGCTGATTGAGCTGATGCACCAGCCGGAGCTGCATCTGCATCTCGTAGGCATCAGTCGCTGCTGCCAGCAGTTCCTCGCTGAGAATCTTTTCTTTACCCAACACCTGGAGCCTGGCCAAGGTGTTTGTCTCGCGGATGCCGTGCCGCAAGGCGAGGATGCGGGCGAAATTGACAAAGGGGGTCAATCCCTGCACCTTGATGTCGAGCTTGTTCTTGTGTTCGCCGTCCTTATCAACAATGAAGTTTTTGAAGAAGGAGAGTGGTGCTTTGGCAGATAAGCACTGTCGAGCGAGGTGAAAGAGGTACAGCTCGCTTTTCTTGGTCAGTCCGTTCAAGTGCTGGCGCAGTTCATCTGCTAAAATGGCCTTGCCAAAGCCTGCCCGGAAATCAAAGAAGATGCTGGCGTTCAGCACTTCCTCTGGCTCAGGCAAGGCAGCCCAGTCGCTGAAGCATTGTTTCCAGGCCGAAAGCGGTTGTCGCCATTTGGGATTCGTTGCCATGATCTCGCCGGGGCAAAGCGGGTAGCCGCACTGCACCAGATGCTCGATGGCAAGGCGAGCAAGAGCGGCAAAATACGCTTCACAGGCAGCGGCCTGCTGCGCATCTGCTGGGTCTTCGTACAGAATGGCGTTGTCCTGGTCTGTGCGGAAGGTCTGCTCCCGCCGACCCTCGGAACCCATCAGCAGCCAGCAGTACGCGACCGGCGGCGGCCCCAGCTCTTCCTCTAACAGGGTGAGCAGCCGCTCCAGAATCTGATCGTTGAGGATGGCGATCATCCGGGCGATGTGTCCGGCCCGTGCTCCTTCCTTAATCAGGTTGCGGATCATCTCTGGAATCTTGCGCGAGAGCGGATATAGCCCATCAATGCGCTGCTGTTTGCCGATTTCCTTGAATAAAGAATAGGGCGCGTGGCCTTGCAGCAAGGCGATGTCGTGCGAGGTGATCACGCCGATGATTTTATCCTTCTGCTCCACGGCTAAATGATGGGTGGAGCCGGACATCATCCTGAGCAGGGCATCAAAACAGGTGGCCTGCGACAGCACAGTGGCCACCGGCGCGGACATCACTGCCCGGATTGGCTCATTAGAGTCAAGGCCCGGTGCTAAGACCTTGTTGCGCAGGTCTCGGTCGGTGACAATACCGATAATTTGCTCTTCATCGTCCGGTTCATGGATCAGCAGGGAGGCCACTCGGAACTCGGCCATCTTGGCGGCGGCCTGACGGATGCTTGCGTCCGCCGCGATGGTGCGCGGAGCCTGCCGGATAATATCACCCACCTGAATGGAGAAAAGATGCAGGCTGCTATCATTGCTTCGGCCCACCCGGTGGTGGCGCAGCTCGCTGTAGGCAGTGGCCACAATCTTTTCCGAGAAGCTCTTCAGGTAGTATTGGGAGAATCCGGGCTGGCTGCTGATCAGCTCAAGGAACACCGCTCTCGGCAGAAGAAAGCAGAAGGTGTCCTCCACCATTTCCACGTCCAGATTGGCCAAGGTGCCGCGAATGATGCCGAGCGCGCCGATGCAGTCGCCCTCGCCCCGGTAGTCCTTGAGCGTGACTGCGCCCTCATCATCAACAATGAAGCACTTCACCCCGCCTTTCTGGATCAGATGCAGGTATTTGATTTCGCTCTTGCCCGCTTCGAGCAGCCGTGTACCCTTGGGAAAGAAGTCCACCTTCACCTTGCGGGCCACCTGATCAATGATTTCCGGGGCAAGTTCCTTAAACGGCATGATCTTGCCGAGAAATTCGGCTACAACTGCCGGGGCTGCGGAATGCGTAGTGCCTTTCATGGGGTTCATCTCCTGTAATCGACAGGTTTGGACGGCTGCTACAGCCTCATCGTGGCTATCTTAGCGGCAGAGAGGCACTCTGGTAAACAGAAAAAAGCAGGGCAGAGAGAGCCATTTCTGCCGGGTTGCGTTTTTTTCTTGGCAGGAGCGGCCCTTTTTGTGTATGATTTTAAATTTTAGTGTCCCCGCAGCCGCGTACCGACAAGGTGTCAGAGAGCGTGAACGTTCCATTTGCAGAGATTCCCAAAACAGGCAGCCATTACGCAGTAAGCGACGATGCTTGGCTGGCAGAGACTGGCTTGCTGCGCATAGCTCCAGTTGCAGCAGAGCTGAATCTTCGGTGCAAAGGCGAGAGCCGGGCCGAGGTAGAGGGCTTTCTGCGTACGGCGGTACGGCTTACTTGCGACTGTTGCCTGAACGACTACGACTTTACTGTCGATGCTACCTTTCATCTGGTATTAGAAGTGCCTGATGAAGCTGACTGGAAGGTCAAAGAGCTGGAATGCACGGCTGCCGACTTTGACGTGGTGCAGGTTGATGAACCAATCGCTGATCTGGAAGATATCCTCCGGCAGCAGTTGTATCTCAGCCTGCCGATCAAGCAGGTCTGTTCGCCAGACTGCCAAGGTCTCTGCCCGCATTGCGGTGCTGATCTGAATTCTGGCGGCTGCACCTGCTCGTCCGAGGTGAAGAATTCCCCGTTCGCCGCGTTGGCGGCATTGAAGAAAAGATAAAATAATCCATTCTGCCCTGCTTGAGGGCGGAGACGCACTGTTCAAGGAGAAAACAAATGGCCTTGCCAAAAAGAAGACATTCCTATTCCCGCACTCACAAGCGGAGAGCACACGACTTCCTCACCGCTCCTTCCGTAGGTCGCTGCCCGAACTGCGACGAGCCGAAGATGCCACATCAGCTTTGCTCTGGCTGTGGTAAATACAAGGGCAAAACCATTTATCAGCTTGGCGACGAGCTGGCGTAAGCTGCTGTGAGAATAGCCCTTGATGCCATGGGCGGCGACCGGGGTTCTGGCCCGCTGATTGACGGGGCCGTCCAGGCGGTCGAGCAGCATCCGGGCATCGAGGTGCTGCTGCTCGGCCCGGAGGAGCTGCTGCGGGCCGAGCTGGCCCAGCGGGGCAAAGGCGCGGAAACGCGCCTTTCCGTCGTTCATGCCCCGCAGACCGTCTCGATGGATGAGGCGGCAGTGGACTCAGTGCGCCGAAAGAAGGACTCCACCATCATGGTGGGCTTTGATCTGGTCAAACAAGGTCAGGCCGATGCTTTGGTCTCCGCCGGGCATTCCGGCGCGACCATGACTGCCGCCATCCTCCAGCTGGGACGGTTGAAGGGCATCTCTCGCCCCAGCATTGCCAGTGTTTTCCCTACGCTCAAAGAACCGGTTTTAGTGACCGACATCGGTGCCAACGTGGACTGCCGCCCGCAGCATCTCTATCAGTTCGCGGTCATGGCCTCGTCCTGCTCCGAGCTGCTGCTGAACCGGGCCAAGCCCCGCGTCGGTCTTCTCAGCATTGGCGAGGAGCCGGGCAAGGGCAACGCGGCAGTGAAGGAAGCCTATGATCTGCTCAAGGCCAGCAGCCTGAACTTTATCGGCAACGTCGAAGGCCGCGATGTGTACAGCGGCGATGTGGACGTGGTGATCTGCGACGGCTTTGTCGGTAACATCGTCCTGAAGATCAGTGAAGGACTGGCCGAAGCGATCCAGCAGATGCTCAAGACCGAGATCAAGAAATCCTTGGGAGCCAGCCTCGCCTCCTTCTTCATCCGCCCGGCCTTTCGCGCCTTCCGCAAGCGGGTGGATTACGCCGAATACGGCGGGGCACCACTGCTCGGCATCAACGGGGTGGGTATCATCTGTCATGGCACCTCCTCCGCAGTTGCCATCCGCAACGCCATTAAGGAAGCAGCCAAGATGGCTGAATGCCAGGTCAACGCGGCCATTACCCGTCATCTTCAGCAGGAAGTGGTGCAGGCATGAGGCGGGCGGCTGTCCTTGGCACTGGCTCTTGTCTGCCTGAACGAGTGCTGACCAACGCCGAGCTGGAGCAGATGGTGGAGACCTCGGACGAGTGGATTACTGCTCGCACCGGCATCCGCAGCCGCCGCATCGCCGGGCCGGACGAGCAGAATTACCAGCTCGCCACGCGGGCGGCCCGCCGTGCCCTTGAGGCAGCCGGAGTCACTGCGGACGAGCTTGGCCTGATCATCGTCGCCACCATCAGCCCGCACATGCTGATGCCTTCCTGCGCCTGCTTTGTCCAAGCGGAGCTGGGCGCGGCCAAAGCCTTCGCCTTTGATTTGAACGCAGCCTGCTCCGGTTTTCTTTATGGGCTAGATGTGGCGGCTAAATACATCGTCGCTGATCCGAACATGAAGGTGCTGGTGATCGGCTCGGAGACGCTCTCGGCGCGGGTTGATTGGGACGACCGCAACACCTGCATCCTCTTCGGCGACGGAGCCGGGGCCTGCGTGGTCGGCGGCGCGGAAGGGCGCGGCATCATTGACAGCTGCCTGCTTTCCGACGGCAGCCTGTGGAATTTGCTCTACATGGACAGCCCGGCCAGCACCAATCCTGATCTGCTCGACCCGAAGAGCAAAGGCTGCGTCATCCAGATGTCTGGCCGCGATGTCTTCAAATACGCCGTCCGGGCGATGGAGGACGTTGTCCGCCAGCTTTTGGAGCGGCAGCAGCTCGCTGTCCAAGACATCTCGCTCATCATTCCCCATCAGGCCAACATCCGCATTCTGGACAATCTTGCCGAACGCCTCGGCGCGGTGCCGGAGCAAATTTTCTGCAACGTGAACAAATACGGCAACACCTCGGCGGCCAGCATTCCGATTGCCTTGGACGAGGCGGTGCGCGAAGGGCGGCTGCATCGCGGCGGCAAGCTGTTGCTCTGCTCGTTTGGCGGCGGCTTTACTTGGGGTTCGATGCTGCTGGACTGGTAGCGCAAAGGTTTCATGCGCATGACTGTCCGGCTGTCATGTGCATGAGTTTCAGAAGGTCATAAGTATGACTGTCAGACTGTCATGAGCATGAGTCTCAGGCAGTCATGTACATGAGCGGGCGCGTTTCATGCGCAGTGAGCAAAGGAGAACACGGTGGATTATTTTCTGACTGAAGAACAGCGGATGATCAAAGAGACCGCCCGCGATCTGACCGAGGCGAAGATCATTCCCAAGCGGGCCGAGCTGGACGAGCGCAACGAGTTCGCAGGCGAGCTGCTGGCTGACATCGCTAAAGCTGATCTCTTCGCCGTGCTGGTGCCCGAAGCCTACGGCGGCATGGGTGTTGGCATCTTTGACATCGTGCTTGCTTTGGAAGAACTGGCGCGGGGCTGCGTCGGCGTGGCCACCAGCTTTGCCGCCTGCGGCCTTGGCATTTTGCCGATTCTCATTTCCGGCAGCGAGGAGCTGAAGGAGAAGTATCTGCCCGCAGTTGCTGAGGGCAAGAGCCTGGCCGCCTTTGGCCTGACTGAGGCCAATGCCGGTTCCGATGCGGCGGGCATCCGCACCACGGCTGTGGACGGCGGCGACTGCTGGATTCTCAACGGCACCAAGCAGTGGATCACCAACGGCGGCGAGGCGCAGATTTACTCCATCATTGCCCTCACCAGCCCGGAGAAAGGCATACGCGGGGCCTCGATGTTTGTGGTTGAGGACGGCGATCCTGGCTTCTCCTACGGCAAGAAGGAGAACAAGATGGGCATCCGCGCCTCAGCCACCCGCGAGCTGGTGATGAAGGACTGCCGCATTCCTAAAGACCGGCTGATCGGCAGAAAGGGCCACGGCTTTATCACGGTGATGAAGACCTTGGACGTGTCGCGGCCCGGCATTGCCAGCTTGGGCGTGGGCTTGGCGCAAGCGGCACTCGACGAAGCGGCAAGCTATGCCAAGCAGCGCGTGCAATTTGGCAAGCCGATCATCAGCTTCCAGGCTGTCCAGCACATGCTCGCAGATATGGCGATTCAGACCGAGGCGGCGCGGGGCTTGGTCTATGGCGCGGCCCGGCATATTGATGCGCATCCTGAGGACGCAAGCAAGGTCTCGTCCATGTGCAAGGTCTTTGCCACGGATGCAGCCATGAAGGTGACGACAGATGCGGTGCAGGTCATGGGCGGCTACGGCTACATGAAAGAGTATCCGGTTGAGAAGATGATGCGCGATGCCAAGATCCTGCAAATCTACGAAGGCACCAACCAGATTCAGCGCAATGTGATTGGCCAGGAACTGAACCGGGAATACGCATGAAGATTATCGTCTGCATCAAGCAGGTGCCAGATGCCAAAGACGTGCGCCTTGATCCCAAGACCAACACCTTAGCCCGTGAAGGCGTGGCCGCGATCATGAATCCCTTTGACCGCCATGCCTTGGAAGAGGCGGTGCGGCTGAAGGAGCAGCTTGGCGGCACGGTGACGGCGTTGTCAATGGGGCCGCCGCAGGCGAAAGAGGTGCTGCTGGAGGCGATTTCCTGCGGCGCGGACGAGGGTGTGCTGGTCTCTGATCGGGCCTTTGCTGGCGCAGACACTTGGGCGACTTCCTACACCCTTGCCAAGGCTGTGCAGTGCTTGGGCGCGTTTGATCTGATACTCTGCGGCAAGCAGGCGATTGACGGCGACACGGCGCAGGTCGGGCCGGGACTGGCGGCGCAGCTCAAGCTGCCCTATGTCACCTGTGTGCAAAAGACCCGCGAGGCCAGTGCTGCCGCGCTCCGGGTGGAGCGGATGATGGATGACGGCTACGATGTGGTGCAGCTGCCGCTGCCTGCCTTGCTGACTGTGGTCAAGGACATCAACGAGCCACGGGTGTCCTCGCTGAAGGGCAAGATGAAGGCGAAGAAGGCGGAAATCCGGGTGCTTTCTGCTGCGGACATCAAGGCGGAGCCGCAGTGCATCGGCTTGGCTGGTTCGCCGACCAAGGTGGCGCGGGTGTTCTCGCCGGAGCCGCGCGGCAACCGGAAGATGTTCTCCGGCACAGCGGTGGAGCAGGTGACGCAGTTGGTGGCGGAGATTCAGGGGTATTTGTGAAAGAGCAGCTTGATTTTTCTTGGGAAGGCGCATTAGCTGATCTGAAAGATCAATATACCTCTGTGGAGTTGCAGCACGAGGCGATGCAGTGGAGGATTGATGAACTTGATGCTGATGCTCGGAAGGGCGGCACAGAGTTGTTTATGCAGGACAAGCAGGCGAAGATTAGTTTGGAACACAAATTAAAAATGTGAGGGAAAAATCATGCCAGAGCTTGCTACAACTAAAATGTCATCGAAAGGGCAAGTAATCATACCGGAAGAAATACGCAAGCGCCTTAACTTGAAAAGCGGCACTCAATTCGTTATTGTTGCCGATAAAGATGTTGTTGTTTTAAAAAACATTACGCCACCTTCAATGGACGAATTTGATACGCTCATCGCACAGGCGCGGGCGGCAGGGAAAGAGTCTGGCTTAAAAAAGAAGGATATTCAAGAAGCGATCATAAAGGCCAGAGGAACTGCCAAGAAGTGAAGATAGTTCTTGACACCAATGTGTTTATATCTGCCATATTTTTCGGAGGTCAGCCAGCTAAGATTCTTCAAGCATGGAGAGACCGAAAAATTCAGATAGTGCTTTCAGAGGAAATTTTAAGCGAATATCATCGAATAGCGGAGGGACTATCGGAAAAATATCCTAAGATTGATATCGGGCGTTTTTTTGAGTTGTTGATTCATTACAGCGAGATGATTGAAACGCAACATGTATCTGTTGCGGCTTGTGAAGATTCAGATGATGACAAGTTTCTTGCATGTGCGATTGCAAGCGGCAGCAAGCTGATAGTAAGCGGTGATAAACATCTGTTGCATGTTTCTGGATATGAAGGGATTTCTGTGCTGAAGCCGAGAGAATTCGTTGATATTCATCTGAAAGAAATATGAATAAAAAATACCGTATTATTTTTACCGGCACAGCAGCGGAGCAGGTGACGGAAATTAGAGGTATTCATGAACAAGAAGATTGTTGATAATTTTTCAAAAAGGTATAGGTACAAGAATGCTGAGGAAGTTGAAATCACTATCCGTGAGGATGCGCCTCAGGAATTCAGAGCCTTTCTCATCGAGTTATTATACGAGTTTGGTTTTACTCCGAGCAGACTAAGAAAAATATTTTGTCTTGTTTTAAGACAAGTGCCAGATGAGGGCAATTGGTCTGAGTACCCAAATATTGATGGAGAAATCAGAGGATTATTGCGTGATTGTGAGTGGTTTAAAGTTTATGACATCTTGGAAAAGATACTCCAAGATGATCGTTCTCATTTTAATCGAGATAAATTTACTACAGAGGTGAACAATTTCTTTATTGAGGAGGGGTACGGTTGGAAAATAAATCAATCTTTAATTGAAATGCGTGGAGATAGATCTTTTGAACTTATTGTAAAGTCAGCTAGTGATAAATTAGCTGACGATCAATATAGTACAGCAAGCAAAGAATTATATCAGGCGTTAAAAGACTTATCAAGAAGACCTTCTTCAGATATAACAGGAGCTATTCAGCATTCAATGGCTTCTCTTGAATGTGTTGCACGGGAAATTACCGGAGATCGAAAGGCAACTCTCGGCGAGATAATGAGTAAACATAAGGGGCTAATTCCAGCTCCTTTGGATGAAGCTGTAACAAAAGCATGGGGATTTGCTTCTGAGTATGGCAGACATATTAGAGAAGGTCGTGAGCCAGCCTTTCAAGACGCAGAATTAATTGTCGGAATATGCTCATCTATTGGAAGTTATCTTTTAGGTTTAAAGAAAGCAAAATAATTTTATAACAAAGCAAGAAGTTAAATTCCATGGCAGCAAATTTATCCGCAGTGCAATTCATACTGAATTTTATACTGTCATGCTCATAGTTGACACCACCCTATGTATCGGCTGCGGAGTCTGCGAAGCCAACTGCGCCTTTGGAGCGATCATCCTCAAGGACGGCGTTGCCGTGGTCGGCGATGGCTGCAAGCTCTGCGGTTCCTGCGTGGACAACTGCGAACCCGGTGCCTTGCGCATTGAAACCGCTGCCAAAGCCGCGCCAAGCGATCTGTCCGCGTGGTCTGGCATCTGGGTCTTTGCTGAAGCGCGGCACGGCGTGGTTGCGCCAGTGGCTTTTGAGCTGCTGGGCATCGGCAGAAAGCTGGCTGATCAGCGCGGCACTGCCTTGACCGCTGTGCTGCTGGGTGCCAGTGTCGAGAGCAAGGCCGCCGAGCTGATCGCCGCAGGCGCGGACAAGGTGCTGCTCGCTGATGACCCCGCGCTTGCTCAGTACCGCGAGGACGTGTACGGCAAGGTGCTGGAGCATTTGATTCTTCAGCATAAACCTGAAGTGGTGCTGGCCGGAGCAACCGCCATTGGCCGCTCGGTCATTCCGCAGGTGGCGAATGTTCTTGGCGCGGGCCTGACCGCCGACTGCACCGCTCTTGCCATCCGCGCCGAAGACGGCGTGCTGCTGCAAACCCGCCCGGCCTTTGGCGGCAACATCATGGCAACGATTGAATGCCCGCAAACCCGGCCTCAGATGGCGACGGTGCGGCCTAATGTCATGGCCCCGATTGTGCCAGATGCAGCCCGCAGCGGCGAGGTGATCAAAGTGCCGCTCGCGCCGGATCTGCTGGCCTCCAAGGTCGAAGTGCTGGAAACGGTGTTCAGTCAGGAGCAGCAGGCCAATATTCAAGAGAAGGAAGTGCTGGTCAGCGGCGGGCGCGGCTTGGCAAGCGAGAAAGGCTTTGCCCTGCTTCACGAGCTGGCGAGCGAGCTGAACGGCGCGGTGTCTGCCTCGCGAGCCGCTGTGGACGCAGGCTGGATCGGCTATCCCTGCCAGGTCGGCCAGACTGGCAAGACGGTCAGCCCGAAGCTCTACATCGCCTGCGGCATTTCCGGCGCGGTGCAGCACACGGTCGGGATGCAGTCCGCCGAAACCATCGTCGCCATCAACCGCGACGAAAAGGCCCCGATCTTCGACCTCGCCACTTACGGCTTGGTTGGCGATCTTTTTGAAATCCTTCCCCTGCTGACGCAGAAAATCAGGGAGCAGCGCAGGCTATGACACTTGCAGGAAAAACAGCGTTAGTCACCGGCGGCAGCCGGGGCATAGGCCGGGCAATCTGCCTGCGCTTGGCCGCTCAGGGCGCGAATGTTGGCATCAATTACGTCAGCCGGGCCGCTGCTGCTGAAGAGGTTTTGGCGGAAATCACCGCTGCGGGCGGCAAGGGCTTTGTCATCGGTTTTGACGTGACCGACAGCGCGGCAGTGCAGAACGCGGTAAAAACAATTTCTGCTGACCACGGCGGAGTTGATATACTGATCAACAACGCAGGCATCACCCGCGACGGCCTGATGGCCCGGATGAAGGACGAGGACTGGGACGCAGTGCTGAACACCAATCTCAAGGGCGCGTTCACCTGCTCGAAAGAGGCGATGCGCGGGATGATGAAAAAACGCTGGGGCCGGATCATCAACATCAGCTCGGTGATCGGCTGCGTCGGCAACGCGGGCCAGGTGAACTACGCGGCGGCCAAGGCAGGGCTGATCGGCCTGACTAAATCAATGGCCAAAGAGCTGGCTTCGCGCAAGATCACGGTCAATTGTGTAGCACCGGGCTACATCGTCACTGACATGACCACCGAGCTGCCGGAGGAGATCAAGGAGAGCATCCTTGCCGCCATTCCGCTTGGCAGCATCGGCCAGCCGGAGGATGTGGCCGATGCGGTCGCGTATCTCGCCGCTGAAGAAAGCGGCTATGTCACCGGCCAGACATTGCATGTCAACGGCGGCATGTACATGGGCAATTAAGAATTACCGTTCGGAACGGCGGATTTCCGTCCGCAATTTTTGCATATCTCAACAAGAACTATCAGGAGAACGAGCATGGCAGTTGCAGAGAAGATGATCGACATCATTGTGGAGCAGCTCAGTGTGGATAAAGAGAAAGTTGTTCCCAACGCCTCCTTTGTGGATGATCTGGGTGCGGATTCTTTGGATCAGGTTGAGCTGATCATGGCAATGGAAGAGGCTTTTGATATCGAAATCCCAGATGAGGATGCTGAAAAAATCAAAACCGTCCAGAGTGCCATCGATTATGTGGAGAAGCTCCAGTAGTAAGCAAGCACGCATCAGCAGGAGGTCTATCCTGCTGATGCCCGCCCTTCACTTCAGCACAGGATGAGTGACGTGAAACAGCGACGGGTTGTTGTGACAGGAATTGGTCTGGTGACTCCACTGGGCACCGGCACCGATAACACGTGGGAAGGACTGATGAACGGGCGCAGCGGCATCGGGCCGATCACCCGTTTTGATGCATCGGCTCATGCTGCGCAGATTGCTGCTGAGGTCAAAGATTTTACTCCGGAACGCTGGTTCGAGCCGAAGCAGGTCAAAAATCTCGACCTCTTTGTTCAGTACGCTGTGGCTGCTGCGGATATAGCCATGCAGGACAGCGGCTTGGAACTCAGCGAAGAACTGGCAGAGCGGGTTGGTGTGATCACTGGCTGCGGTATGGGTAGCCTGCCCACCATCGAGGAATACCACTCGGTGCTGCTGGCTAAGGGGCCGCGCCGGATCACTCCTTTCTTCATCCCCAGGGTGATTCCCAACATGCCTTCCGGCCACATCTCCATGCGCTTTGGGGCCAAGGGGCCGAATCTTGCTCTTTCAACGGCCTGCGCCGCAGGCACTCACGCGGTGGGCGAGGCGTACCGCCATATTATTTTCGGTGACTGTGACGCAGCCATCACCGGCGGCGCAGAAGCGGTCATCTGCCCAATAGCGGTCGGCGGCTTTGCGGCAATGAAGGCTCTGTCCACCCGCAACGAGGAGCCGGAACGCGCTTCGCGGCCTTTTGACCGCGACCGCGACGGCTTCATCATGGCCGAAGGCGCGGGCATGATTCTGTTGGAGGAGTTGGAATCAGCACGAAAACGCGGAGCCAAGATCTATGCTGAGATCGTCGGCTATGGCCTGAGCAGCGATGCCTATCATATTGCCGCTCCGCCTGACGACGGCGACGGCGCGGCCCGCTGCATGAGGATGGCTCTCCGCAGCGCGGGCATGAACCCGGACGAGATTGACTACATCAACGCGCACGGCACCTCGACCCCGCTCAACGATAGCTGCGAGACTGCGGCGATCAAGACCGTCTTTGGCGATCATGCCTATAAGCTGGCGGTCAGCTCCACTAAATCAATGACCGGCCACATGCTGGGTGGTGCAGGCGGCATCGAGGCGGCTTTTACCGCGCTCACGTTGTATCATCAGTGCATTCCGCCAACCACGAATTACGAGAATCCTGATCCGGCCTGCGATCTGGACTATGTGCCGAACACGGCCCGCAAGATGCAAATCCGGGCGGCGATGTCCAATTCCTTCGGCTTCGGCGGCACCAACGGGGTCATCATCATGAAGCGGTTTGAGGGATAAGAAATGAAAATTGCAGTGGGCAGCGACCACGGCGGCTTTGAGCTGAAGCAGCAGGTGGTGGAATTTCTGAGCAAGGCCGGGTACGAGGTTGAGTCCGTGGGCTGCTTCGATCTGGCCTCGGTGGATTATCCCGATTTCGCCGAAAAGGTCTGCGCTTTGGTGAAGTCAGGGGCCTGCGAGCGGGGCATCCTCATCTGCGGCACCGGCATCGGCATGTCCATCGCCGCCAACCGGCACCGAGACATCCGCGCCGCCCTCTGCCACGAGGCCTTCACCGCCCGCATGAGCCGCGAGCACAACAACGCCAACGTCCTCTGTCTCGGCGCACGGGTGATCGGCCCGGAGCTGGCCTTGGAAATCGTGCGGACGTGGGTGGTGGCGGAGTTCGTGGGCGGCAGGCATCAGCGCAGATTGGATATATTGAGCTGATACGGGACTCCCGCTGTTTTCATTTTCAGAGAACTTTCGGCAGCCCTGCTCGGTGCTGCCGTTTTTTTATTTATCATCGCCGGGTTATGTTAAACCAAAGAGCATTGACATGGATAAAAAACTTGATATTCTAAAAAGTATAGATTTTGGTCAATCGGTAGCTGAACAGGAAGCCGAAAAGTTAGAGATGTATTTCGTTAAGACACGTCAATGGAATCAGGTATATAAAGATGAAATAGATATCGTTTATGGTCCTAAAGGAGCTGGTAAAAGTGCCATCTATTCTTTGATTGAAAAGTATGAACCGAGTTTTTTCCAAAAAAATATCGTGTTGATATTTGCTGAGAATCCAAGAGGAGCAACTGCTTTCAGCGATCTTGAAACAGCTCCTCCTTCTGATGAAAGATCATTTGTTAATTTATGGAAACTATATTTTCTTGTTTTAATAGGGGAACATTTTCAAATTTATGGCACACAAACACTTAATGGTTCAGATGTATTAAACACGTTAACAGAAAGCGGATTGCTTCAAAAAGGAAATACTCTCAGGTCGATACTAGGTAAAATTAAGAATTATATTTATAAATATTTTAATCCTCAATCTTTCGAGCCGAATGTATCGTTCAACGAACAAACTGACAGCATGGCAAAAAATGGCGCAAAATCTGTGGACGCTCTTTTTCATAAAGCTAATAAGGAACTTAAAAAATCAGAATTTAAAATTTGGTTTCTTCTTGACAGGCTGGATGTCGCCTTCGCAGACTCTCCTGGATTAGAAGAAAACGCTTTGAGGGCTTTATTTAAAACGTACTTAGATTTAATGGGATTTGAAAATTTTAAAATAAAAATTTTTTTAAGATTAGATATATGGAGAAAGATCACTAAAGAAGGTTTCAGAGAAGCTACTCATATTACCAAGTGCACAACTATAGAATGGGAAAGATCTTCCCTGCTTAATTTAGTTATCAGGAGACTATTAAATAATAATTTATTACTACGTTATTACAATATAGAAAAAGAAGAAGTATTATCGGATATCTCCTCTCAGGAGAAACTGTTTTATAAGATTTTTCCAAGAAAAATTGATATTGGAAAAAATCCAGACACGTTTGATTGGATATTAGGTCGTGTTGAAGATTCCCTCGGTTTATCCGCACCACGTGATATTATCAATCTTATCAATGGTGCTATATCAGCACAGATAAAATCATTTGAATTAGGTGAAAATTCAACAGAAGAAACTGCTCTGTTCGGTCGAGCCAGTTTAAAGAAAGGTCTTGCTTATGCTTCAAGAGAAAAAACAGAAAAATATTTATTTGCTGAATATCCTTCTCTTCGAAAATATTTTGACTCATTGCGTGGTGGAAAGGCAACACAGACATTAACCTCGCTTTCATCTCTCTGGAATTGTTCTGAAAACGAAGCGGAACAAATAGCGGCACAGATCGTGCAGACAGGATTCTGGAAAATTGAAAAGAAAGGACAGTCAACATACTGGATACATTTTATCTTTAGAGATGCTTTAGAGATTGTACAGGGTACCGCGAAATAAACTGGGTAACAGAGTTTTATACCTTGTTACCTAATAACTATCAGGCTAATATCATGGCGATTTTGAAACAGACTGACCCGGATGTGCATCAATATATTCAGTACGAGCTGGAGCGGCAGGCAAACCAGCTGGAGCTGATCGCCTCGGAGAACATCGTCTCTCCGGCGGTGCTGGAGGCGCAGGGGTCTATTTTTACAAACAAATACGCGGAAGGCTATCCCGGCAAGCGCTACTACGGCGGCTGCGACTACGCCGACAAGATCGAGACGCTGGCTATCGAGCGGGCGAAGGAGATTTTCGGGGCGGAGTATGTCAATGTCCAGCCGCATTCGGGCAGCCAGGCCAACATGGCGGTGTATTTTTCCTGCCTCAATCCGGGCGACAAGGTCTTGGGCATGGACTTGGCCCACGGCGGCCATCTCACGCACGGCGCGGCGGTCTCCTTCTCCGGCAAGCTCTTCAATTTCATGTCCTATGGTGTGAAGCGCGACACCGAAACCATCGACATGGCCGAGGTGGAGCGAATCGCCTTTGAGAACCGGCCCAAGCTGATCGTGGCCGGAGCCAGTGCCTATCCGCGCATCATTGATTTTGAGCATTTCCGCCATATTGCTGATCAGATCGGCGCACTGTTTATGGTGGATATGGCCCACATCGCCGGATTAGTTGCTGCGGGCGTGCATCCCTCGCCGGTGCCCTATGCCGATTTTGTCACCACCACGACCCACAAAACCCTGCGCGGGCCGCGCGGCGGCTTGATTCTGGCAAAGAAGAAATATGCCAAGGCGTTAGATTCCAACATATTCCCCGGCATTCAGGGCGGGCCGCTGGTGCATGTGATCGCGGCCAAAGCGGTCAGCTTCAAGGAGGCGATGACTGAGGAATATCGTCAGTATCAGCGGCAGGTCGTGACCAACGCCCAGACGCTGGCCGTGCAGCTCAAAGGCCACAGCTTCCGCATCGTCTCCGGCGGCACGGACAACCATCTCATGCTGATTGATCTGAGCAGCAAGAGGCTGACCGGCAAGGAGGCCGAGCATCTGCTGGAAGAGGCGGGCCTGACCGTGAACAAGAACGCCATTCCCTTTGACACCCAGCCGCGCTTTGTCACCAGCGGCATCCGCATCGGCACGCCTTCCGTGACCACCAGAGGGCTGAAAGAGCCGGAGATGGTCAAAATCGCTGATTGGATCAACCGGGTGCTGACTACTAGAACTCCGGCGGTCATTGCCCAAGTACGGCAGGAAGTGCGGGAACTCTGCGAGGCATTGCCGCTTTATCCTGAGATGGCGCGGGATGAGGAGTTCGCATGACTCCCATCGGTTTCATCTATAGCCCGTTCAGCAGCTTGGAAGGAATGCCCATCCAGCCGACCGGCGCAGCCGGAGTGCGCGGCAGGGTGGAAATCCTGCCTGAATACCGGGCGGGCTTGAAGGATATCGAGGGCTTCTCGCATCTAATTCTGCTTTATCTCTTTCACCGCAGCAGCGGCTTTCAGCTAGAAGTGGTGCCGTTCTTGGACAGCCAGCCACGCGGCCTTTTTGCCACCCGCGCCCCTAAACGACCGAATCCCATCGGCCTATCCATCGTCCGCTTGGATTCAGTGGAAAATGGTGTGCTGAATGTGCAGGATGTTGACATCTTGGACGGCACGCCGCTTTTGGACATCAAACCCTATGTGCCGGTGTTCGACCGCCGCGAAGGAGTACGGGCGGGTTGGCTGGAATCGACAGGCAACGCGGTTGCGGCGCATAAATCCGATGCCCGTTTTGCTGCGCCATGAAATGCCCCTACTGCGGCAACTTGGACAACCGGGTGATTGATTCCCGCCTGAGCCGCGACAAGACCATCACCCGGCGGCGGCGGCATTGCGCCTCCTGCGAGCAGCGTTTCACCACCTATGAGCGGATTGAAATGACCCTGCCCATGCTGGTAAAGAAGGATGGTCGCCGCGAGCCGTGGGATCGGGGCAAAATGCTGCTTGGCCTCGAAAAAGCCTGCGAAAAGCTGCCAGTGAGTATAGAGCAGTTAGACAGCTTGGTCGATGGCATCGAGCGCAGGCTCCAAGATGTGGGTGGTAAGGAAATTTCCACCTCGCAGCTTGGTGAATGGGTGATGGAAGCCTTGCCAGAGATTGACGTGGTTGCCTATGTCCGCTTTGCCTCGGTATATCGACAGTTCAAGGATGTGAATGAATTCATGGACGAACTCAAGCATTTCCTCGGTAAAGAAAAAAAGCATGATTGAGGCTGATCTGCATTTCATGCGCTTGGCATTAGACTTGGCCAAAAAAGGGCTGGGGCGGACTGCGCCCAATCCCTGCGTCGGTGCTGTGCTTGTTCGAGATGGAAACATCATCGGCAGCGGCTATCACCGCAACGCCGGAACCCCTCATGCAGAAGTGAATGCCATCGCCGATGCCGGGGGAACTTCAGCCTGTTTTGGTGCAACGCTCTACGTCACCTTGGAACCGTGTAACCACACCGGCAGAACCCCGCCGTGCAGTCAAGCCGTTTTAGCTGCTGGAATTCGGCGGGTGGTTATCGGCATGGCCGATCCCAATCCAGTGGCAGCTGGTGGAGCTGATTTCCTCCGCAACCAAGGGGTTATCGTCGAAATAGGGGTGTTAGAACAAGAATGCCACCAGCTCAATCGCCCTTTCATCAAGCATTCAACTACCGGTCTGCCTTGGGTGGTACTCAAGGCAGGCATGAGCTTAGACGGCAAAATCAGCCGAGTGCGCGGTCAAGGCGGGCCGATCACCGGGCCGGAGTCGCAGCAGCGGGTGCATGAGCTACGCGATCAGCTTGATGCCATTTTGATCGGCATTGGCACAGCTCTGATCGACAATCCAGCTCTTACCTGTCGTTTGGATAATGGCCGAGACCCGCTGCGGTTGATCTTAGACCGCCAGCTTCGTCTGCCACCGGACGCGAAGATGCTGCACCAGCAATCTGACGCAGCAACGTGGATATTCTGCGAAAACGAAGCATCAGTGGAAAAACAGAAGCTCCTTGAGCAGGCTGGGGCAATAATTCATCGGATTGCTGTTGATCACAACGGACAGCTTGACCTGAAGCAAGTTTTGCAACGAATTTGCAGTGCTGGCCTCACTTCAGTGTTGGTAGAAGGTGGTGCAACAGTACATGGAGCTTTTCTGCGGGCTGGGCTGGCAGATGAGATGCAGCTCTTCCTTGCCCCTTATTTCATCGGCGATACTGGAACACCGTTGCTGACAGGCAGCGTGCCTCTTAATCTGAAGCTCATGGAAATGACTACCGAGAAGCTGGGGGAGGATGTACTCCTGCGGGGCTTGCTGCGAACAGACTGAAAACTCTATTTATTCATGTTTTATGCTGAATTTTCGCAGAAAAACATCCTGATAAATCTGTAGCAATCGATTTCCTTTGCCCTGCTCATGCCGTCTCCGCATGATCGATTCCACCACCGCCGTCTCCGCTTGTCGGAGAACAGTAGCAAATTCCGCTGTGTTCAGGCGGTCATAGCGAGCGATCTCCTGCCGTTTATTTCGCATTCTACTGAAACCCCGCAATGCTTCTCCCAAGCCTTGACAATAGGCCCAGAAATGCCTTTTCTTAATCGTGAACAGGAACCAGCAGAACTGATAAATCGCAATCACCGGTAGAAAGCGAAGGAACAAGGGAAAAGAATAATGCTTTATCAGTACGTAGAAAGAATTGCGGGTCGAAAGTCGGATAGTGAAGGGATTGAATTTCGAGCCGCTGCTGGCACTGCCGATGTGATAGACCTTGGCGGCTGGGACATAATAGCCTTTGTATCTGGCGCGGTTCAAGCGCAGATTGAGGTCAACATCTTCAAGATAAGCGAAAAAATCCTCGTCAAACAGGCCAATGCGGTCAAAGAGGCCGCGCCGATACAACACCGCGCCCGCGCAGGTTCCGAAGACCTGCCTCGGATGGTTATAGATTTCGCTGTCTTTCTCCATCGTGCCGATTCGGTATCCGGCTCCGCCGCGCAAATAGCCATCTCCTGCGCCGTCCAGCACGGTGCGGTTATGGAAACTGAGCATTTTGGGGGCGAAAAACTCATATTCCGGCAGTTCTTCCGCCGCGTTCAGCAACAGATGCAGGCAGTCAGGCGGCAGCTCGGTGTCATTGTTGAGCAGAAAAACATAAGGCACATTGCTGCTCAAGATACCCGCGTTGACCGCCGCGCTGAAACCCCGATTTTCCGGCAAAACGATAACATGCACTTGCGGATAGGCTTTTCGCAAATATTCCACTGAGCCATCGCTGGAGCCGTTATCCACCACGGTGATTTGCCAAGAATCAAACTGCTGCTGTTCGATGGAGGACAAACAGTTAGAAAGGAAACGCAGTCCGTTCCAATTAGGGATGACGATATTGACTGCCGTTTGGTCGCCGCTCACGCCTCTTCCCGCTTTCCGCCCAGCACCTTGCGCACCACATAGATCGGCTTACCCTGTGATTCATGGTAAGTTCGCACCTGAAGTTCGCCCAGCAAGCCGATGGAAATGAACTGAATGCCCATGAAGAGCAGTAATACCGCCAGCAGAAGCAGGGGGCGGTCGGACAGCGGCATCCCAAAAAACGTCCGCTGGATGGTCATCAGCAGGGCCAAGGCAAAGCCAAGACCGCCGCTGAACATGCCCAGCATTCCGAAAACATGGATGGGGCGGGTGGCGTAGCTGAGGAGGAATTTGACCGTCATTAGGTCAAGTACCACGCGCAGCGTCCGGGAAATGCCGTACTTGGAGGTGCCAAAACGTCGGGGCCGGTGATTGGCCTTGATTTCGGTGATCCTGCCGCCTACGCCGCTGGCAATAGCCGGAATAAAGCGGTGCATCTCACCGTACAGATGAATGCCTTGAGTAATCTCTTTCCTGAATGTTTTCAGGGTACAACCGTAGTCGTGCAGATGCACACCAGTGACGGTGGAGATGATTTTATTCGCGATCATTGAGGGCAGGCGGCGGTTGAGAAACGGGTCTTGCCGCTTGTAGCGCCAGCCACTAACTAACTCATAACCTTCCTTCATTTTTGCCAGAAACATGGGTAGATCATGCGGATCGTTCTGCATGTCGCCGTCCATAGTCGCAATCACATCGCCGCTGGCGTAGTCGAAGCCTGCGGACATAGCGGCGGTCTGGCCAAAATTGCGCCGGAAGGAAACCACTACCACCTTACTGTCTTTTTGCTGAATCTTCTCCAGTAGCTCTAAGCTGGTGTCGCTGGAACCGTCATCCACAAAGACAATTTCGTGGTCGTGTTCAAGACTGTTCAGTACAGCTTTCAGCTCTTCGTAGAGCGGATTGATGTTTTCTTCTTCGTTGTAGATGGGAATGACGACAGAGAGTTTCATTGTTTTGATTTTTATTATAGTTAGACTGGTATCGAGTAGGGTTGTTCTTTAATGACGAGAATAGGAGTGGTTCAAGCTGTTTTCTATGAGCGAAGCTCATGGGAAAGATTTTCAAGAATGAAGCAAAGGCATCTTTCTGCTTGAAAAAATATTTTTATGGTAAGAAAAAATGCGATGAATCAGCAATGGAAGTGCTATAATTCCGCAATATACAGTTGGAATGCTAAACCTGAAATCAGAAGAAGTGCTTATTATAATATAAGGGAACCAATAAATTAATCCTATAGAAAGTATCAACACGATTCTTCTATAGCTGTCTCCGAGATATGCTTTATATGAAATTGCAGCAACAAGCTGTAGTATAATTAAAACTATATAAACCCAAACTCTATATAAATAAGTTTTCATTAAAAACCAATAGGCAACGTAAAATGATTTTTCCATTGCAATTTTATGACGCATTTCAAGGTGCTTAGAAGGTTCATAAAGTACATCTTGTTTATCAGATGGTTTGTAAATATTAAATTCAAACGCAACAATCGCAGGAACATGCGGCACAGGCCACTTTATTCCAAGCATGTACAAGACAAGCCTGCTTCTCACCTTTAAATAAGCTGCCGGATATTTCAAGATTAACCTAATGAAATCTTTTTTGAAAATTTTATCTGGAAATTTATCCGCATTGTCCGTACACCTGTACGGATTAATGTGTGGCAGATATATGATACTACAAGTGTAAGGTTCGTAAAGCCTTTTTAATTGTTCAATGGTTAGTAACCTTCCAGTATCACTGAATACATATTCAGGAATAATATTTTTATTAAGCTCTACAGACATTCCCCATAAATCCCATATAAATGTAGCATTTTCCATATGATGGACTACATTTTCTTTTTTTACAATACCATGAATAAGAAAGTTACTTAACTTAACTCCGCCATAAAAAAATATTGGAGTTAAAATTGTTATTAAAATTGTTTTTTTTGAGATACTGCTTTTAATTAAGATCGATAATATATATATAATATATGGAAGTAAACAAACTACAGAATTATGCCTCACAGATATAGTGTATATAAAAAATAAAATAGACAGCAATAAAAATATTTTTTTTCTGTTTAATTCAAATTTAAAAAGTAAGGCAAAAGACATGGAAAGTGAAACAAACACTGATACATCCTTCCAAATAACACCAGTGATAAAAAATATTGGCGGAAAAAAACAAATAAAGCAAATAAAAATTACTCTATGAATTACTCTATGGTAGAAAATTCTTGCTAATAGCCATATAGACAAATTCAATATTATATATTGAAATATAAGCATACCTTGAGGTCCATATGTAATTTTATTTAAAACGATCCACAAATAGACCATCGACGGTGGAAACCAGCTGCTGATCATTTCTGGATTAGTAACTTGATACCATTGATTAACAGAGTCGCCTGACATGGCACCAGGATAAAAGATATAGATTCCAAACAATGCTATTGTTATACTTAAAAATAAGTCGAAATAGCTATCAACGAATGATTTAAGGAAAACAGTACTAGTATACTTTTTCATTTGATATCTCCTGATGTATGTATTCAATCAGCAAAATAACTATATTGAATAAAGATGCCTTTTACATATCTGTAGGCGTACACTGTTCAATATTTTCCTTACTCATTATACATAAATTTAATTTTTCTTTGCTAATACAAAAACACATCCGGCCAGTTATCATTGCCGGTATGGAAGCTCAGGCGCGCCGTATTGCTCATAGAAGAACCAATCGGCCAGAGGAAAATTTCATAATCTGCCGTGTCATGCTCATGCCCACCGGTGCTGGCTCCATAGACCAACAAATCGCCAGTGTTGGCGATTTTAGGAAAATATTCATGACTGTACTCGCTCGGTGAATCGAACCAAAGCTGCCGCTCCAGCGTGTCAGGATTGATCTTGTAGAAAACGTTCCCTTTTTCCCCATGCCCAACATGGTAGAGAAAAGAAGAATCCGGCGACCAGTTCAGCTCGCAGCCCTCGTTGACTTCGCGCACCGTCCTATCCGGCCCGATCAGATAGGTATAAACCGGACCGTTTTTCCGCATCGTCACCGCCAAACTCTGCCGGGCTTCACTCCACGCCGGAGTTTCTAAATACAGGGAAGCATCAAGCGGCAAGCTCTTTCCTGTTTCAAATACCACAGTCTCCTTCCCGGTGGCAAGAACATATTCGACGAACTGGTTTGCCTGCCGCTGAAAATAGATTTTTTTGCCATCCGCCGACCATGTGGGCGTGTTGGCGTTTTTTGCCAGTAAGCGGCTCTTGCCGGTGGGCAAATCGAGCAGCCAAGCGTCCCAAGGATATTTGTTGCGCTGCGAAACCCACGGTTCCTGCGAGCGGGCAAAGACCACCTTGCTGCCGTCCGGCGAAATGCGGGGAAAATAGTCGGTATGCGGGTCAGAAGTCAGGCGGGTCAGCTTGCGTTCTGGCAGGGTGAGCATGACCAGATCATGCGTACCAAAACGGTTGCTACTCCAGATAACAAAACCGCGCAGCTTGGTCAAGATCGGATTAGCGGCCAGCTCTGCCTCAGCAGTAGGAATAGGCTGGCCGGGCTTAGGCGGACGAAAGGCTCCCATCTTGCCCACGTTGCGGACTTGCAGGGCAAAGACAGCCAGCCCGGCGCAGAAGAGGCAGGCGGTTAACGGCAAGAGCCATTTTTTTCCCTGCGCCGTCGGAGCAATGCTGCTTCGGCGACCAAGCAAGATGATGAACAAAATTAAGGCAGCGATACCCAGTGCGTAATCAACAGCTTGGCTCCAGATATGCAGAGTCAGCATGACCAAAACCGAGGCGGTCTTGGCCGCGCCGAGGACGGTCAGGGCCAACGCGCCGCCTGCCTCGTAGGTACCGAAGCTCATGAAGGTCGGCACTGGCAGCGCGCTGCCAGCCTCGGCGCTGACCAACGCGACAAGCACCGCAGCAATATCCCGCCTCAGCTCTGGGAAGGAGGAAAGTGCAACACCGAGAAAAAGCAGATAAAGGCCGAGATATTTGAATATCCGCACCGCCACAGACAAGGCCAGCACTTGAATCGCAATGCCTGCTTGGCGAGCCTGATTTAGCGAAGCGGCGGTATCTTCAGTGAGCTTGATGAACTTGCTTGCCCAGCGGTGAGAGTGAAAAGGAGCCAGCTTCGCGTTGAACCAGTGCAGCAGGGGAAAGAGGAAGAATAGGCCCGCCGCACTGACCACGATGATCATCAGAAAAACGCCGATCAGCCACGGTTGAAAATCAGCGGTCAGTAGCTGCACGCCCATAATGCCGAACAGCAGCAGAGCCAAGGCGATCAAATCGAAAACAAAGGAAATTGCCAGCGAAGACAAGCAGGCATCTGCACCGACTTTAAAGCCCCGATTGAGCATGGCAATGTAGCTCAATTCGCCCAAGCGGGCAGGCAGCATATCGACAAACATATTGCGGCTCAAGGTGACGATGAAGAGTTGGCCTAAGCCTGGCATGTTGGCCTCGCCGCTGGAATGCTTCAAAATCAACCGGTAGCGGAGCGTGCGAAAGAACGCCTGACTGAGGCTGGTCAGCACGTACAAGCCGATACAGAGCGGCAGAGTGTTCGCAAGCAGAGAGAGCAACCTTGACCTCAGCGCAGGTTCTGCCGAGTCGCTGACTCCGCCTAACAGCAAGCCGAGCAGGAGCAGGGAGATGCCGAGGGAAAGAAGGATGTTGAGCAGGTATCGACGGTTCATTATGTTGTGCGTTCCGGTTTTGATGCGGAGGAAAAGAATATTCGCCCCAGATACGCCATGCCGCCCAGCAAAGAATAGCTGACCGCAAGGCCAAAAAAAAGCAGAGATAGCGAGCGGGTTTGCAGCTCAGTCATGCCGGTCCAGCTAAAGAAAAAAACATAGCCGACATCACGCAGGCCCAAGCCAAAGATGGAAATAGGCACCGCCTCAAGTAGGGTAATCAGCGGGACAAACGCACTAAAATAAAAGAAGGAAACCCGCGCATGGAGGGACAGAGCCAGCAGCCAGACGATGGTGATCACCGAAAGTTGAAAGGCGAAAGAAATCGCCATGACCTTGACTAACAGCCTACGGTTGGCCCCGTAGCATTGGACAGAGAGGAAAAATTTCTCTGTCAGGCCAACGAGCAGCGGGAAGCGATCCAGTCGGGTTACGGTTAGGAAGAGCCGCACCGGTTTTTCTTTGATCAAGGCGACTAATACGGCCAATAGGATCAGCAGAATTAGCAGCGGGCCGAGAAAAAAGAAGACGTTATTAAACTGTCGGGCAACCAGCACTGAGGAGAGCAGGCTGAGGATAACCAAAGCGATGAAGCCGGAAAAGCGGTCGGCAAAAACCGAGGCGGCGGAACGGACTCCGCAGCTGCTTTTTTTGGCAATATCATAAATTCGGTAAGAATCGCCGCCGATGTTGGAGGGCAGAAAAAGGTTGTAGAAGCTACCGATCAGGTAAGTGACGGTTAGGGTAGAGAGCGGAATATCTACGCCGTCAGCAAGAAGAAAAAGCCGCCATTTCAATGCACTGGCGGCAGTGTTTAAAAAAAGTAGGGCAAGGATGGGAAGAACGTAGCGGAAGTCAATGGAAGCGAACAGACCGCGCAGGTCATTCATCGGAATTTTGCGATACAGCAGAAACATCAACGTGCAGCTAAATACTACTTTGCCGACAATAAACAGCCTTCTTTTACCTGTTCTGCTCATGCTTGTGGCTCCGCTTGCCGAGTTTTGATCACCTTGGCAGGCACACCGGCTGAGACTGTGTATATACCAACGGATTTAGTCAGCACTGAACCCGCGCCAGCGATGCTGCCTCGGCCCATAGTCACGCCGCCCAGCACGGTCACGTTGCCGCCCAGCCAGATATCAGCTTCCAGTCGCACTCCGCCGTCTGTTCGGAGACCCTGCTCCCGCATAGGGATGTCTAACCGATTGGTATTGTAGCTCCCACCGCCAATAATAAAGCACTGCTGGCCGATGACGCAGTCCGACCCAATCTCTACTGGGCAGCCGTTGCAGGACTGGATGATGGTTTGGCTATTCAGGCCGCAATTGTCGCTGATGCCGATTGTCCCGTTCTTGCAGGAAAGCATGACGTTATTGGAGAGCATCACATTGTCGCCGATATTGATGGATATTACTGCACTTCCATGACGACCGTCAAGGATGCAACTCTCACCGATGACCACTGATTTTCCCAGCCGGATTCTGTTAGGATGCCGCACCGTAATGCCAGCTGCGAACATGCAGCCTTTGCCACATTCTGCAAACAGGCGCGGCCAAAAAATCTGCCGCAGGAGCATCCCAGCAGCGCCGGGCAGCGGCCCCAGCATCATACACCATTCATAGTAGAGCAACGCGGCTAAGGAACGGCTGCCAACCATCACATCCTGATATTTGGCTAAAGGCGAGCCTTTGCCGGTCACGGCTTGGTGGGTTTTTTGCATTGCTCGGATTGAGGTGAAAAGACGGAAGCTATTCTGAATAGAAACAGAGTACCCCGAGCGACTGGGCTGTGCAACTGCAAACCTTTTTTCTCAGTCCTCTGCCCGCAATTTGGCCAAATTCTCTGCCGCAAAGGCGATGTCCGCGTCCTGTTCCAACGCAACTTGATAATTCGTGATTGCTTCCTCGTTCCTACCCAACCGCTGGAGATTAAGCGCAAGGTTAGCGTAATCAATGGCCGAGACCGGATTAAGCTGAACGGCCCGCTGAAAGTGATACACTGCTTGCTCGAAGCGACTGGCCTTGTAATGGCAAACTCCCAGCATGTTGTGGATATCAGGACGTTCCTCGTCACAGTTCAAGCCCTTTTCTAACACCGGCACTGCCTCCTCAAATTGTCCCAGATCGCGCAGGCAGGCACCAAGATAGGAATAGAGATAAGGCTTGTCCTCATCGTGCGGTTCCAACGTCAAGGCTGTTTCAAAACAGTACAGGGCAGGCTCAGTTAAGCCTTGGTCGTAAAGATTACGGCCTCGATAAAATTCAACATAATAAGCTCTGGGCAAATCCTGTCGCATTGCCGCTAATTTTTCCTCCAAGGCAGCTGGTTTTAACAATTCGGCAGCCAGCTTGGCGGCGAACAGGGCTGCATCGCCGGAAGCGGCCCGCTCGCGAAAATGGGCACCGGGAATGATGACGTAGGCCGCCGGAATTTGCAACTGTGGATGCGTAGTGTTTACCGCCAGTACCTCCATTTGGTTTTTATGTAAGACAGTCAAACAGTTATGCAATTCTTGGAGCATGTCGTCCGCGCTGAGATCGGGCAGCTCACCGACGGAAACAGTTTTTCCGGGATTGACTATGTAATCAATTTCAGATAAAGTGAGCGGTTTAGGTAGGCCGGAAGCCACGTAATTGGAGCCAGTCTCAAAATCCCCGGCTAATTGCGCGACTTCGGTCAGGGCGCGGATTATTGCTTTATCTGGCCCTGGAGTGGTACCTGCGGTATAAATTAGCTCGCTTTTTTGCGGAAAAGTAGTCGGATCCCAAGCTAATGCGCCGATAGTCGGAATTCCGGTATCGAGTGAAAAATCGTTGACGTATAGTTTGATTCCGTTGCGTTCAAACTTATCTATTAAGGCGCGAGCAACTGGATCAGTCACTGAATTCAAATCGATAGCCGGAACGCGGAGTTTCTCTCTCGCAATCAGAGCGCAGACGTGCCGCTCCACTACTTCAGAAATGCCTTGCAAGAGAGCTTCCTCAATGGTGTTGCCCGCGCAAGGGCCGTTAAATTCGTTGATAGCATAAAACCACGAAAACGGAACCAGCACGTCTTCGTCGCGACTGAGATTTCGCGCCCACGTCCAGCGTAAGGGTAGCCCGGCCAGTAGCCGCTCCAGCAACTCCGAGCTGCGAGTGGTGTCGTGAACGGAAAGAAGCAGCTCCTTGATTGGCAGCACCGGATGCCCAGCTTCGCGCATGGCCGCATAATCGCCAATGAGGAAGTTATCCGAATTCTTAATAAATGAAAAAAAACTGAAGCGCTCGCCTAGCTCCATGCAGGCACTGGCCTTGGATTGCTCCGGCGTAGATCCCTTACCCATTTGCTTTTTGGTGCCGATTATTTTGATCGCATCCTCGCCGCAGATACTGAAAAAAACTGGAATATCCAGCCGTCCAGTGTCAATACGCCGCACTTCCTTCAGGATATCCAGCCCGGCAGCCTTCAGTCGTTTTTGAAAGTGTTCCACAGTTTGCATCGGTGTACAGGCTTTATCTTGGTCGTAGGTGTATCGTTTCGGGCAGTTGCGCAACCGGAGCGTACTTTTTTGCATGATATTTTGCGGGCGAAGGTTCGAGAATGGCGGATATTGAGGCATGAATAGCAAATTTTTGTAAGCCTGTCAATTTTGGGAATCGCGAAGTTACCATCTCCGCCTCTTTATAGCGATTTCATGTTGAATACAATATGAAAAAAGATTATATTTAAAAAGGAACTACGTGGATTATCTAGGATAATAAATAAATTCAATCTATTGCATGGAAATATACATGAGTCAATCAGTTCCAATTCTAACTGCGTAATTTATCATTTTTAAAATGATTGTTCCTAAATTATCTATAGTTACCCCTTCATTCAACCAAGGAGAATTTATAGAAGAAACTATCAAGTCGGTTCTTCAACAAAATTATAAGAATATAGAGTATATTGTTATTGATGGAGGAAGCAGTGACAACTCTGTTGATATTATAAAAAAATATGAAAACAAGTTGCATTTCTGGATTTCAGAAAAAGATGAAGGGCATGGTCATGCTATAAACAAAGGATTTTCTCACACAAGCGGCGAGATAATGGCGTGGATAAATTCTGACGATAAGTATACGCCTTGGTCATTCAATGTTGTTGCCGAAATTTTTTCAAATTTTCCTCATGTAATGTGGATTGTTGGATTCAATTCGTGGTGGAATAGTACGGGAGCGATGACAACGGCATCAAGATGCCCAAAAAATATTTTTGATTTTTTACTTGGGAATTATGGTTGGATACAGCAAGAATCTGTTTTTTGGCGCAGAGAGCTATGGGAAAAGGCTGGGGGATATATTAATCAAAATTATAAATTAATGGTAGATGGAGAACTCTGGACTCGTTTTTTCCTTCACGAAGAACTGTATTCAGTTGATTGCATTTTAAGTGGATACAGAATGCATAATAGCAACAGAGCGAAATTATATTACTCTAATTGCTTGGAAGAAATGAATATTGCTATATCGTTAATGAAAAGCAAATGTTCAATCAATGCAATTGATATTTATCGTAAAATTAAATTGCTTGAAAAAATAAAAAGATTCCCATTTATTTTACGTTTTTTTGATTCATCAATACAAAAAAATGCTGGATACAAAAATATTATATTTGAAGATGGGTTATGGCGTGAAAGGATTATTCCATTTTCATTTTAATACTAGTGATACAGGATATCAATCTCCATTCGAGAAGGTAAAAATTCGGCGAGCATGAGCGAAAATCAATGGACTCTGATCATAAAGCCAAAAACAGGCTGGTTTGATATTGATCTGAAAGAACTATGGCTATATCGTGATTTGGTTTCTATGTTTATCCAGCGTGATTTCGTCACTCAATATAAGCAAACTATTTTAGGTCCTCTCTGGTATATTATTCAGCCGTTATTCACCACAGTTATTTTTACAATAATTTTCGGTAAAGTTGCAAAGATTTCTACAGACGCGCTTCCGCCTTTTTTATTTTATATGGCCGGCAATGTAATGTGGGGATATTTTTCTGTCAGTCTTACTTCTACTGCAAATACCTTTAGTGCCAATGCTGGTATTTTTGGTAAGGTGTATTTTCCCCGGCTGGCGGTACCGCTGGCAACAGTGCTTGTTAATTTTCTCCAATTTTTTATTCAGCTTGCTTTGTTTCTTGGCTTTTATCTGTATTTTCGACTGAAAGGTGTGCCAGTGCAGCCAACCGGCTGGTTGCTGCTTTTGCCGCTTTTAATGGTACAAATGGCATTGCTCAGTTTTGGATTGGGGATGCTATTCTCATCGATGACCACTAAATACAAGGACATGCGATTAGTCATGGCTTTTCTCGTACAAATATGGATGTACGCAACGCCTGTGGTCTATCCCATGAGTCAGATACCAGAATGGCTCCTTTCTTGGTATGTATTGAATCCAATGGCTGCTATAGTGGAAAGTTTTCGCTATATGTTTTTTGGAGCCAGCGCAGTGCAGTTGAGCCAAATTGCTCTCAGTTGGTTGATCACGTTGCTAATCTTGTTTACTGGTGTTGTATTATTTAGTCGAATTGAAAAAACGTTCATGGATACGATCTGAATTGCAATGAATGTTATTCAGATAGAAAATTTGTCCAAAGAATACCGCCTTGGTGTCATTGGTCATGGCACCCTGACTCGCGACCTACAATCTTGGTGGGCAAAGGTGCGGGGAAAGGAAGACCCAAATAGTAAAATTGAGCCGCTGCTGGCTAGGCAGGAAAAGCAGATTCAAGGTGACAGTTTCTGGGCCTTGCAAGAGATCAATTTAGAGGTCAAACAAGGAGAGATACTTGGCATAATTGGAAGAAATGGTGCTGGAAAATCAACGTTGCTCAAGATACTTTCTCGCGTTACTGCGCCGACTAAAGGCCAGATTAAAATCAAAGGCCGTATAGCGAGCCTACTGGAAGTAGGGACAGGTTTTCACCCTGAATTGACAGGTCGGGAAAACATTTTCATGAATGGTGCCATTCTTGGTATGTACAAGAATGAAATTAAAAACAAGCTCGATGAGATTATTGATTTTTCTGGAATAGAAAAATTTATAGATACACCGGTGAAACGATATTCATCTGGTATGTATGTTCGGTTGGCTTTTGCCGTAGCTGCGCATTTAGAATCAGAAATTTTAGTGATTGATGAAATTTTGGCTGTTGGAGATGCAGAGTTTCAAAAAAAGTGCTTAGGAAAAATGGATGATGTCGTCCATGAAGGACGTACCGTGATTGTTGTAAGTCATAACATGGGCATGATAACGCAGTTATGCCCCTCTGTTGTCTGGTTGCGTCACGGGAGAATTGAAAAAAATGGTGTAACAAAAGAAATAATAGCAGAATATTTTTCTGAATCATTCGATAATGTATCTATAGGGAAATTTGAAATAAAACCTGATAGTAAGAAACTGTCGCAGTTGACTCAATTCTGTTTACTTGATGAACTTGAAAGGGCAGTAGAAAATTACACCTGTGACCAAAAAATAATATTAAGTTTAACATATACTGTTCGTTATAAAGTTAAAGGTCTGTATGGGTATCTACAGATTATGACGGCAGATCAAACTGTTGCGATGGTTTCAGACAGTTTTGATTCAGGAGAGAATTTTTTAGATGATCTTGATTCGGGTATATACAGGATTTTGATCCAAATACCTCCGCGTACATTAGCTCCAGGTGATTATTATGTTTATTTAAATTTTACAAGCCCAAAATATCAAGGAGACAATATAGATAGCCCAGGTATTGTTGGACGCTTTCATCTTGATGATCCAACATCAAGGCGAGGTAACAAGAGAAGTGGTTTTTTCAGTACCTTATTGAAATGGAATGTGGATAATTTATCTGAGAATTTTTCTTCATAGTAATAACAGGAGGGTTTGTGATGCTACTAAACTAGCATTTGATTGATATGATGCGTTTCTGGATAATTTATTTCAGCAACGATTTGATTTTATTTTGAAAAATTTAAACGAATGCTCTGATATAAAATATTTGTTCCAGAAATTCCTTCAATGCGAATACTAGATATAACCCAAGTTGTGACCTATAACTCTTGAAAAATCCATGCTTCCCCGCGTATGGTATACTTCTGCTGTCTGGCACGAATATAACCGCACACGGAGGAGAGCATGGAACTCAAGATTACAACATTTTACTGTTTATGCGATGATTTTTTAATTTCCAAGGGCTGGCGCGATGACCCGCAATGCACGATGAGCACGGCTGAGGTCATGACCGCAGCTTTGACTGCCGCCGCTTTCTTTTCCGGCAGTTATGAA
>NQJD01000023.1 GCA_004284765.1 Candidatus Electronema aureum
TTGTCTGTTTTGAGGGTGTTCAACAAATTGACGCGAGCATTCTTTGCATAAGAACTTCTTCTTTCCATTTGCTATGGAGCCGTTTTTAACAACATACGAAGAGCCACATTTTGGACATTGCACCGCTGTTTTCTCCATAGTTAAATTTTTTCTTTCATAAGAACGGCGTTTGGCTGGCGGGCATTCGCCCTCTGAAAAATGAGACCAAGTCGGAAGTCAACTTTTTCAATATTATATTGTTTTTAATGGTAAATTCAATGTATTTTTTAGGGAGCCGTCCGCTTTGCCACTCGCGGTTCACTATTACCGTAAAACAAGCGCGGAAGATAAATTTATGGCGGGGGTAACGCGGTGTAATGGCAGCGGTTTTGACCCGCTGCCTGCTTTCTTGCTTATTCGCCTTCTTTTTTCTCGAGCACCAGCACGGCGCAGTGTGCCTTGCCGATGACTTTCTCGGTGACATGCCCCATGAGGAGCTTGCTCAAACCCTTGCCGTGTCCTCCCACCAAGATCATATCAACCTTGTTTTCCAAAGCCTGCGCTGCAATAATCTCCGGCGCATGTTTGCCAACTACAGCAAGCGGATGAAAGGCCACCTGCTGGGCCTTTCCTTGTCCTTTCTTGCAAATTGCTTCAGTCAATTCTTTGGCCTGATCAAGGCCTTCCTCGGAAGAAGTCACAGAAAGCACATAGATTTCCTTTAAATTGGAACAGTGCATTCCCATATCGATCGCTTCTTCCGCAGCCATATCGCTGGCTACCGAGCCATCAACTGCAACCAGAATTCTCTCGCCGCCGAGAGTGAAATCTTTGGGCACTACCAGAACACGCGGAAAGCCGTGACCAATCACTTTGGCGGTCATGCTGCCCACCAGCAGTTTGAGTAATCCCCTTCTGCCGTGCCGACCCATAATGAGGATATCCGCCTTATGCTGGCGAGCTAACTCGACAATGGATTTGTCCGGCTGAAAGGACTCCTCAAAGACCACATCGCACTCGATGCCGTGGTCTTTGGCCATCTTGCTGACGTTATCTAGATGGCTCTTGATTTCCTCACTCATTCCTGCGGAGAATGTGTACGCACCCATCATTGATTCTGAATCAATCGGGATGACATTCAGCACCACAATCTTTGCGCCGCAGGTCTGGGCCAAAAAAATCGCCTCCTGCACCGCTCCGTCCGTGTAGGAAGACCCGTCCGTTGCCAATGCGATGACTTCTGCTTGCCCAATCAGCCGTCCGCTCATAGCCGTCTCCTTTCTGTATCTGTTTGAAAAGAAAGTCTTTGCTCAATGCAAAGTTTCTCGTCATCTTAACACCGTTGCAAAAAATAGCAAGCCGCAGAAGCTGCTTCTGCCCGCATTTTTTTATTGACTTTCATTTTTTTATTGACTCCATTATCCTGTCGATGTTGGTAGCAGTACCACGATTGAAGATGGATTTAAAGTTTTACCTTTATATTCATATAATTGCCCGTGCATTTCTTGTGTTTTTATGAGTTGTCCTCGTTTTCTGCTGTTGAATTTTTCAACAGCAGTTTCATTTTTAAACGTACTTCAAGGAGAGAAGGTATGAAGGAGAACAGATTCACAGGAAGCCTAAGAACGGGCTTCGCCGTACTGGCAGCTTTGTTGCTGGCCGCCAGCCCGGTCACATCGTGGGCAGCAGCAGCCCCAGCAGACGCAACTGCGTGGTGGGTCATGCCTTTGCTGCTGCTGGTCGTGACTTTTTTCATGGGCATCATCGCGGTGCTGGGCGGTGTCGGCGGCGGTGTGCTGTATGTGCCAATCATCGGCGGCTTTTTCCCTTTTCACATTGATTTTGTGCGCGGAGCTGGCCTGCTGGTGGCCCTTTCCGGTGCATTAGCTGCTGGGCCAGGTCTGCTCAAAGCCAACTTGGCCAGCCTTCGACTTGCCATGCCGGTCGCCTTGGTTGCCTCGTCCTGCGCTATCGTTGGAGCTATGTTCGGCTTGGCTCTGCCTGCCCACATCGTCAAACTGCTGCTGGGCGTGACTATTTTGGGTATCGTAGTGATCATGTTCACGGCGAAAAAATCCGATTTCCCGGATGTACCCAAGGCTGACGCACTATCCACCGCGCTGGGGATTTACGGCATCTACCAGTCCCCGGATAAAACCATGAACTGGCAGATTCACCGCACCATTCCTGGATTACTGACCTTCATCATCATCGGCGTAATGGCGGGCATGTTCGGTCTGGGCGCAGGCTGGGCCAACGTGCCGGTGCTGAATCTGATGATGGGTGCGCCGCTCAAGATCAGCGTTGCCACCAGCAAATTCTTGTTATCGATCACCGATACCTCTGCCGCTTGGGTGTATCTGAACAACGGCGCAGTAATTCCGATGTTGGTAGCACCTTCGCTGATTGGCATCATGCTCGGTTCGTTTGTGGGGGTGCGGATTTTGAAAGTCGCCAAGCCCTCGTTCATCCGCTGGATGGTCATCGGTATTCTGGCGTTTGCAGGCGGCAAATCACTCTATGATGGCATTAAGGCCATGAACGCGCCGCATCCAACTTCAACCCATACACAGGAGGCATCTCATCATGGCAAATGAAAAAAATGTAGCCTCAGAAGAGCAGCTGCTCTACGCTACTTGGTTAGAAAAAGGAATGCTGATTGGGCTGGTGCTGATTGTCATTAGCTTTGCCCTTTATGTAACTGGCATTATCAGTCCGGTTGTGCCGTTAGATGAACTTTCCAATTACTGGAATCTGCCGGTTAAAGACTATCTTGCCGCAGTGAACAACAATTTTCTCCATTTGCAACATCCGCCCACCGGTTGGGCTTGGTTGACATTGCTCGGCAAAGGGGATTTTCTCAACTTTTTGCCGATAGCTATTCTTTCTGGCATCACTATGCTGTGTTATGCCGTAATCGTGCCGGTCTTTATGAAAAAAGGCGATAAAGCCTACATGATTATGGCCATTGTTGAGGTATTGATTTTGGCCTTAGCTGCCAGCGGCTTGCTGAAAGCTGGACACTGAGAACAGTCGCAATAAAAAAGGCGACCTTCCCGTCAGGAGGGTCGCCTTTTTTATTTGGGCAATCCGTCGTTACAATATCTGTCGCTGACGACAACGTTCAGCAATGATGACGGATTTTAGAGCCAAAATCGCCTGCTCTAAGTGGTCATTGACGATCAGATAGGTGTAAGAATCGGCAGCCTGCATTTCTTTTTCCGCATTGGCGAGGCGGCGAAGCAGACTTTCTTCGCTTTCTGTGCCGCGCCCGCGCAGCCGCCGTTCCAATTCTGCTAATGAAGGCGGGGCGATGAAAACCGTCACTGGCGCGGCATTGCGCCGCACTTGTTCTGCCCCTTGCACGTCAATATCAAGAATCACATCAATTCCAGCAGCCAAGCGGCTCTCGACTTCCTGCCGGGCAGTGCCATAAAAATTACCATGCACTTCCGCCCATTCAAGAAAGCCAGAGGGCGTGCTGTCGCGGATGGCCTTGAACTGTTCTACGCTAACAAAATGATAGTCGCGCCCATTTACTTCACCGGGTCTGGGCTGGCGGGTAGTGTGCGAAACGGAAAAGGCCAAGCTGGGCAGCTCGGCCATGACTTGCCGCAAAATGGTGGTCTTACCGCAGCCAGAGGGCGCAGACAGGACGAGTAATATGCCTTCATTCATGATCGTTCTCCGTTTGCAATAGGCGAGCCGGATTAGCCTGATCTTTGTCAAGGGCGGATAGACGCTGACTGATAGTCTCCGGCTGGACCGAGGTCAGCACCAAATGACCGCTGTCAAGAATGATGATGCCCCGTGTGCGGCGGCCTTCGGTCACGTCAATCAACCGGTGTTCTTGTTTGGCCTCTTCCTTGAGCTTGCGGATGGGCGAAGAGCCAGGATTAACCACGGCAAGAATGCGGCTGATTTTGACTGCATTACCAAAGCCAATATTGATGAGCCGATTGTCCATTACGTACTAACGTTCAGCAATTTTCTTGAAAAGTCCATAGACGTATGGACGTGTACCACCAGAAGGATTGACAAATATATATTTTTCATGCTTGACTAACTCGAAATCCTTCCCCATTCGCAGGGTCATTTCTTCAATAGAATAGCGATGCAGTTCAAGCCCAGCGCATTTTTGCGCACCTGTAGTCGCAAACTCTGCCAATAATACGTAGCCGCCTGAACGAACCGCTGCATGGAGATTGGAAAAATAACCTTGGATATCACTTTCCTTGAGGAGAAAATGAAGCACAGCCCGGTCTATCCAAATATCAATTGTCTTCGCAATTCCATCAGGTAATGGGTGAGCAATATCATAATGCATTAATGATACATTATCATTTTCCCCTATCCTCGTCCTGAGCTTGCTTAATGCAACATCGCTGATGTCATTAAGAATAAGCTGATGGCCTTTTGCCAACAGAGCATCTGTTAACACCGATGTTCCTGCACCGGGTAAAAAAATTGTGGCAGTTTCTCGTGGCGGAATCAGATCAAGAAATTTTAATGTCTGTACAGCATCGTTCTCATACCAACCAAGTTCCGAATCTTTCTTGTTTGAAAAAATCGTATTCCAATGTTCCGACATAATTTTCTCCTTGAGTTGATCCGCTATTCGATGTTCTGCACCTGTTCGCGTAATTTCTCAATCTCGTTTTTCATTTCTACACCGAGGCGAGCAATGGCAGCATTGGAAATTTTCGAGGCCAAGGTATTCACTTCGCGCAAGAATTCTTGTAGGAGGAAATCTAATCGTCTGCCGGAAGGCTCTTCACTGTCCAAAAAGCTGCGGAATTGACTGATATGACTGGTCAAACGCACCACTTCTTCGGTGACATCAGCTTTATCCGCCATGATCGCTGCCTCCTGCGCTAAACGAGCCGGATCAATATCTACACCCGCCAGCAGCTTGGTCAGTCGCTCTTTCAACTCCTGATGACGCTGGGCGACCAGCTGCGGCATCGCGACTTCCACCTCTCGGACTGTGGCGGCAAAGGCATCTAAACGACTGTTCAGCTCCGTTTTGAGGGCTTGGCCTTCTTGCTCGCGCATCCGGTCGCAATCAGCAAGGGCGACTAACACCGCTTTTTCGATCAGCGGCCATTCCTGTTCAATATCTGGGTTCTGCTCTTGCTGAACAATAATGCCGCGCTGGGCAAGTAAATCACTCAAACTGACGTGGCAGCCAAGGCCGAGTTGTTCGTTGAGCTGCACCAAACAGCTATGATATTGGCGGGCCAAATCCAAATCAACTGCCAACAACGGCGCAGCAGCCAGATTACCCCGGCACAAGACGAACAGTTCTACTCGGCCACGGTCGAGCTGTCCGGCCACGGTCTTCTTGACCCGTTCTTCTAAACCGGTCAACGCAGGCGGCAGTACCACCCGCTGATCGAGAAAACGATGATTGACTGTGCGAATTTCTACTGTCCAGCTCCGTCCGCCTTCTTCTGCCTCGCCTCGGCCAAATCCGGTCATACTGCGTGGTCTCATCGCGCTTCCTCTTTGTCTAAATCAGCTAATAGTTCCTCGCGGTTGACTGAGGCAGTGCCAACCTTGCCTACCACGATCCCAGCCGCATGATTGGCAATAATCGCGGCATCGGTCATTGAGCAACCCGCTGCCAAGCCAAGGGCAAGCGTAGCTGCAACCGTATCGCCTGCGCCAGTTACATCATAAACTTCTTTGGCCGCAGTCGGAATAGTAACCAACTCATTTTCGCCTTCCAACAAGGCCATACCCGCCTCGCCCCGTGTAATTAACACTGAGCCACAGGCTAGCTTTTGCTTGATTTTGCGGGCAGCAGCCAACAGACTCTGTTCGTCGCTGATCGCCATGCCACTCAGTTGTGCCGCTTCAAAGTTATTCGGCGTGATGACTGTCGCCCCGCTGAATTTGTCGGCGTTGACTGGCTTGGGATCGACAATCAGGGGAATAGCTCGCCCGCTCTGCGCCCGTGTTTCGGCCAAAAGCTGATGCAGTCGCCGCATGAGCGGTTCACAAATCACGCCCTTGGCGTAATCTGAGACAATAATTGCATCAAAATCGACAAGATGGGTATTGATATAATGCAGCAAGCCGTGCAAAGTCTGCGCCGAAGGTGGGCCGGTCTTTTCTCGGTCATAGCGTACTACCTGCTGACCTTGGGCCACGACTCTGGTCTTGATGGTCGTTGGGCGGCGACCTTTGATCAGCCCATCAGTTGGCGCACCAGCGGCCCGCATTAAGGCCAGCAGCTCCGCGCCCATCGTGTCGTCGCCGATGATCCCGCAAAGTGCGCAGTGGCCGCCCAGCGAGATGATGTTCCGCACCACATTAGCACTGCCGCCCAGCAGCAGCTCCTCTTTGCGGACATCAACCACTGGCACCGGTGCTTCTGGCGAAATCCGCGTGACTGTCCCCCAGATAAACTGGTCAAGAATCACATCGCCGATGACTAAAATCTTGGCTTCGGCAAAACAATCAATTTTGTCGCGCAGCATCAACAGTCTAACTCCAGCAAACGGTCTGCCGTGCGTTCAGCGGCAAAGACCAAGGATTCCAGATCAAGAAAATCGAGTACATGCTGATCAAACAGTATTTTTACTTTGGCAGAAAAGCCATCTTCTGGCTCTGCATCCCAAAATAAAAGCAAGAGGGGAAGGCAGGGGAGAACAGGGATAATCGCGGCGGCAGCGGCGTTTTGCTCGGCAGGAATTGCGTCAAGGGCAGCACATAATTCAATCAACCGCCCTGCCCTGCCGCTAAAACGTTCCGCTATTCGTTCTTCGCAGTATGTAGCTAACGTGCGGATTTTGGAAATAGAATTGGGCAGACTTTCCATGCCTACCCAAGTACCTTCAGGTTTTCTCCCACCACCAGAGGCCGCCACATAATTATACAGCAAAATTTGGTCTCTGGGATCAGTGGGTGGCTCGCCGTTGATGAAAACTCCAGCTTTTCCCAATTGCACCGGGCGACTAAGAAAAGAAAACCGGAGCAATTCAGGCTCTTCTGCTAACCAATTCGCGCCGAGGCGAGGGGCAAGATTGTGCAAATCCAACCCCTGCATTTTGCTCCGCAGGTGAGTAGCCAAGGCCAGTTCGCGTTTCTCTTGGCTGCGGTCAAGTGCGTTCTCGCTGGCCTTATTACCAAGCAACTCCGGCGGCAATGTATCCTTCAAATACGGGCAAAGATCAGCGCGAACTCCGGCCTTGGTGACGACTGCTGCAAAGGCAAGACAAGCGGGATAGCCGCATTCACCGCAGTTAGTACCGGGCGTGTAATGGAGAAATTGATAGGGATTCATCCCAACGGGAGAAATTATTTCAGCTTGGCATTGAGACTGTTCAGCACTTCACCGGTGATATCGACAGAGTTGTCAAAATATAACACCGCAGTATTGGGCAAGACAACCGAATAGCCTTTGGCAGCAGCAACGGAGCGGACTATGCCCTCAAGTTCCTTCATGATCGGAGCAAGATTTTTGTCTTCAAGATTCTTGAGTTCCTTTCTGGCATCATCTCGTTTGAATTCAAAATCACGGGTCTTTTTTTGGAATTCAAGAAGCTGCTCTTGCTTTTTGTCGTCACTCCAAGCTGATGCTTTCTTTTTCATCTCATCTTGGAAAGCAGTCAACTGCTGCTTGTCACTTTCAAAAGAAGCCTTCAGCTCCTTCATCCTCTGCTCAATTTTGCTCTTGGCTGCCATACCTGCGGAAGATTTAGTAAGCACATCTTGAATATTAAGAACAGCTATTTTTACCTCTGCCGCAGAAACAGAAGCGGTAACAAAGAAAAAAAGAGCAGCCAAAAGAGCAGCAGTTCTATTCACAATATATCTCCTTTAATGGGAATTACAGATCGGTTGAAACGAGGCGGGATGGTAAAAAAACAAACAGGTTCTTCAGCATCATGGCAGAAGAACCTGAAACCAGTGCGGGTCAGACTTTATTCAGCAAATACAAAGTCAGCTCTCCGGTTCTGCGCCCAAGATTGCTCATCCTGACCGAAGACCAGCGGCTTTTCTTCACCCCAGCTCACGGTTGAAAGCTGTCCGGCTTCAACGCCAAGTTTGATCAGATACTTTTTGGCTGCATTGGCGCGGCGTTCGCCCAGAGCAAGGTTGTATTCCCGAGTACCACGCTCGTCGCAGTTGCCTTCGATTCGTATTTTCTTATCTTTTTTCTCTTTAAGAAAATCACCGTTATGCTCAACTCGACTCACTTGGTCGCCTTCAATCCGAGAGGAATCGTACTCGAAATAAACCGGCAACATTGGTCCAGAAGTACGACCTTCAGCAAAGTTACCTTGACCATCTTGTCCTGCTGGACTTGCCAAGGATTCGTCTTGTCCAGGAGTCTCGCCTGTTGCTGCCTCAGCACTACCTCCGTTGCTTGCTGCCGCAGCAGCATCTGCATCGGTCGGCTTCTTTTTGCTACAGCCGGTCATGGAAAAAGGTACAACTAAAGCCATAAAAACACAAAAACACAACGTTTTACTCACTTGCATCTTCATCTCCATACTTGGGTAAGTATTTTATCAGTATTGGTTCTTCGTATCGTACCAGAACAGGGGAAGAATTCAACATTTTTCTGTGAAAAAAGGAATTCGCTTGCAAAACCTGAGCAGCCCATCTACTCTTAACCTGTTTGAGGAGCCAAGTTTTGTCATGAAAACCAAGACCCAGTAGGCTGCGCATTTTTTTAGCAGAGCACCAAGGATACTCGTGATTCCCAAAAAGTCCGTTAATGTTGATAGTGCAGAAGAGCTAATCTGCACCAGCAGATTTGGTACATTCTTCGGCGTACCGCAGCAGGTCTTCAACCGTGTCTGGCAGGCTTTAAGCCGCCCTGACAGCGGGTCGGTAGCCTATGTTTCCATGGAAATCGGCGCAGACCCCGATATCTTTCATCCGGTGCAAGATTTTCTTCGAGAACAAGCCTACACAAAAAGTGAAAACCCAGCACTCCTGCGTCTGCTCAAAAAATACTTAAACGGTCCCCGTAAAGTACCCAATTATAGCGGTGGTCTCGGCGTGTTGGCCGGTGATACCCTGAAGAGCTTTGCTGATCTCCACATGCCGGTCTTTGCAGTCTCACTGCTCTACCGGGAAGGTTATTTCTCCCAGTTGGTTGATTCCAGAGTAGGCCAGATTGATCAGGCCACCCAGTGGAGTCCTGAAGCGACACCGACTCTGTTTCAATTAGAAGACCCGGAACAGCCCGGTCAACCGTTAGAGCTGACTGTACCTTTTTTCAATGAGTACGATCATCCCACCTTGGCCAAGGCCCATGTCTGGATGAAGATGGAAATCAGCGAGGAAATGGACTATTTTGTGCCAGAATTCCTGCTTGATTACTCCATTCCCTCGTCGCCGCCGTGGGTGCGCGAAGCCGGTCTGCGGTTGTACAGTGCCAAATCCGACATCATGAAGGCTAATCAGCGCCGGATGCTCGGTTCTGGAGTGCTGCCTCTGGCGGAACGACTGGGCTTGACGATAGGCACCATTCACCTCAATGAACAGCACGGGGTGGCAGTCACGCTGCATCTTATTCTCCGCCAGTTAGAAAAAAAGCTGGGGACAGACTGCCACAACTGCATGAGTGATCAAGACATCTTAGCAGCAGCAGAGGAAGCAGCCAAGCGGATTGTCTATACCATTCACACCCCGGTTAAGGCCGGGCATGATCGCTTTGCCCGCTCGCTTTACACCGGTATTAGCCATGCCACCTGCCACCGCATCCTTGATCTGTTAGCCAATGATGCAGATTCGCCGCATGAATACAACTTTACCGCCTTTGCCATGCGAGTCAATCGGGCGGTGAACAGCGTCAGTCGCCTACACCGAGATGTAACCCGCAAACAGTTTCCTGAGTTTGCACAAAAGATTAGAGCTGTGACCAACGGCGTGCATCATCTGACGTGGATCAGCTCGGCCAGAGCAGCAGTCTTTGACAGTACGGACGAGCTGTTTGGCTGGCGCGATGATCCAGGTATCTTTGTCCAAGCAGAAATCGGCAACGACCCGGTTTTTCTTGGCAAGCTCCAGCAGGCGTGGGCAGAAGACAACCGCACCTTGGTGAACTACGTCAATCGGATGCTTTCGGAACACCGCAGCCGGATGGAAGAGACGTGGATTGATCCGCCCAACTATCTTTCTCATCTTCGGCAGGGCGAGACCAGCCAGCTCAGTCCGGGTACGTTTACCATTGGCTTTGCCCGCCGCTTTTCTACCTACAAACGGGCTGACCTGATCTTTGAGGACATCCCGGCCTTAGCCGATATTCTGCTGAAAAACAACTGGAAGGTCAACTTCCTCTTCGCAGGTAAAGCGCATCCGCAGGATGAACCTGGCAAGTCAGTGCTGAAGCTGATCCTCGATAATCAAGAGGAGCTGTACACACGAAGCAAGGGCTTGGCTCGGCTGCTTTTTATCCCCGGCTATGACATGCGCATCGCCCGAATGATGGTTGCCGGTGTCCATACTTGGCTCAACAGCCCTAAGCGACCTTTGGAGGCTTCGGGTACCAGCGGCATGAAAGCGGCCATGAACGGTGTACCCAATCTGAGCGTGATGGACGGCTGGTGGGTAGAAGGGTATCATGAGGGGCAGACCGGCTGGAAGTTTGGCTACGAAGGCCCGCTTACTGCTGACAGCCTGAGTGAGGCACCTGAAACCCTGCTTTACGCTGAGGACTCACGCTCTTTTTACGCGCTGCTGCCCAAGGTGCTGGAGATGTTCTATGACCGGCCTGATGAGTATCTCCAGTTGGCGGTCAGTAACCTGAAACTGAATGTGCCGATCTTTAACACCCACCGCATGGCAGCGGAATATGTCCGCAAATACAACCTGCGACTCGACCCGGAAACTGCGGCCCGCATTGAGGGCTTTGCCCGGCTTTACAAAAGCGATTCCTGCGACTAACAAGGAGAACATAGCATGGCCCGCCACATCAATCCCAGCGGCTCAACCAACAAAGCGATAGATGCTCTTGACCGAAAAAGAGAACGAGAGCGCCGCTTTATCCTCAGCAAGGCCAGAGACATTGCCCCGGAGCTGGCTGTCCGGTTAGTGCAGCGACTTTTAGATGCGCACATCATTGAAACCAATGATGTCCATGCCATTCAAGACGGTGTGGAGCGGCAGCTGCGTGAGCCTGCGGAGATGGAAGAATTTGAGATTCGGCTGAAGATTGCCGATATCCGTACCTTAGTGCCAGACCCAAACATCCTTAGTCTCTACCTGACCGCCTACATTATCAATGACCTCATCGATCATCCACGGGTGCAGGATGTGTTTGGTAGTGACTTGGATGTCTATAACGCGGTTGATTCCGTGCTCTCCAAGATTCGGCAAGGCGCAGAAGACTGATGGGCAAAAGTACGCGGCCTTCCTTAGTTTTCGCCAATCGTCAGGGCGAAATCCTTGACTATGAGGGTTTGGAAATGGCCGGAAGCAGCGCAGGGAATTTTTTCAGCCCTGCGCCGGAGGAACTGGTTCCTCTGCCAGAGGGCAGCGAGTTGTTTGTCCTGCCAAATCGCTTGCCAGTGGGCATTGAGCCGGAGAGTGGTGAAGCAGCTCTGCTGGCAGAAAATCCCTATGATGGCAGTCCGATTTCCGCCGTGGCGGCGTTCATGGCTCCGGCTCATACTGCGATTTACACCGCTGCCTATGAGACACAGGAAAAAGCTCCGCTGCTGCCGCTCTTCGCCTACACCGCTGTGGGCTGGCAAGATGGCAGATTCGTTGTCGCCGCCTTCCGCAGTGACAACGATATCCGTCAAGACCCCAAGGGCTTTGATCAACGGCTGATCAACAAGAAGACAGCAGCCAAGCTGAAGAAATACCCACACAACCGGCTCATTCAGCATCTCGGTAAATGCTGTCTGACCTACGCTTGTCCCGCTGCCCGCAACTACTTCCTCGGTCGCTGGGAAGCCCCGCTGCCGACCTCTCCCTGCTGCAACGCGGGCTGTATTGGCTGCATCTCCCAGCAGCCCAGCGGCTGTTGTCCGTCAACCCAAGACCGCATTCACTTTGTCCCCTCGACCACAGAACTGTTAGAAATAGCTGTGCCACATTTGGAGAAAGCAGCTAAAGCGGTAGTCAGTTTTGGTCAAGGCTGTGAGGGCGAGCCACTGCTGCAAGCTCCGACGCTTGAATCTTCCATTCGCCAGATGCGAGCGCAGACCAGCAAAGGTACGATCAATCTTAACACTAACGCCAGTTTACCCGCTGCGGTTGACCGACTCGCACAGGCCGGGTTAGATTCAATCCGGGTGTCGATGAACTCGGCGCGCGCGGAGATGCACCATCGTTATTATCGGCCTTCTGGCTTCTCCTTCGCTGATGTACGCCAAACCATCGAGGTAATGAAGAAACATGGTCGCCACGTTTCGCTCAACTATTTCATCATACCCGGCTTTACCGATGACCCAGACGAACACGCCGCTCTCTGCGAGCTGATCACCTCCTGCCCACCTGACCTGATCCAACTTCGCAATCTGAACATGGACCCAGAGCATTATTTGAAGGCGGTTGGCCATGCGCCGAATAAACCCGCTTTAGGAATGCTCCGCTGGCTCAAGCTCCTTAAAGAGGAATTCCCGCAGCTCAAATTTGGCTATTTCAATCCAGCCTTACGCTGACCTCGTGTTGCTCAAGGCGTACAAAAGCTATATTGATAGGGAGCTGAAGAGTGTCGAGCAGGGAACGTAAGAGCTTCGAGCGAGACAAATTTAAAACGTCGCTCGACAAAATTCAGAAGCGTCGGGTGAGGGAATTTACAGGGTCACGGCTTGCTTTGATCCGACAACGGACGGTGATACTCCGTTTTGTAAAATTGAACAGCGTAACTCCTAATCAGTTGACACAGGAATGATGGAGGTTATATTCAAAGAAGGTTCCAGTGTTAAAAAGTTCTTTTCCCCCTCAGTGGCCACCAAACGAGGATCGATGTTGAGAAACATTTCTGCGGCAGCCTTTGCGCTGCTGATCGTGTTCTTCCGCTGCCTGCCTGCGCTCGCGGTAGCACAGATAGAGGACATCCGCTTTGAGACTGTTTCCCCGAACGAGGAGCGAGTTGTGTTCCGGCTCAACAGTCCTGTTCTTCCAAACTCCTTCCCGATGAAGGATGGCAGTCCCAGAATGGTTTTTGACTTCAATGATACCGGTGTTTCCAAGCGGATTAAAAACACCCTTGAGACCAAGGGTACCCTGATTCAACGCATCCGAGTTGGCATCCACGACAACAAGACGCGCGTAGTGCTGGACTTGGCACCGGGCAGACAAACCAAGAGTTTCAAAGAGCCGGGGGCGAGCGGTACTCTCCTGACCGTGGTTGTTCATGATGCCAGCGTTCAGCCAGAGCCGAGAAAGGCTGCCGCAACCGCAGGCACCATCTGGACACCCACTGCGGGAAAAACCCCAGAAGTAAAGCCTGTTGTCCGACTGCCTGAGGAGAAGCAGGTGCAGACTGTAACAACAGCACCACCTCCGGTCAAGGTGCCGGAAGAGCCAATCGTCAAGCCCGTAGCAAAGCCTTTCTCTGCCGCTGCCACGGTGCTGACTTCAGTGATTTTTGATAAGAATTCCAACCGGGGCGAGATGGTCATGTTCCGACTGAACAAATTCCATCCGCCCGTAGTCTTTGGCTTGGAAGAGAAGAAGCCGAGGGTGGTCTGTGACTTTCAAGACACCGCTGCGGGCGAGCGTCTGCCAGAGAATATCCCAGCAGACGGCAAGTTTGTTCGAGGTATCCGCATCAGCAAGGAAGAATCAGGCAATAAAATCCGGGTGGTACTGGATTTAGCACCGAGCAACAACTATGATCTCCAGCAGGTCTTTTTCAAGAATGACAATCTCTTTGTCCTGATTATCAATACCCTCGGCAGTTCGGCTACTAAAAAGCTGAACTAATCCTTGTCAGTCATTTCTTTAACTGTGAAATGCGGTGGCAGCGTAACCTCAAACCGTTGCTTATCAAGAGGGCCATAACCGAAGATTTCGCCGAATTCAATCGAGTAATCTGCTTCTAATGCCTTACCGGACAGATTGATCTTGCCGGGCCAAGCGCAGGCTTTTGCGGTCTTAACATAGCCGCTGTAGCGAGCTTCAAACAGTATTTCATCGGTTTTCTTATCCATGACTATATGACGGCTGAGGCGGTTCTGCCGGTCTAACGCGAGAATATGAGCGGTTCTGCCGTCGGTGGAACCGCCATGCCACCAGAGCGTTCCCTCGGCATCTGTTCGTGCCGCCGCAGTCTGCATCCTTTCTCCACGTACCCGTCCGCTTAACCACAAAAAAAGGTCATCCATTGGGATGAAAGAAGGAAGGAAGCGGCGCACGAACTTCAACTCGGTATTGCCCCGATAGCCCTGCGCCTTTCGATTATCGGCCAGCGTGAAGGTCTTGCCGTCAGAACCCAGCAAAAGCAGAGGTCTGCCGAGTGGGTCGGTTAGGGCTAACCGCAGTGAGGCCGGGGCAGCTGCCTGTAAGGTCGCCGGATAGGTCTCTTGCTGGGCATAGGCTTTCCAGCTGAGTTTAACATCGCTATCTATTCCATCAACGCAGGACTGCGTTAAGAAGTTACTCAAACGCTCTTCTGCCAGCTTCAGTCTTTTGCCATCAAGCTGCGCTGACTGGTGTGATACTTTGCTTGCGCAGCCGCCCAGCAGTAGAGAAGCGAGACAGAGGCAAGCGAACTGAGATCGGAACGTGTTCATTGTTTCTCCTTATGGGTCAGACGGTCAATTTTTTCCTCAAGACGCTGGCGTTCACGGTCTTCCCGTTCTTGCTGCTTCTTGCTTTTCTCTCCCCCAGCCTGTTTTTTAGCGTGCAGGTCTAAGGCCTTCTGCCACGCCGTTAACGCCTCATCTTTCCGTCCGGCAGCGAGATGCACCTCAGCGAGATGATCGAACACTGCCGCATCATCAGGAGTCAAGCGGGCAGCAGCCTCCAGCATCTTGCGGGCTTCCTCAAAATTACCTAAGCGGTAATATACCCAACCGAGGCTGTCTTGAATATAACCGTCCTCTGGCTTGAGTTCCTTGGCTCGACTGAGATAAAGAAAGGCCTTGTTCAGATTCACTTTGGCCTCAGCCCAAGCATAGCCGACATAATTCAGCGCACCGACATGATCGGAATTCTTTTTGAGCAACTTCTGCATGGCCGATAACGCCTGCTTCTTCTTCCCGCTATAATCAAGAAACAGGCCGTATTCATAGAGCAGATGTTCGTTACCCGGATGCGCTTTCAAGGCGCGGTCATAGGTTTTCTTGACTGCTTCATCCTGCTCCGCTGTCTGATAAAGGCTCGCAAGCAAGACATACATATCTGGCCCCAGCTGCTGCTCACCCTCCATTGCGGATTGTAGCAACTGAATCGCCTGCTCCTGCTGTTTCAGCTCCTTGAGTGTTCGCACTTGGAGAATCAGTCCGTCTTCGTACTCTTCGTCCTCTGGGATGATTTTTTCCAATGTTTTGAGGGCATCCTCATACTGTTTCTCTTGAAACTGAAGCGCGCCGAGCAAATAGCGGGCTTCGGGCATCTCTTCCTTTTTCAGAAGGTCTTGCAGCAAGCTCATTGCCTTAGCGTATTCCTCCCAGCGGATACAGAGCTTAATTATGGTCAGATCAGTCTGTTCAGGATTGTTGGCTAAATCTTTGAGCCGCTTCAGCTCGGCCATTGCCTTCTTTTCTTTATTCTGGGTCAAATAGACATGAATCAAGGCGATGCGGGCTTCTTCGTTGTCCTCATTCTCGGCCAGCAATGCCTGATACATCTTGACTGCTTGTCTGTATTTTTTCTGCCGCACTAAGAGATCAGCCATTTCTAACTGCACTCCTCCTGAGGGCGTAATAGCAATGGCCTGCTGGTAATGATCTAAGGCCGAAGCGAATTTTTCCTCAGCAGCAAGCAGGCGAGCTAACAGCAAATGAGCCGCATGAGAATTACGATCAACCGCCAGCACATTCTCTAAAGCAGCTTTAGCCTGTTCCTGCTTGTTTTCAGCTAAATGCAGCTCACTGAGGAGCAGCAGCGGCGTGGTATCTTTTGGATTCAGCTCATGCGCTTTGCGGTACTGCTCGGCAGCCTCTGCTAACTTGCCATCGCTGATGAACACTTTAGCTAAAAGCATTCTCGAAGCTGTATCTTCTGGATGACGAGCCAGATATTCTTTGAGCTTGATCGCAGCCTCATCGCGGCGGTCCATGCGCAGCAAAAGGAGCGGCAGCTTGCTGATGACAAAATCCGCGTCAGGATCGCAGATCAGAGCCTTTTCGTAGGCTTCGAGCGCGGCCTCGTATTTGGTCTCTAACTCAGCGTGACGACCCCAGAGAAAATAGAAATAACTACAGCCATGATCGCTTTCATCCTTCGGTAGAACAGTCATTGCAATATTTTTTGATTTTGTCGAAGATTCTCGAATGACTGGCACTGCTTTAACCGTAGGAGCGGGTTTGATCACCGCTACTTGCTTGGGTGGCACAAGAGGTGGCGGAGCAGGCTTTTTCTTGTGCGCGCAGCCCGTAAAGGAAAACACCAACGTGGCAAGCAGCACAGGCGGCAGTTTGCGAAGGAAATGGGGCAGGAGAAACGAAGAAGAAGGAGGCATGGCACTGAGTTGGTTATCTGGTCTGAAAGAACTCTTTTTCTTGGTCATCATTCATCATATAACACGAACACCGACAGGTAACAAGCTTGCATTCGTTCTCAGGTTCAGGTACAGATTATATCTGAATATGCCCTGTTGTCTCTAAAATTCCGTTCTTCAGACCATGTGCAACAGAAGACTGCTATGAACCGCCGCACCTTTCTTCAGCAGAGCGGAAAGCTCGGAGCTGCCGCCTTAGCTGCAACCGCGTTTCCTCGGCTTGTCAAAGCCAAATCTAAGCCAACCATCAAAGTGGTAGGTACTCACGTTACGCTGCTGGAACCTATTCGCCAGCAGGCCGAGCATGATTTGGGCATCAATATTGAGTTTTATCCCGGTGGCGATGCGGAAGTGCTACTCAAGGCAGCCACTGATCCCACCTCTTTTGATCTCTACGAACAGTGGTCGAACAGCATCAAGGTGCTGTGGCAGGCCAAAACCATTCAGTCGATTGACACCAGCAGGCTCACCTATTGGCATGAAATCAACAGCCTGAGCAAGACAGGACGCATCTCTGACAAGGCCAAGTTAGGTTTGGGTGACGCGCCCTGCAATCTGCTTTTTATTCAGCCAGATGGTTCGTTCAGCTGCGTACCTACTGAACACATCAGTTTTTTGCCCTATGTGCATAATGTTGATTCATTTGGCTACAATGCCAGCGTTATTCCTCAAGGCATTCCCTACGAGACCGAAAGCTGGGGTTGGCTGCTTGATGAACGCTGGCACGGCAAGGTCGCGATAATTAATTCACCGGAAATCGGTTTGTTTGATTTAGCGTTGGCAGTACGAGCTAAGGGCTTGATGGACTTTAAGAACATGGGCAACATGAGCCGAGAAGAGGTTGACAAGCTCTTTGATATTCTCATTGCCCACAAGCGGGACGGCCATTTTCGAGGCGTATGGACTTCAGTACCGCATTCCGTTGAGCTGATGGCCTCTGGTGAGGTAGTGCTTGAGAGTATGTTCTCGCCCGGAGTCAGTGCGCTGAACGGTATGGGTATTCCCTGCATTTATGCCGCCCCAAAAGAAGGCTACCGCGCTTGGCATGGGGTGATGTGCCTTTCTCGTGCCTGCACCGGCGAGCGACAGGAGGCAGCCTATGCCTTTATGAATTGGTGGCTGTCAGGTTGGCCCGGTGCCTTTATCGCCCGACAAGGCTATTACATTTCCAATCCCCAGCGTTCCAGACCCTTTATGTCACAGGCAGAGTGGGAATATTGGTATGAAGGCAAGCCTGCCACCGAGCCGCTGCAAGGTACTGATGGCAAAATCTCTGTGCGGCCCGGCGAGGTTCGCACTGGTGGTTCGTACATCAAACGCTTTGAGAACATTGCAATTTGGAACACAGTCATGGATACCTATGAATACACCATGACCAAGTGGAACGAGTTTGTCTTAGCCTAAGGAGGGCAGTGATGACCAATTTTCTCCTGCGTGCTATTGGCCTGAAGAAACGCATTGTGTTTGGCTACGTTATCACCGGCGCAATGGCCTTCATGATTGCGCTGCTCTCCTACGGAGCTTTCACCAGACTTTCTGCGGATTTCAGAAAAATTGTTCTTTTCAGTCGCCGCTCTGCTGATAACATGGTTTTTGCTGCTCAGATGGCCGAGATGCAGCGGCAGGCCCTCATTTATATCTATGAAGGCCACAGTTCGTCAGGTTCGCAGGTTGGTGTAATCTATCAGAAGATGATGCAAAACATCGGCGGCAGCGAAGCCATAGAGCAGCTCGGTGCTAAGGCCGTGGTGACTTTAGCCAAGAAGCATCTGGAAGCCTATTATGAGGCATTTCAAGAGGTACGGCGGCAGCGGCAGCTCCAAGCTCGCTTAGTGAAAAGTGAATTTCGCGTTCATGCCACCAGAGGGCAGCAGTTGATTGAAGAGCTGATTCGAGAAGAAGGAGAAACTCGCTTGCTCGAATGCACAAAGATGCTCAACGCTCTCTTACAAATTGAAAAAAATGCCTACCGCTATCTTGATTCCTTTGACGGTGATTTCATCAAAGCTGCTTTGTTTAATATTCAAGAAACGCGTTCTTTGATTGGACATTTCCAACAGAACCATCAAACGATAGAACTTAATAACGTACTGAATAGCTACGAAAGCAGCTTTTTAGAAGCCGTGCAGCGCACTCGTGGCTATCTTTACCTCACCAGCGTAGTCATGGCAGCCCAAGCCTACGAGACGATGTATCAATCGAAAAAACTCTCTGCGTTGATGATCAGTGAATCAGAGCGCATCCAGCAGCAATTGTTTCAGCACGTCAGTTCTCGCTTGAGGCTTTTGCTCTTCTGGACCGTTTTTCTCCTCCTCTTTATTGCCCTGTTTTCTTACGTCATCACCAAAAGCATTACTATCCCGCTTAAACGGTTGACCAAAACCTTCAAGCTGCTGGCTTCTGGCTCGGCAGACGCAGAAATTCCATCGTACCCACTTCAAGATGAATTAGGTGATCTCACCAATGCAGCTGCCAGCTTTAAAGAGAAAAACATTGCCCTGCGAACCAGTAAGCAGGAGTTAGAGCGGTCGAATGACGAATTAGAGCAATTTGTCTATACTGTCTCGCATGATCTGAAATCACCGATTGTTACCAGTATGGGTTTCATCGGCATCATCCGCAAATTAGCCAGCCAAGGAAAAGCAGAACAGGCGATGGGAATGCTGGATAAAGTGGTTAAGGCCAATGAGCGGATGAGTCAGCTGATCAATGACTTACTGGAACTGAGCCGAGTAGGGCGGATCGACATGGACAAGAAGCAGATCGATCTGAACCAGCTCCTTGGTGATTTTGCCCACAACCAATCGGAACGATTGAAGGCAGCTAAGTTCACCCTGACGGTAGAGCAAGACTTGCCCGTCATTTATGCCAATGAAAGCCGCACGCTTCAGGTCTTTGAGAATATTCTTTCCAACGGCTTGAAATACGTGCGCAACGAGAAGGAAGGTGGCCGTTTGCGGATCAGCTCGTTTGAAGATAAGCAGTGGCACCATATTCGCTGCACTGACAATGGGCTAGGCATCCCAGAAGAATACCGAGAGAAAATCTTTGGGCTTTTTTACCGCCTTGATGTAAATATAGAAGGTACCGGCATTGGCTTGGCCGTAGCAAAGAAGATTATGAAATTCCACAACGGCGATATCCGGGCAGAAGCAGGGCCGAATGGCGGAGCCGTGTTTCATCTTACCTTTCCCAAAATGATGGATTTGTAAGGGCGACCCCCTGTGGTCGCCCTTCGTTTGCAGAGCCAGGCCGATATATCACCTCAGCACTGCCGCGCTGGCTGCCTTCAACGCCGCTTTCAGCTTCTCTTCAGCCTCAGCCAGTTTCTCTAACCCTTCGGCCCGTTTCTGTCGATTTTCGACATCCATCTTGATACCTTGGTCAATAGTTTGCAGGAGCTTGTCCGTCATCAGCTGCAAGGTCTCGACTTTGACAAAGCCCTCGCCCTGCGCCTTCTTCACTGCCGCTTGGGTCTCACCCAGCATCTCGGCGGTGGACATCATCATATTGTTGGTCATCTCTCGTGTCTCATTGACCATTGCCATCGCCCGCTTTTGATCAAACAGGGAAATAGCAATGACCAGCTGCTTCTTCCATTCTGGTATCATCATCAGGATTGAATCTTGAATTATCTCTACAATCGCTTTGGAGCCTTCTTGGGCAATTCTGATCGTCGGGCCGGAAGTAACTGCCGAGGCGCGGGCTAACTTCAGGTTGTAGAGGCGCCGGTCAAGCGACTGAATGCAATCGCCGAAGTCTTTCAAATCTTGCAGCTCCTTGGCATCCACACCATTCTGCGCGGCCAAAGTCTGCCGCTGCTGCTCGAACTGCGTCTCCATCTCAGCCATCTTCAGCTCACCTGCGGCAATCACTACCTCAAGCTGATCAAAGTATTCGTTGTTGCGGTCATAAAGCGTATCCAAGCGGTTGAGATGGGAAATCTGATTGGTCTTTTCTGCCTCCAGCCGTTTCGTGATGGCATCAATCTGCACCTTGAGGGTTTCATAGCGGCGAATAAAGGCGCGTGCCGCATCGACCTTGGCCGCTAACCAACCGCCCACCACCGGCAAGCTACTAACCACCCTACTCAACGCGCCGCCCGCGCTTTGCGGCAGGCCGCGCACGTCGAGATCAAGGATTTTTCCTTTCAGATCAGACATCAGCTGACCAGTCGGCCCAGCGTCACCAGAGCGAATGTTGGTCAGCACCGAATCGGTGAAATCAACTAACCCTTTCTGGCTACTCACACCAAAGGCAAGCACGGCCTGTGTCTTGCTGAAGTCTAACTTGGCGACTAATTCCTGCGCTGCCTTCAGCTTGGCCGGGGACTTCTCCGCTAATTTCATGTACAGCAGGCTGTTCTTCTGCTCTGTCAAAGCCAGCATCGGCAAATTGTCTGTCATCGTCATTCCCTCCCGTCAGCGGGATGCGGGTTAAAAGCTGCTGAGTTGCTTGGTGATTTTGTTCATCACTGTCGCGTTGGGCATGGGTATGACCGCATCGATGCTCTTGGGCAGACCGACTACCTCCAGCACCGAAGGATCATTCTCAACTCCCATCAAGCCGCTGCGGAAGCCGTGCTGCTCCCAAGCTGACTTCTGAAGTTTTGGTTCTTTGAGCGCAGCCAGCAGCTTCTTCCCTTTGTCGGTCATGGCAATCAGCGGATGGCTGGCCCAGACCGTCGGCACCGGATAGAGAATGCGCACCTTGGCCTTGAGCAGCTCAAGATGCTCCTTGTGCAGCAGCGAGTATTCTACTAACTGGTTCTCATAGCCAACAATCATCGGATACGCCCCAACTCCCTGCTGGAGAAATTTCTCAAAAAGGTCAGACGAAGACTGCTCCATGTAGCCAAGCCGGGCATACAGGTCTTTGACTTGGGGCAGCACGTTGTCAACAGTGTCTGTTGCAACCACTTCGCCGTTGTTCAGAGTATTGGCAATCAAGGCAGCAAACATGTTGCCAGAATTGCTCTTGCTGGGATCGGTGGTGCGGATGATCAAACTGCCGTAAAGCTGGGTCAGGCCGATCTCTTTCCACTGCTTCTTGGTCTTGACCAACTCAAGCAGCTTGGGCAGGTCAACAATGTAATTAACCCCTTCCTTGTGCTGAACTATCCCGGCCTTGATCAGGGCATCAGTGACGATATCCCAAGAGTACAACACAATGGGCGAGTTGAAGATGTCTGCCGACTGCTGGAGCCGAGTGCGGGAAGTGGAAGTCTTGAACGACTCCACATTGATCTGGCTGGCTGGCCAGAGAAAATCGTCATCGCTGGCCGCCTCCTGCACCATCTCCACGCTGCCTGCTTTCTTGACATTCACCTTCAGCCCTTGCTCGGCCAGCAGCTGCGTAACCTTTTCCGATTGGAGAAAGGCGATCTTCTCCGAACCAGCCCGGCCAGTCACAGTGACCAGCTCGCCTTTGGGTGCGGAGCTACCGCCGCTGATTGAAGAAATCTTGTCCTTGCCGAACATGAAGAAGGCCGCAGCCGCAGCCACAGCCAGCAGAATGATCAGCCCTAAGAATTTTTGCATATCCTTCTCCGTGTGGGTTCAGTCAAAGTCGAGCAGATTATCAAAGGTTCTGGCATTGGTGCTGAGGTCGATGGCATCGTTTTCTAAGAGTCTATGGTGCATTTCCTCAAACTTGGCTACCGCCTTAGTCACGGCCTTTTCTGTGGCCTCCAGTGCCCGCGCACTCTGAGGCGAGTGGGTTTTTTGGTTAGCAAGGTCGATGTAACCAACAAGTATCTCGTGGAGCCGTTGCAGGCGGTCAGGCAAGGCTTGCGCCACCTGCATATCCTGCGGGTCTTTCTCAAAATTGATGAGCAAATCATCGCCCAGCTCGCAAAGATGCAGCACCGTCTTCTTGAAGGACAGATTATTGACCGCTGCCGCATCCTCGTACACTAAGGACAAGGCCAGCCTGCACTGCGAGAGATACTGCCTGAACTCCTCCTGTGAAACACCGTCCGGCAGCTCGGCAAGCACCTTGCGGTGTTCCGGCGGGAAAAGCAGGCGGATGCCGACATAACTGCCGATTGCCAGTGCAAGACTCAGCCACCAGAATGCGCCCTGGAAGAGCAGCAGCAGGAAGATGAAGGCGGCGGCAATGCCGGAGACGAGTTCTTTGATCATTTAGAATATACTGTCCAAGCCCAAGCAGCGAGTGGCAATATGAGTGTACTCGCTATCCATTGCCAATATTTAACAACAAATAATTTACTTGAATAGATAGGGTTAATCTGAACATATATTTCTTTATCCAGAACCGGATGATCTTTTTTTTCTTCACCGAATGGCAACCTTATTCGTAAGGTAACATGAAGATGAAGCACCTTTCTCCCTCTATTTAGTGGGACAACGTCCCAAACCCACTCTGTAAACCCTTTCTCTCCGAGGATTTGTTCTGCTTCGTTCAATGGGACAATTTGGAAGTCATCTCCGCTGAGACGAACTTTCATTAATTCAGAAATTTTCAACTCTTCAATTTGAGGAAATCCGCTCCCTTTCAGGTTACTCCTTAGATTAAGGTACAATTCTCTGGAAATTCTTACTTCTACTCTTTCAGATATGCCCAATTTCATCGTATTGGGAGGGTTAAAAAGTATCCTTCCAATTGGCAACTTGCTAAGTTCATTCTGATAAACCTCTCTGTAGCTCGTCTTTTCTCTATCTATTGAGATATTACGACGAATCTGATCAAATATAATGCTAAACTCTTCTTGCGTCATGCAGCAACAGCAATATTTTCCTTGGCGGATTGCCCAAAGAGCAACTCCCGCCACAATCAACATTGCAATACTGCCGATAAGTAACGAAATTGACCAATTGCTGATTATCCATGTGAAAAATATTCTCATAAAATTATTAATATCCATCGATCAATGCCTGCAAGCTGTCCGGGAAGGTTCTGGAGGAGCTTGCGGATGTTCAGCAGCAGATTCGGAACGTCCAAAACGAGATTTAGGATGTCCGCAGCCTCGTTTTGGACATCCATAGCGAGGTTCAGAACGTTCCTAATGAGCTTTTTGATGTTCAAAATCTCATTAGGGGCCTCCCAAAAGAGGTTCGGAATGTTCCCGGTCTGCTTCTGAACATCTATGACGAGCTTGTGAACGTTCGCAATGAGCTTCATTTAATTATACCCCTTCGCCTCTCTGAACGCCTGCACCACATCCTTGCGGCCATCAAACATCCGGCCTGACATGGCCTCAGCAAAGGCTTTCATCTGCTCAGGCTTGGCATCACCAAAGAGGATGGTGAAGACCGGCACATCCTTGCCCATGTTCGTGCCACCGATCAGCGTCTGGAACTGGTTGAGACTGCCTTCACTCATGCCGTCACTCATCACAATCACCGAGGAATGATACGTGCCAGATTCAGCCAGCAGCTTCATCTGCTTCATCGCTTCTGCCGCGCCCACGTACATATTGGTGCCGCCGCCCGGCTCCAAGGCTTCTACTTTGGCAAGCAGCTCGCCCAGCACTTGCGGGTCATTTCCTTTGGCCTCAAAGGAGGGCATCACCCCGCTGTTGAAGGGCACGATGATGGTCATATCCTCTGGCGAGGCTTGGAGCAGGTATTCTTTGGCAATCCGCTGATCAAGCAAGGTACGCATCGCCTTGCGCAGTTGCTCCACGCCCGTGCCTGCCATACTGCCCGAGTAATCCAGCACATACGCAGTAAGCGAGGGCTTGCGGAAGGCAGTCTGGTAAAGGTTAAGAGCCTCTGAGACCACTGGTGCGGCGGGAATTCTAATCGGCGTGAGGATGCGGCTGAGGTTGATACCCCAGTCAGGATTGAAGACTGCGTTCAGGGCCGCAGCCTTGGCCGGATCAGCCTCCATGCCAATCAAACCAGTGCGGCGGCCTTGAGCCTGAATGCTATCTTGCACTGCCGGACTAAGCAGGTATTCTTGCAGCTTGGCAAAGACCGCCTCCTTTGCCGCGTCGCCTTTAGCAATGAAGCCGAGCGGACTGTCAGCGATGGAGATGCCATCGACGGGATACACTGCATACAGCGGCTCTTGGCCGGGCGGCAATTGGCGGTTGAACTCAATCACCATTGCCTCATAATTGACCATGCCGTCATAATACAAATACTCCTTGAGCAGCATGTCCTTCAGCCAGCCAGAGCTGCCCGAAGAGCGGTTGACACTGCGCAGGAATCGCTTGATCTTGTCCGCCGCTTTTGGGTCATTCAGATGCTCGTTCGTCAGCACCTCTGGCCCGCCGGCAAAGGCGGAGAGGAAGGCGAGAAAAGCCGAGGTGCCGGAGTTAGACTGAGTAGCTGAGGTCATAGCAAAGCGGACATTGCCCTTCTCTACCGCCTCCAGAATCTCCATCACGGTGACATCTTTCTTGTCCCAGCCAAGCTTGCTGGCAATGGACTTCTTGACCGCAAAGACCACCGGGCTGCGCATGATCGACTTGGCGTTCTTGACCACGCCCTGCTTGTCGCCGAGCGAAAGCCAGAGACCAGAGGCAGGCCAGATTGCGTCGAACTGTGAGCCTACGCCCTTAGCCAGCTCTAAGCTGATATCAACCGAACCCATGTACTTGATCGAAATGCCGATGCTCTGCTGCTGGGCAAACTGCTGAAGCAGCGGTTCCAAGGTGCTGTTCTCAGAGCCGGAGACAATGGACAAGGAGCCAACTGGACTAGGGCTGGGGACTGCTTGCTGATTTGGCGAAGATTGAGGCGGCTGGCTTTGGTCGCAACCGAAAAGGGCAAGAACGGCGAGACTGGTGATCAGAACAATAAAATTACGGAACGGCTTCATGCGCTTCCTCCCGGAAGATACCTAGCTGAAATCAGGATGGCTGACTCGTCCAACCGTACCCGTAGTGTCGCAGGAGTGTCAAGAAATACGTGAGTAGCCCTACGGTGCCTGTCAGCATCAGTTGTCCTCTGTCGCATAGGGAGTAGGTGCGCCTCTTTTACTGAACGAAGCAGGCAGTAAAAACGCAGGTAATAGTGAATCGTAAGTACAAGATAGAGTGACACTGAAGAAAGAGATGCAATTTGTTAGCATTGCGGTATAATAAATAATTCCTTTCGGTTGCCTTGCATCGAGGGGTTGGCGCAAGCGATTTTAAATTGGCAAAGGAAGCAGAAAAACAAGCCATATCGAAAAACTCAATTTTAAACAGTGATCCTACACAATGAAAAATAGAGGAACCTAAGCAATGACGAGTAAAGAATACTGCATCGTCATTACTACTTTTACCGATGACCGCAATGGGCAGCAAATTATTGATGCCCTGCTTGCGGAACGGTTGGCCGCTTGCGTACAGGTATTGCCGATTCAGAGTTTTTATCATTGGCAGGGCAAGGTCAACTGTGATGCCGAGAAATTGGTGCTGATCAAGACAAAGTGTAGCCTGTACGCCCAAGTACAGCAAACGATTCTCTCCCATCACGCTTACGAAGTGCCGGAAATCATCCAAGTGCCGATAACGGACGGCTTGCCAGCGTATTTGAACTGGATTAGTAAGGAATGCAGAGCGCAGAACTGAAGCCCCGTACCTCTGCGATCATAACAAGAAGAGGAAACATCCATGAAACGAAAGATCATTGAAATCAACGAGGAACTTTGCACTGGCTGCGGCGAGTGCATCCCTAACTGCGCAGAAGGTTCGTTACGGATCATTGACGGCAAGGCCCGCTTAGTGGCGGACAAACTCTGCGACGGCCTTGGTGCTTGTCTGGGCCATTGTCCAGCTGGTGCCTTGGTGATTATCGAACGGGAAGCAGAGGACTTTGACCAAGAGGCAGTGGATCAATTCTTGGCCGCAGAAAAGACGCAACCGCCGAGCCGTTGTCCATCTGCCCAGCTGAAGATGATGCAGCCGTCCTCCTGCGAGGCCGCTAATTCCCCGTCTGCACAGACAGGCAGTGCGCTCAGTCATTGGCCGGTGCAAATCCGCCTTGTTCCACCCAGCGCACCGTTCTTGGAGAATTGCGATCTGCTGATTGCTGCTGACTGCACAGCACTTGCCTATGCTGGCTTGCAGCAGGATTTCCTCCAAGGCCGCAAGGTGATGATGGGCTGCCCGAAATTCGATGACCAGCAGCTTTATGTTGATCGCTTTACCGAGCTATTTAAAACCAGACAGCTCAAGTCAGTAACGCTACTGATCATGGAAGTACCTTGCTGCTCGGCCATGCTCCAGATTGTTAGAAGAGCATATAACCAAGCGGGGGCCAAGGTATCGGTGCAACAGGTAGTGGTCTCTACGCAAGGGGAAATTGTTGACAGGCGGGACTGGCAGTAGGACTAAGGCGTTTGTTGCTTATCCTTCAACTGTTTGAGTTGCTGCTGCACAGCAGCATTGATTGGCTGGATAAGCAAAGCCTGCTCGTATTCCTCAATCGCCCGGTAATCAATACCCTTACCTTTGTAGTAATCACCGAGATAGATATGAAAAGGGGCGTAATCCGGCAGCCGTTTTATGCCCTCTCGCAGTACCTCGATTGCCTTATCTTCCTCTTTCTGCTGTTGGTAATAGGCGAAAACCTGCATGAAATACTGCGGCTGTGCCTTCGGTTCTTGGCCAATGAAGTCAAGAGCGTGTTCGGTGAAATAGTTTGCATCCACCTCATTGCCTGCGGTACGAGCCAATTGAGCATAGTTGAGCCAAGCTGAGGTCAGTTGCGGCACAACGGCAGCCTTCTTTTCTTGGGTGAAACGGTATTCAGTTAACAGGGGATAGATGCTATTCAGCAGGCGAGGATCACGCTCCAGCTCTTGGCGAAGAATATGAGTGGCTCTCGCCCGTCGCTTGCGGGACAGCTCAAACTCAGCCCAGATTATCAGTGGCCCGTCCTTGATCTGCGAACGACGATAGCCGGTTTCCACCAGCATCCGCCCTTGCAGCGGATGAGCTTCTGCTTGGAGTAATCCAGCAGACTGAAGATACGTGCCTTCCATAGGCTGGAGCAAAGCGGCCTGACTGTAGAGGAGTAAGGCCGCTTTGCTCTGCTGCTGAAACTGTCGAATATTGCCCAACGCATACAGATAACTGCCGTTGAGAGGAGCTTTCTTGCCCGCTTCCTCTATCAATTCAGCCATTCGAGCAAACTGCTTCTTCGAGTCTTGGGATGAAGCTGCGGATACTTTCTGCGCCCGTTGATAGTGCCGGTCAGCAAGGATTTCTCCACCTTGGAGGAGTAGTCCAGCCAGAGCAAAGATAATCGTTGCAAGAAAAAGGGCTGTTCTTGCCTTAGCAGGTGAGGCGGATAGAGCCAGCAGGGTAGGGCGGTGCTGATAATGTTGGCGGGTGTGTCCTGCGGAGACTAACAGGCCGCAGAGAAAGAAAAAATAAAGGCCGTTAGCCCAGTTGTGGAGGTTGAAATCAGTAATGCTAAAGAAAAGTAGCCCTGCGATCCCACTGAAAGCGGCGATGGCAGTCAGAACGCTCAAGCGGTCTTTGCGGCGGAATATCTGCCGCCAGCCGCTTCTCAGCACTGCGCCAACAAACCAAGCAGCCAAAAAGAAACCGATCAGTCCACCGTCAGTGAGTAACTCAAGATAATCATTGTGGGCGTGATCATAGATTAGGCTGTCAGCAAAACTTTTGTAACTGGGGAAAACATCAATGAAGGAGCCAAAACCTGCACCTGTAAGCAGAAAATGGGGAATTATTTTGACTGCATCCTGCCAAATGGGTAGCCGTGCGTCTTGAAGGGTTCCTGTGGCAGTGTCAAATGCCTTGTCAAATTTTGCAAAAATGGCTTCCCAACTGAACCAGCCCCCGGCTAACAGAAGTCCGCCGACTAATACCAGCAGGGTTAAAGTTTGAATTTTGCCTTGACTACGGGCCAGTAGAAAGAAAAACAGCAGTAGGGCAAAGGCAAGGCTGAGAATACCACCCCGTGACTGGGCCAGCAGTACCGAAGCAAGAACAACAATCACGCCAAAGCCAAAGAAGAAATGCAAATTAGCCCCAGCACCAGAAAACAAATGCAGCAGCCTTTCTCGGAACGAGGCGTTTTTATCGGCGAGGGGACGGTGGAGCAGGAAGAACGCCAGTACTAAGGGGCAGGTCATGACCATAAACCCGGCGTACTGATTTTTATAGACCCAAGGACCAAAAGAGCCGAAGCTGCTTTGCAGCGGCCTCACCCAGAACAAGGTGTCAGGCGCGGCAGCCCGTTGAAGCATTGAGGCAAAGGCAATGAAGAGTGTTAGCCAGACAATGCTAGTGACAGTGGTCGAAAGCTTTTTGCTGCTGATCAGCAGCTGCACGGTCAGGATATAAAAAAGCGCGTAGGCGGTAAAACGCATACCTTCAAGCAGCGTGGCCTGCCGGTTGACGGTCAGAGGAATCCACGTGTCTGGTGGCAACAACTCAAGAACTGGCTGATAGGCGAATGCTGTACCCGGAGAAAGTTGTTGTACCCAAGAGAACGGCAAGGGAATGCACTGAGCGTAGAGCCAGACTAAGCAGAGCACTAGGGGAATCACCCCCGGTACTCTGTAAAACACTGCTTTGCCAGATGGAAGTCGGGGGAAAAAACAAACCACGGCAGTCAAGGTCACTAACAGCTGCGCAGTGACCGTTGACCAAATTTCCGTGGTTCCGAAAGCCAGCGGGGCGAAGAAAAGAACAGCGACAAAACCAACAAAGGCCATCAGTCGAGGCTATGCCTCCTGTTTTTGTGCTTCTTTTTTCTTCTTATCGCCCTTGTTGCTGTAAGTGCTATACTGCGAATAGTGAGAGTAAGAGGAATAATAGCCGTAATAGCCTTTGTCCGCATGTTTTTTCTTCAGTCGGTTCAGCACGATACCCAGCAGATGAGAATGGCCTTCCCGCAGCCGTTTGATGCCGCTGTCTAACATTTCGTAAGTGGTATGCCCCGCTTTCACCACCAACACGGTGCCGTCTGCCAGCGGACCGAGTGCCAAGCTGTCCGTCACCTGTTGTACTGGCGGCGAATCGAGCAAAATAAAGTCAAATTGAGCCTGATTTTCCTTAATCAATTGCACCATTTTACTCGAAGTCAGTAACTCTGCCGGATTGGGTGGCACCGGGCCAGAGGTGATCAAATACACCTGAGTCTCAGGTAGCTGCCGAATCAGCACTTGTTTTTCATCCGTATTGCCGGACAAATAGTTACTCAGGCCATAGGTATTAGCAATGCCAAACATGGAATGCTGCCGAGGACGACGCATATCACAATCGACAATCAGAACTTTTTTCTCATTCTGGGCCAGAATATGGGCCAAGTTTTTGGTGGTAGTTGATTTTCCTTCCTGCTGCACCATACTGGTCATCAGGATGACCTTTGGCGGACGTTCCGGTGTAGAAAGCATCAAGCTAGAACGAATAAGCCGGTAGCTTTCTGCCATCGGCGACAGAGGGTTATCACGGACAAAGGTCTCAATATTATGCTTCTTGCCGGTCATATCTGCCACTGAACCGAGGACAGTAAGACCGTAACGTTCCTCAATTTCTTTACCTGAACCAGCTGTGTTATCTAAATAATCAAGGAAAAATATCAAGCCAAATCCGCCGCCCAAACCAACAACCAGTCCAATGAGCAAGGATAGCTTTTTATTCGGTTTAGACGGAAATTTTGGCAGCTCCGCCTTTTTCACCGCCCATATCTTGATATCCATAGATTCGGCGGTGACATCGGTTTTTTTGATGCTCGAAGAGAGGGCCTCAAAAACCGTTCTGTTCATATCCTTATTCCGATTCAAAATAGAATACTGAACAAAACGCTCGTTGGTGTTTTGCAGCTCGGCCTTAGTTTCGTTCATCATAGCCGAAATATCTCGCACTTTAGCCCTTGCCAATTCGTAAGCATTCCTAGCCGCAGATGTGATTCGGTCGATTTCCGCCCGCCGTTCCCGCTGGAGCACTCGTTGCTCCTCTAATGCCTGCTGCATAGAAGGATGCTTTTCACCATATTTCGTTGATAATTCTCTGACCTTTTGTTCCGAAGTTACCATTTGGGTGCGGAGCTGTCGCAGGACAGGGTTATCTGCAAACAACGGAATAGTTTCTAACGCGCTGTAATCTTTGCCTGCTCGTGCAATTTGTTGATAAATTGCCTCTTGCTCTTTTTCCTTAGTTTGCGCTTCAGATAGCTCTTTACTGAAGCCTGAAAGCCGCTCAGGGAGGACTGTAAGCCTATTTTCCACCGTGATTATATCGTGTTCCCGCATGTATTGTTGCAGGTTTTGCTCCGAAGCTTCTAACTTTTTTTGCTCTTCTGCGGCTTTGGCAGTCATCCACTGGAGTGCGTTCCGAGCGGTGCTGGTCTTGATGTCCAAGGTTTCGTCAATGTATGCCTGCACCAACGCATCAGCAATCAGCTGCGCCATTTCCGGCTTTCTGTGCGTGTAAAACACATCAGCTAACTTAGTGTTTCTGACCGGCTTAACACTAATGCTACGTTGAATCATCTCCGCTATTTTTTCCGCGTCACTTTCCGGTTTTGATGTGATTTTTTCACTATCTGCCGCAGTGGTATCTTCAACATTTTCTTCATTCTGGGCAAGATCGGGGCTAATCAGCCCTTCAAGCGCACCAACAGTATCTGTGATAAGAGAGGAGAGCCAGTTTATAACTAAGCTGGAGAGTCCGGGTGAAGAAGGTTTGTTTTGGAGGAAATAATGCCGGTATTTGGTATCAAGTTGGAGATTTTTTACCACCCGGAGAGTGACACTTTCACTGCGGATCATTTCGAACTGAGTCTGCTGAAAAGAGGGATCCCAGCCTGCGTAAGCATTATTGACTCCCTCAATCCGACCTGTATCAAGATTTTTATCAATCAGTATCCTTGTGGACGCTGTGTACAGGGGGATGGTTGAAAAAGCGGACAGGATAGCGGCTAAGACGGCTATACAGACAATCGTCAGCAGTAAAGCTTTACGCTTAGAGATAATACGAAAATAATCGCGCAAATGCAGGACTCTTCCCTGCCCTTCAAAGGATTCTTCTGAGTGCATTTATTTTTTCTGTAGTGGGAGGGAGAGAATAAAAAATTTGGCAGCTGATCAGAAAAAGCTCTCTGGCACTTCAATGACATCATCCGGCTGTACCAGCGTATCCATGCCTACTTCCTCCATAACCTGCTTTTTGCCATTAGTAACTCGAACAAGTTTGATGCGTGATTCTGCTGCCATGCCGGTAAAACCGCCTGCCAAAGACACCATTTTCAGCACATTAGAATTTTTTGTCCAAGGATACGCACCTGGCTTTTTAACTTGGCCGGTGAGATAACAAACTGGAGGCTCGCCCTTGGCCACTGCAATAGTTTCACCACCAAGAATAGGAATATTGCTCGCAGCGTCTCCCTCATCAATCAGTTTTTTTACCTCGATGGTTATATTTTTTTGTCCGCCGCCTACCTCCTCGCGGGTCACAGTGATTGTTTCGCCTGCGTCTTTTTGGAGACCACCTGCCTTGGAAATCAGCTCCAAAAGCGTAGTCGGCCCGCTGAGTTCGATCAAACCTGGTTTGTTAAACGGCCCCAAGGCGGCAACTTTCTTGCTTTTAAATTCTTCAATGTAAATTTGAACCTGCGGTTTCACAATATAACCCTCAGAAAGCATTTCTTCAATTTTTCTCGATGCCGCTGAGGTTTTAATTCCGCCGAGTTGAACTGTGCCTATTAAAGGAAATTCAATAGTGCCAGTTTCAGAAACTCGAACTTTCGTTTTCAACTCATCATAACCGTAGACCGTAATGGAAAGCACATCTCCAGAACCAATTTGATAATCCTCAGCTATAGCGGGCAGAATAGGTAGCGAAAAGTAACACAACAGCAAGACGAAAACCGTATTGAGCAGTCGCGCTATTTTCAAATCGACAGAGGACGAAAAATACGTTTCCATAAATAACATCACGTTGAACTTTATTATCGGAGTGTAGAAAGCCGTTCTTGCATTAGGCAAGAACGGCTTTCTACAAGACACTACTTAAAATGAGCCACGAACACCTACACCAACAGTTGTGGTATCATAATTCAGCCCATCGTAGTTAGAATCTTTCGTATCGTAGCTACAATAAGCGTTCAGGAACAGCCACTTGTTCAGAGCAAACTGCACTTCTGGCTTCAAGTACCAACGGTCATCGCTTCGCGTATCGCCGCTGAACTGAGCGTAGTCAGAATTTTCATAGACGAAATTAATATCACCCCGAATTCTGTCAGTGAACCGGTGATCGAGTGCAACCCTAAGAGCAAATACGCTCTTATTCAAAGCCTGCTCACTATCCGACTGCTCAATACTGTACTTGGCATTCAGCAACAAGCTGCTCTTGAGGGTTGCCTGCCAGATACCTTGAGATTCAAAGAAAAAGGTGGAGTCGCTGTCATCAAATACAAAATCCTGCCCCAGATCATCATAATCAACGGTCTGGAAACCAGCTTTAGCCATCAGGGTTGTCTTGACGGTGGTCTGCCAGTTAACGCCTGCACTCAGGAAGTTGTTATCGTTGTCCGGCATCTTCTTCTTGTCATATTCAGCCATGAGGTACTGATATTGAACAAAAAAGTTTGTTTTGTCGCTGTACTCGTAATGCAACGCAGCATCAAAACCATTGTCGGTACGATTCATGAAGTCATTGATGGCATCATCATACTCCAAAGCAAAATTTCTGTAGCCTGCCTTGACAGAAAATCGATCTTCAGAATACCAAGCAGCCCCTGCGCCGAAAATATTCGAGTCATATACTCGGTCATTCTCTACAGTTGACTCAGCGATATTGAAAATATCTTGGCTGTGGGTGTATTTATCCAGTAACTGGAGAGTGATCTGTTCAGCCGGCTTGTATTGAAGCATTGCGTCAAGGTCTCCTTCTGCATGATTCAAATCGGAATCAGCAGAATAGGCCATGAAATCAATAGTTCCAGCAAGGTATGCTTGAATTTTGTTGAACGAATCAGAATCCGACTGAGAATACTGCATACCACCCACGGCTGTATTGTCCGCGACAATTTGCACGGGTCGTTTAGACCTTCTCGGCAAAGTAAACCAAACAGAGGGAGATATCTTAGTCAGGAAGTTATCCTGCTGGTCAGCATCCGTGTTGTAGAGGTTATCTGTCCATTCGCCCTTAGCTGCCAAGGCACCATGAATAAATCCGTTTCGGTAGCCAAACACATAGCCTTCATCCGAATCAGCTGCATCATCAGCTACCTGTGTTTCATCATCAGCTACTACAGCAGTGGAAGCGTCTTCTGTTGCCTCGCCACTTTCTTCCACTACTGCTGTCTCAGCTTCGGCTACCGGAGTGGGAGTAGTGCTTGCCGGAGGCGCATCAGCTGCTTTTGCTTGGGCTGCAAACAGCAGCAACAGTAAACCACCGATCTGATATTTTTTGGTCATGAGTTCTTTTCTCCTGTTTTTGATTTTTCAGCAGAATTATGGATTACTGGGACTGGGATGGATATTTGGCCTGCGTCTGGGCGTGTCGATCAATGCGGCTGGCTTTTTTGGTGCAGCAGGAGCCTGAGCCTGTGGCGGAGTGTTTCGAGCTTGTTGAGGAGCTTTTCCTGAAAGATTGCCATTGTTCGGCACTTTTTCCACATCCCGATCCTGCAAAGCCATTTTAGAGCCGCATTCAGCGATACTCTCTTGAAGAGCTTTGCTGATTTCTTCAACAGCAATACCGAGCTTGCTTGCTGTTTCGCGGACTACATCCCGATCCTGTCCGGCGCAGTAAAGTGCTTTCAGAGACATTTTTGTACTAAATTTAGTACGATTTTGCACCACAAAGGTCAAAATATCCACTGACTTGACTTCATTATCGAGAGCATTCTCAACCGCTGTGTCAAGACCAAATTTGTCAAAATCTTCGGTAAACTTGTCAGTCCATGCTGCCAATGCCGGTTGAGCCAGCAGCACAAGAAGGAATGCCGCACAAAGTATTTTTTTCATTTCCGTATTCTCCTTTTCCGCTACGATATAGGGATTCATGAAGCCTTGTTAGCTATTATCTATACACCTCGAAAAGCAAAAGTGCAATTTTTTTTACACACCTCGCATTTTTTGTGATCAGCTGGATACCGCTGTCTGTACATGACAATTTATTGTTTTTGTAAACAATAACTATGAACTGCACAACTGCACGCAATCAAAGTTAAAACGACAGCGAAAACATTTCGCCAAAGGTGATCACGCCTCGAACCAGCTCCTGATTCTTTGATTTTTCAACTGCCTCGATGAAGCTGTCTAACGTAAAACGGTGGGAAATCATATCAGAGACAATGATGGCCTCTTCTTTGATCAGCTGGAGGCATTTGCGAAAATCGCCGAGCGTGGCAGCGCAGATACCGGTCAGAGTAATTTCTCGCTCGGTCAGTAAGGCGTTGTCGATACCGGCTTCGGTTTCTGGCGAAAGACTGAAGAGATTACAGACTCCGCCTTTGGCGGTCAGCCGAAGGCAATCAGCGACAATTTCTGGCATGAGAACGGAGATGATAACCACCTCCGCGCCGCGCCCACCGGTGATCTGCATCACCTCATCGTAGAGGTTACTCTGGCTGGAATTGATGAAATAATTGGCACCCATCTGTCCGGCTATAGCTAACCTAGCCGCGTTCTTATCCACCACAATCACCTTGCATCCTGACCACTTGGCCGTTTTCAGGTGCATCAGACCCACAGAGCCGCCGCCGATGATCAGCACATGCTGCCCTTCCTTCATCCGGTCAGCACGGGCGGCGGCAAAAGTGCAGGCTAACGGCTCGGCCATTACCGCATCTTCAAAGGAAATTTCTTCGTCCAGCCGGACTAAACCGCCTGCGGCAACAATTTCTTTTGGAATGCGGACGTACTCGGCATAGGCACCGTCCACGCTGCGACCCAACAGTCCAGCAGAATACACAGCCACTGGATCACCGGAAAAGAAACCCCGCACACCCAGTCCAACCTCGCTGATTTCACCTGCCAGCTCTTGGCCGGGAATCAAGGGCAGCTTTCCCGGCAGTGCTTCTCCGAGCAGAACCCGGACACTTTTTGAGCAAATTCCAGCAGCCTTGGTTCTGACGATGACTTCTCCCGGCCCAACAGCAGGATCAGGATATTCTTCTACGCGGATATCATTCGCACCGTGGACGACAGCAGCTTTCATAATCTTGTACGCGCTCAAAGTTGAAGAGTTCAAGACAGCCTTTCTGGGCTGATGAAACAGCAGAAACCGGATGAAGATTAACGGAAAGCCGCAGGAAATTCAAGCGAATATTGCCCAACACTACCCTGCGGCTATAGGCAAAAACAAAAAAGCGTTTCAGGATCAATACCTGAAACGCTCGAAACATCATGCTGTGGGGTGAGCGATGGGACTTGAACCCACGACCGCCGAGGCCACAACCCGGTGCTACCACCAGCTGAGCTACGCTCACCACAATGAGAGGCTTTATACCCTACAACCGCGTTTTTGGCAAGGGGAAAAAATCAGCTTTCCGCCAGCTCTTTGCCGCAATGCTTGCAGAGTTGGGCGCGGGCCTTGATCAGCTCGGCGCAATAGGGGCATTCTCGCAAAAAATGGCTGGCTAAAATTCGGCGGATGGACATGTTGACCGCATGTTCCAAGCTCGGATCGGTAAACTTGTGATTGCGCAGCGGCTCAATGCAAGCGATGTCGTCTAGTTCAGCCAGTAGCTCGGCGGCTTGGCGGCGAATATCGATGGCTGCCGCGTTGTCCGTTAGCAGATGAATGACGGGCCTGAGGTCTTTGGCGGCCACGCAGTCGCAGAGTTGGGCTATGGCTTCCTTTTCGGCTTGATAACGAGCATTCTGCTGCTGCAAGGCTTCAACGTCAACCATACTGCCGGTAAAGGCATATTTACTGGCTACCATCATGCTGTAGCTTTCTTGACTGTTGGGCAGCTCCATGTAGCGGTAAGAGCCGGTATGTCCGTACTGATTTTCAATGAAATCCCAGCCGTTGACAAAGAGCGGACACTCGTCATTCAGACAGATGAAAAGAAACTCTGATCCCCAGCCTAAACCGTCGCCAACGTGCATGGGCGGCGCGTGGCAGAGGCTTAAATCTGTCCGACAATGCGGGCAGATGTGTTTTTGATTGAGAAAGACAAGTGCTTGCTCCAGCATGATACGGTGACTCCTTACAAAAAAGGAAAAAATTAATTCTGCGGGATATGGATTGAGGGCTATGCTGGATTCTTCATCCGGTCATTGAACGATCAAACCGCTTCTGCCTTCTTCAAGGCTGTGAGAATGACATCCCGGCGGCTCTCATCCAACTTGACCGGAATCTGATAGACCAAGGTGCGGTTCATCAGCTCGCAGGAGGCGGGCAGGGCCGCCGGATCGTAAATCACCCGGCGTTTGCCGTGCGCGTTGAACGGCCAGCCGTTTTCGGCCAAGGTCTTGCCGCCGAGCAGATGCTCCCACGAGGGATAGAAATGCCAAGTGTTTTCGCCGAAATTGATTGCCCCGGCGTTGTTCTCGCGCAGGACTTGGTTGACCTTGGCGGCCTGCGCTTTGTCCGGCAGCATGAAGGCCAGAAAGGTGGCGGAATCGCCCTGCTCGTCGAGAATTTCGCGGAAGCTCACTCCGGCCAGCTTTGACGCGGCCTCTTTCAGGATCGCCTTGTTCTTGCGCTGCTCGGCGACGATCATGTCTAACTTCGCCAATTGCGCCAAACCAATCGCCCCCTGAATTTCCATCATCCGGTAATTGAAGCCGATGAACCGCCGCCCTTCGCCGCCGCGTCCGCCCGGATTGACGACATGATCATGGCCGTGATCGTGGTACTCTGAGCAGCACCGCCACAATTCCTCGTCGTTGGTGATGACCATGCCGCCTTCGCCGGTGGTCATGGTCTTGACCGCATCAAACGAAAAAGTGCCGCAATGGCCGAAGGTGCCGAGATGCTGGCCGTGCAGCCGTCCGCCAGCAGCCTGCGCCGTGTCCTCAAGCACCGGAATGCCGTGCTTGTCGGCAATCGCCTTGATTTCCTTGATCCGCGCCTGCGCGCCGAGCATGTGTACCGGGATGATCGCCTTGGTTTTCGGCGTGATCTTCTTTTCCAAATCCGCCGGGTTCATGTTCAGCGTCTGATCCACCTCGGTGAAGACCGGCACCGCACCGACATCAAGAATCGCCTCCCAGGTGGCGACAAAGGTGAAGCCCTGCGTGATGACCTCGTCGCCGATGCCCACGCCCAGCGCGGACAAGGCCACCTTGAGCGCGGCGGTGCCGGAAGTCACGGCCTGCGCATGAGCCGCGCCGGTGTATTGGGCAAACGCCTGCTCAAATTCCCGCACCTTGTACACGCCCTTGCGCTGCGGCCCGAATTCATAACGGAACAGCACGCCGGTGTCGAACACCTCCAGAGCCTGCCGCTTCTCCTCTTCGCCAAAGACCTCAAAACCAGGCATGATGGTTCCTCTTTTTGTTTGTCGTTTATTTAATTTTACGGGCTGACAATGCTCTGAATAGAGGTGCCAACCTTTCTGGTGTGATCCCTTCACGTAAATCAACAGGTTGCAACCTCTTTAAATTAGATGGTAAATTTTTAGAGTCTGAATCAGGAAGAAGTATAGGTATCAATGGAACAGGACCATCACTCCTTAATGGCACATACTTATCAATTATTTCTGGAGGATTATCCAGATAATAACATTGATCTCCAATAAACTCCTGTTCGCGCCAGTCTAATGGATACCCATCAGAAACTCTTGCATCGTGATATCCAGAGCATAAAGCAAAATGTCTCGAATTACGAAGTGCCGATTCAATAGCAAGGTCAATATTCTCTCCTGGAAGTATACGAAACTTACAGAATGGCTCAAAGCCCTGCTCAATAAGAGCATCGACAATCTTTGAAACGTGCTCCCCGTCCTCGGTGTGGTAGCTCAAATAAATATCATACTTCTTCGCCGGTTCTCCAATTTTTCTCTTTGGTTCGGAGCGCTGCGTTTCAAGAAAGTGGGTAATAGAGATCTGTGAGTGATCAATGAAATAAAATACAATCGTTGTAGTGATTAATAAATCTCCAAACAGATGCAGTTAAGTTTTCAATGCTTCTCGAAAACGACAATGTCTTCCTGACTAATGC
>NQJD01000024.1 GCA_004284765.1 Candidatus Electronema aureum
CATTCGCCCTCTGAAAACTGAGACCAAGTCGGAAGTCAACTTTTTCAATATTATATTGTTTTTAATGGTAAATTCAATGTGTTTTTTAGGGAGCCGTCCGCTTTGCCACTCATGGTTCACCATTACCTTGTAATGGAACAATGTTTCTTTATCGACAGCCAATACGTCAGAAGAAACCTTGGTGCCAAGCACAATAGTTTTTCTTCCTTCATGTTTGATTACATCCTCAACTATACGAACATTTGCCATACGCTCCGCAGGCACCATAAATGGCGAATGTGTCGTGTAAATTACTTGGTGTTCAGGGAGAAGTCTTTCTTCAATATAGCGCAGCAAATCGGATTGAGCTTTTCCGTGTAAGGTCAAGCCCGGCTCATCCAGCAGTATAACAGCATTGCCAGTAGTCTTTTTAAGTTGTTTGAATTGAGAGAGAAAGGAGAAAAACCAAACAAAGCCAGCACTGCGCTCTGAGAGTGGTACAGTTACTCGATGATTTGTATTCTCAATACGAATTTTGACGATAGTTCCCTTATTGAACGGAGCCTTGTCCTCATCTTTACCTTCGCCAATATCAATTATCACTCGCAGTGCTTCGTTTTGACTCCAGAACTGGAATATCTCATCTGTGATTTCGTTTGAAGCACCTTCGCACTTTGCTTTCAGCTCTTCGTATCTGACAGCTCCCCTTAACTCTTCAATGGAAGTTCCAGCATACTCTAAAAAATCAAGGAATATCCGATCTGATGTGCTTATTTTTTGTTGCTGAGTATCTTCTTGGATTCTGTTTATTGAAATTTCTCCAGACATGCGATCAAAATGCGATGTATAGAAAAATTTCGGCATATTCTTTGAAAGAATTTTTATGATTTCTCTGTAGAAATCATGTTGTTCTAAACTATTCAGCTCTTGGAGCAAGTTGTTTAGATTTTCTGAACGTTGCGGCAGTTCAGTCAATATCGCAATAGCTGTCTGAGCATCAGAAGCATTCTTCAACGGATTTTTCTCTAACTCTTCCAGTTGATACTTGTGTATCAAGAAATTAAGGCATTCCAGTGTATTGCAGGGGATAGTCCAATATTGCACTTCTCTCCCAATATATTTGGATATTTTAATTGTTTTATTTTCAAGCGCATTTTTTCCGTATCTTTCAATTACGAGTTCTATATCTTCTTCAGATAAAATCCATTCTGTTTCTACGACTATAGACTTTCCATCTTTATTTAAATCGTTGAAGCGAGCCAAGTAACGACGTGGATAATCACGAGTTTTTTCGTAAGAGAAAGAGCCGAACGGTTTAATACCGTAAAGAGCTTGAAGAATAGCCGTTTTCCCGGCTTCGTTCTTTCCAACCAGACAAGTTAGATCATCAATTTCAAATTTATTACTATCTTCAACTGATCTGAAATTGGTGATATGCGCACTAATAAGCTTCATTGAAAATTTCTCCAATATAAAAAATATTTTTGATCTACTTAGATAAAGAACCGCTGTATTCATTTCTTCGCAGATGCCTTCCACGTCCAGGAAGGCATCGAAATAGCTACCGTTTGAGACCTACATCCTCAGCACCACATACTTCTTTAAAATCTCCTGATGGAAACTCGCAGGCAGCCTTGCCCAATCTCGTGCCTCAACTATGATCGGAATTGTCGAATCCTTCAAGGCTTGCAAGAAATCTTCTAGGGCAATAAGAGGAATAGGGGACAAATCAGGGCTGCGCAAGACAATATCCAAATCGCTGGCATCATGCGCACCGCCGTTCACCCGCGAACCATAGACCCAAACCGTCACATCGGGCAAATGCCGAGCCAGCAGCCGCAAGAGCTGCTGCTTGTCTTTATCGCGCAAGAACAGCGCGTCAGTCATGGCATTGATTGATCAGCTCATTCATGCGATACGCATCAGCAATGAATTGCGGCAGCAAGGTCAACGTGTCATCGGCAAAACCTGCGCCGTAATCATGCGAGGTTTCATTGCGGTTGTCACGATAGAGCAGCCAGCGTTCAGACTCTTCCAGCTCCATCAGTCCATGCTTTGCCGCATGACGGAAGATATCCTTAAAGTTCAGCTGATCAACCTGCTTCGGCGTTGCAAAGTACGGCTTCAGGCATTTCTTCAGCAGCTTGCCGGTCTGTTCAAGGATGATCTCAAATTCCTTGACGCACGCAGCGCGGTAAATATCATGCAAATCGTCATCAGGGGACAGATCATGCAATGCCTTGAATGCCCGCTCCAAGGTGCCAATGCAGCGGGCAAAATATTCAGTCTGCAATGCGGCCATGATTCTAATACCCTACATCCTCAACACCACATGCGCAACATCGCCGCCTTCATCGCTGGTGCTGATGCTGAAGCCCAGCTTCTCGGCAAGGGTGAGCATGTCGTGGTTATTGGACAGCACATCGCCTTCCATGATCTGGAGACCCTGGTTGCGGGCCGTGGCAATGAGCTGCTGCATGAGCAGGTGGGCAATGCCTTGCCGCTGCCACTCGTCAGCCACGACAATAGCGAACTCGCAGCTTCTGCCGTCTGGGTTGATGCTGTAACGAGCCACGCCGATCTGCTTCTCCTTGCCCTCAGCCTCCTTGTCAGGCACCACAGCGATGAGTGCCATCTCGCGGTTGTAGTCGATCTGAGTGAAGCGGGCGAGCATCTGCGGGCTGAGTTCGTTCATCGCCTGCATGAAGCGGAAATACTTGGTCTGCTCAGAGAGGTTGCGGACAAAGGTCTGCTCCAGCTCCACGTCTTCCGGGCGGATGGGCCGGATGACCAGATCAGTGCCGTCCGGCAGCTGCCGCTTGGTGACGAGATGCGACGGATAGGGATAAATGGCCATGTGGCTGTAGCGGTCAGAGGTCTGCACGTGGTAATCCACCACGATGCGGGCATCCACAGCAATGGCCCCGTTCTCATCAACAATCAGCGGGTTGATGTCCAGCTCCTTGACCAAGGGCAGCTCGCAGGCAATCTCCGAAACCCGCAGCAGCACCTGCTCCAGTGCCTCCATGTTAGTCGGCGGCATGTGACGGAAGGCACCGAGTAGCTTGGATATCCTCGTCCTGCCGATCAAGTCTTGCACCAGCTTGTGGTTCAGCGGCGGTAGGGTCACAGCCCGGTCGCCCATCACCTCAACTGCAATGCCGCCAGCACCAAAGGTGATCACTGGCCCAAAGACCGGATCAGTGACGATGCCCACCAGCAGCTCGCGGCCATTGGGCCGCCGGAGCATCGGCTGGATGGTCACGCCGTCAATGCGGGCCTCTGGCCGGTTTTTGCGCACTGCGGCCAGCATCTCGTTGTAGGCACTGCGTGCGGCCTGCGCATTGCTGATGCCAAGCCTCACCCCGCCTGCATCCGACTTGTGGGTGATGTCCGGCGAGTTAATCTTCAAAGCCACCGGGAAGCCGATGCTCTCCGCCTGCACCAGTGCCTCGTTGGGCGAGCGGACAATGCTGGCATGAGCAGTGGGGATGTGGAACGCCTTCAGCACGGCCTTAGACTCCACCTCGCTGAGGACTTTGCGGCCTTCTGCCAGCGCACTCTCGACGATCAGCCGCGCCCCTTCCACGTCCGGGACTTCATCCAAGGACATCGGTGCTGGTGTCTCCAAGAGCAGCTTCTGGTTGCGGCTGTGATTAACCAAATAGGAGAAGGCATCAACCGCTGTCTCTGGCGTGTTGAAGGTGGGGATGTTGGCATCGCGGAGGATGTTGCGGCCTTCCGCCACCTGTATTTCGCCCATCCAGCAGGTCAGCAGCGGCTTGCCCTTGCTCCGCTCCAATCCTACCAGTGCCTTGGCCACGCCCGCCGGGTCGGTCATCGCCTGCGGAGTCAAGATAACCAGCAAGCCGTCCACGCCGGGGTCTTCCGCGCAGGCTGCCACGGCCTGGGCGTAGCGTTCCGGGGTCGCGTCGCCGATGATGTCCACCGGATTGCTCTTTGACCACGTTGCAGGCAGCACTGCGTTGAGCTTCTTCAGGGTCTCCTGAGAGAGCTGGGCCAAGGGCAAGGTGAGATCAGCAGCCCGGTCTGTGGCCATCACGCCGGGGCCGCCGCCGTTGGTGATGATCGCCAGCCGCTCGCCGCCTGCCTTGATCGGGAAGGTGAGGATGGAGGCGGCAGAGAAGAGGTTGGCGATGCGCATCCCGCGCAGTACGCCCGCCCGCCGCAGGGCACTGTCGAACACGTCATCCGCGCCCACCAGCGCGCCGGTGTGCGACATGGCCGCCTTAGAGCCGGTGGCGTGGCGGCCCACCTTGAGGACGATGACCGGCTTGAAACGCGCCGCCGCCCGCAAGCCGCTCATGAAGGAAAGCGCGTTGTGGATGCCCTCGATGTAGAGCAGGATGCTCTTGGTCTTGGGGTCGTTGACCAAGTAATCGAGCACGTCGCCGAAGTCTATATCAGCGGATATGCCGGTGGAGACCACGGTGGAGAAGCCGATCTTGTTCGCTGCTGACCAGTCGAGGATGGCGGTGCAGAGCGCGCCTGACTGTGAGACCAAGGCGATGTTGCCCGGATTGGCCCCGCCCTTGTTGAAGGTGCAGTTGAGGCCGGTCTCAGGCCGCATGATGCCGAGGCAGTTCGGCCCGACAAAGCGCAGCCCGTGGCGGCGGGCGGTCTCTAAAACTGCCTGCTCCAGCTTCAGGCCCTGCGGCCCCACCTCGCGGAAGCCTGCCGAGATGATCACTGCCGAGCGGATGCCGTAGTTGCCGCAGGCTTCGATGATCCCTGGCACGGTCGCTGCTGGCGTGGTGATCACCGCCAAGTCCACTGGCTGGCCGATGCTCTTCAGGTCAGGATACGCCTTGCGGCCCTGCACCTCGTCGCGCTTGGGGTTGATCGGATAGACCTCGCCCTTGAAGCCGCCCTCGATCATGTTCTTGAAGACCAGATTGCCGACCGCGCATTCACGGTCACTGGCCCCAAATACGGCCACAGACTTCGGTTCAAACAGCGTGCTGAGATAGTGTTTGCTCATGAGAGTTTTGTTGTCAGAGGGAAGGGCTGTAGGAGCTGCCATCGCGCTTCGATGGTGTCTGCGGACAAATCGGCACCGCAGGCCCATTCAATAAAGTACGTTCCATTGTGAATCTGCCTGAATGCAGCCCAGTCGTTCAAGTCAGCGAAAGCCTCATCCTGAAGGTACGGAGAAACGTCAAACATGCCAATGCGCCCATCATCGGCAACAATCCGCAGCGTGTGGTCAGGACAGGAGCAGACATCTTTGATTGTCATTGATCAAGCCCTTTGATGGGGAATGGCTTCTTGCCGTTCACCGCTAATTCCTAATCTGCCAGCAAGTCCTCTTGGTGTATCTCGATCCAAGCGATGACCAGCTTGTGTTTGCCTGCTGGCACCAGCAGCGTTCCGTCAGGGATTGAATACACGGCAACCTGTCCCTGATATTCTGCGTGAATATGCGGCATGTGATGCTTTTCCACATCACGGAAGAACATCCTGATCAAAATGCCGTAGAAGAGTGAAATGGTCGGCATGGTGTTGTAGTCAGAAAGGGAGGGGGTAATAAAGGGAGGGCGTAAGGGCGAAAGATGTTTCGCCCTTACACCTGTCTATCAACTTCCTACGCTGACATCGAGCACATCCACCACCCGCCCGCCATACTCATTCCGCAGCATCTCCTTCAGTCCGGCGTAATTGTTCACGCGGATGGTCAGGTTCGTCACAGCCGAGCCAGCAAAGCCTTGCAGGGTGACTGCGCCATTGGCGGTGACGCTCACCGCCGCGCCTGTCTTACCGCCTTCCTGCATGTCGAGCAGGCTGAAGAGCAGCGCGTCGGCCCGCAGATCAAGAAGCACCTGAATGCGCAGGGTTTCATTGGCCGACACGCTGCCGCCGGTGACGCTGACATGCGGGCTGGTCTCTTTGCCGGTAAGGATGCCGACTTCCGGCGGATTGGGATGGCCCATCTTGGTCAAGGTTAGCGGGCTGCGCAGCCGCCGTTTGTAGATGCCGGTGCGCAGGGTGCCGTGCTTGGTGTAGCGGGTGGTGATGGAAAGCTGGTACTCGTTGTTCCACGGATCGGGCTGGCTCGGCACATCAGGCATGAGGACGATCTCGGTGTTGGCGATGGTGCCAACGCGGCTCTGCACCGCGCTGCCGCTGCGGGTGCCCTCAATCAGGCAGTGCGAGCCGCTGTCCTTGCGGTCAAAGAGGAGATTGCTGCCCGTGATGCGGAGCATTCCGTCCGGGCGCAGCACATCGCGCAGGCCCAGCACGGCATCTTCTGCGGCGGTGATGACCGGCAGCTTCTCCGCCGTAGGCAGCCGCTCGATGCGCGCGTTCTGGCGCAGGCGTTCAAGAAAGCTCTGCGAGACACGGACGCTGACTTGCAGGCATTCGTCCAAAGGCGGCAGCGGGTCGTCCGCGTTGTCCAATCTGCCGGTGAAGGTGAGATACCAGCTGAAGCTGCCGTGTTTCGTCACCTGCTCGCCGTTGAGCAGCCGCTCCAGAACAGCCTCGTCTTCGGCATGGAGGATGGTCTCCACCGCTTCCGTGCTGAAGTTGGGCTGGCTGCGGCTGATATCTGCGGCAATGTCCTGCTCGTCCGCCGTGTTGCGGGGCACAAAGCGGAGGATGTAGGACTCAGGCGTGGTCAGTGAGTTGGGTTCCGGCTTGCATTGAATGCTCATATCTGCCTCTTCGCATCGTAAGGATTTGAGAATACTGCGCAGAACTGCGACAGCTCATCCTAAGAAGCCCGCCCGCTTCTGTCAAACATTCTTTGCCTCTGAACATGCGCCTCGGCATACAGAGCGTATGCGGAAGCGCATACGCAGCGTATGAGTAGGGGCATGTTTTTCGTAAAGCCTTCCTCTGTCTGGAGAGAACAGGTGCCTGTGAGGTTGCTACCGGGCTGCTTGAGCGGAATGCACTTTCACTTCCTTGTCAAGGCGCGCGCCGAGTTTGCTGCGGGCCTTTTTCATATTGTATCTGGCTTGAAGATTGATCCAGAACTCAGGCTCGATGCTGAAATACCTGCCGAGACGCAAGGCAGTGTCAGCACTTATCTCCTTTGTGCCGCTGATGATCTGGCTGATTCTGCTCAAAGGGACATTGATGTCCTCGGCCAGCTTGTCTTGAGAGATGTTCAGCGGCTTCATGAATTCTTCCAGCAGGACATCTCCGGGGGTGACTGGTGCCAACTTTTCTGCCATTGCAAGACCTCCTAATGGTAATCAACAATCTCGACCGAATGAGCGCAGCCATCCTGCCAGACAAAGCAGATGCGCCATTGATCGTTGATTCTGATGCTGTGCTGACCAGCCCTGTCTCCTTTCAGGCCCTCAAGTCTGTTACCGGGCGGAATATTCAGGCTGTTCAGCGAGACAGCGGCGTTGAGCAGCTCCAGCTTAATCCGCGCCGACTTAGAGATGGCTTTGAACCGCTTCACGCTGATGTCGTTGAAGAGCTTTTCAGTGTCTTTGCAGCGGAAACTGATGATCATCTGATCATGATATGCAACGTTGCGCGATGCGTCAACAGTGCAGAGAGGTGCCCCTACTTGCGCCGCAGTATGGCACGAATGTCTGCTAATGCCTCGCGGTATTCCTCCAGCAAGGGATAACTAATCTCCTCGGCAAGCTGCACAGCCCGGCTCATGTACGCTTCCGCCTGCCTCAGGTCGCCCTGCTTTATGTATGCACGGCTAACATTCCAGCTCATCATTGCTTCTCCTACCTTGTTGCCAATCTCTTGGCTGCTGCGCAGGGTTTCTATGTTGATGTGCAGGCAAAAGTTGTTCAGCATCATGCCTTCATCCTTACCAATCTCATGAAAGAGGATACGGCACTGCTCATACAGAGGCAAAGCTTTGTCATAGTCGCCCATTGCCAGATAAATCTCAGCGATGTTGTTCAGTATAATGCCTTCCCCTTCCTTGTCGCTGAACTCTTGTTCAATAGCCAAGCTCTGCTCATACAGAGACAATGCCTCCGTGTACTTGTCAACGCGGTGCAGGTCATAGGCTGCCTCATGCAGGTACAGCGAGCGTTCCCTCTTGCTCTCCTCCGGCAGCAGGGCAGCGGCCTTCTGCCAGTAGGCAGCGGCCTTGGCGTGGTGCCACTGGAGGCGTTGCAGGCGGGCGTTGTCCGCATGGGCCTCCGCCGCAGCCATGCTGTGCTGGCGGGCAACATCCTCCAGCAGTGCCTCGGCTTGGGCGTAGTCGCCGCGCTCAATGGCCTGTTTGGCCGCTTGGTTGTCGCCCACGCGGGCAAGCAGTTCCTTGTACTGCCCGGCTATCTCCCGCAGCTTGCTGTCCAGATCGCTGTGCGGCACCTGCTGCTCCTCCAGTATCTTGAAGAAGCTGGCAAGGGCGGAGTCCGTGACCGCGAGCTTGCCTGCGTACTCAGCGAAGAGCGCAGGAGGGATGCCGTTCACCGTGACATTGCCGGTGCCGGAGAAGATGTTACCATCTCCGCGCACCGTCTGCGTGACGTTCTCCTGTTTGCCGATGGCGTGGTCGCCTTGGCCGACGTTCTGCTCGCCGCCGCTGCTGTTGAAGTGGTTGGTCATGTCTCCCCCGGTTGTAGGGGCGGCCCCCTGTGGCCGCCCTGTTCGGCGCATCGGACACCGCTGGGCAGGCACGGGGGCCTGCCCCTACCGAATCACCTACCGCCCCTTGCCGTGTGCCTTCACTCTGCCAAGAACGAGCAGCAGTAATCCGTCACCGTCTTGACCTGCATCTTGAATTTCGACTTCGCAGGCACCTCGAACGCCTCGCCTCCCTTTACCGCCTGCCAGCCAGAATTCTGCGGCAGCAGCACGTCCAGCTCGCCGGAGTGTATCTCCATCAGCTCCTTGGCATCCGTGTTGAACTCGTACTCGCCGGGCAGCATGATGCCCAGTGTCTTCTTGGAGCCGTCGGCAAAGACGACCGTGCGGCTGGTCACTTTGCCGTCAAAGTAGATGTTCGCCTTGTGCAAGACGGTCACATTGCTGAATGCAGACATGGCAATCGTATCCTGTATGAAGAGTAGTGAAAGAGGAAGACAGAGAAGATTCAGGCCGCCTTCTGCTGTCTTGTATCAGCCCGCTGCTCCAGATACTGGATCAGCAGGAACAGGCCCACGCCAACCGTGATGCCGGAGTCAGCGACGTTGAACGCGGGCCAGTGATGCTCCTTGATGTGGAAGTCAAGGAAGTCAATCACCGAGCCTTGTTTCAGCCGGTCAATCACGTTGCCGACCGCGCCGCCGCTGATCAGACCGAAGCTGACCGCGTAGAGAGGGTTTTGCTGGCCAAGCCTGCGCTGCATAAGCACCATTACGATCAGCGCGGTGCTGGCCACACCGACGAAGAAGACCTGCCGCCAGAGCAGGGGCATGTTGGAGAGCATCCCGAAGGCCGCGCCGGTGTTGTGCACCAGCACAAGGTTGAAGAAGCCGGGGATGACCGGCATCGAGTCGTGCAGGGCGAAGTTCTCGACAATCCAGAGCTTGGTCAGCTGGTCGCTGATCACGACCAGCAGCATAATGAGCAAAAACCGGAGCATAATCACCCTGCCAGATTGCGGACAACGGCGGCGCAGCGGCTGCACAGGGCAGGATGCTCGCTGTCTTGGCCGACGCTGGGGGAGAGCATCCAGCAGCGCTCGCATTTACCGCCCGGCGCGGGCCGCACCGCGATCTTCAGCCCGGTGATTTCCTCGGAGGCGGTGAAGGCGGCCTCGTCTGCTGTGCTGGCCATTTTCAGGCTGGAGACGATGCACAGCTCGCGCAGCAGCTCTTCTTTGCCGACAAGGAAGGCCGCCAACTCTCCTTCCGCGCACAGCAGCACCTCGGCATCCAAAGACAGGCCGATGGTCTTGTCGCGGCGGGCGGCCTCCAGCACCTTGGTGATTTCGCCGCGCAGAGCCAGCAGGCGACTCCAGCGCGTGTCCAGCTCGGCATCAGTGGTGATGTCATCAACCTTGGGGAATGCAGCAAAAAAGACCGACTGCTCAATGGGCGAGTTCTCGTCCAAGCCGTGCAGATGCTCCCACGCCTCGGCAGCGGTGACGCTGAGAATCGGGGCCATCAGGCGGAGCAGACCGTCGAGAATCCGATGCAGCACGGTCTGCGCTGCGCGGCGGCCCGGAGCGTTGGTGCCGGAGCAATACAGCCGGTCTTTGAGGATGTCGGCGTAGAGACTGGAGATGGTGATGCCGCAGAAGTTGATCAGGTTGTGGTAGATGGAGTGGAACTCGTAGCTCTCATACGCACGTTCCGTTCGACGCACGAAATCGGCGTAGCGGGCCAAGGCCCAGCGGTCCAGCTCGCGCAGCTGCTCCGGCCCGACGCTGTCCTTGGCCGGGTCGAAATCGCTGAGATTCGAGAGCAGGAAGCGGACAGTGTTGCGGATTTTGCGGTAGGCATCAGCAACATGGCGGAGGATTTCCTCCGAAACCTTGACATCGTCGCGGTAATCCTCGCAGGCCACCCAGAGACGGAGTATCTCCGCCCCAAATTTGTCAATCATTTCCTGTGGCAGGATGACATTGCCCAAGGATTTGGACATCTTCTTGCCCTTGCCGTCCACGACAAAGCCGTGCGTGAGCACGCCCTTGAACGGCGCGCAATCACGGGTACCGACCGAAGTCAGTAGCGAAGACTGGAACCAGCCGCGATGCTGGTCGCTGCCTTCGAGGTACAAATCCGCAGGCGAGCGCAGCTCTGGCCGTGCCTCCAAGACCGCCGCGTGGCTCACGCCAGAATCGAACCAGACATCGAGAATGTCGTGCTCTTTCTCAAACTTGCTGCTGCCGCAGGCGCACTGCGTCCCGACAGGGATGAAATCCGCCGCCTCGTGCTGGAACCAAGCATCCGCGCCTTCCTGGGCAAACAGCTCCTCAATCTTGGCGCAGACTTCGGCGTTTTTGAGGATATCGCCGCAGCTGGCGCAAGTCAGCACGGTCAGCGGCACGCCCCACGAGCGTTGGCGCGACAGGCACCAGTCAGGCCGCCCTTCAACCATGCCTTGAATCCGCTGCTCGCCCCAAGCTGGTGTCCACTGCACTGCCTTGATGGCGGCCAAGGCCTTCTGGCGCAGCTCGTTCTGCTCCATCGAAATAAACCATTGCTTGGTGGCCCGGTAGATGACCGGCTTCTTGCAACGCCAGCAGTGCGGGTAGGAGTGGTCGATCTCGCTCTCCTTGACCAAAACCCCGGCGGCAGCCATGTCGTCGTTGATCTCCCGGTTGACCATCGGGATGCGGCGGCCCGCGTACTTGCCAGCCTCGCCCGTGTATTGCCCCGCGTCGTCCAAGGGCGAGAGCACTTCCAAGCCGTAGCGCAGGCCGGTCAGGTAGTCGTCGGTGCCGTGGCCAGGCGCGGTGTGAACGCAGCCGGTGCCGGAATCAGCGGTGACGTAATCAGCCAGCACGATCAGCGAGTCGCGCTCAAGGAAGGGATGACGGCATTTCTTACCTTCCAAGCCTTTGGCCGAGAAGGTGCAGAGGATGCTGTAGTCACTGATGCCGAACTCGGTGAAGCATTTCTCCACCAGCTCTTTGGCGAGTATCCAGATTTCATCGCGCACCGCCACTGCCGCATAGACAAAATCCGGGTGGAAGGCCACGGCCATGTTGGCGGGCAGCGTCCACGGAGTGGTGGTCCAGATCAGGACAGAGACCTTGCGCTCCTGCCCCGCCAGCTCAGGAATGATCTCGCTCAGGTCGTCGGCAAAGGGGAATTTGACGTAAATGGACGGCGAGCTGTGGTTGTAGTATTCCACCTCAGCCTCGGCTAAGGCAGTGCGGCAGCTGGAGCACCAATAGACTGGCTTCTTCGAGCGGATCACCCCGCCGTTGAGCAGGAAGCGGTTGAACTCGCGGGCAATGGCAGCCTCATAGCCGTAGCTCATGGTCAGATAGGGGTTGTCCCAATCACCCAAGACACCCAGCCGCCGGAACTGCGCCTTCTGCGCGTTAATCCACTGCTCCGCATAGCGACGGCAGGCCCCGCGCTTCTCCAGCGTGGAGATCACTTCCTTGCGCTCGCCCAGTTCCTTATCCACGTTATGCTCGATAGGCAGACCGTGGCAATCCCAGCCCGGCACATAAGGGGCGTTGAACCCAGCCATGCGCCGCGATTTAAGGATGATGTCCTTGAGCACCTTGTTAAAGGCCGTACCAAGATGGATGTTGCCGTTGGCGTAGGGCGGGCCGTCATGCAGAGTGAACAGGGGCCGGTCCGCCGCAGCCTGCTGGAGCTTCTCGTACAGCTTCTCCCTGTCCCAGCGTTCCAGATACTGCGGCTCCTTCTGGGTCAGACTGGCCTTCATATTGAACCCGGTCTTGGGCAGGTTCAGGGTGTCCCGATAATCCATGATTATTCTCGCGGAAAAGAAGATATTGTTGTTTTGACAATTCACGCCTGCGGGCAGCCCGCTTTAGCGATGCAGGCAGGAGGCAAAACTAAAAGATTTTACTCGGACATGGGGAAGATGCAAGGGAAAACGGTCTGATCGCCGGGCAGCAGCGAGCGGTGAAGTTTGCTTATCCTCGCTCAAACTTCTTGCGGAAATAGTCGTAAGCCGCATTGATCTCCTTCATCTTCTCCTCGGCCACACGCTTGAACTCCGCACCCAGATGCGCCACCTTGTCAGGATGATACTGCATGGAAAGCTGACGGTAGGCTTTCTTGATCACAGCGAAGTCAGCGTTTTCCTCCACGCCCAGCACGGTGCGCCAGCGCAATTCCTGGCTGGCTGCTGTTGCCATGCTCGCGCCGCTGGTATGGTGGCCGTAGCGGTATTTGTTCTCGATAGTCTGCCGCTCGTAGGTGCTGATCTGAAGGAAGGCGGCGATGCGGCGGGCAAATTCCAGCTGCTGCTCCAGCACCGGTTTGGCGGTGTAGATGATCTGGTAGATCAACTCCAAGAGAATCAGGCGCGGCTCATAGGCAAAGCTGGTGCGGAACTCGGTCAATAGTTCCTCCAAATCCTGACTACTGTCTCTGGCCTGCTTGATCAATTGTTTGACCCAGTACATCTGCTCCTGATTGTAGCGGAGCGAGTGCTGGAAGAAGTTGAGCATAGTGCGCAGCTCAGACTGGGTAAAGCGTCCGTCCGTCTTGGCAATGCTCACCAAGATGTTGACCAGCAGATAGACAAAGCGGTTGTGGCTGGCAGTTTGTGAGCGTTCGTAGGCGGCGGCCCGCTTGCGCATGGAATAGACGAAGCCGAAGAAGGCGGCAGCTCCAATCAGCGGCACAGCGACTGCGAGCAAGAGGAGCCACGAGACAAAATTGCCCACTGCCTGCCAACCGCCAACGGCTAGCAGGATAAGGACGATAATCAGGAGGCAGCCGCCGCAGCCGGGCGTGCTGGATTGGCGTTTTCCCATCAGACTGGCGGCTTAGATTGGTTGCGGTTCGCTGCCCGCGTCATCGCGGCTGAACAAAGCATCAACAAACTCCTGCGGATCAAAGTCGCGCAGGTCGTCGGCCTGCTCGCCGATGCCGATGAAGCGCACCGGAATTTTCAGCTCGTGGCAGATGTTGGCGACAATGCCGCCCTTAGCTGTACCGTCCAATTTGGTTAAGGTCAGGCCAGTTACGCCCACTGCCTCATGAAAGAGCTTGGCCTGCGAAAGGGCGTTCTGGCCGGTGGTGGCATCCAAGACCAGCATGACCTCATGCGGCGCGCTGGGCATGTTCTTGCCGATCACCCGCCGTATCTTCTTCAGCTCCTCCATCAAATTGACGCTGGTGTGCAGCCGTCCAGCAGTGTCAATGATGATCACGTCGTACTTCTTGGCGATGCCCTTGGCCACGCCGTCAAAGACCACTGAGGAAGGATCCGCCTTGGGCAGCCCGCTATGCACCTCCACGCCGGTGCGCTCGCCCCAGATCTTGAGCTGGTCAATGGCAGCGGCGCGGAAGGTGTCGCCCGCCACTAACAATACCGATTGGCCGGACTTAACAAACTTGGCGGCAATCTTGCCGATAGAGGTGGTCTTGCCCACGCCATTCACGCCCACCACCATGATCACAAAGGGGCCGGACTCCGGCAGCACCAGCTCTGCCGGGCGGTTGGAAGCAAGGAGGAAGGCGAGAATCTGCTCGCGCAGCACCTGTTTCAGGGCCTGCGGATCACTGAGCTGGTCACGCTTAACCCGCTCCTTGGCCGTCTCCAGCAGATGCAGGGCCGTATTCACACCCAAATCAGCAGTGATCAGCAATTCCTCCAGCTCATCATACAGCTCCTGGTCAATCTTCTTCCGGCCAAGCAGCAGGCGGTCAAGCCGATGCACCAAGGTGTCTCGACTCTTACCCAGCCGCTCTTGCAACCGTTTGAACATCGAGGGCTTTTGCTGCTCAACGCCAGCCGCCGGTGGGGGTCGCGAAGAGGCAGCCTCCTGTTCGGCAGGCGGGGCGGCAGCAGTTACCGCAGGCTCCTCCTGTTGGAAGAATTTCTTTTTAAACCAGCCCAGCATAGCTCGTAACCCTCTTGGATAATGTCATTTTTATATAGCTGAAGCCGAAGGGAACCTCCCTCCCATCCATGCCAAATACATGCTGGCATGTTCCTCAAATACATGCAGAATGGTTTCTGGAACACATGCCGGATGCAAGCATGTGGCAATGTATGGGCAAAAAATTTTTCGCCCATACTCAAGTTGCAGCTTATGCAGGAAAGCTATTGCTCCGCCTGTTTGTCGAGAACAAACTCCAGAGCTTCCTCGATGGTGTGCGGGTAGCGGAAGACCGCCTCGGCGCGCACCTTCTCAGGCATTTCCAGCACATCCTGCTCGTTCTGCGGCGGCAGAATCAGTTCTTTGATCCCGGCCCGCAAGGCGGCCAGCACCTTCTCGTTGATGCCGCCGACCGGCAGCACGTCGCCGCGCAGGGTGATCTCGCCGGTCATGGCCACGTCGCGGCGCAGCGGTTTGCCGCTGATCACCGAGTAAAGCGCGCTGACCATCGCCACGCCAGCAGAAGGGCCGTCCTTGGGAGTCGCGCCTTCCGGGACATGGACGTGCAGATCAATCTGCGAGAACACATCCTCGTCAATGTTCAAGGCTGTTGCATGAGAGCGGAGATAAGTCAGGGCGGCAGCGGCGGATTCCTTCATCACGTCGCCGAGCTTGCCGGTCAGACTGAGACCGCCTTTGCCCTTCATCTTCGAGGTCTCAATGAAGAGTATCTTGCCGCCAACCGGTGTCCACGCCAAGCCCGTGGCTAATCCTGCTCCCCAGTTGCGGGCTTTGACCTCTGGGAAATAGTGAATCACACCGAGGTAGTCGTGCAGACTCTCCGGCGTAACCACGATCTTCTCTTTGTTGCCACGCACGATATTGGCAGCCACGCCCCGGCAGACTGAGGCCAGTTCGCGCTCCAAGTTGCGCACGCCCGCCTCGCGGGTATAAGAGCGGATCAGCTCCAGCAAGGCCGCGTCGCCCATCTCCAGATTATCCGGGGTGAGGGCGTGCTCTTGCAGCTGCTTGGGTAGCAAATAGCGGCGGGCGATATCCACCTTCTCATTCTCAGTATAACTGGAAAGCTCCACCACCTCCATGCGGTCACGCAGCGGGCCGGGGATGGTGTCGAGCATGTTGGCCGTGGCGATGAAGAGTATCTTGGACAAGTCAAACTCCATGTCCAGATAATGATCACGGAAGGTGGAGTTCTGTTCCGGGTCCAGCACTTCGAGCAGGGCCGAGGAAGGATCGCCCCGGAAGTCGCTGCCCAATTTGTCTATTTCGTCTAAGAGCACAACCGGGTTCTTCGAGTCTGCCCGCTTCAGGCTCTGGATGATCCGGCCCGGCAATGCGCCAATGTAGGTGCGCCGATGGCCGCGAATCTCGGCCTCGTCACGCAGACCGCCCAAGGCCATGCGGATGAACTTACGGCCCATTGTTTTCGCAATAGACTGGCCGAGTGAAGTCTTGCCCACGCCCGGAGGACCGGCAAGGCAAAGAATCGGCCCTTGAATGTCGTTCTTCAGCTTGCGCACAGCAAGGAATTCAAGGATGCGCTTCTTCACCTGGCCGAGGCCGTAATGCTCGTTGTCCAAGTCATGCTCGGCTTTGTCCAGATCAAGCGTGTCTTCGGTGGTCTTGTTCCACGGCAGATCGAGGATCCAGTCCACATAGTTGCGGGCCACCGAGTGTTCAGGAGACGACGGAGAAATCCGCTCCAAACGGGCCAGCTCCTTGTTCACCGCCTTCTGTGCTTCCTCGCTCAGACCGGCGGCTTCAGCTTTCTTGCGCAGCTCGGTCAGTTCAGCCTTGCCGTCAGACTCCTCCCCAAGCTCCTTGCGGATGGCCTCCATCTGCTGCCGGAGAAAGAACTCGCGCTGCTTGCCGTCAATCTCCTTCTTGATGTCCTCTTGGAGCTTGTTGCTCATTGCCACGGTTTCAAGCCGCTTATTCAGCTCGCGGGCCACCCGATGCAGCAGCAGGTTGATCTCGATGATCTCCAGAATCTCCTGTTCTTCCTCAACCTTGAGGTTGAGCTGCGAGGCAACCAAATAAGCAATGTGGTAAGGGTCGGTGATTGCGTCAAGGGTAGCAAGAATCTCCTCTGGCATCTCCATCAGCTTGCCCAGCTTTTTAAACTGATTGCGGAGATTAAGGAGCAGGGCCTGCATCTCGTTGTTGTCCTCATCAAAGACCATTGGCAGCTTGGTAATCCTGCCTTCAATCCAAGGCAACTCTTGAGTGTACTCAGTTACTGCCAGCTTATGCACCCCGCTGACCAGTACCTGATAATAGCCTTCGTCGAACTTGGTCACATTGTGAATGTAGCCGACCACGCCAACCCGGTGCAGGTCTTTACTGGTGATCTCCTCAGTAACTGAAGCCTGCTTTTTATGACACAGCACCAAACCGATCATTCGGTCGCCGCTCATGGCATGATCCACGAGTTGCATAGCCGAGGTGCTGCCGATTTGGAGCGGGAATCCCATACCGGGGAAAAAGACGAAACCATGCAGCGGCATGATCGGCAGAATGTCGGGCACGGGCAGGCTGGCAGGGTCTTTCTGTCTGCTGGCTTGAGCTTGTTCTTCCATGCGTTCTCCGGGAAGTTATATTTATTCTGAAATGCTGAAGAGATTGCGCAGCGATTTTAACGGCACCGGCCTCACTATACTGCCTCTACCCGGCAGAAAGCAAGCAGTGGGCGGCAGGATAGATGATTTTTCGATAGATAAGGAAAAAGGAAGCTCTTGAAAAAGACGCTGAATACTCTGTGTGCAGCTCCTATTTGGTATCCACACTGCACCAAAACGCATTGCGCGTTAAGCACTTATGTGGTTGACTGCTGCGACCTGACTGTCACACTACGGAAGAAGCTGCACAAAAAAGCCTTCCAATATCTGCCAACATGCAGTATATTTTTTGTGCTTCCTTCTCACTGCGCCCGTAGCTCAACTGGATAGAGCATCGGACTTCGAATCCGAGGGTCGGGGGTTCAAATCCCTCCGGGCGCACCAGTTGTTTCATTCTGCGGTTTCTCTTCCTTGCAGTAAATCCTTCCCTGTCTGTATTTCTCAACGCCTTGACAAATACCAACGAACGTATCAGCAGCAGACTGTTTCCTTCCACCTTCATCCTCCACGTAAGTTCAAAGCACACAGCTCTCTTGCCGATGTGCGCAAAGTGCTGTAATCTTACCGCAGGCGAGACGGAAAGAGGAAAATGGCACAAGGTGGAGCTGATGAATGAAGCGGATGCGCGGAGGACTGGACTAATTGTGCTGACCGGTTTCCGCGCTACCGGCAAAACAGCGGTTGGCCGACTTTTAGCCCAGCTTTGTGGCTATGAGTTTGCCGACACCGACGCGATGCTAATCAAACGCATGGGCTGCTCTATCGCTGAGGCAATTGCCCAGCAAGGTTGGCAGTATTTCCGAGAGCAGGAGCGGCTTTTGCTGGTTGAGCTGGCTTCTTGGCGAAACACAGTGATTGCCACGGGCGGCGGCGCGATTCTTCATCAGCAAGAATGGGAGCTGCTGCGCAAGCAGGCCTTCGTGATTTGGCTGCGGACAGAGTTGGCAAGCACGTTAGCCCGCTTGCGGCAGGATGAAAACACTGCCGGGCAGCGGCCTGCGCTGCCATGTCAGGCATCAGGGCAGGGCTTGGAGGCGGAGACCGCTGCTCTGCTTGCCGAGCGCGAGCCGCTGTATCAGGCCGGTTCGGATGTGGTGGTTGAGACGGCGGAGAGAACAGCAGGGGAAGTGGCAGAGGCTGTATGCTCCCGCATAGGCTTGAAGCAATTCAATAAAAACTGATTAAATCAATCAAATGGAAATTATTGCTTATGGAGAAGATGCTCTTACCTTATGGGCATTGAAAGAAAAACTCCCTGAGATTCTTGAATTACTGGATGACGATTCTAACCCCGCTGACTGTCAAATATTTTACCGGCCCAGTTTTGGACGTGGCGGTCGTAGCAAGAAGATGTTTGGCGAATTTGACTTTATTCTATTGGCAACGAAGACGCTTTATCTTGGAGAAAGCAAATGGAAGGGATCAAATGAGAAAATTAAAAATAATATTTTACAATTGCAACCTAATCAGGAGCAAAGACATAGGGTATTCAAATGTTATGTCAATGAATGGGCTTTCGGAAATTATCTAAGCTGGCATAAGTTCAAGGGCGAAAAACAAGAATTTTTTGGTGTCGAAATTCCAAATGATAACGATGGAATTGCTAGAAATTTACAAACGTTGCTCGGTATAATCAAAAAACATTTTACATCAGAGCCTGTTGTAAACAACGTACTGCTTTTCCTTCACGATGACACTGGGAAAATTCCTCAGAAAGCAAGTAGCGACTTTATTGTCGTGCCGATAGATTATTCAGAAGCATCTTTTGACAATTTCATTCGGCTCAAGCTGTAGCTCCGCCGAACAGATAACTATTTGACATTGCAACATCATGGCAGGAAACACCTTCGGCACCCTGTTTAGGGTAACAACATGGGGCGAGTCCCACGGCACTGCACTTGGCGCGGTCATTGACGGCTGTCCTCCGGGCATCGATCTGACCCCAGAAGTAATTCAGCAAGAGTTAGAGCGCAGGCGGCCCGGCAAAGGCGGCGCGACCTCGCCCCGGCAGGAGCCGGACAAGGTTGAGATCATGTCCGGCATCTTTCAGCCGGACGGCGCGGCCTGCCCGAAAACCACCGGCACGCCTATTTCTCTGGTTATCTTCAACAAGGACGCGCATTCCAAATCCTACAGCGATTTGCAGGAGATATTCCGACCCGGCCACGGCGATTTCAGCTACCAAGCCAAGTACGGCATCCGCGACCACCGGGGCGGCGGGCGGGCTTCGGCGCGGGAGACAGCGGCGCGAGTAGCGGCGGGCGCGGTTGCCAAACAACTCCTCAACAAGTACAATATAAGCGTTTTGGCGTACACGGTGGCCCTCGGCGGCATCCGAGCAGAAGAGCGCGATCTTGCGGTGATCAACGAGAACAGCCTCTTCTGCCCTGATAGCGCGGCTGCCGTGCGCATGGAGGAACGGATTGCCGAGGTACGAGAGCAGGGCGATACGCTCGGCGGCATAGTCGAGATTCGCGCCACCTGTCCCGCTGGGCTGGGCGAGCCGGTCTTTGACAAGCTCGACGGCGAGTTAGCCCGTGCCTTGATGTCCATCGGCGCGGTGAAAGGCGTGGAAATTGGTGCAGGCTTCCGGGCGGCAGTAATGCTCGGCTCGGAGAACAACGACCCGCTCACGCCGGATGGCTTTCGCAGCAACAACGCGGGCGGCATACTCGCCGGAGTCAGCAGCGGCCAGGAGCTGATCATGCGGGTGGCGGTCAAGCCGATTCCCTCCATCCGCAAGGAGCAGCAGACCGTCAACCTGCGCAACGAGCAGGTGACAATCAGGGTTGGAGGCCGCCACGACATTTCCGCCATTCCGCGCATCATCCCGGTCTGTGAGGCGATGGTGCGGCTGGTCTTGGCCGATCAGCTCTTGCGGCAGCAAGCAATGCGCGGGCTGCAAACATTCTAAGGAATACGAGAACTGTGAACCTACCAAAAGAGAGAAAGATACAGCGCGTCCTGATGGTCGCCCGTGAATACGACGGGTTGGCCGGAGCAGGCGGAGTAAAGGATGTCTGCCGTCAGCTTGCCGAGGCATTAGCCCAGCACGCAGATTGTGACGTGCGGGTCGCGCTGCCGCTCTACGGCTTCATGGATGCAGCAGCCTTGGGCTTTGAGCAGGTGACACTGCCTTGCCGAGACGCGAGCGGTAAGCCCTCGCTATCCTTTGAGGTCAATATGCACTATCCGGGTCGCGAGCGGCTGGAGGAAGTCGGCATCTGGCAGAAACGCATCCAAGGAGTCACGATCTATCTGCTCGACTCCAAACGCTTTGCCGAGAAGCACGGTGTCTATACCTACACCGCAGCGGAGGAGGTGGACAAGAGCTGGCAGCAGGCCGGAGCCGGGCACTATGACTACTTCGCGATGAACATCTTGCTCCAGAAAGCTGCCTTAGCTATGCTGATTCTGCTCGATTTTCGGCCAGATATCATCCATTGCCACGACGGCCACGCTGCTGTCTTGCCTGCGATGCTGCGGGAGAACGAGGGCTGGCGAAACTTCTTTTGCTGCACCGGGGCAGTGGTGACGATTCATAACGCTGGGCTTGGCTATCACCAAGAAGTAGCGGACATCGAGTTTGCTGAGGCGGTCACTGGCCTACCTACGTCGGTAATCCGCGCTGGTATGTTCAATAGCTGCTTTGATCCCTTTGCCGTGGCCGCTGGCTATGCGGTCATCAATACGGTCAGTGAGAACTACGCCCGCGAGCTGCAAAAGAGCGAAGAAGACAGCCGCACCGGTTGGCTCGGCCATCATCTTCTCCGCAAAGGCGTAACCTTAGCAGGCATCACCAACGGCATCAACCCAGAAGATTTCAATCCACGTGCGCCGGAGAAGCTGGGCTTAGACGCAGTCTTTGACCCAGCAACCGGCGAGCTATCTGGCAAGCAAGTCTGCAAGGAACGGCTGCTTGCTGCTTGCGGTACAGAACACAACTGGCTGCGGGTGGTGCAGCACGGCAGTCTGAACTTAGAGCCAAACCTGCCCCTCTTCACCTTTATTGGCAGACTGACCGCGCAGAAAGGAGTAGATGTCCTGCTCAAGGCTCTGATTCTGCTTGCTGCCACCGGTGAGACTGGCTTTCAGATGCTGCTGCTTGGTAGCGGTGAGAAGTATCTGGAAGAACACCTTGAGGAAATGGCCGGTGCTGAGAGTGAAGAAAGCGAAAGCAGGCGGCTCTGCTTCTTGCAAGGCTACGACCCAGCTTTGGCCAACCGGATTTACGCTGCCGGTGATTTCTTCCTCATCCCTTCCCTCTACGAACCCTGCGGCCTGACCGACTACATTGCCCAGCTCTTTGGCAACCTGCCGATAGTGCATCAGGTCGGTGGCTTGGTTAAGGTTATGGATAAGGAGACTGGCTTTGCCTATCAAGAACACGCACCAGAGGCCTTAGCAACCGCCATGCAGCAGGCTTTGCTGCTTTATCGCCACGACCGCGCCAAGCTGATCGCCATGCAGCGGGCTGCGGTAGAGCGTATCCGCAACCGCCATACCTGGGAGCAGGTAACACAAGACTACCTTTCCCTGTACCGACAGGCTCTGCGCTAAAGGCACGTTGATGGTACATCTCAGTCGCCAGCGCGTCACTTGGTTTGATCGGCATCGGGACTTCTTTGTCCGCCAAGTCTTTGCTGACTTCTTCAACCTGATGTATTCCTTTCAGGAACTCTATCATTCCTACTGCACCTGCCGCACCACCCGACGCGGCGAAGCCTGCTGTCTGCTCATCCGCAGTGAGGAACAGGCGCAATGCAGCATCTGGGATCAGTTGTCAGTGATGGTCGGCACGGAGATAGAGAAAGGACCGATCTGGCTGCTGAAAGACCTCTGCCAGCAGATATGGCCAGAGGGTGGGCAGGGGAGGAAGATTGAGGACTCGCTGATGGACTGGTTAGTCGGCTCCATCTTTCACGAGGCGATGAAGCTCAAAGAGGACGTGCATATCCTCAACAGCTACGGCTCGGCATCCTTTTGGAACAGTGCCCCGGAACCGATCTCTCGCCTGACCCGGATCATTGACCGCAAGGGACTGATTCAGCGGGTGGCTGTGGATGTCGTGCGACAGATGGAACAGTTAGCCATGCTTTTTGGTCAAACCAGCAACATGCTCCGCACCATGCTGCCGGTGCTGGCGGACAACATCCTGTTAGTGCGCTTTCTGGTAGAGCGCGAGGATTTGGTTGAACATCTCTGGAGCGAGGAACTGACCTCGGTCTTTCAGGACATGTTCGGCAGGCCGAGCCAAGGCTTCTGCGCCGCTGGCAAGAGCTACATGAGTGGCCAGTGGTACACCCGTGCTTTAGTCATGTACCGCCGCGCCTTAGAAGTAGACAATAGCAATACCGAGGCAGCAACCAAGGTGGAGGAGCTGCAACAGCTCATCCAAAAGACTGGCAGCTACTTCGGCGCGGCGTAGTCTTTACGCGCCGTCTTCCTCCTTCATAAAACCCGTTCACTGAGATCCGTAAGGTCACAGCGCGACGTGATCTTACTATTCAACAGTCATGACTGAAGAGTTCCGCTTTCTGACGCGTCAGTTCCTTGCAGAATAATGTAAGATGCCCGTTGTCAAATGGACAGGGCTTACCTGCTCATAGTAAGCACCAGCATAGCTCCGCCAAGCGAGGTGGTCGGTGTCTTCCAGCAGCGCGGGGTGAGGGCTGGCAGGCGGAACTCAACGCCGTGCTTCAGCGGCATGTTGATGCCAAGCAGACGGCATGACAGAAAAGCGGATGAATGGGCGGTTCGCGAACCGCCCTTACTCCCCCGCCAGCTTTTTCTTCATGTATTCGTAATTCCCCTCCATCACATCAATGTCTGGATGGTCGCCGGGAAATTTCTTCTTCATGACAGCGATGGCGCGTTCAAACATCTCCGCTGCTTCTTGGTATTTTTCCTGCTTGTAATATAGCGCGGCCAGATTGTTCAGGGTAGTCGCTACGTCAGGATGGTCTTTGCCAAGGGATTTCTCGGAAATCTCCAGATCACGCTTGTACAGCGGCTCGGCTTCCTCGTACCGGCCCTGCTGCCTATACAGTCCGCCCAGATTGTTCAGGGTTGTCGCCACGTCAGGATGGTCTTTGCCAAGGGATTTTTCCTTGATCTCCAGCGAACGCCTGAACAGCGGCTCCGCTTCAGCGTACCGGCCCTGCGCTTTATACAGCAAGGCCAGATTGTTCAGGGCAGCCGCCACATGCGGGTGTTCCTTTCCGAGAGATTTTTCAACTATCTCCAGCGAACGCTTGTACAGCGGCTCCGCTTCAGCGTATTTTCCCTGCGATTCGTATAATCCGGCCAGATTGTTCAGGGTTGTCGCCACGTCAGGATGGTCTTTGCCAAGGGATTTCTCGGAAATCTCCAGCGAACGCTTGTACAGCGGCTCGGCTTCAGCGTAACGGCCCTGCGATCCATACAGCTCGGCCAGATTGTTCAGGGCAGCAGCTACATTTAGATGGTCTTTTCCCTGATATTTTTCCGCTATCGCAAGAGCGTGCTGATATAATGGCTCTACTTTTTTGTATCGTCCTTGTTCCTGATAAATTATTGCTAATGAATTTAGGATAGTGCCGAGCTTAACATCTTCCTTTCCATCCTTCTCCCGGATTTGCAGCAGCCGTTCCAGCCATTCCTGGGCATGACCGTAATCGCCCAGCGTGCGGGCCATCTTCCCAGCAGCCAGCAAATAGTCCGGGTTGTCCTCCTCCAGCGTCACAGCCTTCTTGTACTGGCGCATGGCCTTGGCGTAATCAATGCGGCCCTCGGCAAGCTGCCCACCTTGGTAGTTGGCAAGGGCGACAGCTTTGCCTTCCTTGTCCGCCACCTCGTCAAAAATTTGCTCCGCCGCTTTGGTGTCGCCTTTCGCCAGCCGCAGCTTGGCCTCGGCAATCCGCGCAGCAGGCAATTGCCCCTTCAGCTCGTCCAAAGCCTTCTCCGCAGCCTTGAGCAGGGCCAGCTTCTCCTCGTAGCTCTTTTGGAAATCGGCCAGCCGCTCCTCCAAGACTTTCGCCTTCTGCTCCAGCAGGCCGCGTTCCTCAGCGGCAAGGCCGGGAGCCTGCATTTCCTTGGCCGCTATCCGCAGCTCCTCCTGAAGCATCTGCCGGTATTCCTCCTTGCTCAGGCTGATGCCGCTGCCCGCCGCTGGCGTGGCCTTCCAGCTCAGGGCAAATCCGCCGATCATCGCCATTGCCGCGAGGAGGAAGAGCAGAATCATCCCCCAGCGCAGCAGCGGCGCGATCAGCGGGCCGGTCAGCTTCTTGCTGTTCAGAAACAGCGGCCTGATGATCAGGGCGAAAACAAACAGTCCGAAGCCCGCCAAGACTAACGGATGCTGCAAATGGCTTATCCACTCATTCATATTGTTCATGGGCCGTCCTCCTCCTGCGGCGGTGAATTGCTTCGCTGATGCCGCATCTTAACCGGTCGGCAGGGAGAAATCACGCGGGTTTTCGGCGGACTGAAGATTGTCGCGGCGTACCTATCCCAGATTCAGGAGGAGGCTAAGGCAATGGTGAGGCTGATCTGAGATGAAATGCTGGGCGAAATGATTTGATCAACGGGGCAGCAGCGGTCTTTTGCACATAGACCGCTGCGTTGTTCTCAACAAGAGACAGAATTAGAAAGAAGCTCTGATGCCACCATAGACATTATGGCTGGAATAGTCAAACTCAGCACTCTCAATATTGTCATCAAGCTCTAAATCAATTGCTGCAAAGTAGCGATACTTGAGATCGAGAGCCAGATTGTAGTTGAGCGCATAGCTGAATCCGCCGCCGACCTGATAGGCCATTGCAGTGCCGTCAGCTTCACCAGGAATGTCTTCACCTCCAATTGCAATATCACTAAGTTCTACCTTGGTCAAGCCAATGCCTGCACTGACAAAGGGAGTCAGCGAGCTGATATTGGTGAAGTCATAATATCCGTTGAGCAGACCTGATTGACTTTTAATCTCGCCTGATGCCTTCGCACTCAAGCCTGTTCCCTTGATATTGACTTGGTCAAGATCATTCTGCTGATAGGCTAACTCAGTCTCCATCCTGAAATTGGCACCAAAATCATAGCCAAGGGCAGCAGTCAGGGCAATGCCTGGATCGGTGTCAAACTCAATGGTGCCTTCACTAAATTTCATATCTGCATCATTGAGGGTGGCCATTCCACCGCTGATGCTCGCATACGGCCCCATCACCGCGCTTTGAGCGGCAGAAGCAAGGGACAGTAGGGCAGCGCAACCAACGAACATCACAGCATGTTTTTTCATCGTAGTCCTCCAGTGTTATATATATCTTGCTGATTTCAGCTTGTTCCTGAAAAGTTCAGCCGCAGCCTTTCTTTCCAAGCTCTCCTCTAAACTGAAATAAACTCTTCTTTAAGCATGTTGTCAATGCAATCAAGCACAAATTGCCGCTGAATTGGTGTCGCCCACGCAATACAGGAGCAGTGCATGTTGTGCGAGCTGCGCACCAAAAATTCCGCACGCAGCTCGGTTTTCTCCAACATCACAGTGAAATAGAAAGGGCCGCAGTTGGGGTGAGCAAGTTGCGGCGGTGCTAACACATCCTGCGGCACTTCAAGCCAATACACTCCGGCAAGCGGGCCAGACTTGAGGGTGCGCTTGAGATAACTGTCTATGTTGTCGCGTTCCAAGAAAGAAAGCTCATCGATAAGATATTGGCGCATAGCAGCGGTCAGTCTGAACATTGAAGGTTGATTGCCATTTTTCTTTGTCGCGCTGTCAATGCGTTGAGGCAGACAGATACTGCGTTTTCCGCTTGGCATTCTGTGATGATCAGTTTAGGATTCAATCCAGAAAATACCAGCGCAAACTTTTTTTATAGAAGCAGAGAGGATAAACATGGACATTGCGGCAACCGTGCTTGACCGTAAGGAGATTGCGGACAGAGTCGAGGCTCTTGGAGAGCAAATTACAAGGGATTATCAGGGGAAAAAATTGGTTCTGATTTGTGTGCTCAATGGCGCATTCATCTTTCTGGCAGATGTAGCTCGAGCTATCAATTTGGATATAGAAATCGATTTCATCCGGGTGGCGAGTTACGGCAATGAGACAGAAAGCAGCGGCTCGATTATTTTGCGCAAGGAGCCGGATATTGATCTTGCTGGAAAAGATATCCTCTTAGTAGAGGATATTGTCGATAGCGGCATCACTATTGCTTGGTTACATGAATATTTCACTATCAAACATCAGGCAGCATCAGTGAAAATCTGCGCCCTGATCAACAAATACGAACGACGGATAGTGCCAGTGCAGGTTGATTACGCTGGATTTCAAATCGACAAGGGATTTATAGTCGGCTACGGCTTAGATTATGCGCAAAAATACCGTAACCTGCCAGATATTTGTACGCTCGCAAAATAAAAATCCCCGCCACGAACGGCAGGGATTTTTATTCAATAAACCGCTGTAACAAGAGCGGCTGCGGAGATCAGAGCAGGTCTGAGGGTTCGTTGAGCACTACAATTTTTGCCTTGGGGAAGAAGTTAAATTCAGACGCAGAGGCGGCAGTGTAGGCCCCCATCATCCGTCCTATCACCAAATCGCCGTTCTTCAGCTTGGGTAGCATGATGTCCTCAGAAATCACATCAATGCTGTCACAAGTCGGCCCAGCCAGCACGGAAGGATACAGCTCGCCCTCGGTGTGCAGTGCCTCAACCGGATAGACCGCATGATCGTAGATCATGCCGCTGTAGGAGCCGTAGAGTCCGTCGTCCAAATAATACCACGTCTTGCCGTCGCGCTCGGCCTGGCCCATGACCGAGGCCACGGAAATGATCGCCGGAGCGACGATGAAGCGGCCTGGTTCAGAGATCACATCTACGCTTTCCGGGAACTCAGCCAAAGCCTGACGAATTGGCACACAGAATTCGCCGATAGACATGACTTTGTCGATATAATGCACCGGAAAACCACCGCCAATGTCCAAGGTGCTGAGTTTCGGCAGCCCCAATTCGCTTACGCGGCGGAACACATCACCACAGGTCTGAATCGCGGTGACATACTTCTGCGGGTCAGCAGTCTGCGAACCAACGTGAAAAGATAAGCCTTTGATGCGAATACCCAGCTGGTATGCCTGCTGAATCAGCTCCAATGCACCATCTGGGCTGCAACCAAATTTTTTCGACAGATCGGAATACGCATCAGCATTGCGGAAACTCAGACGAATCAGCAGCTCGGCTTGATCGCGATATTTGCTGAATTTTTCCAGTTCATTGAAATTATCGATGACAAAAACCGTGCAGCCGTACTCCAGCGCATGGCGAATGTCGGAATCCCGTTTGATTGGATGCGTGTGAATGGTCCTTTTGCCAGAAACGCCAGCGGCCCGTACCAAATCAACCTCGCCGTTGGTGGCAAGATCAAAATTTGCGCCTTCTTGGAGCAACGTTTTGACCACTGCCGGATGAGGCAGCGGTTTTAGAGCAAAGTGAGCGGCAGCTTCAGGCAAAGCCTGTCGGAGTGCGCGATACTGACTACGAATAACATCGCAGTCAAGCAGCATCACCGGCGTACCGTGGAGGGCTGCCGCAGATTCTATCTGTTCGCGTTCAGGTAATTTGTTGACGATTTCTGAGACGCGGACGGACGCGGCAGGCAAGTTGGGCAGAATTACAGACATAGGACACCCCCCATCAAGTTAAAGTTTACAAAGGATGACAAAAACCTCAACTCTCTTGCTCCCGACAGTTGCTCTGTCATTGCTCGCTTGGGGCGATTCTGCACGGATTGGCTATCAGCAAGAAAAGGCGAACATAATAAATGAAAATCGCCGTCTCCGCAAGACCGTAGAGCCTGTCAATCTTTTTTTTCCTAAGCGATATCGTTTTTTTGCGAGCAGCATTTTTATATTCCTTTGAATCTCCGAGGGAAAATTAAGAAGACTGCAAGCTGCGAATTTTTTCAGCAAACTGCTCAACAGGAAGGGGCTTGCTGAAGTAATACCCTTGTACTTCATGGCATTTTTTTTCTCGAAGAAAGTCTAACTGCTCCAGTGTCTCCACGCCCTCGGCCACCACTTCCAAATTCAGACTACGAGCCATTTGAATAATTGACGCAACAATTGCAGCATCATCTGAATCTTTGGTCAAGTCAGCAATAAAAGATTGGTCGATTTTGATACTGTTGACTGGAAATTTCTTCAAATAAGCCAATGAGGAGTAACCCGTGCCAAAATCGTCGATGGCGATTCGTATACCGATCTGTCGAATTTCCTGTAAGAGTTCTACGGCCTGTTTCGGATTTTCCATCACCGTGCTTTCGGTGATTTCAAGTTCTAAAAAGGCGGCAGGTAAGCCAGTCTCTGCTAACGTGTCACGTAACAAGTCGAGGAGTTTACGGTTCTGAAACTGCCGTGACGAGAGATTGACTGCCACCCGATGCAAACCTAACCCCTGCGCTTCCCAGTCTTTCGCTTGGCGGCAGGCGGTTTTCAGGCTCCATTCACCGAGCGCGGTGATCAAGCCGGTTTCTTCGGCAAGAGGAATGAACTCTGCCGGAGAAATAATGCCTTCTTCTGGGTGTAACCAGCGCACCAAGGCTTCTGAGCCGACCATTTTTTCATCTGGTAGCGAATATTTAGGCTGATAATAAAGGACAAACTGTTCGTCGTCCAAAGCATGGCGCAGCTGCTTTTCCAAATTAAGACGCTGCACTAACTGCTCATTCATCTGTGTGCGAAAATGCTGAAAGCTCCCTTGCTCGCGCTGCTTGGCAAAGTGCATGGCTGTATCTGCATTTTTGATCAGGGTTTCCGCCTCCAAACCGTCATCAGGATAAATGCTGATGCCGATGCTGGCGTTGATAAAAATTTCTTCACCGTCAATATGAAAAGGCTGTTGCAGAAGATGAATCATTCGTCGGGCTAAATGACCGGCTGATTCGCAAAACTTAATTTCAGAAAGTATCACCGTGAATTCGTCGCCACAAAGCCGAGCAACCACATCACTCTTGCGGACACCGCTTCGTATCCGCTTGGCGACTTGGGTTAGTAGCTCATCACCCGCTTTATGACCAAGCGAATCATTGACATCTTTAAACCGATCAAGATCAATGCAAAACAAAGCTAACGGAATGTCGTGGCTTTGGCTGCTGATCATGGCTTGTTCAAGATGTTCTTGAAACAAAGTACGATTCGGCAGTTTAGTCAGTGGGTCGTAAAAAAGTAAATTCTTGAGCTTGCGCTCGATGTTTTTCTTTTCAGTAATATCATTGAAGATGCCAACATAGTTGACCGTGTTGCCGCTGCTGTCGCGGATAGCACTGATGGTCAGCCATTTTTCAAAGACCTCACCGTTCTTGCGGCGGTCCCATATCTCACCTGACCAAGAACCGGTTTCGGTCAGCTGTCGCCACATTTCTTCGTAAAAAATTTGATCATGATGGCCGGATTTGCAAATACGTGGGTTTTGACCGATAGCCTCATCGCGTTCATAGCCCATGATGAAGGTATAGGCTTCGTTGACATCAAGAATCGTCGCCTTAGCATCGGTCACCACTACAGCTTCTTCGGCATTTTCGATGATTTTTTGATCTAACCGTAGCTGCTGCTCCAGCTTTCTTCGTTCTGTAATATCGGTCTGAATGCAGCCCACACAGCCGTTGAATTCACCACTACCCGGCAAAGCAAAACAAGAGGTAAGAAAAGTGCGGGTGCCATTTTCTGAGGAGATGCTTTCTTCGTATTCTATTACCGTTTCTGACTCTGTGCTGTCATGGGATAATTTTCTGGTCAACTTGGGTAAAATATCGGCGGCAAACTTACCGATTACGTCTTTCTTCTTAATGCCAAAAAGTTCCTCGAAGCGTCTATTGACCAGAACATAACGGCCTGAAATATCCTTGAGCGTGACAGCGGATGGCGAGTTTTCGATCAAGTCGGCTAACTGTTTGCGGCCTACAGCTAAATCGTCCCGATGACGACTGAGTTGCTGAATATTGTCTCGACAGCGGGTGAGAAACAAACACAGCAGAGCAAAAAAGGCAGCCAAACGAAGAACATGCCAGAGCCACCAGACTGCTCCGTACTGAAGAGTAAAGGGAAAGAAACAAGCTGCTGAGGCAAAGAAGAGGCTACATCCAGCTATAAGCAATGCGTCTCGCTTCTCTGTGCCGCTGCTTTCTCTCAAGAAATGCAATCCGGCTATGAAAAAACAGAGACCACCGCTGATGCTGATGATTTTGGCGACGGCAAGCGATGCTACTGGTGGAATCAAAGCGGGAGAAAGCAGAAAACCGGTTCCAGGCAGCGAACAGAGGGTAGCAGTCAGGCAAGGCAACCATTCGATGAGCGGATGCCGAGCAATCCGTTCCGGCAAACTATGTAGGGTAAATAATAGGCCACCGACCAAGGCAGCGGTGCTGTACAACCAAACAGATGCGATAGAGGAGACTGTTCCGCCAGCGTTGAAACCATCTAAAACGCCCATGCCTGCTAACGCGGCAGCAATCCAGACCGTGCGCGGCGCATTTCCCTCTGTATGCCGGGTGAGCATAATGAAGAGAGAGGAAAGAATGGCTGTAACCGCAGTCCAACCGAGCAGCATGGCTGCCAAAGGTTCATGGATGAATCGCCAAGAGCCGATGCAGCAGTGAAGCACAAAGGCCGCACCTGTGGGCAAGAATGCGCCCAGCAGCACCGCCACGCCTATGAGCAGCACGTTTCTTTTCGGCTTCTTGTCATCATTCTGGTTGTTCATCTTGACTGCTGTCTCCTTGATCAAAATAACAAAAACTCCCAAAGAATGAATAGCAGAATTCGCCTTCACTGTCAATTTTCGCTCCCAACGGGCATTCCGCAATAAAAAAACCGGCACCCCGCGAGGGATGCCGGTTCCGTCACGCCGCCTGTTCAGCGGCCTGTGCGTTTACTGTTTGCCGAGAACGTCCTTGCGGGCGCTTTCAGCCACTCTGACCGCCACCGCAATCATCTCCTCTTTCACGCCCAGCTCGCGCAGCGCGTCGCCGAAGTGTTTGATGATGATGTTGAAGTGGCTGTCATTGAGGCCCTTGTCCTTGACCAGACGGGCATGGGCCGCAGTCAGGTCGCGGCCTTTGTACGGCAGGCTGCCGCCAAAGGCGAAGTTCATGAACGCCTTCTGCATCCGGCGCTGGGTGTCCATGTCAATGCCTGCGAAGAAGTAGTTGACCGCCGGATCAGCCATGACCTTGTCGTAGAAGAGATCAACCGCTTTGCTCACCGCCTCCTCGCCGCCGATCTGCTCATAGAACGCGTCTGCGGCGGTTTTCACACTGTCGCCACGCTCCTGAATCCGGTTTTGGGTCGGCGCGCCGTGGGTGCTGAAGGTCACGGTCTTGTCAATCATGTCAACGATCGGCAGAGGATCCGGAACCGCCTTGAGGCCGTAAATCTCCTCAAGATCAAAGCCCTTGGGCAGATTCTCAAAGAGCTTCTTGGCGATCTTCTGGCTGGCCACGCGGAAGCGCAGCCGGGCGTGGAAGGTGATGTTATGCTTCTTCAGGTCGCTGAGGGTGGAATAATACACATCCCTGTAGCCCTTGGGCGGGATGACATCATGCCGCGAGAAAGAGACAATCTCCCACGGGTCATTCTTGAGGGTCATATCATGGCCCATGCCGTCGGAGTTGAACATGTAGGTGTTCTCGTCCAGCTCGCCGTCCTTTTTGAGGAGGCCGCTCTTCAGCACTTCCTTGCCGGTCTCGTCCTTGGCCACCACTTCCAGCCACATCTGGCGGATGTTGGTCAGCGAGGTGGGCAGGGCGTGACCGCAACGCTCGTTCTTCACCCGCACTTTGATCTTGCTCAGGTAGCCGTCCTCGCTGTAGATCGGCGTGATCTCCATCTCTGCGGCCAGCTGGAGCCGGGCCACAGCCATGTCGTACTTCAGCTGGGCGTTGTCGGCCAGCTTCTTGTCGCCCAGCTTCTCAGCCCGCAGCTTCTCCAGCAGATACATAGTGAAGTTGGCGCCGTTGAAGAAATGGCGGTACTCATGCCGCTGCGGCTTCTGAAAGGTGTCGGCGGAGCGCTTGAAAGTCGGGATGTCAACCATGTGGCAGTCCTGACACTGAATGCCCTTGACCGAGTAGATACCCTTCTTCCACTCGTTGTAGGTGTGCTCGATCGGGAAATGCTCTTGGTAATGGAAGACCTGATGGCAGCCCGCGCAAAGTTCAGCCCGCAGATGCAGGGGCGACTCGACGCATTCGTGGAAGCCGCCGCCGCAGCCCTCGTAGGGAGGGAAGGGACCGTATTTGGTGCGGACATTCTCGCCTTTGGCGTTCTTATAGCCTGGAGAGAGGACATAAGAGCCGTTCTCCGGCTCGCGGGACGGAGTCTCCCAATGGGTGTGCCGCTTGATCGAATGGCAGACATCGCAGGACACGCCCGCCTTGGTTAGATCAGTGAGCTTCTTGAAATCAAACTCCTCCGGCATCTGCCCGGAGACAACCGCCGCCGCCGTGTGGCAGCCTTCGCACTGCTTGGTGATCTCCTTGCCCACCGCCTTCACGCCCAGCGCAAGCTCGCCGAGGTAGATCGGGTCGCGGAAGGCCTGCGCGTGCATAGAACCCTGCCAATCCTCAAATTGCTGGGGATGACAGCCGCCGCAGGTGAAGACCGAGGGGGTCTCGAAGGGCACGCCCTTGTCCTCAAAGGCGATGTTGGAAGGATAGTATTTGTATTGTTTCTTCAGCGCGTCATGGTCGTAGCGGGTGTAGGGCACGCTCCAGACATTGGCCAAGTCCTTGTCAATCTCATTGGGATTGTTCGGCACGACACCCACGCCGGGCTTCGGCGGCGAGTAGGACGAGAGTCCGGCAGGCTTGCTCTGGGCGGGCTTGACTGCTGCGGCATCTGTCTTGCCCAGAATGTCGCCACGAACGCTGTTGGCTACTTTGGCGGCGTGCGCGATCAGCTCGTCCTTCACGCCAAGCTCTTTCAGCGTGGCACCAAGATGCTCAACAATTACATCAAAATGACTGTCATTAAGGCCGCGTGCGACTAAATGAGCGTGCGCCGCTTTCAAATCCCGACCCTGATAGGCGTTGGGGCCGCCAAAAGCAAAGGTCAAAAATGCCTTTTGCATGGCAATCTGCCGATTCATGTCAACGCCTTTAAAGAAGCCGTTGACCCGACTGTCAGCCAAGACCTTCTTGTAGAAGCCCTTGACAGCGGCATCAATAGCTGGCGCACCGCCGAGCTGATCATAGAGTGATTGCTGCTCTTGTCCAATCTGACTTTGTGGGCCGGTCTGATTAGCTTGGTTGGGGTCGCCTGTAAAGGCGGACTGTGCTGTCAGGGCTAATCCCGCTGTCAGGCAGATAGCTAATCCTGCACGCTTGTTGTTCATGACTCCTCCTGTTTTGTTGATGAAAAGCACTTTGTTGTAGTACCAACTGCCCCTATTATAGGGGAGCGCAGGAGAAAAGTACAAATTTTTTTTGAGTAAAAATACGCCTGTTTTTTCCTGTCATAGTGGCTCTAAAGGCAATAAAAAATCCGGCATCCTCCATAGGAAACAGAGGATGCCGGACTTAGACACCAGCGGCAATTACCGCTACTTAGATAGTGCCTTTACTTGACAGACTCAGGCGTACCCTTAGTCTTGATGGTCACAGACTTTTCGGTCATGTCAACCACTGGCACAGCAGGTACAGCAGTAAGGCCGTAGATTTTCCCCAAATCAACACCCTTGGGTTGATTACTCAACAGCTTCTCAACCACCGCTTGACTGGCCTGACGGAAACGGAGCTTGGCACTGAACTTGATCTCCTGATCGTCGGACTCATTGACAAGAGTGTAATACAGGTCACGATATCCCTTAGGCGGAATGGTGTCATGCCGTGAGAAAGCCACTACGTCCCAAGGATCAAGTTTGAAGCTCAGGTCGTTGCCCATGCCGTCAGAGTTGAAGTTGTAGGTTTTTGGGTCAAGCTCACCTTTGCTGTCCAAATAACCGCTCTTCAACAGCTCTTTGCCACTGGCATCGGTGATCACCACTTCAAGCCACATCTGGCGAATATTGGTCAGCGAAGTAGGCAGATTATGGCCCGCCCGCCTGTTATGCACCCGTACTCTGATTTTGGAAAGATCGCCCTTCGCGTTGTAGAATGGCTCGACTTCCAGTTCAGCAGCAGCTTGCAGCCTTTCCACCGCCATATCAAACTTCTTCTTGGCATTTTCCGCCATCTTGGTGTCGCCTTCTTTCTTTGCCTTGAGTTCGGCTAAGAAATACTGAACAAAGTTGGCACCGTTAAAATAATGGCGGTACTCGCCCCGCTTGGGCAGAACAAAGCTGTCCGCAGAACGTTTGAAGGTGTCGATATCAACCATGTGACAATCTTGGCACTGCACGCCCTTGACCGCATAGATGCTTTTCTTCCACTCAGCATAGGTATGTTCCAGCGGCGTATGCTCCTTGTAATGAAAGACCTGATGACAGCCTGCGCACATTTCCGATGTCCGATGCAGAGGCGACTCCACGCACTCATGGAAACCACCACCGCAGCCTTCGTAGTTCGGGAACGGGCCGTATTTAGTCAGCACAGCTTGACCGGTCTTTTCATCTTTCCGGTTTGGAGACAATAAATACGAGCCATTCTCTGGCTCGCCAGACGGGGTTTCCTGATGAAGCTGTTGTTTGATCGAATGGCAGACATCACAGGAAACACCAGCCTTAGCTAAGGGGCTAAGTTTGTCAAAGTCAAATTCACCAGCTGTTTCACCCAATAAGAACGCCGCCGGGGTGTGGCAGCCTTCGCACTGCTTGGCAATATCTTTACCCACTGCTTTGACGGCCAGATTCAGCTCGCCAAGATAAACCGGGTCTTGAAAGGCCATCGAGTGCATGGAATTCTGCCATTCCTCGTATTGCTGAGGATGACAGCCCGCGCAGGTGGCTACTGAAGGCGCGTTGAATTTTGCATCTTCCTTGCTTAGTGCCTCATCTAATTTGAGATGCGAAGGATAATTAGGGAATTTTTTCTTCCACTCCTCCATGTTATAGCGGCTGTATGCGGGTACCGCAACCGTAGGTGCGGTAGGAGCTGTCGGTACTTCTGGAGCAGTTTTGGCAAAAGCAGCGGTGGCTGCAAGTGCTGTTCCTGCGGTTAGGCCAAGAATCAGGCCAATACAATTTCGTGCCATGATGCCTCTCTTTTTTTAAGTTATGATGAGATTCATTGTTAATAGTTCATTATAGGGGAGCTGGAAATAAAGATACAAGTCTTTTTTCTTGCAGGAAAAATGTGGTCACACAATGTGTCATAGCGGTGGGAATAAGAACACACCAGAACCGGTTCGCTTAACGGTGATTACACAGGACTGCTGGAGGTGTGAAAAAGAAAAGGTGACCCTGCCTTTGCGGCAGGGTGTAGGCGATGAAGAACACTTTGCATGATGCGTGCCTTGATAACTCATATCCACGCTCGAACATGAGTTATTTTCGGTTAATGCGGGCTATGCGTTGAGGAAATAATCTACTTCGAACAAATCAATCCCGTGGCTATTTGTGTTACTTTACTTCTTCCACTGGATAGACAAGTTTCTGTAGAAATTTGTCTGCACATTGACACACACGCTGGACTGTTTGGACTTGCTACTGGATAGCATTCATTTACTCTTTCTACTGAACAGAAGTTCTGGTACTTCATTTGGTTGTATGCTGCAATAGCCCTACGAATGGCCTCCCTTTCCCTTGCATTCATTTTTCCGTATACCACAACAAACCTTTGAAACACCTTCCTTTCCCTTGCAGTCATTTTTTTGTATCTCGTGACAGCCCTCTGCATCGCCTGCATCTTTGCCGACTGCCTCTTCTTCGCCGCCGCTTTTCTGATTTTGACCATATCAGCTACAGTCACCTTTCTCGCCGACGCAGTTTCCGGCAGCGACACAAAAAGCAGCGACATAGTCAGCAACACAGCAGCAGTCATCCCAAAGAGCGTTTTCATTTTTCCCATTTCCTTCCTCCGTTTGTTGATGTAAAAAACAACTTTCTGCGGCAAGATAATCACTATACGGCATGAGAGTCAAGGTGTTTTTTGCTTACAACAGCAGTATATGCACCCTCCTCCCTTGTCGGGTGCATTCCGCGCAGGAAGAGGCCGCTGCGTTCGTCAATGGAGACCGGGTCGCCAAAGCTGATGCGGAAGCCGTTGATCAGGGCGTGTGCGCCAGTCTCGAAGACCTGCAAATCGCGGCAGCCGACCACGCAGGTCTTCTCCAATCAGTGGTCGCCACCCACACATATGGGTAATAGAGATCTGTGAGTGATCAATAAATCTCCAAACAGATGCAGTTAAGTTTTCAATGCTTCTCGAAAACGACAATGTCTTCCTGACTAATGCCGACACTCTCTGCCTGAATGTTAAATTAATCCTTTCGATATGACTTGTTTTTCCG
>NQJD01000025.1 GCA_004284765.1 Candidatus Electronema aureum
ACAGACTGATGCTTGACAGAAAAGAACATCGCTCTTTCCTCAAGAGTCGCTGAAGGATTTTTCAGAACATGCTCAAGAAGAGCCTCGTCGCTGAATTTTTTCGCACGATATTTTGTCCTTTTATAAGGCTCAACACTTCCTGTCTCTTTGTATTTTCTTATCCATCTGTTCAGGGTATCCAAACTTATAATAAAAATATCAAGAATTTCTTCTTTGGATATCCCTGATTCATAACTCTTGATCACCCTTTTTCTCAAGTCGTTGCTGTATGCTTTAGCCATTCCAGATAATGAATTGATTTTAATTAGTTAAATAAAAAAATAACCTCTCAGGTTATAAATTATAACACAACTGATTTAAAACTTAAACACTATATTCTGGCCGCTCCAAATAGTTGGGCGGCAGATTTGGAACACCGAAGAGCGTTCCAAGTTTGACAGGAGGCTTTTGGTAAGGTTTTTCTTTCGGCGGTGGTATTGTTCCGGCAGCATAGATGTTGATATTTTCGACAGTGACATTTCCGCTCCCAGAAGAAATATTGCCACTTCCAGCAATATTCTGGCCAAGATGCGCCGCCTGATTGCTGAGAATTGTCGCCTGATCTTTGGCCGCATTCATCGGCCCGCCGCCGCTTTTGAACTCATCGCCCATGATCTTTTTCCTGCGGATCATTTCTATGAAAAGGGCAGGCACAGAGGCCTGCCCCTGCAATATTTTATCCAGCCAGATTAACGCATTCCCCAGCAGATTGCCAACCGAAACCGCCTGCGACACAGTTTCAGCAATTGCCTTCAAGACATCTTTCGCGTTGTTCAGCTTGACGGCAATCTTCTCCTTTTCCTGCGGAGTTTCCTTCACCTGAAGCTGCGCCTCCTTGATCTCCTGCCGCACCTTGTCCCTGACCGGCTCCGGTAGATGCTGCGCTTCTTCTTTTGCCTGCTTCAGGAGTTTAAGCAAATCATTTATTGGCACTTGTGGGTAGTTGTTGTTGATGATTTTGCCATGATCTTTGACAATGCGGCCCGCCGTTATTTTTGAAGGTGGCGCCCATGATTTTCACCGGTTGATTTATGCTGTAGGGGCAGACCCTCGTGTCTGCCCTTGTGCGAAGACATCGCTAATTATGCTCCCTCGTCTTATGAAACACAATCTCCGGGAACAGCTCGGCAGTGTGCTTGAGCCGCCACTGGCCGTCAGCAAGGAAGGCGAGATGTCCTTCTGCGTCATAGGCTAAGTTGCCCTGACACTTCGCTTCAAAGGCCTTCAGCTTCTTCGGATCCTCGCAGCTCACCCAGCGGGCCAAGTTGTAGTTGATGCCCTCGGAAATCGCCTCCACGCCGTATTCGTCCTTGAGCCGCGCCATCGTCACCTCAAACTGAAGCACGCCCACCGCGCCGAGGATGTAGTCATTGCCCAGCACCGGCCTGAAGACCTGCACCGCGCCTTCTTCAGCCATTTGAATTAGCCCTTTGGCTAACTGCTTCATCTTGAGCGGGTTCTTCAGAATCACCCGGCGGAAGTGCTCCGGCGCGAAGTTGGGGATGCCCGTGAACTTGAGCGGCTCGCGGTCGGTGAAGGTGTCGCCGATCTTGATCGTGCCGTGGTTGTGAATGCCGATGATGTCGCCGGGATAGGCTTCATCAACGTGGCTGCGCTCCTGGGCCATGAAGACCGTGGCGTTGCTCAGGTTGATCTCCTTGCCGATGCGGTGGTGCTTGACCTTCATGCCGCGTGTGAACTTGCCGGAGCAAATGCGGAAAAAGGCGATGCGGTCGCGGTGGGCCGGGTCCATGTTGGCCTGAATCTTGAAGGTGAAGCCGGAGAAGGCTTCCTCGTCCGGCGCAACCATGCGCGAGGCAGCTTGGCGCGGGCCGGGAGCTGGAGCGAGTTCAACGAAGTTATCAAGTAGCTCGCGCACACCGAAGTTGTTGATGGCACTACCGAAGAAGACCGGAGTCTGGCCTGCTTTCAAGTAGTCCTCATACTCAAAGGCATTGGCCGCGCCTTGCAGCAGCTCCACATCCTCACGCAGACGGTCGGCATCACGGCCTAACAGCTCATCAAGGCGTGGGTCAGTCAAACCCTTGACCACAATCCGGTCTTCTGGGCGGGTGTCGCGGCTGGGGGTGAAGAGATTCAGCTCGTTGCGGCGCAGATCGTACACGCCCTTGAAGCCCTTGCCCATGCCGATTGGCCAGGAGAGCGGCGCGCACTCAATCTGCAATTTTTCCTCAATGTCGGCGAGGATGTCGAAGGGGTCGAGGCCGTCACGGTCGAGCTTGTTGATAAAGGTGATGATCGGCGTATTGCGCATCCGGCATACTTCCATTAACTTGCCAGTCTGCGTTTCCACGCCTTTGGCCGAGTCAATCACCATGAGGGCGGAGTCTACGGCAGTGAGGACGCGGTACGTGTCCTCCGAGAAGTCCTGATGCCCAGGCGTGTCGAGGAGGTTGATCTCGAAGTCTCGGTAGTTAAACTTCATCACCGAGGTGGTGACGGAGATGCCGCGCTCCTGCTCAATCGCCATCCAGTCGCTGGTGGCGTGACGGGCTGTCTTGCGCGACTTGACCGCGCCGGCCATGTTGATCGCCCCGCCAAAGAGGAGGAGCTTTTCGGTGAGCGTGGTCTTGCCTGCGTCCGGATGGCTGATGATGCCGAAGGTGCGGCGTTTCTGGATTTCTTCCTGTAATGCGCTGCTCATGAGTGTTGCCTTCCTGCGGTTAAGGTTGAAGGATGTCGCAGCGCAGCTTATCAGGAAGGCGGGGGGAGGAAAATAAAAATGTGGTGGCAGGGCAAGATGCTTGCAGCCGCACATCTTGCAAGTATAGAAGAATTACGGCGTATTAATCGAGAACACTAAGATTGAAATGCGACAGCAGAACGCTTCACACCCTGCCCCTACCTTGCCGAAGGATAGAAATCAGCAGCCCAAAGCCCATAAACCCAGCAAGCAGAAAGCCGACCACACCGATGATGGGAATGTCGTGCCATTTAGGTTTGATACCGGACAGCACGACCAACGACGAGCCAATAATCAGGGCAGCCAGCACGATGGCGTAAGAAATTCGGTTAGAAGCCTGATTCAGCGAGCGTTCCAAGGGCCGCAGGCCGTGATGTTCTAACTCCAGCCGTACCTTGCCTTGGCGAAGCATTGCCAAAACGCTGCGGGTTTCAGCAGGCAGATCACGAAGCAGGCTCAAATACTGCCTACTGGTTTCCGCCGCTTCTTGGGCCAGTCGCCGAGGTGAGATTCGCTCCAGTTTGATCTTTTTGATGAAGGGCTTGGCTAAGGAAAGCATCTCAATCTGCGGATCAAGCATCAGCCCCACGCCTTCTGCTGTACCCAAGGATTTGAGCATCAGATAAAGACTCGGCTTGAGGAACATGTGATGGCGACTGAACAGTCGCAGTAGTTCCCAGTGGATTTTGCCGATTTCTAAATCACCGATAGAGAGATGCAGGTAGCGGCTCATGAAATCGCTAATATCTAAGGACAGCGCGTCACGGTCGAACTCGCCCTGCTGGACAGTCATTTTGAGGAGGGCCGATGTTACCTTGCTCTCGTCGCCGGAAACGATACTCCCCACCAGCTCAATGAAGCTCTCCCGGTCTTTGAACAGCAGCCTACCCATCTGGCCGAAATCAATGAAGCAGACCACGTTGCCGGGGAGAAAGAAGATGTTGCCCGGATGGGGGTCAGCGTGAAAAAAGCCGTGGGTGAAGACCTGCTCCATCACGAGCCTTGCCCCGCGCTCGGCGAGCAGGGTCAGATCATAACCAGCCGCCCGCAGTCGTTCAACATTTGAAGCCTTGATGCCGTCGATCTGCTCCATGACCAGAATCCTATCCGAAGACAGGACAGGAAAGGCTTCTGGCACGTAGATTTCTGGGCAGCCTGCGAATTGACGGGCGAAATGCTGGATGTTGGTCAGTTCAATGGTGAAGTCAATCTCCCGCGACAGACTGCGGGCGAACTCATGGACAATGGCTGTAGGCCGGTGGCCCTGTACCTCCTCCAGATGGTCTTCCATGAGCTGGGCGATGCGGGCAAGAATCTCCAAATCGATAGCAATGATTTTCTCAAGGCGAGGTCGCTGCACCTTGACCACCACTTTGCGCTCTCGCTCGATGCCGTCCGGGTCACGCATCACAATTTGAGCATGATGCACCTGGCTGATCGAGGCCGCAGCCACCGGCTCGGTACTGAAACTGGTGAAAATTTCGGTGGGTTCTTTGCCTAAATCTTCCTGAAAAATCTGCCGCACTTCCTCGTAGGAAAAAGGCGGCACATTATCTTGGAGCTTGGTCAGTTCCTTCAAGTAATCTGGCGGCACGATGTCCGGTCGTACCGAGAGAAGCTGGCCGAGTTTGATGAAAGTTGGCCCCAGTTCCTCCAAGACCATGCGCAGACGTGCAGGCCGCGAATGACGGAAAATCTGATCCTGCTCTTGATCACCGGATTTGCTGCGGCTGAACATCTGCAACCCGTACTGGTCTAAATGCAGATGATCAGCCAGATCGCTGAAGCCGTAACGGAACAGCACCCGCAGAATCTGCTGATAGCGGCTCAGATGCCGGAACGTCCGGTTGAACACGCCAAACTGCTTGATGCTGATCATCGACCTTTATGCCGCAGCTTCGCTGTCGTGCTGACAGCATTTTTCCTTGTTCAGCCCAGCCTCTAACTCAGCGACGCGACGGCGCAGCTCTTCGACCTCATCAGTGCTGGCAAGATGACACTGCTTGACTTTCTCATCCACCTTACGCCCGATCCATTGCTCCAGATTTACTTTGGCTGCATCGGATTTCTTCAGTAGATCATCGACAAAGGCTTTGCCTTCCTCCACAGACAGACAGCCCTTGTCCATCATTTCCTTGCGTACTTCCTCAAGTTTCTCACGGGTGAGAAACGCTGCGCCGATTCCCGCATACATCACGTTTTTCAACAAATCTTTCATGCTCATGCCCTCCTGAGTTAAAGTTGCATCGCCGCTCTTCTCGCAGCTCCACCTGAAAGGAACGTACTCGATTTTGTGTGGTCAACACAAGGGAATAAGGGAGGCGTCACACCTCGACCTCAGCAAAATACTCTCGCACCGCCTCAATGCCTTGCTCGGCAATTTCCATTGGTGGTGAGGAAAGCGGGTTGTTATCAAGCATCAGCTCGGTCAGATTTGTCATCTGAGTGAGTTCTGGTGGCAACTCGCTGAAGCGGTTACTGTGCAGATTCAGCTCGGTCAGATCATGCAGCTCAAAAAGCGCAGGCGAGAGCGTGCTCAACTCATTGCCGTAAAGACAAAGCGAGGTGAGTTCATTGAGGCGGGCGATTTCTGGCGGTAGCTCGCTGAGATGGTTGCTGTGCAGATTTAATTCAGTCAAGCCAGTGAGCGAGAAAATCTCCGGCGGCAGCTCAGTTAAGTTATTGTTGCCAAGACAGAGCGCGGTCAGGCCGGTCAGTTGGGTGATTTCCGGCGGCAGGCTACGCAGCTTGTTGCCACCAAGATAGAGATGGGTTAGGCTGGCAAGCTGGCCGATAGCAGCAGGCAGCTCGTGCAGGTCATTGTCGAGCAGAGAAAGCTCGGTCAGATTGGTGAGTTGGCCGATTTCCGGCGGCAGTTCAGTCAGGCAGTTGCTGTCGATATCCAGCTCTCTGAGATGAGGCAACCGGAAGAGTTCCAAGGGCAGACTGCGCAGGCGATTGCCGTTGAGGTTCAACACAGTCAAGTTGGTGAGCTGGCCGATTTCTGGTGGCAGCTCAGTCAACTTGTTGCCGCTCAGGTTCAGCTCAGTCAGATGAGTGAGCTGGCCGATTTCTGGCGGCAACGTGCACAGACAATTATTGAGCAGATAAAGCTCGGTTAAGTCAGTGAGCTGCGAAATCTCGACGGGAAGCTGACTCAGGCCATTGCCACCAAGATTGAGTGCTTTCAACTGACTCAGCCGGGCAATGTCGGGCGGCAACGAAGTCAGTTTATTGCTGCGCAGGTTCAGCTCGGTGAGGTTCGTCAGCTCGAAGAGTTCTGGCGGCAGCTCACTGAGCTGACTGCCGATAAGGTTAAGACTGGCGGCTTTGCTCTCCGCCGCTTTTTTAATCTTCATCACTTTGACCAGTTCCTCATTCATCATCAGACATCCTCCGTGGGGAAAACTTGCCCCTGTTGTATTGTCCACCTTGTTGATAGACGCTGCCCTGTGGCTTGAAAAAAGCACTCTCGTGCTCGAAAAAAAACATCGAGTGATGTCGTTAGGAAACTATTCTCGATGTCGGACTAAGACCTCCCTCGATCTCAGAAAAAACATCGAGCGTGCTCGTACTACGACATCGAGAATGGTTTTCTAAAAAGTACCCTCGATGTTTTTCCGGGAGAAGCAGGGAGGCTGGGGGTTTACTCCCGGTGAATATCTCGGTGAGAAACAGCCAGCTCGTTGTTACTGGTCATCTCAGTCAGAACATGTCGCAGATGCTCTGTCACCGCCACAGAGCGATGTCGTCCGCCAGTGCAGCCAATAGCGCAGGTAAATTCTTGGCGGCCTGCCTGCTTGTGACTGTTGAGGATGAAGGCAAGAAAGGGGTTTAGCTGCGCCAAGAACTCGCGCCCAACCTCGCTTTTCAGCACATAAGCAGCCACCAGCTCTTCCACGCCAGTATGCTCCTTCAATTCCGGCACCCAGTAGGGATTAGGCAGAAAGCGGACATCCAGCACCATATCCGCCTCTGGCTGACCGTATTTGAAGCCAAAGGAAAAGAGACTGATCTTCATGGTGTTCTCCTATGCAGAAGCACAAAGAATTCTGATATCCTCTGCCTTCTCTCGAATGCCTCGTTTGAGCACTTCTCGGTTGTATAATTCAATTACGTCTCGTCGCTTGAGCATCCCCAGCACCCATTTGTCTTCCATGCTCTCTACCACTGGAATTTCCTCAAGGCCTTTGATATCGAAAAGCTGCATCGCATCAAAGAGATTGTGATCAGGGGTCAGCGTGATCAGGTCGCGGCTGCAAATTGCGCCGACCAGATAACAGCAACGCTGCTCCTCATCGTGAAGAATGGTCTTCACATCCTGCAAAGAAACCACGCCGACCATTCTTCCTGTATAATCGACCACTGGGAAATAAAACGATTTGTCGGCAAGAGAAAACAGTTCCAGCAGATGATTAATGTTCGCCATCTCGCTAATGAAATCAACATCTTCAGTGATCGCCTTGCCAACTCGGATGGATTTGAGAACCGCCACTTCTCGGCCTTCATGAATATCAATCCCTTCACGGGTGAAATCAACCGTGTCGATAGAGTCCTTGTAGAATTTACTGGCTGTCACCGTGCTGAGAATAGCGGTGAGCATGATTGGCACAATGATCAGGTAATTGCCAGTCATCTCAAACAGGAGAAAAATAGCTGTCATCGGCGCATGAGTAGCAGCAGCGAGAAAGGCCCCAATGCCCACAGTAGCATAGGCTCCGGGCGAAGCAGTCTGCTCTGGCAGCAGAGAATGCGCCACTGAACCAAAAGCCCCGCCGATTACTGCGCCAATGAACAGCGAGGGCGCGAACACCCCGCCTGCGCCGCCAGAACCAAGGGTAAGAGCTGTGGCAACAGATTTCAGAAGAATCAGGGCGGCCATCACCGGCAACACACCCTTGCCCGCCAAAACCTCGGCAATGTATTCGTAGCCATCACCCATGACTTGGGGAAAGAGAATACCAATGCTGCCCACGAGAAAGGCACCAAAGATCGGCTTGATCTGATTGTGTAGCCGCAGAGCAGCAAAGCGGTCTCTCACAAAGTAAAAGAAACGAATATGCAGCACAGCCAGCAGGCCGATCAGCAGGGCCATGACCGTGTAGAGCGGCAGCTCCACAAAGGGGTTGATCAAGTGGTAAGGCGGGATGGGAAAGGCCGACACCTCACCGTAATAGGCCCGCGAGACCACGGTGGCCATCGCCGAAGCAATCACCAAGGCAGAAAAGGAAGAAATCTCGTAGGTACCGAGCAAGACGATCTCTGCGGCAAAGAAAACTCCAGCGATGGGCGCATTAAACATCCCGGCCACGCCAGCAGCACAGCCTGCGGCTACATAAACCTTCATCCGTACCCCAGAAACCCGCAATCGTTGGCCAAACTGCGAGCCTATCGCACCTCCGATCTGGGCAATTGGCCCTTCCACGCCTGCGGAATTGCCCGTGCCGATAGTGAGAGCCGTGGCTGCAATTTTGATAAAAATATTTTTTGCCTTGATCACCCCGTTTTCAAGATTCACCTTGCGCAGAAATTTGGTGAAGCCGTAGCCGTTGACCTTGCCCGGAAAGAGCAGTGAAATCGGAATGAGCAGCACCATGCCGGTCATGGGCAGGAGCGGCAGCAGTAAGGTGCGCCAGCCGCCTTCGCTAATCCGCAGCAAGGTATAACCTTGCATAAAAATCAGCTCATGCACTGCACTGACTGATTTCCGAAAGATAAGAATGAACACCCCAGTCAGTAGGCCGATCAAGGCGGCAGTGAGCAGCAGGGCGGTTTTTTCTCCGGGAAGAAAAATTTTTAGTTTGGCAGACATCGCTTGCTCCAACAAAAGGATAGCAGCAGTTCATAGCTCTTGCTCCGCCTCACCTTAGCAGAAAACTTGTTTCCTGCAAGCGGCTTTTTTGCTATTATCTTCGCCGGACAGCTCGGTAATTCCTTTTATCGGCAGAGCAGACACGCATGAAGCTGCACAGAAGACTGAAAAAAATTCTCAATCCGATTTCGTTGCCGGTGCTATTCTTCATGGCGGCGATTTTTATCGGTGCCTTGTTGCTTCATGCCCCTTTTAGCGGTGGCAAGGGGCAGGTCTCTTTTCTCGATGCTCTTTTTACCTCCACCTCAGCGGTCTGCGTGACTGGTTTGGCCGTGGTTGACACGGGTACTGCCTACACGCGCACCGGCCATATCGTGATCATGCTGCTCATTCAGGGCGGCGGTCTTGGCATCATGTCTTTTTCTACCTTAGCCTTGTATTTGTGGAAAAAAAAGGTTTCCCTGACTGACCGAATTGCGGTCGGCCAGAGTATCCTCAATAACGCCAGCTTTCATCTGGGCAGCTTTTTGGTGCAAGTTATTGCAGTCACGTTGCTGATTGAGCTGGCTGGTGCGCTGCTCCTGTTCATCAGCGATCCACAGGGTTTTCCGCCCTTTTCTGCCTTGTTTCATGCGGTTTCTGCCTTTTGCAATGCAGGCTTCTCTCTTAGCCCAGACAATTTGATGCGCTGGAAGGGCAGCTGGCCAATCAACCTGACCATAATGTTTTTGATTGTCCTTGGCGGGCTGGGTTTTTCAGTAATTATCGAGAGTGCTTCCTTTTTTCCCGACCTTCTGCGCCGGAGAAAAAGACGGCATTTGCACGATGCTTGGCATGTGAATATTGTTCTTAAAACTTCTCTGTTTCTCATTGCCGCTGGTGCCTTGTATATTTATCTGTCGGAATTTGTTTTCTTTAAGCCGTATCTCCCCGTAAACGAGGCCGTACTGACCTCACTTTTTCAATCTGTCACCTGTCGTACCGCAGGCTTTAACACCTTGAATATTGCGGCGATGACCGATGCCTCGCTGCTCTTCATGATTTTGCTGATGTTTATCGGCGGAGCACCAGGCTCTTGTGCAGGCGGCATCAAAGTGACCACTTTCCGGGTTTTGCACGCCTTTATCACCGCCCAGCTCAAAGGCAGACATCAAATCGTGATCGGTAAATATGCAGTGGATCGAGAGTCGGTCAACAGCTCGCTGACGCTGCTTTTCTTTTCAGTGGCGATAGTCTTTTTCAGCGTTATTGCTCTTAATTTCACCGACGGTGGTGGTGTCTCGCACGGGCAAACGCAGGGCAGATTTTTAGAAATTCTCTTTGAAGCCGTCTCGGCTTTTGGCACAGTCGGCTTGAGCGCGGATTTAACGCCTAAGCTCTCTTCAGGCGGTAAAATTATTATCATTTTTTTGATGTTCATCGGCAGGCTCGGCCCGTTGGTTTTGCTGAGTTCGGTGCAGTCCTTTGGCACAAAACTGTTGTTTTCTAGACCAGAAGAAAAAATTTCCATTGGCTGAGTAGGAAGCGGAGCAATGAAACTACAAATCGGCATCGTTGGCTTAGGCAAATTTGGATTGAAATTCGGCCAAACTTTGGTTGCATTGGGACATGAGGTTCTTGGTGTGGAGAGTGATCCAGAAAAGGTGAAAAATGCCCAGCACATTCTCACCCAAGTCTTCCAAACTGATGCGATGAGCCGCGAGGCATTAGAGCAGATCAGAATTCAGGACTTGGAACATGTCTTAGTCAGCGTGGGCGATTCCATCGCGGCCAGCATCATGATCTCGATGTACCTAAAAGAGTTGGGTGTGGCTAAAGTCTGGGCCAAGGCAATCAACAAAGATCACGAGAAGCTGCTCTACAAGATCGGCGTGGATGAGGTGGTGATTCCTGAATTTATGGCGGCCAAGCAGATTGCCAGCCGGATTGCCATGCCTGGCTTTATCGAGTATCTCCCCTTTGATCGCTCAATGGCAGTGAAAGAGTTCACCATTAAACGCTGGGCTGGGAAAAATCTCAAGGAGCTAAACCTGACCAATATTTTTGGTATTCAGGTCATCGCTGCCCGTCGGAGTGGCGAGAAAAAATATCAGTACATCCCCAAGGCCGATGAGCTGTTTCAGGAAGGTGATAATTTTGTCGCTATTGGTAAAATCTCGCAGTTAAGCAAAATCTTACCCTGATCGATAGGGCTGATTCTCATCGCCGCGCTGCATTGCTCATGCTATAATGCTCGGGGCGATAGGATGACATAATCTTTTTGGAGACATGCAGCACTGAAGATATGAGCGAAAAAGAGGGGGAAGGGCGAGAAAAATCATTTTGGCAGCGGCTCCAGCGGCATCTGTTTCGATCTTCACCAGATACTGCCCAAGAGCTTGAGCATGAAATACAGGAGTTGCTGGAAGACGGCGAAGAGCATGGTCTGATCAGCAGACATGAGGAGCAGCTGATCAACTCCATCTTTAATTTTCGTGCTACAGTAGCTTCGGAAATCATGACTCCGGCTTCGGAAATCATCTCCGCTGACCTTAACAGCTCGGTGGAGGAAATCATCCAGCTGATCTGCGAGGAAGGTTACACTCGTATTCCGGTTTTCAGCGGTGGCCACGACAACATCGTTGGTACGCTTCACGCGAAAGACCTGCTGAGAATTGCCAGTCAGCAAACGGATAAACCGATACAGATAGAAGATTGCCTTAACCCGCCGGTTTTAGTTGCTGAATCCAAGCCAATCACTGAGTTGCTGCGAGATTTTCAGTCTGGCAAAAACCACATGGCTATTGTCACGGATGAATTCGGCAGCGTGCGCGGCTTGATCACCTTAGAAGACGTACTGGAAGAAATTGTCGGTGAAATTGACGACGAGCATGATCAGCACGAACGGGAGCTGATGCTTGAGGTTGATCTCCAGACCGTGGTTGCTGATGCCCGGATCGACGTTGAAGCGGTAGAAAAACATTTTGACTGTCTCCTGCCGGACGGTCCTTACGAATCCTTGGGCGGACTGTTGATTCATCTGTTGGGGCGAATGCCGGGCAACGGTGAAACCGTGACCACGCCACCGCTGACCTTCAAAGTACTGACCTCAACCCCGCGCCGAGTCCGCACCGTGCGCATCCGCAAGCTATGACCTCCTCTAAAAGTACTTCGTTTTTTGCTCCTGCTGCTTCGGCTTTGTTGCTGGCCTTGGCTATGCCCGGTTTAGTCGGTTGCTGGCCCCTGCTTTTCATTGCCTTGGTACCGTTGCTCTGGGCAGCGCGGACGTTGCCGAGTACGGTGCAAAGCGGCTGCATGGGTATGTCTTCCGGCTTGCTTTATCATCTCAGCCTGCTCTACTGGATCGTTATTGTTTTAGAACACTACGGTGGTCTGCACGCCTCAGTGGCAATAATTGTCCTCGTTCTGCTGGCCGTGTATATGTCAGCCTACACTGCCTTTTTCTGCATGATTCTCAATCGACTGACCACGAGGCCAGAAAGCGGCAAAGGCTTATCTGTCTCTGTACTCCTGATCGCGCCAGTAGTTTGGGTAGGGCTTGACGTAGCACGGGGCTGGCTTTTCTCCGGTATTCCGTGGATGGACCTCGGCTATGGCCTGCACCGTGAGCCGCTGTTGATCCAAACTGCGGATTTGGGCGGACATCACCTGATTACGTTCTTTATTGTCCAGATCAACACCCTAATTTATTGGTTTATAGATAGAATTTTCAGCGCAGCGAAAGCACCAAAACGTCAGTATCTGCTCGCAGTTATGGTCTGTCTCAGTCTTTACTGCGCGGGTGGCTACTCAATGGTGCGCTATCGACAGGTGGTTTCCGAAGCCGCCGCAGCCGAACAGATTACGGCTCTTGCTGTGCAAGGCAATGTTGACCAGAGCGAAAAATGGTCGCCAGCACTCAAGGTGGAGACTATTGACCGCTACCTTTCTTTGTCAGCAAAAGCCTTTCAAAGTGAGAACAAGATTAGCTTGGTCGTCTGGCCGGAAACCGCTCTGCCTTTTTATCCGCATCGGGAGCCGCTGATAAGCCGGGTGAAGGCGTTCGCCAAAGAAAAGCAAACGTATCTGCTTACCGGAGCACCGTATTTTACTATCACCCTCCAAGAGCAAAAAGCAGCGGCAGAACAGTTCAACGACACGCTCAGACCGGTGGAATATTTTAATAGTGCCCTGATGTACGACCGAACAGGCCAACTGAATGGCAGGTACAACAAGCAACATTTGGTGCCATTCGGCGAGTATGTTCCTTTGAGTGACTACCTTTGGTTCATCAGGCCATTAGTAGAGCTGGTGGGCGATTTTTCTCCTGGCAATTCTTTTGAACCACTCAATGCGGATACTATCAAAGCGGGCGTTTTGATTTGCTTTGAATCGATCTTTCCGAACATTGCTCGGCGCGAGACTGCCGCAGGAGCAAATCTCTTGGTCAGCATGACAAACGATGCGTGGTACGGCAAATCCAGCGCACCGCATCATTCTTGGGCCATGACCATAATGCGCGCGGTGGAAAATCGGCGCAGCATCGTTCGAGCCGCGAATACTGGTATCAGCGGCTTTATCGCACCAACCGGAGCGATAAGCAGCGAATCCGGCCTGTTCACTGCCGAGGCTCTGACCGATACGGTGGCCTTGATGACGGAAAAAACCGTGTTTGTCCAAGGTGGTTACTGGTTTGGCACCTTCTGTTTAACTCTGACCGGCCTCTTCCTGTGGAGTCATGCTTGGATGGAAAGAAGAAGACGGCGGGAACTCAAGCGAAAGCAGGAAGTTCTCCGCCAGCAGAGAGCTGCGGAGGCTTAGAGGCAACAGTGACCAAGCAAAAAAATTATATCGGAGTCAGCAAAACTGAGGACGACACGTGGCAGTTTGCCGTGCAAAGGGCTAACGGCAAAGTAAAAACTGTCACCGGCTTCAGCACGGCCAAGGTGGCAGCCCTGCTCCGAGATGAGTATATCCTCCAACATCGGCTCGACGAGGCACGCAACTTTACTGTTAAACGAATAGCAAAGGTGCGAAATGAAGCCTATGAGCAGATGTTCGGCAGGCAGGACTGATTTTTATTTCATTGGAGGGAGAGAACAATGGCAGATTTGACTGAAACTGCGGAACTGCGGCAGAAGATTCAGGCACTGAAAGGGAAAGTGCTGGCTCTGAAGGAGCATCTTTGACTTAGACAGCAAGAAGTTAGACATTGAGCGGTTAGAGTCTGAGTCGCTGGAGCCAAATTTCTGGAACGATCAGCATAAGGCCAAGAAAGTGCAACGGCAGCTCGGTCAGCTCCAAGATGTGGTTAAGGGCTGGGAGCTGCATTTTCAGCATATCGAAGAGGCGGAAATGCTCTTGGATATGGCTTTAGAGGAAAGTGACGTAGAGGCTCTGAGTGAGGTCGAAACCTCGCTTGATCGCCTTGCTCAGGAGGTGGAGCTGACCGAATTAGAATGCATGTTCGATGGCGAGCATGACAGCTGCAATGCCCTGCTCACTGTTCATGCGGGCGCGGGCGGAACTGAGGCTCAAGACTGGGTGAGTATGCTGCTGCGCATGTATCTACGTTGGGCCGAACTGCACAGTTTTCCTGCCGATATTCTTGATTATCTGCCCGGCGACGAGGCCGGAGTCAAATCCGTAACCATTCTGATCAAGGGCAAGAATGCCTACGGCTATACTCGCTCTGAGGTTGGCATTCACCGTTTGGTGCGAATTTCGCCTTTTGACGCTTCGGGTCGGCGACACACATCTTTTGCCTCAGTGATGGTGCTGCCGGAATTGGACGACACCATTGAGATTGACATCAACGAAAAAGAACTGCGCATCGACACCTACCGCTCCAGCGGCGCAGGAGGCCAGCACGTCAACAAGACCGACTCGGCCATTCGCATCACCCATCTGCCAACGAATATCGTGGTGCAATGCCAGAACGAGCGTTCTCAGCTTCGTAACAAGGAAATGGCGATGAAAATGCTGATGTCCAAGCTCTACGACAAGCAGCAGAAGGAAAACTTGCAGGCGCAGGAAAATCTGCACGGTGAGAAAAAGGAAATCGCTTGGGGCAGCCAGATTCGCTCTTATGTACTCCAACCCTACCGGCTGATTAAGGACCACCGCACCAACGTCGAGGTTGGCAACGTTGATGCGGTGTTAGACGGCAATCTGGATCAGTTCATCAAGGCTTTTCTCCTCTGGCAGCCGCGTTAGCCAATGCCTCTGCTCACCAGCCTGCTGATCCTAATCGTTGTCGCCCGGCTGCTGGGGCAAATCTTTCAGCGTTTCGGCCAGCCCTCCATTGTTGGAGAAATGCTGGCCGGAGTGCTGCTCGGCCCCAGCTTTCTTAACCTGATTCATCCCAACACCGCTCTTTCCAGCATCTCGGAATTTGCTGTCTTTCTGGTGGTGTTATCCGCTGGACTGGAGATGAATTTCAAAGACATCCTCAACGCCTTGCTGGGCCGGGGCATTGTCATCGCCGTACTCGGCTTTATTCTACCTCTGACTGCGGGCATTGCAGTGGGCGCGGTCTTTCAGCTCGACCTGATGCGCACGGTCTTCCTTGGCCTTTGCGTGTCAATCACTGCTCTGCCGGTCACGGTGCGCATTCTCCAAAGTTTCAATCTGCTTGATTCCGATATTGCCCGTTATTCGGTGGCCACGGCCATTTTCAACGACGTGGTGGCTCTGTTAGTGCTGGGAGTGATTCTCAATTTACCTGCCCAGCTTTCCCTGTCAGCGGTGATTTTGTCGATTGTCAGCACCAGCTGGAAGCTCATCGCTCTCGGCGCATTCATCCTCGGCTTCAACTGGCAGTTAGAGCGGATGATCAAGCGGGGAATTCATATCGAAAAAATATCGGAGAAGTTAGTTGATGCCGTTGGTAATGAGGCTCTTTTCGGTATCTTAGTGCTGTTTGTGCTGGTCTTCGGCTCGGTCAGCGAAGCCTTGGGCTTTCACTTTGTCATCGGTGCATTTTTCGGCGCACTGTTGATTGACCGCAAATTCTTTCTTGCCTCGCGCTATCACGAATTAGACCTCACCCTGCGCTCAATCACCGAAGGCTTTCTGGGGCCAGTCTTTTTTGCCTACCTGGGGTTAGAATTCAACATTGATGCCTTGAAGCCACTGGGGTTTGTCTTGGTCGTGCTGGTCGTATCAATCAGCTCAAAAGTGCTGGCGGGTTGGCTCGGTGGCTTGGTTATTCAGCTCCCGCCTGCCCGTGCCTTGGGTATCGGTATTATTCTCAATGGCCGTGGAGTGATGGAATTAGTCATCGCCAGCATCGCTTACGAGCGCGGCTTTATCAATCAGGGCATGTTCTCCACATTAGTGCTGATGGGCGTAGTGACAACCATGATGACCCCGCTGATGTTCCGACGCTGGATACTGCCCCGACTATAACCTGCTGAAACAATGCACCCTGTCCTTACTTCTATCCTCATGCTGACGTGCAGCAACGTCTTCATGACCTTTGCTTGGTACGCCCATCTCAAGGAATTGAGCAGCAAACCGTGGATAATCGCTGCGTTGGCGAGCTGGGGCATTGCCTTATTTGAATATCTGCTTCAGGTTCCAGCCAACCGGATTGGCTTTACGGTTTTGAGCGTGGGTCAGCTCAAGATCATTCAAGAAGTAATCACCTTGACGGTATTCCTCCCTTTTTCCGTGATGTATCTGAAAGAACCTCTGAAGCTCGATTATCTTTGGGCAGGCTTATGTTTGGTGGGCGCGGTCTATTTTATGTTCAGAAGCAAGATAGGGTAAAAAATGAAGGAAGAAAGCATGGTAAAATTACGGATAACTCTCCACGATAGTGAGGCTGATGACGAGCAGCTTGACCGACTGGCTCTGTCGCTGATACGGCAGCTTCGGGATTTGGAGGCGATTGAATCTTTGGAGAGGGAGGCAGGAAAAGCGATAGACAGGAGCAAAGGCGACCCGATCACGGTGGGCGGCGTGATTCTTGGCATTGCAGTGGCGGCCATTCCGAATCTGATCAGCTTGCTTCAACAGTGGACAGTCGGCAACCGCACCATTAAAGTTGAAGCTCCGAACGGAGCGAAGGCGGAATTCACCCCAGATCACCGGTATTCCAAAGAGGAAATTGCCGAATTGGTGCGGTCGCTCAATCGAGTCAAGCAATAACTGGAAGATGCGATGGAACGCCGTTCAGCCCTGCTGATCAGCAGCAGCGAGTATCAGGATGCCAGCCTCACCCGACTTTTTGCGCCGCAAAATGACGTGCAGGCTTTGGCAGAAGTGCTGCGTGATGCCTGCATCGGCGGCTTTGAGGTGAAGGAACTACTGATCAACAAAGCCTCCTCGGTAATTCGAGAGGCTATTGCCGACTTTTTCGCCGAACAGAGGCGCGACGATCTTGCTCTGCTCTATTTCAGCGGTCACGGCCTGAAAGATGATTTGAACAGCGGTAAGCTCTATCTGACAGCCACGGATACCAGACGCGACCGGCTCCGGGCAACCGGCATCGCGGCCAGCTTTCTCTTGGAAGAGGTGGAAGAATCGAAATCCCGCCGCATCATCCTGATTCTCGATTGCTGCTTCAGCGGTGCCTTTGCGCGTGGGAGTAAGGGCGCGGATGAGGAACTTGATGCGGCTTTTAAGAACATGGGCTATGGGCGGGTTGTCCTCACCGCCAGCAATGCCGTTCAGCTCGCTTATGAAGACGAACAGGCCAAAGACGGAGCGGTTCATTCGATCTTCACAAAATTTCTGCTGGAAGGACTCCGCACCGGGGCTGCTGATTTGTCCCAGCGCGGAGAGATCAGCGTGAATGATCTTTACCAGTATGTGAACAAGCAGATCAAACAGATGGACAGTGGCAGGCGGCAGACTCCGAAAATCTGGGATTTTGATCGTGAAGGGGAGGAGCTGGTTATTGCCAAAAATCCCTTTGCGCCGCCTCCCACGCCTGTCGCTGTCCAGTCGGGAAAACGTCCGCTCACCTACACACTCCGTCCGCAGGCGCATAACTTTGTTGACCGAGTTAAGCAACGCAAGGAATTGCGGAGCGATCTTCTTGATGCAACCAAGGTCTTCGTGATTGTGGACGGCTTGGCCGGAATAGGCAAAACTATGCTGGCGGCAAAAGTGGCCGAGGAATCTGAAGCTGATTTTGCGGGCATCTATTACAGCAAATGCGCAAAAGAAACAGATGTAGATCAGCTCCTCGCAGAGCTGGCGTATTTTTTGAGCGGCTGCGGCGACCATTGTTTGAGTGGCGTGGTGGAGTATGACATTCCAGCAGCAAATAAAATTAATTTTCTGCTGGCTGCGCTGGGTGTGCGAAAATATCTGCTGATTTTCGACGACGTGCATGAGCTGCTTAATTCGGAGCGGCAAATTAGCAATGAGGGAATTAAGCTGCTCTTCAGCGAACTGCTCAACACTCGCCATCAAGCAAAAGTTCTCCTTGTCAGTCGGGTGCGGCCCGTGCTGCCTTGGCAGCAACTTTGTCAGGTGCCGAGCAGTTTGGAGTCATTTGATGAAGAAAACGGCTTAGAATTGCTGCGGCTGCTGGGATTAGATGAGGACGAAGAACTGCTCCGCCGAGCTTGGCAGCTCACGGGCGGCCATCCTTTGGCGATGGGTCTGCTGGCGGGCATGGCCGGAACAATGGATTTGCAGCTCATTTTGGCTGAAACCAGTCTGTTTTATGGTGGAAGTTTGGTCAACGAACTGCTCCGGCGGCAGTTCTACACCTTGCTCACTGTTGAGGAAAAGAATTTGCTGCTCAGAATGTCTGTCCTGCCGCGCCCGGCGGAATTCGGCATTATCGCCCATCTGGAAGAACAGGGGCAGGCGGCCCGCCTGCTGCCTGCGCTGGTGGAAAAAAATTTGGTGATGTACAGCAGAAAGGAGAAGAAATATCGTCTGCACGATTTGGTGCGGGAGTTCAGTCGGGCTGAGACGACGGCTGAGGAGCAGCAGCTTTGTCATTCGCGGCTGGCGGATTATTACGAGCGACTGGAATTCAATGCGGATAAGCCGAGCTTTGAGCAGGTGCAGCAGAGGCTTGAAGCCCAGCATCATGCCGTTCAGTCTGGTGAGAAGGCCAGAGCAGCACGGCTGCTGGTGGAAACTGCCGAGCATCTACGGAAATGGGGCTATTTGGAGCGGTGCGGAAAGCTGCTGGCCGAGACCTTGGCCGCGCTGGAGAAGCTGGAGCCGACCAAGGAGCATCTGCTGCTGCGGGTCGATCTGCTGGTGGAGCAGGGCTGGCTGGAACGTTCATCCTCCGGGTTAGACAAGGCGGTGGAGCGGTGCCGAGAGGCGGAGCGCATTCTGCAAACGGCGCAGGATGAAGGGCGGGAAGGCAAGGTCTGTCATGCCTTGGGCAAGTTTTTCTACGAAGAGGCGTTGTGGGAGGAGGCAGAACAGTATTTTGTCCGTGCGTTTGAGTTGCAGAAGGCGCGGCGGAACACAAAGGAACTCGCCACAGTTGTTTGCAATTTATATGACTTATACTGGCGTGTTGAAGAAATAGAAAAAATAGAAAAAACAAGCAAGGAAGGAATTAGAATCTGTGAGGAAGAAAACGATGCTGAAAACAAGGGGAAAATACTGATTGAAGTGCTTGGTAAAACTTTTGGAATACAGCGGAGATGGGAACACGCATTGGCGGTGTATAAAGAAAGTCTGCGATCAAGGCGAGATGATGATCTTCTTGGTCAAGCTTTGTCTTTACGGAAGATTGGCGAGGTGCTCCGGCAACAGAAGCAGTTTGAGGAGTCTCTGGAAAAGCATAAGGAAGGTTTTGCGTTAGCTCAAAAGGCTGGTGATATTTCGGCTCAAGCTATGGCATTGTTGGGTTGCGGCTATACATACAGAGATAATGGTGATATAAACAAAGCCATTGAGCTTTATGGTCAATGTTTTGATGTTGCTAATAAAATAGAGGGGATATCTGGCAGAGCTGATCTGTTTTATGATCTTGGAGAAGCTTATCGGGATGTCGGTAACTTGGAAAAAGCCTTACAACAGTTTAACGAAGCTCTGCGGTTAAGAAAAGAATCGGGAGATATTCTTGGGGCAGCAGATGTATTCAACAGATTAGGTTCATTTTATTCGACAAAATATTCAAATCTCTCCACCGCATTAAAATATTACAAGGATGCACTTGAAATCAAGAAGAGCTTAGGCAGATCGTTAGGAGTAGAAACGGAAACAAACAATATCGCTTTTGTTTATAAACATCAAGGAAGGTTCGACGAGGCTCTCGCTCTGTTTAAAAAGTTGATTTGGATCAGAATGAATAGGAGCTATGATATTGCGATCACTTATAACCATATAGGCCATATATATTACTTGAAAGGAAATATTAAAAAATCCTTTCTTTATTTCAAAAAAAGCCTGAGAATATACAAAAAAAATAATAGAGTCGGCGGAATATCAGTTACTCTTTCGTATCTTGGCGAGGCGTATCTTGCTCTTGGAAATTATGAAAAGGCTCTTGCAACTCTGCACGAGAGTGTGAATCTGAAAACCGTGATGTCCTCTAAAGCTATCCCGTTAACTTCCATCGCCAAGGTCTATTATCGCCAAAGAAACCTTGCTGCGGCAAAAAAGAAATGCGAGGAAAGCCTTGCCATCAGCAGGCAGTACGGCGGCAAAATCCAAGCGGGCGTAACCTTGCACCTTTTAGGGAAAATTCTGCTGGCGCAAGGCCATGCCGAGGAAGCGCGGGCGCATGTTCAGGAAGCAGTGGAGATTTTCCGGGCCGCTGGCAGCTTTCATCTCGCCGAAGCGGAAAAGACGCTGGCGGAAATAAATGAATTCCGCAGCAATATTGCTTAAAATTGCATGAACCGTTTGATAATTCTTTTCGTTTCTGCAAAATCAGCATCGAATTTTACTCGGCCATAAAGGCGTGTTGCCAAGCAACAGAAAGTTGCAGCTTCGCAGGAGACATGTTTTGCCGAGTAAGAATGCTTTGGTACTCGGCAAAAGACTTTTGCGGATTAGCAAAAGAAGATTCTTACCAAGCAACAAAAAGTTTTGGCCGAGCCAGAACTCTTCGTTGTCGAGCCACAAAAGGTTCTTGCCTCGTTTGAAGGAAAAATAAACCCTCATGCACCCTGTCCTTACTTCTATCAGCCTCATGTTCAGAGGCAAGATAGGGTAACGGCGCACCGTGACCCTGATTTTCTCACCCCACTAATCTCCCCACTTGAAAAATCATCACTGCCAAGCTGTAGGCTAAGAGCGTGTTGAAGCCGATGGAGAAAGCCGCCCATTTCCATGAGCCACTTTCTTTGGCAATTGCTACCGCTGTGACAAAGCAAGGCGCATAGAACATGACGAACACGAGAAAAGCCAAAGCGGTCGATGGATTCCAGCGGGGGTCAGTTGCTAATCGTTCTTTGAGCGGGGCTGCATCTTCTGGGTCGGTTTCGCCAAGAGAATAAGCTGTACCCAAAGTAGAGACAATCACCTCTTTCGCCGCAAAACCACCTGTCAAGGCGATGTTAGTACGCCAATCGAAACCGGCATATTGGCTGATTGGCTCCAAAGCGATACCTATTCGTCCAGCGAGAGAATGCTGTAGTCCGGCTTCAGCCTCTTGCCGGGCAATTTGCTGAAGTTGCTCTTCTGAGTCAGAAGCAACCGCCCGCATTGCCTCAAATTCCTGAGCCTTATCCGCTGGCAAGCCGGGATACGTCATCATCGCCCAAAGCAAGATAGAGATGCCAAGAATCACCGTGCCCGCCTTTTTCATGTACTGCCACGTGCGCTCCCAAGTATGGGTGAGCAAGCCGCGCAAGGTGGGAAAACGATACGGTGGCAGCTCCATGACAAAGGGCGTGGATTCGCCTTTCAGCACGGTCATGCGGAGGAATTTTGCGGCCAGCAGTGCCACTGTCCAGCTGACTAACGTAGCGGCGAACATATATGCGGCCTGATGATCAGCGAAAAAAGCAGCGATGATCAAAGTCAGCACTGGCAGCTTGGCTCCGCAGTTCATAAAGGGCACGGTAAGCAGGGTGGCCATCCGCTCTTTGGGCGAACGCAGGGTACGGGCCGCAAACACGCCTGGTACGGCGCAGCCACCCGCGATGCCGCCAGAGACGATAAAGGGCATAACCGAAGAGCCGTGCAGACCGAAGAAGTGAAAAATTCGGTCCATCATGAAGGCAACTCGCGCTAAGTAGCCGGAATCTTCCAGCACTGCGATACCAAAGAACATAAACATGATAATCGGCACAAAGCCAAACACACCGCCCACGCCATCGATCACCCCGGAAATGAACATTGATTTCAGCGGGCCGTTGGGCAGACTGCTTTGTGCTGCCGCGCCGAGCAATTCAAACAGATGATTTAATCCTTCAACCAGAAAGCCTGACCAAGTAAAGGTGAAGCTGTAGAGAGCAAAGAGGATAGCGGCCATGATCAGCGGCCCGGCAGCCCGATGGGTAACAATCTTGTCGATTTTATCCGAAGCGTAAAGTCGGTCTTCATCAAACGTCCTCGTTACCACACCTTGGCGAAGGATAGATTTGATAAAGCCGTAACGATGGTCAGCAATCACCGCCTCTGGGTAGGCATCGATGGTATTTTGCAAATGCTGGGTCAAGGTCTCGCTGCGACTGAGGAGGTGCCGCCCTCTTTCTGCATCTGCCCGCATTACCCGACTGATGATCTGCTCGTCATTTTCAAGGATTTTCAGCGCGGTCCAGCGGGGCGGATACAGATCAGCCAGCAGCTGGTTTGCTTCAATCAGCGGGACAACATCACGTAAGGCTTGGTCAATGTCTGAGCCGTAGCGAAGCAAGGTCGGCGGGCGATCTACTGCTGCTTGGCTGCATACAACAACGGCTTCAAGCAGTTCCGGCACACCTCTGCCGCTGCGAGCCACAATCGGCAGCACCGGTACGCCCAGCAGCTGGCTAAGAACCTCCGTGTTGATGCTGATGCCTCGCTTCTCCGCCGCATCAACCATGTTGAGAGCGATGACTAAGGGTACGCCCAGCTCCAAAAACTGGCAGGTCAGATAGAGGTTGCGCTCCAAATTGACCGCATCAACAATATTGACTACCACATCCGGGCGGTCATTAACCAAGTAATCACGAGCGACTAACTCTTCGACCGAGTAGGCGGTAAGCGAGTACGTGCCGGGTAAATCAACAACTCGAATATTTTGTTCTTTATAAGTGTGAGAACCTTCTTTCTTCTCCACGGTCACGCCGGGATAATTCCCCACATGCTGGCGTGCGCCGGTGAGATGGTTGAACAAAGTGGTTTTGCCGGCATTGGGATTGCCAGCCAAGGCGATATGAATAGGATCGTTCACCGAGATTCTCTGCGGTTGGAGTTGAAAGCTGACAAGAAAGGCAGGCAGGCTTCTGCTGCGCGATAAGACGCAGGAAAGGAATCAGTCTTGGTCGTCGTCCGCTGCTGTGGGAACAGGCTGTTCAGATGGGGTGCAACCTGCTCCATTACAGCCCGAACAGCCGCCGCAGGAGCAGGAGGAGCCAGAGCGGAAAGCTCGAAACAGCCTGAGACCAAGAAGAATCAGCACGGCAAGGACAATGAGGCCAACTATAATATGCTGCATGATCAGGCTGGTTCAACAAAAATGCTTGCAGCGGTCAGTTCATCCAAGCTGAGGGTACCGCCGTTGACTTTCACCATACACTGTCGCCGCCGCCGTCCCTGTCCGGGACAAAGCAGCTCGATCACCGAGCCAGGCAGCACGCCCAAGCTGGCCATTCTGCCGCAGACCACCCGGTCGCCGCTGATCCGGCAGACTCTGACCGTGCTGCACGTGCAGCATTCAGAAAGCGGACGCGCTGCTCCGCCTTCCACGCTGGGCTGCATACAACCCTTTCTTTTGCCGAACAGACAATGGAACATACGTTCTTTTCCCGTCTTGCTGGATGAATTTCCTTGTAAGGCCTATGAAATTCCGGCTCAGTGTAAATAATAAATATTGTCAACAGGCTTGACAAGGATTTTCTTCCATCCCGGCTGGCCCTCCTGCGCACTGTCTGACAATTCAGCTTGTTTTTAGAAAACAGACATGATATTTTTTATCTTTCTTATCCTGAAACTACGCACAGTCATGAGCTGTCCGGCTGCAACATTGTGTTTTCTGTCTGAAGACTGCTCAGTTGAAGATGTCAGGCAGCGGAGAAGTACCAGCTTTCAGGAGCTTACAGAGGCAGGACAGATACGGCATGACTGAAGTGAAGCCCGATCACGAGGGAGACCCGGCACTGTTGTCCGGGAAAGACTTTTTCTTTAACGGTGGCTCAAGCAGTATGGCCTCGTATGAGAAAAGCTCTCCTATTTATTCCCTCCTGAGCGGGCAGCGGGTTGGCCAGATTCCTATCGACGAGCACAAGGAGATCGACCGAGAAGAACGGGCCGCTTACCAGAAGATACTCTCAGGCCTCCAAGGACTGTTGCTGCTGCTGGTATTGCTCTTCGTTCAGCTCCCCTGTGTGTCAGTGCTGCATCCTCCTATACTCTACGGTACATTAGCGGGCTTCGGTCTGTTTAGCGGGGTCGCTCACTTCCTTTGGCGTAGATATCACCGCGAACCTTGGCATATAACTCTCAATAACTGGGTTGTCCTTCTTTTCATCCTCATCACTATCTGGCAGACCGGGATGCTATCCAGTCCCTTTCTGCCGCTCTGCTTCCTCTCGGTTATGCTGGCTGGTATAACCCTTGGCCCAGACGCAATCCTCCAGCAAACCGGTGCATTCACCGTCAGTGGTGCCTTGCTCGCTCTTGCTGACCGCAAGGCCTTTTCCGGTAGCTTGGCTGCGCTTCATGTGGATGCAGAATATCTGTCTGGGCCGCTGATTCAGATCGTGTTACTCTGGCTGCTGGCGTGGGTTGCTTCGCAGATATCGATAGAAACTGAAGTCACCAAGGAGAAGATACGCCAGCTCTCGCGCACCGACCAGCTCACTGGCCTCTGGAATATGAAGATGCTGCTGATCTTCATGCAGCGCGAGTACCAACGCACGCTGACCAGAGCCGGCAAGTTCTCTGTGCTGATGATCGATGCGGACAGTCTCAAGGCCGTCAACGATGCCTACGGTCATCATGCAGGCACCATGTTGATTGTCTCCATCTCCGAGACCATGCGGGCCGGTCTGCGAGAAGAGGACATGCTAGCTCGCTTTGGCGGCGACGAGTTTGTCGCCTTTCTGCCAGAGACCAACTGCCAAGAAGCATACAATGTAGCCGAGCGGCTGCGTAGTCGCATCGAGTACACCCCGCTGATTTATGAAAACCATTCTGTGCGGATTACAGTCAGCTGTGGCATTGCCTGCTTCCCAGAACACGGCGATAATTTGACTGAGATCATGAAGATGGCCGACCGTGCCTTGTACCGCAGCAAAGACCTTGGCAAGAACTGCTGCACCATCTTCACGTATGAAGATGACTTCAAGTAGGAGCCAAGCCGCTCAGTCCTGCCGAACCTCAATCGTACCTTGCAGGAAGTCCTTCACCTCGCTGATTGGCACCTCCTTACGGTGGAAGATACCAGCAGCAAGAGCTGCATCTGCCTTGGTTATTTGAAAGACCTCTAAGAAGTGGGCAGCACAGCCTGCACCGCTGGAAGCAATCACGGGAATGCGCACCGCTTGCTTGACCGCGTTAATCAGCTCCAGATCAAAGCCTGAGTTGGTGCCATCACGGTCAATGCAGTTAAGCAGTATCTCGCCCGCGCCCAGTTGCTCACAGACCTTGGCCAGCGTGACTGCATCAAGGTCACGACCCTCACGCCCGCCCTTGATTGTGCATTGATACCAGCAGTATTGCTCCCCGTTAGGGCCGGGAAAGGCAGTAGCTATCACCGGATGCCGCACTGCGTCAGGCGAGTTCACATACACTCGGCGCGGATCAACCGAGATCACCACGGCCTGATTACCATAGACCCGTGCTATCTGCTCGATTGAACTCATGCCAGTAGCTCTGCCCGTGGCTAAGACCTGCTCGACAATCAGCACAGCATCTGAGCCGATCGAAACCTTGTCCGCACCAGAGCGGAAGTATTCAGAAGCCACGTCTAACGCAGAGTGAAACGTGCCCTTGCAGTCGGTAAAGTCACGGATACCACCGCCGATAGTCAGCGGCACAAAGACCTGCTTCGAGGTCTCACGCAGCACCTCCATCATCGGCATGTCCTCCAGTGGGAAAGCACGGAAGGCGGTGATGTTGAGGAAGGTGATCTCGTCTGCGCCTTGCTCGTAATAGTCTTGGGCCAGCTGCACTGGTTTACCAAGATTGCGCACCTGTCCCTGCTCACGCACGTCGTACTGATCGCCCTTAGTCACAACTAAGTCACCTTGTTCATTCGAGCGCACATCGAGGCAAGCGATGATCCGGGCAGCAAGCTGGGTTGGTTGCGGGCAAGAGCGCAGCTCCACCACCTCACGGCTGCTGCTGAGGAAGTTCTCTATCAGCTGCAAGCCTGCTTTACCGCTCTTCTCTGGGTGAAACTGTGTGGCCACGACATTGCCCCGCTGGATCGAGCTGACAAACTCGTAGCCGTAGTCGGTGGAGGTCAACACATCCGCCCGGTTCTCCGGCTCAACATGGTAGGAGTGGACAAAGTAGAACTTCTCTTGCCCGCTCAGACTGTTGAAGAGACGCGAGGGCTGCGCTGCCCGGATGCCGTTCCACCCGATGTGCGGCACAGCAAGCTCTGTGCGGAAACGTCGCACTCGTCCCGGTAGGAAGCCAAGGCCAGGTACATCAGGAGCCTCTTCACTGCTCTCGAACAGGGCTTGCAGAGCAATACATATCCCGAAGAAAGGTCTGCCCGCGTGGAGATAACGCAGCAACGGCTCGACTAAGCCCTGATCGTTGAGGCTGCGCATCATCGTCCCAAAGTTGCCTACACCGGGGAAGACTAAGCGTTCAGCTCGGTCGATATCCGCAGGCGAGCTGACCTGAGCCACGGTTTCGCCCAGCCGCTCAAGGGCGTTGATAACTGAGCGCACATTACCTGCGCCGTAATCAAGCAAAGTGATCATGACGAACTGTTCCACCTCGTAAAAAGGAATTCATGGACAACCACGGTAGGGATAGGTCTCTGTGCCTCCTCCCCTCTGCTCTCTTGGCAAAGAGTAACCGTAGCCAGCTTTGTAGAAAGGATTACGGAACAAGTCAAGCACAATCATTGCTAAAGCGTAAGGTCGCTCTGAGCAATGAGGCAAAGAGTACTCTTCGTTGCTCTGTTCGAGCGTGTCTCGTTTGAGTGAACGGAGAAACCTCGTTCGAGCGAACGGGCCATGCTTGTTCGAGTGAACGAGGAAGTCTTGTTCGCTCGAACAAGGTATACTCTAGAGCGTATTGCACGATCATCGAAAAGCATGAGCCTCCTTATGAGGAAAGACTGATGCAGCACTAACAGGCTGTGCTTGCCGCAGCGTAGCAGTTGGATTATACTCCGCAGATTATGAATCTTGCCCAGCTGATGACCTCACCGGTGATCACCGCTTCACCGGATACCCCGCTCCCTGCTCTGCTTGAGCTGATGGAGCAGGAACACATCTCTGCCGTGGTGCTGACGGATGACGAAGGCCACCCAGTCGGCATGGTCACAGAGCGCGACATCACTCGCAGTGCAGCTCAAGATCGGCTGCATTCTGATCTGACCGGCGCAACCATGATGACCGATAGCTTGGTAACTGCTTCGGCAGAGACCGGCTACCGGGAAGCCTTCCAGCAGATGGTGGTGTCGCGAGCGCGGCACTTAGTCGTGATCAATCAGGCTGGGCGAGCAGTGGGCATGGTCACAGAGACCAATTTCCTCCACTCGCTTGGCTTAGAGTATTTCGTTGATCTGAGTACGATTAAAGAATTAGTTGCTCGGCAGGTGGTCGCCCTCAAGCCTACAGACAGCGTTCATCTTGCCTTAGAGCAGATGCACCAGCACAGCATCAGCTGCGTGCCGATAACCGAGCAAGGCAAGCCGGTCGGTATCCTCACAGAAAGGGACGTGATTCGCCTCAGCCTCCAGCGGCTTGACTTTTATCATACCCGGCTTGAGGCAGTAATGAGTCAACCGGTCTGTGCGGTCTCAGAGCAAACTACTTTACCTGATGTGGTCAACATTCTGCGGATGCAGCACATCCGCCGTTTAATCATTGTTGATGAGCACGGACTGCTGACTGGTATCCTCACCGAAACCGACTTGCTCAAGGGTCTGCAAAGCAAATACTCCCGTCTGCTGCGTGAGATCATTCATGAGCAGGAACGCCAGCTGCGCGAGACCCGCAAAGCCCTCAGTGATCAGGCTATTCTGCACTGCCTGTTAGAGTCTGCCCCTGATACCGGGATCGCGGCCACTGACCTCCAGTTGCGCATCCTTTACTTTAACCCAATGGCCGCCCGCATCTACGGCTACAAGGTGGAGGATGTCATCGGCAGAACCGTGCATGAGTTTCACGTTCTCCACCAAATACCAGCAGAACGCTTAGAGAACGCGGTGAGGCTTGTTCGTGAAAAAGGCTTTTACCAGTATAACATCCAGCGGCAAGAGCAAGGCCGCACCCGTCATTTCGAGATGCGGGTCTCAGCTATCCGTAATGCTGGCGGCGAGACCACCGGCTACATGCTCATGGGGCAAGACGTGACTCGGCGTAAGGAGGCAGAGTTTGCCTTGCAGCGCAGCGAGGAGCGGTTGCGCAAGAGCCAACAGTTTGCCCGTGCAGGCAGTTGGGAATGGCAGATCAGCACCGATGAGCTGTACTGGAGCGGCTGTACGCCGGTGCTGTTTGGCTATGAAGTGGACAAGATGAAAACCACGCGCGAGCAGTTTCTCCACAGTGTTCATCGTGATGATCGGCAGCGGGTGAATGAGGCGGTGTGTTCCTGCTTAGAACAGCGGACTGATTACGACATTGAGTATCGGGTGGTCTGGCCGGACAGCAGCGTGCATTGGTTACATGAGCAGGGCGATGTGGTGCGCGATGAATACGGTGACGCAGTGAATATGCTTGGCTTAGTACAGGATATCACCTCACGCAAAGAAGCAGAACTCCAGCTGCAAGCACAGCACCGCTTCTTGGATTCAGTGATTGAGACGCTTCCCTCTTTGCTCTTCGTGAAAGACGCGGAACATTTGCGCTATGTCCGCTTTAATCGGGCAGGCGAACAGCTGATTGGCAGACCTGCTGCTGACTTCCTTGGGAAGTCCGATGCTGATCTCTTGCCGCTGCCTGAAGCAGAAGCACGTCTTACCGCCGATCACTGCCTGCTTGCCAGTGGTAAAGCCATTGAGATTACAGAAGAGCAGATCAGCACCTGCCAAGGCAACCGCTTGCTGCGTACTCGGAAGACTCCGATCCTCGATGAGCAAGGAAAGCCTGCTTACTTGCTGGGCATTGCTGATGATATTACTGAGCAGCGAGCAGCAGAACACAACTTAGCCGAGGCAAGGATTCAGGCAGAGAAGGCTAATCAGGCCAAGAGCGACTTCTTAGCCAACATGAGTCATGAAATCCGCACCCCCATGAATGGTATCATTGGCCTGACTGAGCTGGCACTGAAGACGGAACTCAATACCCAGCAGGTTGACTACCTGCGCAAGGTGCATGAGTCGGCTCACTCGTTGCTCGGCTTACTGAACGATATCCTCGATCTGTCTAAGATTGAGGCGCACCGCTTAGAGCTGGAGTCTATTCCCTTTGACCTCCATCAGCTGATGGCCCAAATTGGCTCGCTGATGGCCATTCACAGCCAGCAGAAGGGCATTCATCTCCGCACCCGTATTGCCCCGGAGATACCGCACTACTTGCTCGGCGACCCGCTGCGGATCAAACAGATACTGCTCAACTTGGTTGGCAATGCCTTCAAGTTCACCAAAGAAGGCGAGATCAGTATGGAGGTGCGGCCCGGTCTTCATGCCCAGCCCGGCTGCTTACCCATTGCCTTTACGGTGCAAGACACCGGTATCGGTATTGGCAAGGAGCAGCAGAGAGAGCTGTTCAAGCCCTTTGTTCAATCAGACAGTAGCACCACCCGCCTCTACGGCGGCACTGGGTTAGGTCTCGCCATTACCCGCCAGCTCGTGGAGATGATGGACGGTACCATTGAGCTGGTCAGTGCGCCCGGTGAAGGCAGTGCTTTCACCTTCACCCTACCCTTGCCGCTTTCTGATCAAGAGGAACTGGCCGCTCATATAGAACGTTCGGAGCTGCACGGCCCAGATAATGCGGTCTTAGATAGCATTCGTGGGGCGCGTATCCTGTTAGCAGAAGACAATAAGATCAATCAGCAAGTAGCAATGGAGCTGCTTAGTCAAGAGTGCTTCTTGGTTGATCTGGCTGAGAACGGGCAGGAGGTCTTGAACTTGCTTCAGCCGGGCCGCTACGATGCTGTGCTGATGGATTTACAGATGCCAGTGATGGACGGCTATCAGGCAACAGCGGCTATCCGCAGTCAGCCGGTCTATGCGGAACTGCCTATCTTAGCCATGAGTGCTAATGCGATGCGCCACGACCGCGAGCAATGCCGGGCCGCTGGTATGAACGACCACATCCCTAAGCCGGTTGATCGTCGGCTGCTGTTAGCTTCTCTCTGCCGCTGGATCAAACCCGGCACACGGGAGCGGGTGCATAAGCCAACGAAGCATTCAGCAAGCGAGCTGCCGCGTCTCTGCGGTATCAACAGTCGGGCGGCCTTAGAGCGGCTGGGCGGCAATCAGCGGGTGTATCTGAACATCTTGCGCAGTTTTGCTAAAGAGCATCCCGCAGCAGTGCAGGACATCCGCAGTGTCATGGCTGAGAATCAGCAGAAAGACGGGGAACGATTAGCCCACACCCTGAAAGGCTTGGCTGGTGCCATCGGTGCGGAAAAGCTCCAAGAGGCGGCCCGGCTCCTGGAGGAAGGGATCAGAAAGCAATTCCCCCTTGACCGCTTGCTTGATGCAGCAGAAGAACAGCTGAAGCGGGTCATCATTGCGCTGCGCCGCCTCCCGCCACTGGAGGAGGAAGAACAGGCCGAAACAGCCAGTCAAGAGCAGATCAGAGACGCGCTGCGGCTGCTCTTCGAGCGGTTGCAAAACTATGATGCAGGTGCATCGGAGACCTTAGATGCGCTGCTGGAGATGACAGGAGGGAAGCCTGAGCTGCGGCAGCGATTGACTGCCTTGCAAGGCTCGGTGGAACAGTTTGATTTTGAGGCCGCTCGTACCGCGCTGGCCTCTTTTCCAGAACTCAGCTCTGCTGGCTAATGGTGGTCATTAGTCAGCGGTTGTAGATCAATCCAACACGGAGAACAAGATGAAGCACGTCGTACTCGCAGTCTTCTTTTTACTTACTCAGCTGCTGCCAGCCTTTGCCGCTGATATCCAGGTGATGAGCAAGGAGCAACTCAAGGCCAAGCTCGGCTCGCCGGACATGTTCATTCTCGATGCCCGCTCTGAAACGCAATGGGAAAGCAGCCAGTTCAAGATACCAGGAGCGCACTGGATACCCAAAGATAACACCGACCAATGGGTAGCAAGTCTTCCGAAAAACAAGACCTTGCTGGTCTATTGCGCTTGCACCGGCAACGGCTTGGGAGCCAGCGGCAGAGTGGCGCAGGAACTGATTGATAAAGGCTTTACGAAGGTTTATGCGCTTGACGGTGGCTGGAAAGCATGGCAGGGCAGCGGCTATCCTGTTGAAGCAAGAAAATAAACGCCGCCTGCCTTCTTCCCTCTGACTCTATTTCAGAGGGACTGCTTGATCTTTCGATAGCCCGCCGCCTTCCCGCTGAGATACCTCACGGAAGCATACTTTGAGCTTACCACCCACTACCCCATCAATTCGATCATAAGGCAAGCGGATGGTCAGCGTGCTGTCAGCAATGATGGCGGTGCTGTCAGCTAACGGTGCTAAAGACTGCCTCTTTTGTGGCCCTACTGCGTACAAACTTGGATACGCTCGTCCTGCTCCAGCAGGAGAAACAGCCAGCAACACATCCAACTCCAGATCGTAGCCCGTCCTGCCCTCTTCACCGGTCAACACAACACCGGTAGCAGAATCCATGTCTGCATCAAAATAAAAACTCACTAACTGGGCATAATCATCTTGGGTTGCAGGAGTAAAATACTCAGCAAAAGGCTTGGCCAAGGTCACGGTAAGCAGCAGCTCGCCTTTTTCACCCACAGCAGAAACCTCCCGGATGTCTAAGAGCGGATTGCTGGTGTCGCCGGTGGGATCACGCCAGATGATGAAGCCATCAACCGAGGGAAGGATTCGCACCTCCGGTTTTTCCTCTGACACAGGCACGGGCGAATTATTCTGTTCGGCGATAGGTCGTGTACTGAGTCCTGCTTTGTTGAGAAGCTGATCGAACTGTTTCGGTCCACCCACCACTGCTGCACCGATCATCGCCAGCAACGGGAGTAAAATACCCGCAAGAGCCATTGGCATCCACAGGCAGCGGTACGCGGAGCGAGGATCAACTTTTCCGTTTGCCTGCTTGAGGTCACGATACACTGCTACCATATACAGCAGCATCAACGGAGCTATAAGCAACGCAACAAGATTGATGGCAATTTTATGCCCTATAAATGGCATAAAGAGGGGAAGGAATGAGAACGGCAACGTCAGTACCATCAAAACGAGTCCGATCAGGAACATCTTGAAGAACGTGTTCCACCAGTGACCACGCATGTACAGACGACTGATAAGCAGCGCATCAATACCAACAATCCCCTCGTCGATCATAACCATGAAGCAGAAAATCATGGAGAAAGGAATCGATATGCTCAACAGGAAGAACAAGAGAGCAATGACTACTCCGAATGCTATAAAAACAAATGAACCAGCTAATAGGTCTATGTTCTGAAAATTGAAGGTTGGCATCAACGGTGACAGAACTGTCAACACACTGGGAATCAAAATAGCTACAAGTGTCGCCCAAGAGATGTAAATGCCAATCAACAGCATGTTGACCCACAACATCGGGAAAAGATATTTCCAGCCGGTGCAGAGGGATTCAAGAATACCGTGATGCTCGTCAACAGCGGCAGCCAGCATTACTGTGTAACACCACGACCACAACAACATTACCGCCAGCAGCATTATTGCACCACCACCAAGCAGCAGCGGATTTTCAATAATGAGCTGTGGATTAATAAAGAGTTTCTGAAGATCACCGCCGGTAATGAACTGCTGCGCCTGCTGCATGTCTACGCCCAGCGCAGTTAATCCGCCGAAGCACAACGCGGCAAGTAGGAGCAGACTTACCACTGTTGCCAGCACCAGCACTGCCAGCACGGGCAAGAGTCGCCGCTTGCACAGACGGAAAAAGGCGACAAAAATCTCACTGATGCTGCTCACGTCCCCTTTCGCTACCTCAGCCTTTGGCTTGATAACAACTGTTTTTTTCTGCGGCAAGGGAACCTTGGGAAGCGGGACTTTTGATGGTCTTTTCATCATCGCATGTAGTTCAGCTGGTTAAGCTGCCTCGGTTTTGCTCCAGCAGGGAGCGGGCTTCGTGTTCGGCAATGCCGGTCAGTAGGAGCTTTTTAGCGCGGTTAGCGAGTCCGCTCTTGATGATAACAGCGGACTTAGGAAGGTGCAGCAGTTCTGCGATAAAATCAATCACCGCTTTGTTGGCTCTACCGTCAATCGGCGGCGCGGCCAAACGTAGCTTGAGGGCATCGCCGTGCAGACCAGCCAGCTCAGTACGGGCGGCTCCCGGCTGGACATGCAGCGAGAGCAACAGGCTACCGTCAGGCCGGGCTTGCAGGCAGGGGAGTGCAGGACGCAGCGGTTTCATGCCTCAATTGAAGCATATTTTCACGACTGAAGATAGGAATTTCTAAAACCGAACAATATCCGGTGACAGCATCTGGCCAAGATGCTGAAGGGTCGGCACGAGAAAGCTCTGAAGAAAGATGAGGGCAAAAATCAGAATCATCGGACTCAGATCAAGCCCACCCATCGGCGGTAAATAACGTCTGATTTTATACAGAACTGGATCAGTCACCTGTACGAGAAAGCGGACGATGGGGTTGTAAGGATCAGCATTGACCCAAGAGATGACAGCCCTTGCGATCACAATCCAAATATAGGCGTTGGAAGCGATATAGATCAGCTTGGCAAGGGCAATAAGGAAATTTCCGAGAATGAACATGATGCTTTTTTATAGTTGAAGAAGTTTTTTATTACGAACGAATCAATTCATTGTAGAAAACAGCGGAAATCAATCTTCCGATAAGATAAACTGCTTTCAGTTGTCCACGGGCATTGTGATCTCGTTAAATTCAAAATACGGAATAGCAGGAATTGCGCTTCCAGCTATCCCTTTAATAGAGCTGTACATGTGATTTGTATTAAGGATAACTTTGTCAATCTGTTTCTCTCTTTTTTTCCAAGAACTCTCAACGTATCTCTTTTCAGCATTCAAATCAGCTTGCATTTGACTGAAGCCTTCTACAATAGCCTCAATTTGCAGTTTGAACTCGTTGCTTGTGAGATAAGTATATATCATATTCATTTTATCTCCTTTGTTTTCATGAACAGCATTTGAATTGCTTATTCTTACAATTGATTCACGAAGAACAACGCATAAACCTTTGAACTCTTCAAAGCTGCATATCCATATACCTTCTTTCAGTCCCATGCGCTCCATATCTCGCGGCATAGCTTCAGTAACTATGACACCAACGTCTGCATTTTTTACTTGCAAATCTCCCTTGAATTTCTCAATCCATCCTGATTGAAATTCTTTAGTTCTTTTGCTTTCATAATAAATTGAACCACAGTTCTGACGAGTTCTCGTATTGACAATATGAAGACAATCTGCGCCCCGAACCCCTTTTTTTATTTCTTCAATTTCATCAAACGGAAAGGAGTCACGTAGCCATGCCTCAATAGCAAGTTCCTGAACCTCTCCTTGAAGTTGAGTTGAACCTTGTTCTGCTTTTCGTTGAGTTTCTTGGAGTTGAATCTTTAGTTGACTAATCAGGTGATCTTTTTCCATGAGTTTAAACTGCTCACGCTCTTCAATGCTTCTTTGAATCTTGCCTCTTTCTTCTCTAAGTACCTCAGTTATTTTTCGCTGCGCTTCAGCCTCAATAGATTCTTTAAGTTCAGCCTTCTCACGCTCAACACGAGCAATCTCTGCTTTAACTCTGTTCAACTCTTTTACTTGTTCTGATTTCCGTTCTAACTCCTCTTGCATGGCCTTATACTGTTCAGTCATTTCAGCTGTAACAGACTGCCTGATCTGAGATTCTTGTTTTTGTTTCTCAATTTGAAGCTGATTTGCTACAGCAAGCTGTATCTCGTCTTGAATTGATTTTTTCTGTTTTTCTAAATCGTTGCGTTCTCTCGCGAGAATATTTGCTTGCTCTTCAATTGTCTTTTGTTGTTCCGCTAATTTTTTGTTGGAAGAATCTTGAAGTTCTTTCTCAATTTGAGAATACAGAAGCCCATTTACATCGATCTGTTTCCCGCACTCTGGGCAAGTAATTGATGTCTTTTGATTGATATCAAGGTTCATGATTTACTCCTTTTGGATTAATCTCAGTCAGAATTTTGTATTTTAATACGCAGATGATTACTGATTCAAGTAGTTGCTGATTTTCCCTGAAATGGGGAATTACACAGACGAACTGGACTCATTATGATTTACCAAATTTCACTCAGCTCAATTTTAAATTGAATATCCAACAACTGATTAAAATCATATACTTATTTACAATTTATGTTTCTCGGTCTGTGAAAATTATATACAATGGTTAGCTGTAATTGAATAAAATGAAATAATTGTAGTGGTTAATAAATATACAAAAAGATACGGTTAAATTTTGTATTTTTCTCGAAAATGACAATGTCTTCCTAACCAATTTCGGCATTCTTTATCTGAATGTCAAATTAATCCTTTCGATATGACTTATCTTTTTTCAGGAAATACTTTTCCGTAAGAGGCCAAGCCGTCTGTGAAAAATATTCCGTTCTTTTTGCAGTCTTCAGAAAGTGACTTCCACAGGGCAGCAGCTCCGGCATCGTCTCTTTTTCCGACATGAGCACC
>NQJD01000026.1 GCA_004284765.1 Candidatus Electronema aureum
GCATTAGTCAGGAAGACATTGTCGTTTTCGAGAAGCATTGAAAACTTAACTGCATCTGTTTGGAGATTTATTAATCACTACAACGATTGTATTTTATTTCATTGATCACTCACAGATCTCTATTACCTAGGAATTGGGCTGTCACTACGCCTTAATGACTACCCGGAAAAGCGGACACTTGGAGGATAGAAAGGCGGAATCTTAATTTCAGAACTCATATCAAACGCCTGAGCCGAAGAACAATCTGTTTTTCAAAAAACGAAAAATTCATGACAATGTCATCGGCATGTATATCAACCGTTATTATTTTGAGAGCGGTCGATACTCAGCAAGTGCCTGATCAACGGATTTGAGCCACCACCGTCTATTAAACACGTTGCAACGATTGTACTTGGGCATTCGTTACTTAAATTGCATTGGAATGCCGCAGCAAACAAGGAAAACCTCATCAGCGGCAGCAGCAACAACTTGGTTGCATCTCCCGGTCAAGTCGCGAAAACGGCGTGAGGCAGGATTATCCGGGACGATACCCAGCCCAACTTCGTTACTGACGAGAATCACTCTACCTTGTCGTTGTCGTCGTTCGCAGGCCGCGCGGCAAAGCTCTTCAGCGAATGCGGCGATTTGATCCTCGCTCATTTCGTGACCTTGCTGCTCCGCCTCGTGCATTAGGTTGCCGATCCACAACGTGAGGCAATCCACCAGTACGATTTCATCGGCAGGACGACAGCGCAGCACATCGGCAAGGCGGAGCGGTTCTTCAATCGTCTGCCAGCCTTTACCCTGTCGATCGCGCTGATGGCGAAGAATACGCCCGTCCATTTCTGGGTCGATGTGCGGGCAGGTGGCAAGAAAAAGGCGGGGCGCGTGAATGCGCTCGGCCATTTGCTGGGCAAAGGCGGATTTGCCAGAGCGGCTGCCGCCAGTGATAAGGGTGAGGGCCGTCATGTTTTATAAAAAATGTTTGGAATATAAGCACTCAGGCAACGAAAATTACGTAGGTTTTTTCTGTCACGAATTTTCTGCCTTATTAGATCTCTTGCATAAGTCATTCGCCCGCATTTTGGTAACAGTGAACCGTAAGTGACAAAGCGGACGGCATCCAAAATGCTATATTGAATTCTCAGATAAAAACAATATAATAGGAGTTACGCAGTTCGATTGCCAACCCGTTGATTTGATTCAACTGGCGATTTATACAACAAAAAGACAACTTGCTGTAATGGTTGAGCTTCTCATTTCAACTGCGTAACTCCTAAGCAAATGAAAGGAAAAAATTTTCATGCAAAGAATGCTCGCGTCAATTTGTTGAAAATCCTCAAAACAAAAAAATGACGCGGAATGGCGAACATTTGACCGCCCTGTGGATCTCACTTTTTGAAGACTGCAAAAAGAACGGAATATTTTTCACGGACGGCCTAGCCTCTTACGGAAAAGTATTTCCTGCGGCAAGACACAGAACTGTCAGTAAAGGAAGCGGAAAAAAGTCATATCGAAAGGATTAATTTAACATTCAGACAAAGAGTGTCGGCATTAACCAGGAAGATATTGTCGTTTTCTATAAGCACCTAAAATTTAACTACATCTGTTTTGAGATTTATTAACTACTACAACGATTGAATTTTATTCTATTGATCACTTACAATTCACCATTACCTGGCGGACAAACAAAGACCGGTCAGTAAATTTCGGAAAAAAGTGCAGATAATGCGCGCAAAAGCAGGCGAAGATGTCTTTGCCATATTCGAGTTTGAAATACTCGCCGTAAATTTCCATGGTGATGACTTTTTCATCTGTCAAGGCAGGTTTAAAGCCGCCCTGACGCAACCGGCATTGCTGCCTGATGACACTGTATTGTTCACAGACAACCAGAAAGACAGCGATAATAAAACTGTCTCCATTGGCGCACTCCTTGTGAATAGGGCTTAGATACCGCTATGCTACAGGATGCGCCCAATGGATCGGGCATCTTCTTTAAGAGTTGCACATTAGGTTAGAAACATAATCGGTTGCAGGTATTTTTTCAAAGGAGAAGAAAGGGAGTGAGCTGGTACTGTTGAATCCCCTGCTTGAAAAAGCGAGAAAGAAAAGGTATCCTGCTGGGAAATGTGGAATTCTGATACGCTAAGGGAGGTAGAGCTATTTCTATCGTTGGCAGCACAGCCGGTCTCAAAAGCAGCCAGCTCCGGCAGCTGGAACAATTGTTGCGGAAAAAGGTCAGTCCAGATGAGGTGATAGGGCGGGAGCTTGCCCGCAGCCTTACGATTTTATCAGTGGAGCTGAACCGGCAGCTTGGTTTGCTCATTCATCGCTCTGGCACGGTGGAGACGGTTATTGTCGGTGATCACGACCGCATTGTCATCCCGGTCTTGGACAGATCGCGCACAGGCGGGGGTCGGCTCTGCGGACTACGCTGCGTCCACACTCATTTCGGTACAGCTGGCCCGGATGAGGAAGACATCATGGACATGGTTTGCCTACGCTTAGACCTGATGTCCGTGTTGACTCTCAGCAGCGGCCAGACTGAGCTGCTGCACATTGCCCATGTTCAGCCCGACAGCGCAAAAGGCTGGCTGCTGCTGGAACCAGTGCATCCTGCTACGCCGCAGTTTTCTTGTCTCGCCTTGATTGAAACTATCGAGGAACAGTTAGCCCGGCTTCAACTGCTGCGTAAGGTCGATCAAGGCCAAGAGCGAGCCATTCTCGTTTCAGTCAGCACTGGTTCGCGGACAGAGACAGCGGATTCGATGCTGGAGCTGGCCGAGTTAGCCCGCGCCGCCAAGGTGCAAGCAGTCGAGCGGGTGATTCAGCATCGCAGTAGGGTTGATCCCCGCTTTATCCTCGGCAGCGGCAAGCTGATGGAAATCATGCTGATGAGCATCAGCACCGGGGCTAATCTGCTTATCTTTGATCAAGAGCTGACCCCTTCGCAGGTGCGCTCCATCACCAATCGCACCGACCTGCGGGTGATCGACCGCACGCAGCTCATTCTTGATATCTTCGCTTCTCGCGCCCTGTCACGCGAGGGCAGGCTGCAAATCGAGATGGCCCAGCTCAAATACCTGCTCCCTTTTCTTGCCTCCAGAGATGATTCGCTTTCTCGGCTCACCGGTGGCATCGGCGCACGCGGGCCAGGTGAGACCAAGTTAGAGATTGACCGCCGTCGGATCAAAGACCGCATCGCTCGGCTCGCTGATGAGCTGAAAGAAGTGGGCAGCCAGCGCTATCATCGCCGGAGTCGTCGCCGCAAGCATGAGGTGCCGGTGGTTTCGCTGGTCGGCTACACCAACGCGGGTAAATCCACCTTGCTCAACAGTCTAACTGGTGCGCATATTTTGGCCGAGGATATGCTGTTCGCCACCCTTGACCCTACTTCGCGCCGCTTCCGCCTGCCCGGCGGGACAGAAGCGGTGCTGACAGACACCGTGGGCTTTATCCGCAATCTGCCTGCTGAATTGCTCAAGGCTTTTGCCTCAACGCTTGAAGAGCTGTCTGAGGCTGACTTGCTTCTGCATGTGATTGATTTGGCGAATCCGGCGTGGCAGCAACAAGTAGAAGTGGTGGACAGTTTGCTGCACGAACTTGAGCTGGAGCAGATTCCCTGCCTGCGGGTTTACAACAAGATGGACCTACTGCCGGAGGGTTTGCCGTTACAGGCGAATGGCGGGGTTTATGTCAGTGCCAGAGATGCGGCAAGTTTAGCCGGCCTGTTGATGGAGATAGAGAAGAGGCTGACTATACGCGAGGGCTGCTAAAATGATGAACAGAGTTTTTCACCTCAACATGAAGAAGCGGAGAACTTTGGAAAGACCTTGCCTGGATTAAGAATGCCGTTGGGATCAAAAAGCTGCTTCAGCCTGCGCATGAGCTGGAGGCTGGCCGGGTCAATCTCCAGCGGCAGAAAGGCGGACTTGGTGATGCCGATGCCGTGCTCGCCGGAAAGCGTGCCGCCGAGACTGAGGACAAAGCGGAACAGCCGCTCTTTGGCCTCAAGGCCGTTGCGGTGTTCATCGGGATCGCTCTTGTCGAGCATGATGTTGACGTGAATGTTGCCGTCGCCCGCGTGGCCGAAGGTGAGAATGAGCAGCTTCAGCTCAACGGCCAGCCGCTCGGTGAAGGCCACCAGATCGGGAATCTTTGAGCGCGGCACCACCACGTCTTCGGCGATTTTGTGTGGCCTGAGCGAGAGCACCGCAGGCGAAATCGAACGCCGGGCCAGCCACAGTTCCGCCGTCTTCTGCTCGTCCGCCGCTTGGCGGAGAACGCAATTGCCCTTTTCCGCAACAAACTTGGCGAAGCGGGCCGCCTGCTGATGCACCTCCTCCTTGCTGCCGTCGAACTCCACCAAAAGCAGGGCTGCAGTTCCGTCCGGCAACGGCTGCTTGAGCCGGTCGCGCACAGCGGCAATCGCGGTTCTGTCCATGTATTCGAGGGTGCAGGGCAGCAGCCCGGCGGAGAGGATTTCCGCCACTAACTTGGTCGCCTCAGCCAAATCGGGGAAAGTGAGGAGAAAGGTGGCCTTGCTTTCGGTCAGCGGCAGCAGGCGCAGGATGAGCTTGGTGAAGACCGCCAGCGTCCCTTCCGAGCCGATCAGCAGGCGGGTCAGATCGTAGCCGACCACGCCTTTTTCCGTGCGCACGCCGGTTTTGATGATCTCGCCGCTCGGCAGCACCGCCTCCAGACCGATGATGTAGTCGCGGGTCACGCCGTACTTGACCGCGCTGGGGCCGCCCGCGCACTCCGCTGCATTGCCGCCAATAGAGCAGAATTTCAGGCTGGCCGGATCGGGCGGATACATCAGGCCGCGCTTTTTCAGGGCCGCTTGCAGCTCGCCGGTGATCAGGCCCGGCTCAACCACGGCGATCATGTTGGCGGCATCAATCTCCAGAATCCGGTTCATCCGGCTGAAGGTTATTACCAGCCCGCGCGCCACCGGCAGCGCGCCGCCGGTCACGCCGCTGCCCGCGCCGCGCGGAATGACCGGAAAGCGGTGCTCGTTGGCCAGCCGCAGGATCGCCGCAACCTGCTCCGCTGTTTCCGGCATCGCGGCGGCATCTGGCAGAAAGCTCTGGCCGGTCGCGTCGTAGCTGTAGCAGGCGCGGTCTTCCCAGCTTGTCAGCAGGCTGTCCGGGCCGAGAATGCGCCGGAGTTCTTTGAGGATGTGTTTGTCCATTTTTGATGCAAGAGACCTCTTTGTTATCCGCGTCAAGCACACCGTGAAGGGTTTGATCGAACATTTTTAACCTTGCGAATGCGGGATCACGGCGTGGCCGGGCCATTGACACTGCCCAAGTTCCAGCAGGAAAAACTGGAGATGCCGGTGCATTATCTACGATCTACGTCGCGGACTCTTTGATCCAAGGGGCAAAACGGCATCCGGCTCTCCTTGCATTGGTCATTTATATTCCAGTTGAGATAAATCTCAACTGGAATATAAATGATGACTCATAATACAGACCGGCTCAACCTTATCAACCTTTGCTTGAGGAGCATCTGATGGACATTTTTACTTCTGCGATCATGGCTGCGCTGGGCAATTTAGGCGTAAAGGCGGTTGGCGATGCCTATGAGGGTGTAAAAGCACTGGTTCAGCGCAAGTTCGGCGCGGACCATAAGATGACCAAAGCGATTGAAGAGCTTGAGCAAGAGCCTGACTCGGACGGCTGGAAGCTCGTTCTGCAAGAGGCAGCGAAAAAAGCTGGTGCGGACAAGGATGCCGAGATTATGAAGGCGGTTCAAGCATTGCTGGATGCGGTGAAGGCGCAGCCGGGTGGCGAAAAAGCTATTCAGCAGATCATCAATCAGCAGGTGAGCGGCAGCGGACACATCTTTTCTGGCAGTGGAAATGTAACCGTCACCAAATAATGGCTGACAAGATTGATCAGACCGTTCAGGGTAGCGGTCATATCTTTTCCGGCACCGGTGATGTTCATGTCGAACATCATCATTACCCTCCCGGAACCGCTCCTCCCTCCCCGCCGCCCCCTCTCTCCGCTAAATTCGACCTCTCCCGCCTGCCGACGACCGGTTCCGCGCTGTTTGGCAGGGACGACGAGCTTGCGCTGATTGATCGAGCCTGGCAGGAGAGCGGAACCAACGTTCTCGTGCTGACTGCGATGGGTGGCGCGGGCAAAACATCGCTGCTGCGGAAGTGGATTGACGATAAGCGGTATCGCGGCGCGGATGCGGTGTACACTTGGTCGTTTTATTTGCAGGGATCAAGCGGTGAGGAGCAGGCTTCAGCGGCTGAATTCTTTGACAACGCGCTGGCCTGGTTCGGTCATGACGGCAGCCCGATCCGCTCGGAGCATAACCGGGGCGTGAAATTGGCTGAATTGGTCTGCCGCCAGCGCACGCTGCTGCTGCTCGACGGCTTGGAGCCGCTCCAGCACCCCTTGGGCGGGCCGATGAACGGCGCGCTCAAGGACAAGGGCCTCGTCAGCCTGTGCGTGCAGCTTGCGGCGGACAACAACGGCCTCCTGCTCATATCCTCCCGCCAGCCGGTGATGGAGCTGAACGGCAGGCCGCATCAGCAGCAGCACGAGCTGGAGCCGCTCAACGCCGCAGCGGGCATCTCCTTGTTCCACGCCGCAGGGATCAAGGGCACCGACAAGGAGCTGACCGACACGGTGAAGGCGTACAACGGCCACGCTCTGTCCCTCAGCCTGCTGGCCAAGTACCTGAGCGAATACGAGAAGGGCGACATCCGCCAGCAGGACACGCTGCGCGGCCTGACCGAGTTCCCGGAGGCCACCCGCGACAGCCTCCACGCCTTCAAGGTGATGTCCGCCTATGAGCGGCAGCTCTTCGGCAGCCCGGATTTGCAGATCCTCTTCTGCCTTGGCCTGTTCGACCGCCCGGCTGCGGCGGAGGTCATGTTTTTTTTGCAGAAGGAGGGCCTCGTCGGTCTGCCCAACGACGAGCGGGTGTACCGCGCCGCCTGCGGAAGGCTGCGCAAGCAAGGGCTGCTGAACAAGATCCGCCCGGAGCAGCCGCAGAACCTCGACACGCACCCGCTGGTGCGCCAGTATTTCGGCAAGAGGCTATCCGCGCTGCACCCGGAGAGCTGGCGGCAGGCGCACGTCCGGCTGTACGAGCACTTCAAGGCCGCAGCCAAGGAGCTGCCCGATACCTTGGAGGAGATGGAGCCGTTGTTTGCGGCGGTGCGGCACGGCTGCGCAGCGGGGATGCGCCAGAATGCACTGGATGAGGTGTACTGGCTGAGGATAAAGAGGCAAAAAGAGCATTACTTAACCAGTAAACTTGGCGCATTTGCTGCTGACTTAGCCGTCGTATCCTACTTTTTTGCCGTGCCGTGGAGTATGCCAGCCGCAGAATTGACCGATGATGCCAAGGCATGGATACTCATTGTGGCTGCATTCGGCCTGCGTGCCATTGGACGGCTGACCGAGGCGGCAGAGCCGATGCAGGCAGGGCTGGAAATGGGAATTCAACAGGAAGATTGGAAAGGAGCAGCGGCAGCTGCCTCCAACCTCAGCGAATTATATCTGACTGTCGGCGATGTTGCGCAGGCAGTTGCCGCTGGACGGCAGAGCGTGGATCTTGCTGATCAGAGCGGAGACGCTGCGGGGCGCATAACCTGCCGTACAACGCTCGCCGATGCCCTGCATCAGGCCGGAGAACTGGCGGATAGTCATGCCTTATTCGCTGAGGCGGAAAAAATGCAGCAGGAATGGCAGCCGGAATACGACCGGCTCTATTCATTGCGGGGATTTCGCTATTGCGACCTGCTGCTGGCTGGCGGCGCATGGCCGGAAGTGCGCGGGAGGGCGGAGAAGGCAATAAAAATCGCGGAAAAGTATCTGGGCTTATTAGATGTTGCCTTGGACAAACTTTCTCTGGGCCGCGCCGCTGTGCAAGAAGCGGTTGTGCAAGCTGATCTGTCTATCATTTCAGGCGTTGCCCCGGACTTGGCCTGCGTTCAACCTATCAGTGGATACGTTGAACCTATCAGCCGAGGCGATGAACGTATCAGCGGATGCGTTGAACGTATTGACGGAGCCGTCGAACGTATCGGCGGATACGATGAACCTATCCGCCGAGCCGTTGAATGGCTCGATCAGGCGGTTGATGGCCTGCGTGAAGCGGGTTATGAGGATTATTTACCGCGTGGACTGCTTGCCCGCGCCGCGTGCCGCCGCTGGGCAGCGCATTTTTCGGCTGCGGAACAGGATTTGCGGGAATGCGAAGAGATTGCCCAGCGCGGCGGAATGCAGCTGCACCTCATTGACTGCCATCTGGAGGCCGCCAGACTTGCTCGTGCCAGCGGCAGGGCCGTTCTTGGCCTCACCGCAGAGGAGCATCTGGCCGCCGCACAGGAGGGAATCGCCAAAACCTGCTATAAACGAAGGCTGGTGGAGGCGGAGGAGATTGCGGCGATGATTCCTCAGTAGGGGCGTTTCGCGAAACGCCCTTACATTATACAAAGAAAATGGTTACGGTGCGCCGTACCTTTCTGATCTCCTTAGAGATATCCCAACGGTGCAAGTATGAGACAACTCAGATGAATGCTAACCAACACACCGGCACCTTACACATCGTTGCCACGCCCATTGGCAACCTCAGCGATATTAGCCTGCGAATGCGTGAGGTCTTAGCCACTGCGGATATTATCGCCTGCGAAGATACCCGACACACGCGCAAGCTGCTTTCTCACTTGAATATCAGCGCAAAGTTGACCAGCTGTCACCGCGATAACGAACAACAGAAAGCCACGCAACTTGTCGAGCGGTTGCTCTCAGGCTCGACAGTGGCGTTGGTCTCTGATGCTGGGACACCCGGTCTTTCCGATCCAGGCGCAGTGCTGGTACGAGCAGCGCGGGCCGCTGGAATTACGGTAGTACCGGTGCCAGGGCCATCAGCCTTGGCAACTGCCCTTTCTGTCGCGGGGTTAGATGATTCCAACTTTTACTTTGGCGGCTTTCTCTCAGCGAAAAAGAGCGAGCGCCGGAAGCAGCTCACCGCGCTCAAGTCTTTACCTTGCCCGATGATCTTTTATGAGGCACCGCATCGGATAGAGGCTGCGTTGCAGGACTGCTTCGATATCCTCGGCGACCGACAAGCTCAAGTCTTCCGCGAGCTAACCAAGCTCCATGAAGAACATAAAGCCGGGATGCTGTCCGCGCTGATAGAGCAAATGAGCGGCAAGGTACTGGGGGAATTGGTGCTGCTCGTCAGTGGTGCAGAGGAAAAGCAGCATGAGGAACGGCCTGAAAATCTTGACGAGTTGATTCTCTGGCACCGTGATCAAGAAGGCAGTTCGCTCAAAGACGCAGCAAAGCAAATTGCCGATGCCTTAGATATGCCTAAATCGCAAGTGTATCAGCGCGCCCTAAGCCTCTGGCAGACATGAGCGGACGTTGGCGAACGCATCTCTTGATGCTGCTGACCACAATGCTGGTCTCAACCTCGTTCACCGTGGGCAAAGCCATTGCGGGCGGTATGGACCCAGCCGTGCTGACCCTCCTCCGCTTTGCCTTGGCAGCCCTGCTCTTTCTGCCCTTTGTCGCGTGGAAATACGGTCTGTACCTGCCGAAGAGAAAGCAGTTCGTTGGCTACGCCTGCATCAGCTTTACCCTCACCGGCTTCTTCTGGCTGATGTTTCTCTCCTTGCAAAGTACCACCGCCTTGAACACCGGGGTCATTTACACCTTGGTACCGGGATTGTCCGGCCTTTACAGTGCCGTCCTGCTCCGCGAGCGATTAGGCAAATACCGACTCATGGCTTTAGTTCCGGCCACCGTCGGAGCGATCTGGGTCCTGTTTCACGGCAGCTGGCAACAGCTGTTGGCTTTTAATCTCAAGTCCGGCGACCTGATTTTCTTCTGCGGCTGCCTGCTGATGGCGTTCTACACCCCGCTTGTTAAACTCTTCCATCGCGATGAGCCGATGTCAGTAATGACCTTCTGGATACTGATCACCGGGTGCGGATGGCTGCTGCTCTTCTTTAGCCAACGATTGATGGCTATGGTTTGGGCAGATGTTCCGGCGCAGGTCTGGAGAGGCATTGCCTATTTGGCGATCTTCTCAACCATGATCACCTTCTTCCTCAGTCAGCTTTGCACCTTGCGCCTTGGCCCGACCAGAGTCATGGCGTATAGCTACCTCTACCCGCCTTTTATTATGCTGATCGAATGGGCGTATGGCCAGCCGCTGCCGCCTGTGCAGATGCTACCGGGCTTAGTGTTGATTGTTGCAGCAATGCTGATTGTCCAGCAGGAGTGACGTTGTTCGTTAGCTGCCCCTTGAATGCAAACAAAAAAGCGATGCCGCCTCCGTAGAGACAGCATCGCTTTTACTTTTCTTGAGCAGATAGAAAAGATGCGACGACTTACATCATGCCGCCCATACCACCGCCCATGCCACCCATACCACCACCCATGCCGCCCATACCACCGCCAGCAGCACCTTCTTTGTCTGGCTCATCAGCAATCATGCACTCAGTGGTCAGCAGCATACCAGATACGGAAGCTGCATTCTGAAGCGCAGTGCGGGAAACCTTGGTCGGATCAATAACGCCGTCAGCAACCAAGTCACCGTATTGCTCAGTGGCAGCATTGAAGCCGTTGGAACCAGCCATTGCCTTCACTTTCTCAACAACCACAGAACCTTCCATGCCAGCATTAGCAGCAATCTGACGTACCGGCTCTTCGAGAGCGCGGATGATGATTTGCTTGCCCAGCTTTTGCTCGCCTTCCAACTGCAATGCCTCAACAGCCTTGATGCAGCGCAGGAATGCCACGCCGCCGCCAGGAACCACGCCTTCTTCTACCGCAGCGCGAGTAGCGTTCAGCGCGTCCTCAACGCGGGCCTTCTTCTCTTTCATCTCCACTTCGGTGGCTGCACCGACGTTGATCACGGCCACGCCGCCGATCAACTTGGCCAAACGCTCTTGCAGCTTCTCGCGGTCATAGTCAGAGGTAGAGTCTTCGGTCTGGGTACGGATTTGTTTAACCCGTGCGGCCAGCGCGTCCTTGTCACCTGCACCGTCAATGATGGTGGTGTTGTCCTTGTCAATCACTACGCGCTTGGCAGTACCAAGGTCGTTGATGGTGACGTTCTCTAACTTAATGCCGATGTCTTCGGTGATCACTTGGCCACCGGTGAGCACAGCGATGTCCTCCAGCATGGCCTTGCGGCGGTCGCCAAAGCCAGGAGCCTTCACTGCGGCCACATTCAGAGTGCCACGCAGCTTGTTGACTACCAGCGTAGCTAATGCCTCGCCGTCAATGTCTTCAGCAATAATCACCAGCGGTTTGCCCATCTTGGCTACAGACTCAAGAATCGGCAGGATATCCTTCATGCTGGAGATTTTCTTCTCATTGATGAGGATGAGCGGGTTGTTCATGTTGACTTCCATCCGCTCCGCATCAGTCACGAAGTACGGGGACAAATAGCCACGGTCGAACTGCATACCCTCAACCACATCCAAAGAAGTCTCCATGGATTTGGCTTCCTCAACCGTGATCACGCCTTCTTTGCCAACCTTGTCCATAGCCTCGGCAATGATGTTGCCGATGGTCTTGTCGTTGTTAGCAGAGATGGTGCCGACTTGAGCGATTTCGCTCTGCTCTTTGGTCGGCTTGGAGATGTTCTTCAGCTCGGCAACCACAGCCTCAACGGCTGCGTCGATACCGCGCTTGATCTCCATTGGATTGGCACCAGCAGCCACCATCTTCACGCCTTCGGTGTAGATGGACTGAGCCAGCACGGTCGCAGTGGTCGTGCCGTCACCGGCTACGTCAGAAGTCTTGGAAGCAACTTCTTTCACCATCTGTGCGCCCATGTTCTCGAACTTGTCCTTCAGCTCGATCTCTTTGGCAACAGTCACGCCGTCTTTGGTGATAATCGGTGCGCCGAAGGACTTCTCAATCAGCACATTACGGCCTTTTGGTCCTAACGTCACCTTCACTGCATTGGCCAAGGTATTGACACCATTCAGCATAGACTCGCGGGCTTTGGCACCGTACTTCAACTCTTTCGTGGACATCGTACTCAAACTCCTTTATAGCTTGTGATTAAAACAGGATAGTCGCAGAACAGGCTTACGCTTCGATGATGCCGAGAATGTCCTCTTCACGCATGATGAGGTATTTTTCGCCATCCAACTTCACATCGGTGCCGCCGTATTTGGAGAACAGTACCCGGTCGCCAACCTTGACATCCATAGCAATCCGCTCGCCTGCATCATTCCGCTTGCCTGCGCCAACAGCAACGACCTTGCCTTCAGCCGGTTTTTCTTTGGCAGAGTCGGGGATGATGATGCCGCCTGCGGTTTTCTCTTCCTCTTCCACTCTCTTGACCAGAATGCGGTCATTCAACGGACGAATATTCATGGACAATCCTCCTGTTACAGAATTTAATAGGGAGTTTAGGCCGACCTCCTTCTGCATGATGTCGGCTCACGTTTACTTGCTCGGACAGAAAATTAATTCCTGTCATCTGACTGCGCCAAACAATAGGAACGGATCAGGGGAAATCAAGGGCGAGAGGGAGAAAAAAATGCTTTTCCCTTCCTTCATGCTGGAATAAAAAGAAAAATATTAGATAGCGCGTACTAACCAGCCGTGCGTATCGGGCAGTATTCCGCGCTGCATCTGCTGAATGCCATCAAAGAGCCGCTGGGCTATTGGCCCGGTCTTGCCGCCACCGATAATGATGGAACGTTCTTGGTAGAGGAATTCGCCCACCGGCGCGATGACCGCCGCTGTGCCGGAGCCAAAAGCCTCAGTCAGCGAGCCATCTGCTGCTGCCGCGATGATTTCATCCATGCTGATTCGCCGCTCGTTCGCCTTGATACCCCAGTCTGCTGCGACTTTCAAAACAGTGTCGCGAGTGATACCAGGTAGGATGGTGCCGCCTAACGGTGGCGTGACCAATTCGCCGTTGATGACAAAGAAGATGTTGGAAGTACCCACTTCCTCGACATATTTATGTTCTGCCGCATCTAACCACAGCACTTGGGTGCAGCCTTTTGCTTTGGCTTCAGCAAAGGCCTTGAGTGAGGCAGCATAGTTGCCACCGGTTTTAGCTTCGCCTACTCCGCCCGCTGTAGCCCGAACATACTGGTCTTCCACGTAAATCTTGGTTGGTTTAAAACCTTCAGCGTAGTAAGCACCCACTGGGCAGCAGATGATGAAAAAGAGGTATTCATTCGCAGGATGCAGGCCAACCGCAGCCTCGGTAGCAATCATCGCTGGGCGAATGTAGAGCGATGCACCCGAAGCCTGCGGCACCCATGCCCGGTCGAGTGCAACCATCTGCTTCAGGGCCTCTAACACCTCTTCCGCCGGAATCTCTGGCATACACATGCGGACAGCAGAGCGGTTCAGGCGATTCAGGTTATCCAAAGGCCGGAAAAGTAGAACAGAGCCGTCTGCGCCGTGATAGGCTTTCAGTCCTTCAAAAATCTCCTGACTGTAATGCAGAACCATTGCCGCTGGGTCGAGCGTGAACGGGCCGTAGGGTTTGATCTCCGCATCGTGCCAGCCTTCTTTGCTATTCCAGCTCATCACAAACATGTGATCCGTGAAATGCCGACCGAAACCGAGGTTATTCCAGTCTGGCTTTGCCTTCAGCGTCTCTGTTTTGCGCAGCGTAATTTCCAGCTTCTTCATTTTCCTATCCTTTCTTTATCAATTTGTTATCTATCTCACCCGAACACACAGCCCCTTCAAATACTGCGTTTCCGGGATGGCCAATTTTACCGGATGATCTGCACTTTGCCCCAACCATCGAAGTAGCTGAACATCGCGTCCACTGTCCGTTGCTGCATCCGCCACGATTTTCTGAAACAGCTCCATCTTCATGAGTCCAGAGCAAGAAAAGGTGAACAGCAGACCACCGGGACGGAGCAGTTTGAAGGCAAGCAGATTGATGTCTTTGTAACCTCGGCTTGCTCTTTCCATATTAGTCTGCGATTCAGCAAATTTTGGCGGATCAAGAATGATAAGGTCAAAGGTTCGGCCTTCTTTCAAATACTGACGCAGAAGTTGAAAAACATCTGCTTTGATACTTGTGCACGCATTGTCAGGAAAACCGTTCAATCGCGCGTTATCGTCAATCATGCTGATAAAATCGGCCCGATCTTCTGCATGAACGACATGCTTTGCTCCGCCTTTCAGAGCTGAAATCCCAAATCCACCAGTATAGGCAAAGCAATTCAGCACTTCTGCGTCTAAGCTGTGAGAACGAACTATATTGCGGTTGTCACGCTGATCAAGATAAAAACCTGTCTTGTGTCCTTCTTTGAGATCAACGAGGAATTTCAGCCCGTTCTCTTCAATTTCCAGCAAAGTAGGCGGCTCTTCTCCGCAGAGTAGTCCCTTGCACGGCTGAAGCCCTTCCTTTTTGCGGACTTCAACATCAGATCGCTCATAGATGTTGTGCAGACCAGTCGCTTGCTTGAGTTGCTCAATCAGTACCTTTTTCCAGCGTTCCGCACCAATGCTGAGAAATTGGCAGACAATAAAATCACCGTAGCGGTCAGTAATCAGGCCGGGCAAGCCGTCTGCCTCAGCCGCGATCAGGCGGTAAGCATTTGTCTGCGTTGAAATACCCAAGGATTCCCGTAGGTTAATAGCAGTCTGGATGCGACGGGCGAAGAAGGCTTCATCAACAAGTTCCTGCTCGTCGAATGTCCAGATGCGGAGGCGAATCTGCGAGGAAGGCGAATAGGCACCGCGCCCTAAACATTGGCCGTTGGCGGAAAAAGCATCCACGGTCGTGCCGGGCTGCGGATTGCCCTCCACCCGCTGCACCGCGCCAGAAAAAAGCCAAGGATGCCCGTGCAGCAGCGAACGCTCGCGACCTTCCTTGAGGATGAGTTTGTTCATATTTTCCCGGTTGATTCAATGCAGAATCAACATATTTCATTGATTAAAAATCATCTTCCTTAGTACAGCGGCCTCGTTCCTTCACAAAGAGGAAACTTGGCACACCCCCAGAACTTACTTCCTGCATTTCTACCTTTCCGCGCTTCCCGCACAATCATTTCTGCGCCACAGCGTGGACACAATTGGTATTTACTTTTCTTTTCAGTGGCAATTGCTTGTACATGTTTGACATGCAATCTGCGATTATGAAAACTATTTTTCAGTTTCCTATTCTTGATCGTATTAATAGCCGCATCTACCTGTGCCGAACTGAGTAGCTTTTTTTTCTGCGCTTTGATAAATGAAATAAATTCATCTCGAAGTACAACATTATCTGGCATTTCTGTCTCAAAGCAACAGTTCCCTGCAAAAACAATCAAGGAGAAAATGTACTTTTCATTGATACCCAGCAGCTCATGAAAAGTTTTTGTGTGCTTGTAGTTCTGATGCAGCGGATTCTGAAAGCTATTGACGTATGCACCGATTTGCTGCGTCCAGCTCCGCTCCTGCCTGCCGCCAGAGATCATCCCTTGCATGTTTTTGGTTTCAATGACAAAAATACCATACGGAGAAACTACTACATGGTCAATCTGCGTAGTGCCGTTGGTCGTCGGCAGGAGCAAGTTACTAAAGGTATGATAAACCTTCCTGTTCAAGTGCCGTCGGATGGCTCTGTTGATTCGTAATTCGCCGACCATCCCCTTGAACCGCCGCGATTTGAGCAACTTCACTATCGCGATAGCGGGCAGGAGCAGCCAGAAGACTTTAAGCAGTCCGACAACGAATTGCGCGAAATCAGCAAACATGCGGCGGCTCCAGTTCGGTGGTAAGGAAAAAGCTACAGCCTTTTTCTTACCATTCAGGCCCAGCAAAGGGCAACCGAAATTTCTTGGTTGACGTAGCGGCCTGCCCTGAATACCATGCGGCTTTCTCGCGAAAACAAATACACGGAGGACATACTATGACTACCCTGCCGCCCCCAGCACCTAAAAAGGGCTTTTCGTTGACACAACGTATCGCCATAGCTCTCGGTGTGATGCTACTCACCGCAGCGGCTGCGGTTTTGCTGATTAAAATATGGCTTTTTCCCCAGCCGTTCAAGCCGACAGCACTGAATCCGCAGGAACAGCAACAGTTAGCGCAAAAAATGGAGCAAATAGAAACAGTTTCAGTTTCGCCTCCGCCGCAGCATGATCTTGAAGACGGTCGCTTGAAGCCAGAACCTTATTCTGAGGAAGGAGCAAACCGGGAGATGGTGTTCAGCGAGCGGGAGATCAACAGTCTCTTGGCGACCAACACCAATCTTGCCGAGAAAATGGCTATTGACCTTAGCGAAAATTTGGTCAGCCTCCGTCTGCTCCTGCCTCTTGATCCTGATTTCCCGGTCATGGGCGGCAAAACCCTGCGGCTGCGGGCGGGTGTGGAGCTGGCCTACCGTGAGGGACGGCCTGTGCTGATTCTCAAAGGGGTCTCGCTGATGGGCGTTCCTTTGCCTAATGCTTGGATAGGCGGGCTAAAAAATATTGACCTGATGCAAGAATTTGGCGGACAACCCGGTTTTTGGCAGAGTCTCGGTAACGGGCTGGAAAGCATTCAAGTGCGGGAGGGCGAGCTGCATCTCAAGCTGAGAGAATAGTCGCCCTCCCCTTGCTTGATCACTGCGCGAGGCTCTTTTTGTTTCGTCCTTTCTGCCAGATCGCCACCAACAAGGAACATGCGGCCAGCACAAGCGTAACTTGCTGAAAAATAGTGGCCTCAACCAACACCCAAGCTGTAGCCAAAAGCGGCAGCAAGGCTGCTCGCACCGTCAGTCGGATCAATCCGTGTTGGGCGATGAAGTCAGCAATCGGCGGTGAAGCCTGATAGTACCATGCAACAAAGGCCCGGCCTGGCGTGTTCGTCAGCAGGCGCAGATCACGAAATTTCCGCAAGAGGACTACCTGTGGCTCTAAAGCACTGCCGTAGGCGGCTGTGGCAATAAAGCAACCTCCCCCGCCGCTGTCACTGCTACTACTGGTGCTGGTGGTACTACTGCTGCCGATGCTGCTAATGCTCGTTTTTTTCATGCTCAGAATTTGCTCGGCAAAGCCTTGAGCAATAATTTGCGCACCTGTCCTTGTTGGATGTATGCCATCAGTGGTGATGTTCTTCCAATCGTTGATCACCCTACCGTAGGTATCAACCAAGACAACTTGGTTACTGGCTGCAACATTGACAATCGAGGGGTTGTAGTTTTCCGGTGCATAGTTCGATTGAGAATTCGGAGTGATGGTGGACATAATAGGCACTGCTCCGGCATTTTTGGCATGTTGCGCCATATTCTGCAAGTTGAAGCTCGTGGCTGAAGGAGAAATGCCCTCTACCACATCGTTAGCTCCTTCCATAATCACTGCATACTTTGGTTTGTTTGCTGCAAGCACAGTATCAATACGTGAAATACCAGCTAAGGTATCTTCACCGCCAACGCCTGCATTAACCACGGTAAAAGAGGCTGAATCAAGCTTGGACTTCAGATAAACTGGATAGCCTTCATTGACTGTTGGATATCCAGCAGTGATGGAATCACCAAAACAGAGCACCACATCGGCAGCTCGGCAGTCAGTCATGCCAAAACAAAACAGTAGAATACCTGTGGCAATACACCAGCTTCTTTTCTTCATTCTACTTTCTTTGCCCTCCCGTCTGCGCTTATTTCCTGTAACACATACGTGCTGGCTTGGGGGAGAAAGTCAGGAAGCACAGGTTTGGTGTTTTCCACTGTTTCTTCTTTTTTTTCCTCAGCTTCCCGCTCTGGCGACCAGCCGTTAGTCGTGTACGTGGAAACAAGGGTTGTATATTTTCCATCACGGAAACCCTGCCAACGAACTTCTATGTTACCTTGTTCATTCAGGGCTATTTTCGGCTTAATATCGGGAGTTTCATTGGCCGCATTGATCAGCATTGGTTTTTGCCAAGCTGAGTTTACAAAGCGACTGTAATAAATTTCATCCTGTTCACCGTCATTACCCGCCCAGACCAACCAAATAACTCCGTCATGAGCTGCCAAGGCTGAGGGAGTGATAGCCGAGCTGTGGTCTGTTGCCAACTTGATCGGTTCTGATGACCATTTATTGCCATCCTGCCCAACTAAATATTCAATAGCAATGCCGTCTGGCTGCACTGCTGACCAGAAAATCCAATGTGTACCGTTCGGCGCAATAACAAAATCTGGATGAAGGTTGTTGGCGTTGTTATTCGTCAACTTCTGCGGTGCCTCCCAAGCATCTCCCTTGCTTGAACTGTGGTAAATTTCGTAGCGCAGTCCATCTGACTGCGACCAAACGATCTCTTTCTGTACGACATTCTCAGCACCTTGGCAGGGCGCAATAAGTAAGGCTGACAGTGTCAGCATCCCTAAGACAGCACGTTTTGGTAGCATCAAGATTCACTATGAAAAGATTTTAATCAACTAATCAACAGTCCTTGCGGCAAGGAAGCTATTTACCCTGCACCTTTGTGAGAGCCTCGGCAAAGCCCTCTGCAATCATCTTGGAGCCGGTATCATTGGGATGGATACCATCAAAAGTGATACTCCTCCAGCTTGAGGCCATCCTGCTGTAGGTGTTCACCAGCGTGAAACGGCCTTTATACGCCATCTGAATGATGGAGGGATTGTAATTCTCCGGCACATAGCTTCGGCGGGCCGTGTTGGGAGTGATGGTGGACATGATCGGTATGCCGCCCGCTCTTTTGACCTGTAGGGCCATATTGTTGAGATCATAGGTAGTCGTTGATGGTGATATCCCCTCCACCACATCATTAGCACCCTCCATGATCACCACGTACTTCGGCCTGTTCGCAGCAAGCACCTTCTTCATTCGCGCCACGCCGCGATAGGTATCCTCGCCGCCTAAACCGGCGTTAACGACATTCAAGGAGGAGCTTTTCATGGATTGGAGATAAACTGGATAGCCAATTGCCTTGTATCCCGCAGTGATGGAATCGCCAAAGCAGACCACAGTTTCTTTCGAAGCTAGAGGCGGGGGTGGCGGTGGCGGCTCAGGAGGAAGGACAACTGGTTCAGTATGGTTGAGCAAGGTGAGCAAAATGCCTACAAGCTGTTTATTCATAGCTATGTTCTCAGAAAATATGCAACGACTACTTCTACAAGACGACCTTACCGATTTCACAGAGACCGATAACAACGAAATTATACACAGAAAGGAGGAAAAGGAGAAGAACTAAGCTATGAAATACCGGTTTAATCACAATCCGAGAGCAATGATAATAGAGGATAGCAAACATCGGCAGCAGGGGAAGTGAATAGCGGCCTTGGGCTTGAAAGTCAACTGTCCAAGCGTGCCAGATCATGCCGCCGAGAAAGAACAGAGTGCAGCCTGTAGCAAGGCCCAGCAGTGTCAGGCCTGGTAGCCCGCCCCGCCATACAAGGGAGACCGCAAGCGTGAGGAGGAGCAGCAGACCGACAACTCGTACATAGTCGTAATAAGCGAAGGAGGCTGCATATTGGGTGAAGCCATAAACCCCAAAGGCAGAGCGGAACGACTTCTCACCCCAGCGGTCAAGCTCTATAAACTGTTTAAATGTTTTCCCTCTGTCCCGCATCTGGAGATAAAAATGCTTCTCGTTAAGCGGGGTGTTGGGTTTGTATATGGGCTGTGCGTATTGCTCGCGAGCAGCTAAGATCAGCTCGCTTTTCTTGAAATCATTGATCCAAGCATCGGTGACTTTGACAACAGTAAAGAAGAGGCCACCGATGAGAACAATAGCTGTGAAGCGAGCAAGAGTTCTTTTGCTCCAGACAGGTGGTGCAACTCGTATTCGCCAGAGAAAATACAGGAAGAAGAACACATAGAGGAAGTAAAAGTTCTGCTTCTGAAACAAAAGCAGACCTAAGAGCAAGCCGAGCCAGAGAGATGCGAACCAGCCGTATTTTTTTAACTCATCCCTGAGCAAGGTGTTGAGGGTTGATCGCTCTGTAGCTAATTGATACGCAGCGAACAGACAAAGACAAACAGAGAGGGCCTCAGAATTGCAATAACTGAACACATACCATATCTGCGGAGAAATCAGCAGCGAGAGAAGGAAGAAACGAAAATCTGCCTTGCCAAAGGCATACAGCACTAAGACAAGAAAGAGCAACACATTGAACAGCCGCTGGGCGGAATACTGCTCAAGATGAAGCGGCTCGATGAAATGCAGATATTTCCCGACGATTAGATAATATATCTCACCTGAATGCAGGCGTGAAACCCCGTAAGCACTATACGTGTGGGTAATAGCCGGGTCGCCGACTCTCGGTGGGAGGAAGTGATCTTTGTAATACCCCGCTGATGCTATGTGCATGTTTTCATCAGGATGTGTGTTATATGCACTTAGAGTTGCCATGACCAAGATCAAGGCTAAGACAAAAGTAGCCAGCACCGGAATGAAATTCAGCTGGTTGAAAAAGAGGCGGGTGAGAAGATAACAGCCAACCGCCAAGAACAAGATACCCAGCTCATGTTCGAATTCATCAAACCAAGGAACGTGTCTCTCCATCTTTGGCAGGGAAAGCTCTACCTGCGAATCACCTTTATGAACTGCCATACTGACACCGCCTTCTGGCAGCGGAGTCATGCTTTTAACTCCAGCTATCACTCGCAGACGAGTAGCAAAATCAGCAGGACTTTGTACCTGATACAGGGGAAAGCCGCTCTGCTGGAGTGTAATCAGCCGGATGGTGATAGTAGCCGCCTTGTTTTCACTGGGGTCTAAGCGCAAACGATCAAGATGGAAAACATTGGTGACACTGATAGCATAACGGGACACGCCGGGCTTGATCAGCAGTTGCGCTGATTTCCTTTCACTGTAGTTCCCGTGCTTATCGGGCCAAAAGACCTGAAGGATAGTGCGGGTATCAGTCTCCAGCTCCAATTCAACCAATGTCCTATTGAAGATAAAGAAGTAATAGCCTGCACTGAGAACGAAGAACAGCAGGAGAACAAAGAGCCAATACTTAGGCGGTGATGCTTCATCATGAGACACTGCGACACCTGAGCCAACTCCGTGTAAAGGCGGCGCAGTTGAAAAACGGGGGAACAGATTAAGCAGCTGCATGAAAAGAGACCGTGAATGAGATTGATGATTATGCGGAACGAAGGAAGGGCCGTTCAATCAGGGCATAGGTGAAGCAGGCGAAAAGATAACTCAGCAGCAGGGTGGAAACAAACAGCGGAAAGCCCGACAGATGGTTGATTCCACCGTAGTACGCTGCGCCTTTACGGATCAGCTCAAGCATCAGGGGATGAAAGAGATAGATGCTGAACGACACCAAACTGAGCGCACGCAGCGGAAGGGAAGACAGTATTCGGGTGATTGCAGATGCAGGGCCAGCGGCCAGCACTGCCAAGATCAGCACAGCGGCAGCCGTACCAAACCAAGAGAAATACATTTGGGTGAATATCCGCGTGCCAGTACCCCAGAGGTGTTCCTCTGAACCAAGGAGAAAGAACAGTAGCAACGCAGTGCTGATGCCTGCTCCCCACGGTTCCATTTTCTTGTGCAGCTCTGGTTTATCTCTTCTCTGCCAAATGCCGTAGTAGAGCCACGAGGCAATAATTCCGGCAAGGAAGACTCCGAAGTAAGGTCGCAGCTTGATGTTATTCATGCCGTATAAGAAAAGAACGTTTACATCAAAATAGCGGTTACTCAGGAGCATTAGAGCAAGTAGTGCGGGGATAACTAACCAAGGACGTAGCTGGAAGAGCAGTAAGCTGACCAGCATCAAGAGGGGAGTGAGCAGGTAGAAGAACATCTCCTGTGGCACTACCCAGAGATGCCCTGCGCCCTTGAGAAAGAGGAGATGAAGCAGTGCTTCATCAAAGCGAGCGGTAAAGAGATAGACTATGACAATATAGGTGTAATACAGCGGCAATATTCTACGCAGCCGACGAGCAAAGAAGTGCTGCCAGCTCGCTACAGACAGCGCTCTCTCTGGCTGCTGTACAAAGGGTTTAGCAAGGAGAAAGCCGCTCAAAGTCATGAAGATCCACACACCGCTGGCACCGAGTCCTTTGAACAGACCCCAAGTGTGATCCGCAATCACCATCAGCATCGCAAGCCCGCGTAGGCCGTCGAGTGCGTTAATGTTTTCGCCGATAGAAGGCTGCTTGCTGTACAGGTCAGAAAAAGGGACCAAACCGCTGATCTTTGTCTGCGAAAGGAGGCTGAAAGCCAACAGAGAAAAGAGCAGCGGCAGGCCCCACAGAAGAAGCGGATTGGGCTTGAGCAGCGACGTGTTGTAAGTAAGGTAGGAATCCTCACCACTTTGAATCTCAGCATATTCCTGCTGCGAGCGAACAGTCGCGTCTGCCGCCTGCGGGCTGAACAACCGTTGGATATCTTCCGGCCAGAGAACGCGTTCACCGGCATACGTGCCAGCCACAGTAAGCTTGTGTAACCGCACTGTGCCGGGCCTATCGCCCAAATCTATCCTAAGTTTTCTTGCGGGAGCGTTATGAAGATTGATGCGCACGGTTTGCAGCTGATTCGGTTCGATCATACCAGAGAAAACTGAATGCTGCTCGCTAAATGCACCGCTGCTGGTGTAATAAACTTGGAAACGGTCGGGGTGATCAAGCTGCACGATCAGTTCAACAAAGTTCGCACCGAACAAAACAGTTTGACAGACAACAAACACCGCCGCAAATACCAACAACGCTGCGGCTGCGGCAAACAAATTCTTGCGGGTACGTCTCATTTATCGCTTTCTGATGCGCTGATACAGACGGTGAAGTTTATCTTCAAAGGGTACGAGCAGCGGGAAGATAAACCGGCCTAACGTGTGCGAGAGCAGCAGTACCAGCTGCCCTTTCTTGTCCGCGCCATAGCTGAGGTTACCCAGCGGGATGAGTTTGTTGCACAGGAGCGTGTGGATAATCCGCGTTATCTCACCCTCGCCTAAGTCATAGTCTTTGCCGGTAACGTAGTGTTCTTTCATGTCAAGTTCTGGGTCATGGTCTTCATGGGCAGCGGTTCTCTCCTGCGGCTCAATCTCAGCCCTCAGTGGGAGCGTTTCTGGTACCGTAATACCAGCGAGGTTGGTATTACGGTAGGAGCGAGGCTGGTACCATGGTACCAGCGACGTTAGTACCATGGTACCAGAAATGCTCCCTTCTGCTTGTGAGATTATCTCATAAGCAGGTGTGGGTTGCAAGGGCGCAAGTGTTTCGATCAGTAAGCTGGGCTAATAGACTTCGTGCAGAAGCCGCAGAGTGCAGCGATGCAACAAACAGGGCGAACACAGGGGTTCGCTCCTACACCACGCTGGGCGGCATCTCTCGTAGGGGCAGTTCCCCGTACCTGCCCTGCTTCTGCAAGATGGCTAATGCTTCAGCCGCTCTCTCAGTTGTCGGAAGAACAGTTCTGTGCGTAAGAAAGGCCGCCAGCGTAAGGCGAAGGAGGAGCGTTGCCACAGCTTGTTCGGATCACGGCGCACCTTGCTCTGGTGCTGGCCGTGAAAGTCGTCCAAGTGCTGCTGATGGCGGATTTCCTCAATCTCGCTCGCCTTGGGGAACGCGAGGCGGGTGAGGAGGAGGTAGTTCAGCCAAGACTTCAGTTCAGCAAAGGTAAACCCAAGCAAGGCATTAGCCGTGCCATACTGTTTCGCCCCGGCGAGAATACCTTCTTGCAAGGGCCGAAAATGCTCGCTGTGCGCCTGCTCGGCCTGCGCGGCTGCGTCGTCGTCGCGCCGAAAGACCAGCTCATAGCCAGCAGCGTTGTCAGCCAGGCGATAAGCATTGAGGGTAGGATGGGGAGCGCGGCATATCTCCTCAAACAGATCAAGGTTGGCAAGCATGGCCGAAGCAGCGAGGTCAAAGCGGTCGCGGTCATAGAGCACGCCCTTGACCTGGTTGCGGGGAGTTTCTGGGTACGCAATACCTCGGCTGGCCCCAAAGAGTAAGCCGTGGCAGCGGGGTGCATCGGGGCGGTGCGCCACAGCCCGGTGAAGGAAGCGCTGAATCGTGCCGAGCCAACCGATATCAACCAGGGCGACATCAGGTTGCGCGAAAAAGCCTTGCTCCTCCAGATAGAGCTGAAGGGCTTGATTGGCCGCCAGCGTCTGCCGCCGCACCTCCTCCTGAAAACCCTCCTCCTCTTCCAGCATCTCGTTGAGGCGGATGCGATTCTCTGGGATAAAGCCCTCGTGTACTGGTGAGAGTACGGTTTCGACAGTCAGTTCATGCTGGGCGAGATAGGGGAGAAAGGGTTCCGCCTGCAAGCCAAAGACCCGGCACACATCGCGGAAGTCACGGTTGCCCGCAGGGAGGAAGACGATGTCCGCGTGCTCACGATCCAGGCCCGCCAAGGCACAGCTCGCAGGGGCAAGGGCCATGCGGCTGACGTAGAGGTAGGACACCTGAGGCAGCTCGGCTCCAGCATAGAGGCGGGGGGCGATCTCTCGCCAGAGTTGCTCAAAGAGCCAGCCTTCACGGGAGAAGAAATAGAGCCGCTTGATGCCGGTGCGCAGACAGTGCTCGGCCACGCCTTGGATAAAGGCAGAGAACAGCGGCGCAAAGACGTTGAAGCCTTTGACGTAGAGCGGGTGGCGGGGCAGGTTCTCGGCCTCAAGCGGCAGCATGATTTGCTGCAAAGCACGGCCTCGGTAAAAGTGCTGACCAAGGGAGTAATTGCAGTAACGCTTGAGCAGTGACTTGCGGAACTTCTCCTTGCCGTCACGGAGGACAAGGGCCTGGATACCCTGCTCGGTCGGGCGGAGTCCATCAGAGATGGGATTGTCGCCGATGTGCAGCCAGCGGCTGTAGTCCAAGCCGAATCGCTCTTGCAGCAACGGGTAGGCGAGACCCGATGCCTTAGCAAGGAAGCTGTCTGCCGAAGAAATGACAGCATCAACCTGCTCTAAGAAGCCTGCGTGTTCTACCAAACGCTCAAGGTGGCTGGCTGGCAAGTAGATGTCAGAGACAATCAGCACCCGCTTGCCCTGGGCCTTTAGCTCTCGGAGCCAGGCCACTAACTCGGCGCGAGGCACCAACACGGCATTCTCCAAGGATAGCTCGTAAGCCGTAACTTCTTGGAGCAGCGTGTCATCGTTCTGCGGGCCGAATACAGTCTCGATCACCCGGCCCATGTAGTCAGGATAGCGGGCCTCTTGATCGACAAAACGCTGGCCAGTCGCTGCTCGCTGCTCCTTCTCAAAGGTATTGCGCAGCTTGAGGATATACGGCCAGCTCTTGCGTAGCCCCAAGCGTGCGGCCCGGTTGCTGATGTAGCGAGCAACGGCAGGCTTAACCATGTCTGGGTCGTGGATACGCCGGACAAGCAGGGTGTCGAAGAGGTCAAAGGTAACGGTGTCGATACCGGTATCGGCGAGGGCACGACCTGCCCGGACCAGCTTGTCTATCGAATAAAACTGCCTGATCTTCATAGCGGCGTATGCGGTTCAGCTCGGTGAATGAGGGACGTAGGCTGTCGCCGCTACTATATATGGAGTTTAAAAAGTTGTACAGAGGAATCAGCGAGACTGGCAGCCCTACCAGAACCACTTTAGCTCGGCAAGTATCCAACGGATAAAATCTATTGACAATCAGGTAGAGTATTTTGTATAGCCTTGGCTATTGATGCAACATCCCGCCAAGTTTCTTTGGCGAGTGAGAGGGTGCCGAATCTCGGTGAAAATCAGATTGTCAAGGAGGAAGCACATAGCTATGCAGTGTGATTTTTACGACGCTCATGACCGTCACTGGCAGGATGCCGAGCAGCTTTTTCAGGCCCAGCGTTGGGCCAATGCGGATCATTTGTATGGCGTTGCAGCAGAGTGTGGTTTAAAGGCACTGATGCTGAAGTTCGGCATGGTTTTCAATTCAAACAAGGATATGCCTAACGATAAGAAAGATAGGGAACATGCCAATGGTATCTGGGCGCGTTATGAAAGTTACCGCTCAGGACATCAACAAGGTGTAAGCTATGGCCTGCCGTCAGCTAACCCGTTCCAAGATTGGCATGTCTCTCAACGTTATGCCCACCAAGCGGATTTTGATATAATCCGTGCCGAATCGCACCGAAAAGGAGCCGAGTTGGTTTGCAAGCTCATAAAACAAGCTAAAACGGATGGGTTGATATGATTACCTTTGATCAAGTTCTGCCGAAAGTTCATGAGATTCTGAAGCCGCACTCAGACACGATAAGCCGGATACAGCCTGTGATTGTCAATAGAGACCTTAATGGCCGGGTGCGTTTGATTATCCGAGAAACGATGAAAGGTAATTCAGTAGCGATGGCGGCAATCAAGACGATTGCCGCCGAACTCGCAGAGCAGCTAAAGCCGCATTCTTTCCCCGCTGGACAAGTCGTCCTGTTTGAAGATGATGATATGGAGAGTCTGCTTGCTGCTGCGCCAACTTTTCCCTTGGAGGACATTGAAGGCGTTTACGTTATGGACCGACTGGCCAATGAAAGCCGCTGGGCCAGCATTGCACCGCTTTCATTAGGTGTTCCTCGTGCGGTATTCTTCTCCATTAAGGGCGGTGTTGGCCGTTCCACCGCTATGGCGGTCTTGGCCTGGTCGCTGGCGCAGGCGGGCAAGCGGGTGCTGGTACTGGATTTGGATCTTGAATCACCTGGACTGTCTTCAGCCTTGCTGCCAGCCGAACGACAGCCCGCCTATGGCATTGCCGATTGGCTGGTCGAGGATTTAGTGGACAACGGCGATGCTGTATTTGAAGACATGATTGCCATCAGCACACTTTCCCATGATGGCGAAATAGACGTGGTGCCAGCACATGGCCGCAATCCAGGCGAATACATTTCCAAGCTTGGTCGGGTCTGGATGCCCAAGATAGACAGTGACGGCAAGCGTGAAAGCTGGTCGCAACGTCTTGGACGGCTGCTGAACAAACTGGAAGAACACTTGCAGCCTGATGTCATTTTGATTGATTCACGCTCTGGCATTGATGAAGTGGCCTCAAGCTGCGTCACGGACTTGGGAGCCAGCTTGGTACTGCTCTTTGCCATCGATGGCGGACAGACTTGGTCGGGCTACCAAATGCTGTTTGGTCATTGGCATCAAGCTGGGGTTGCCCGGGAAATTCGGGAACGTTTGCAGCTCGTGGGTGCGATGATTCCTGAAACCGATGCCGCTGACTACTTCAGCAGTCTGTGCGAAAAGAGCTGGGATATGTTTTCCAACTCTCTTTATGACGAAGTGCCGCCCGGTGTCCCTATGGGTGAGCTGTTCAATTTTGACAACAGTGATGAGACTGCTCCGCACTTCCCTTGGCCCATCCGCTGGCATCGGGGATTTGCTGCCCTGTCCTCTCTGCACTCGCACCTTGAGACGATAGATGAAGTCCAAGTAGAGACGGTTTTCGGTTCCTTTATCAAAAGCTACGCTCTCTGCGGGGGCAGAATCTCATGACTGAAGTTAATCTAATCCGTGATGCCATTATTGCTGCTCTTCCTGCGGAGACATCAAATTACGGTGAAGTGCCAAAAACGGGTCATTTGTATGTGCCGCCAGCTCATTTGAAAGCTCTGCGGTTAGAAAGCTGTCTGGTGGTCGGAACCCGCGGCGTAGGTAAATCGTTTTGGACCGCAGCATTGGGTTCTGAATCCATTCGCGCTGCTCTTGGACAATCAGTCTCTGCCCTGAAAACTGCCCGCGTTTATATCAGCTTCTCAGGAGTGGACAGAATTGAGGATTATCCCAATGCTGACATTTTTTCCCGCTTTTCAGAACAAGAGAAATCGTTCTATGACCTTTGGCGATGTGTCATCCTGCGCTGGCTTGCCAAAGAAATTCTCAATCAGCAGATTCCTAATGATAGATGGGAGGACACAGCGGACTGGCTGAAAAGCAATCCTGAAGATGCGGCCCGCATCGTTCAGCAGTCCAGCCAGAAATTGAATGATGACAATCAGCATGGGTTGTTTCTGTTTGATGCCTTGGATCGAACCAGCCAGAACTGGAAGACGATGGACAATATTGTTCGTGATCTGTTGCGAACAGCTCTCTGGCTTAAGTCTTATCCAAAACTCAGCGCAAAGATTTTCCTGCGGGAAGATCAGTTCGAGCGCACCGTGACTGATTTCCCCGATGCCTCGAAACTTCTGGCAACCAAAGCCGAATTGAATTGGGCACAGCATGACCTGCACGGACTGCTGTGGCAGATGCTGATTAACGCCCCTGATAAGCATGGAGAATGCCTGCGGGCGGTTTATCAGAGAGTGACGGGAGCCGCTGAAGTTGAAATGAATAGCGGCTGGTGGCTGGCAGAAGAGATTAAACGGGAAAACACGATCCAGCGCAATCTGTTTAAAGCCCTAGCCGGGCCGTGGATGGGGAAAGATCGACGGCGGGGTGTGCCTTACGTATGGTCGGTCAGCCATTTAGCAGACGGGCGAGGTCGCACTTCGCCCCGCTCTTTCCTTGCTGCAATCCGTCAAGCTGCAGAAGATTCACAGGAGCGTTATCATGACTACTCGTTGGCATTGCATTACGAAAGCATTAAACGAGGAATTCAGAAAGCATCTGATATCCGTGTCAGTGAAATGGCTGAAGATTATCCTTGGGTGCGTACTTTTTTGGAACCATTAAAAGGATTGACAGTACCCTGTGAGTTCGATCTGGTATTGGAACGATGGATATCCAGCTTTCCATCTGGCCCTGAAAGCGCACACGGCTCTGGACTCCCTCCGCAACATGCAGCACGGGGCTGGGAAGGAGTGAGAGAAGACCTACTGAGGTTAGGTCTCTTTGAAGCGAAGAAGGATGGCCGTATCGACATGCCCGACCTCTATCGTGTCGGTTTCGGTTTAGGTCGGCGAGGTGGAGTGAAGCCTAAAAGTTAAAAATTCGGCATATTGTCTATCTATCGCTGAAAGCACTACCAGTACCACTTCAGCTCGGTGGAGATGGTTGCGTTCTCCGCTTGCTCAATGCCCGATGAATAAGAAGAGGTCAAAGGAAATGGTGTCGATGCTGCACGGCCTGCACGGACTAAGGTACTCAGTGAGTAATACTTGCTTCATTGCTTTGTTGTTGGCACAGCCTTGATGGTCAGAGAGCGGAGGAGATAGGTTCCAGTCGTTGTACCGGGATCAATGCGGATTAGCCCTTTGACATGAGGATGAGGAAGACGGAAGAGCAGCCGGTTTGCACCTTTGCGCACGTTCTGCTCGACTCTATGCTGCGGCCTGATCGTTCCCTGATCGTCAGCTGTAGTGAAATAGAGGGCAAAGTCTGTATCCTGCGGAGCATCTACATTGACCTCCACGAGATAGCGTTCGCCGTCTGCGGGTGGAGTGAACGGCACGACAAAATAGGGATCGCTGCTGGTAGCTTGCAGCAACAGGCCGTCAGTGCTTGGTTGCAGGCGCAGATCATGCCGAAGCGACACGCTGTTGATATCCAGTGAGTTATCAACCCGCAGCCGCACCTTGTCCGAGGCCGCATACTGTGCTTCCAACACCGCAGCTGTCAGCTGTGGATCAGGCGCGATCCGTTGCATGTTCCGCGCTACCCATACGTCAAAGACAATATCAGGTTTCACATGTGAAATAAGTTGCTTCAGTTGGTCGAACGGAACGTTTGGGGAGTAGATAACTCTTTTGAAGCGTTCATTGAAGTACCGTCGAAGGCCATTGCCAAAGGAATCATGAATAACTAATGCTGTCAACTTCTGCTGAGGGCAGCCGTTGGTAGAAGGTGCTTTAGCAGCGGCCTTCCTGTCTGGTAGCAATGCTAATTCCTGCGCCGATAGAGGTTGATCAGTACCAGCGCAGGGCTGTTTTATGTGAACAACAGGCACTGTTTCTCCCACTTCTTTCTCTAAGTGCATGAGTCGAGCTAAGTCACCAGAGAACGGTACGTTGTCTATAGAGAATTCATCCTTCGAGATTGCTCTCATCTGCGCTTCAGGGAACCATTGCTTGCAATATGCAATCATCTGGTTGAAAGCCAGCATGGCTCCTTCGTTTGTCCAATGCGTATCCGTCTTAAAGTAAAGCTGTCTTTCTTCTTTGTGTCTCTTGAAGAGAGCATACAGATTGACGGTATCATGAAACGTGACTTCTTTGTTTGCAGCAGCAATGAATTCCTCATAGAAAGAAAGCCCTCTGCTGCGTTGTATCCGGTTCGGCAGATAAGCATCATACACAGTTATTTTATTTGGTACAGGAATAAACAAATAGCGCACTCCGATGCGGGATAGCCAGTCTCGGCGGTCAGCGAAAAGAGCGAGGTACTCATCCATCGAGATTGCATCCGCCTGCCGCTGCCCGTAATAATCATCAATGACGGATTCTCCAGTATAAAAGAACCAGCCTTCTTTCCCTTTAATAACTACTGGAGAAGGAGACAGATGGAGTACGTTTAAAGAGATTGCATTAGATGCCCTAATTAAACTGTCACGCAAACCGAAATGATCCTGATAAAAGATGTCAAACTGCTTCGGAAAGGCAAGCATTCCTTGAAGATTACCCTTCACTTTTGGGAACGTTGCTAACTTTCTCTTTTCCGCTGTGGATATTTCTTTGCGAGGGCTGACGAGGAAAAGTCCCAAGGGCACGATGAGAACGAGCAGAAAGAGAGTGGAAAGAACTGCTGAGTATATCCGATTCCCCATAGTTTCAGAACCGGAAGTAAATAAATGGGTTGTAGGAATTCACCGCCAGCGAGGCGGCGGAGTAGAGCAGTATGGCGGTGATCAGCAGCAGCTTTACGGCCTGTGCAGGTAGGGCCAGTATCGCAGTGGTTGGCTGCAAATTCTTTCGCAACCAAGGATAAAGAGGCGCACTCAACATAATTCCAGCAGCAAGGGAACAGCACCACCTGCTGTCAAGCCTCATGCTGATCTGCGGCAACATTGTGTCAGCCTTGGCAAATCCGTACATAGCTGCAAAATAGCTCCCCACATCAGCCAGCCGCTCAAGCCGAAAGAGCACCCAGCCATTACCGATCACGAAGAGTGTGTACATATGCTGCCAGAACGGATGCTTCTGATCCAGCATCTTGCCGAAACGTCCGCGTTCTACGACAAGAAAGACTCCGTACAGCAGTCCCCAAAGGATGAAGTTCCAACTTGCGCCGTGCCAGAGGCCGCAGAGCAAGAAGACAATAAGCAGATTGAAACCAGTGCGTACCGCTCCGTGCCGGTTGCCACCGAGCGGAATGTAGAGATAATCGCGCAACCAAGTAGAGAGAGACATATGCCATCGCCGCCAAAACTCTCGTACCGAGCGGCTGATGTAGGGATAGTTGAAATTTTCTAAGAGATGAAAGCCGAACATTCGGCCTAAGCCGATGGCCATATCCGAATAGCCTGAAAAATCAAAATAGATTTGCAAACTATAGCAAAGGACACCCAGCCAAGCAGTGCCAGTTGAAAGTGTTTCTGCGGGTAGAGTGAAAATTTGATCAGCCAATTGACCCACGGAATTGGCGATCAGCACCTTTTTTCCTAAGCCGAAGATGAAACGTTCTGCACCTGCGGCAAAGTCAGTGAGAGTAATTGTTCGTTGTTTAATCTGCTCGGCAATATCGTTGTAGCGGACAATAGGGCCAGCAATGAGCCGAGGAAAGAGAGAGAAATACAGTCCGATATACAGAGGATTCTTCTGGGCTGGATATTTCTGCCGGTAGATATCAATCAGATACGACAGGGCTTCAAAGGTGAAAAAAGAAATGCCGATAGGCAGATGCACTTTCTCCAATACAAGATGCTCGATACCGAACTGAGTAAGAAGCGCATTGAAATTGGCAACGATAAAATTGGCATACTTAAAGAATCCTAGCAGACCAAGATTGACAGCCACTGCCACTGCCAAGACTAACTTCTCTGTTTTTCCTCGCCGACTGATCAGCAGACCGAAGAGGTAATTGATAAAAGCCGAGGCGATGAGGACGAACACGAAAAGTTGCTCGCCCCAGAAATAGAAAAGAATACTGCCTGCCAGCAGGAGAACATTCCGTCCCCTTGCTCCAGCACAGAGATGCGCTGCCAAGATGATCGGCAGGAAAAAGAAAAGAAAAGTTATGGAGCTGAAAAGCATCGGCAGTTTCTTCCGGTTAAACAGGCAGCTAAAATTTTCGGCATTGTAGCGGAGAACCTACCAGAATGCAACTGTGGTATTTTGCATTTACCAGAACCACTTCAGTTCGGCGGAGACGTTGGCACTCTCTGCCTGCTCAATACCAATGAACAAGGAGGTCTGTGCGGCGAATCCCCACTGGAGTTCCGCGCTGACAAAGGGCTGCGCGTTGCCCTGATAGTCGGTAGTCTCTATCCCGGCCAGCAGGCGACCTTTGAGATTGCCATTCCCAGCAAGCAGACCAAGATGCGGGCGCAGGCGGAGATACGGCTCTACGCTGTGCGCGGCTGCGTCAGTCATGGCGTAGGCTGTAAGCTGCGGGCTAATCTTCCAAGCACGTCCTGCCCCGAACGCAAAGAAGGCATCGTAGTCATCAGCATCTTGGGCAAGGCCCGTGCGCAGTTGCCACGACCAAGGATTTTCCCCGTCTGCTGTGATGAAGTCCGTCTTGATTGTGCGGATTCTGATCAGATCGAGCTGATCAAGAAAGAAGGTATCACCGATGCTGACGGCTGCGTCGAACACGGCTAACTCGTTGTCTTCCAAGCCGTTTCGCCCTAATGCCTCTTGCACAAAGGCTGCACCATGCAGGCGGAGATAGCTGCCTCGCTGCTCTTCATGACCAAAGCCAATGCTCGTCAGCATCGGGCGGTTGCCTTGGGCAGGCGAGTCCAGCGCAGGCACTTCCTTCAGAGGCTCGGTACTGGGCGGCAGGAGAAAGCGGGCAGGCAGGAACCGGTTCTTCGCTGCCTTGGTTGCTGCGCTGGGCGTGGGCTGCTCGGCAGTTAAGCGATAGTTGCTATACGCCAGCAGGGTGTCTAAGACCTCTGCTTGCCGGTCTTGCTTCAGGTGCGCGAGCTGATCAGGCAGAGCTGTCGGCCCTTGCTGCATCACTGCCTGCGTAGCTGCCTGTTCTTCCGGCTTGAGTAGGCTGAATTGATGATACAGTTTGCGCTGGGCTGAGGGAATGAAGCGTACCGCCTTGATCAAGCCCGGTTGTCCGACTGCCTTCCTTGCCTGATCAATGTCTTCGAGACGATGAAAGGTTTCAGTTGGCACATACCAGAAGCGGGCGTTCGTCAGCAGTGGTTCGTCGATAACCAGCTCCAACAGCTCGGACAAGCGGAAGGCGCAGTTCTTGTCGAGGAAGTAATAGGTGAACTTCTTTCCCAGCACCTCCCAAAGATGGAGGATCAGCAGTGTGCGCTGCGTATCAGAGAGCCGCAGCTCGTAGTCCCAGATATCGCGGAACTCAGTGCGGGAATAGACCAAATCTTGGGTGTAGAAATAGCGGTCAGAGAAACCCGCCTCATAGCCTCCACCGAGGCCGCGCAGGATGTACCGCCAGACCGGTTCATCTGGTGGCACCAAGGCACCGTAGCTGACCGTTAGATCGAACATCCCGGCTTGATCATCCTGTGCGCCAGTGTTGAGCTTGAGCAGCGAATGGCCAAAGACTGAGGCTGGATTGCCGAGATAGCCGCTGACGAGAAAGAGGCTGATTGACTGCACCTTATCCGGCAGCGACCAGCGGGCAAAGGTTGGACACTGCGGCGGAGTAAGGTTGTAGCCCGGCAGACTGATCTGCTGGGAGAGCCAGTAATAGCGGGCTGGAAAGCGGCAGCGAGCGTGGCTGTCCCCGTCCTTTGGCCAAGGCGCGTTGTAGGCAGCGAGATCAGCGCGTAGCTCGGCTTGAGGATCATGCTGACCGTCAGGGGAGAGAAAGAAATCCTCGGTGAGTATCTCGCTCTGCCTGCTGTCGCCATAATGCAGCAGCTTCAGCCACGTAGGATGCTGGGCAAGATGTTCAAGCTGGGCAGAAGACAGGGCAAAAGCAACAGACGTAGGCAGTAAGCAACTACACAGCAGAGCAGCGATAAAATATCGGCGAAGCATTTTGAAAGCGGTATACTGGGTTCTGTAATTGAAATCCTGTCGTTATCGTTCCACCTCAAATCCGTACTTCTTCAGCACAGCCTTTGCCTCTGCACTGGCAAGATATTCATAGAAGGCTTTCGCTGCCTCGTTCTTTGCTCCAGATGCAGTCAACAGCATGGGAGAGGTAATCTTGTCATGCAGCGTATCCGCAACAGTGAAGAGAATCTTTGCATTCTTCGCTATCTGCGCATCTGTCTTATAAACAAAGGCTCCGTCCACTTCTCCCTGTTCTGCATACATCAGAGCGTGGCGGACATCATCGGTCAAGACTAACTTCTTCCCTTGCTCCAGCGCGGCGTAAACGCCCGCCCGTTCTAAAGCCTGTTTCGCGTATTGCCCAGCTGGAACGTTGTTCGGATTGCCGATAGCGATACGGTCAAGGGTGGATAGCTTGTTCAGATCAAGATCAGCTGCTTTCGGACTACCGATAAACACTAAGCTGTTGAATGCAAATATCCGACTTGCTTCTTGCCCAGCTAACTGCTTTTCAAGCAAATACTTCACCCATTCCGTGCTGGCAGAAATAAAAATGTCTGCGGGTGCGCCTTGCTCAATCTGCTTGGCTAATGCGCCTGATGCGCCGAAGTTCGGTAGCACCTTTGTTTCCGGCTGCTTGACCGCATAGGCTGTGATGATCTCCTTGCAGGCATCGCTCATACTGGCCGCAACCGACAGATGAACAGTCTCCGCCTGAAGTGCAGCAGCGGAACAGAGATGCAGCAGCAAAGTGGTGAAAAATACGTTCCAGCTCATGAGTAACTCCTTTTGTCTATGGTAGTTTTTTAGGGAGAACGCGGTATATAGCTGAAGCAGCATAAAGTGAACTTGAATGTCATTCCGAGCAAAGCGAGGAATCTCCTCTTCGTCCTTGGCGTGAGATTTCTCGCTCCGCTCGAAATGACAGATACGACGGTTCAAATTATGTTGCTCTGGCTATAACAAAAAGGGCGAACACAGAAGTCGCGCCCCTACACTATGTATTGCGGCATCTTCCGTAGAACGGATAATAAAATTCACTCGTATTGAGCGATCATTATAATATTTTATTAATCGACTTAAACGCCTGCTCAAAGCGATCTAATGTTTCATAAAGTTCAGGACTATCAATCAAGAAGTTTGGGTTGCGTATCAGCCAGTCTGGGTAATAGAGATCTGTGAGTGATCAATGAAATAAAATACAATCGTTGTAATGATTAATAAATCTCCAAACAGATGCAGTTAAGTTTTCAATGCTTCTCGAAAACGACAATGTCTTCCTGACTAATGCCGACACTCTCTGCCTGAATGTTAAATTAATCCTTTCGATATGACTTGTTT
>NQJD01000027.1 GCA_004284765.1 Candidatus Electronema aureum
CTTTCATAAGAACGGCGTTTGGCTGGCGGGCATTCGCCCTCTGAAAACTGAGACCAAGTCGGAAGTCAACTTTTTCAATATTATATTGTTTTTAATGGTAAATTCAATGTGTTTTTTAGGGAGCCGTCCGCTTTGCCACTCATGGTTCACCATTACCCAAAATTTGGCAGTACCGATACAAGTCGCACGAATCAGCGAGCGAGCGGTGCGCAAGATCACGGACATCACCGGTCAACCGAAGAAAGAAACGGTGGTACTGCCGGTGATACCGGGGTTAGAAGTGGCAAAGGCGTAGCTCGCTTCAGCCAGACATTTACGCCGCTTTTCAGCATTGCCAACAGCATCTTTTCTAAAAGCACCTGATCATTTTCACAGAGCGCGGCTGATTAGCACTTTGAACCAGCCATTTCCCGTCAGTTTGCTTGAGGAAGAAAATTTTCTCCTCGTCTGTGCCGCTGCCGTCAGTCCGGCAATATCTGATCTTGGCCGTGACTGATGCGCTGCTTGCCGAAGCCTCCTGCGCGAGGAACTCGACTAAGCTGACCGACTTGATCGACTTTTCCGGCTTGCTTGCCGACTGCATCCATCTTGATATTGCCTCAACATTCAGGCTCGGATGCAGTTCTTTGGCTTTGTCGAGCTGCCTGCTGTCAATGAACTGAATGTACTCGGCAACAATCTCCTGCGGCGAAGAAGGTGCAGTAAACAAGGCATCCTTGAATTGCAGGAAAAGACCCAGCACAAGCAGGACTGCGCCAATGACGACGGAGATTTTCTGTCGTTCAGGCGAGACAGTGATGGTCCCGCCCACTTGGGAGACAATCGCCAGCAGCAGAAAAAACAGCCCTGCAACCACCATCAGGGTCTGCAAAGGAGAATTAAACAATGCGTTGATAATGGCATTCATGTTTATTCAGGGTAAAGGCTGCGTGACGATCTGCGGCATGACAGCTGCTACTCGCCGCCGGTTTCTCCTCCGCTCTTTTCCTTCTTGCCCGGCCCTGGCCGGAACGCCTTGAAAAAATCAAAAAGATATTGGGCCTGCTCCTTGATCTCCGGGCAGGCGTTTTCAAATTCCCGGATGCGCCGCGAGACGCTGAACAGACCTTCCATGCAGCGCGAGGTGGCCTGTAGCCGCTGATGGTAGATGGACTGGTGCAGTCGCTCCAGCAGCAGCTCAACCGGTTCCAGCTGCTTGACCGCAGCCAGACCCTGATCGAGATCAGCCAGCACCGCAGGGGTGAGATGCAGAGTCGTGGCGTGCTGCTGCGCCAGCTGGCTGACATCATCCACTATCGCCTGATATCCGGGCAGTGCCTTGAGCAAAGCCTGCACCTCGTCGGCATCTAACGGCGGCGCAAATTCCACGTTCAGCAGCTCTGCGATTTTTTCCTGAATGGTCTTTTCCGGCATGATCGTCCTCCCTGCAAGAATTTTTAGAGATACGCCAAAATTATTCCGCTGCGCCGCTGCTGTCAAGCAAAAAAAGAGCGGCAGAGGAAGGAAAACTGCTGCTTGGAGGCAGGAATCTTCTGGGTAAAGCCAGGCGGCTTCAGGGTACAAGGCAGAAACTTTCTGGGTAGAGTCAGGAAGTTTCTGGGTTGGAGGCAGAAAGCTGCTGGATAGAGGCGGGCATTTTCTGGATTGTTCCCATTCTGCTTTTTAGCAGGGAAGGATAAGCTGCGCTTACACAGTAAGCGATTTGTTATTGAAGTTCAATTTTCCTCCAAAACAATGACTCTTTTGTGTTATGTTCTTCGTAATGTTCATTCATAATTTTAAGAATCGACTCTGCGAGAACACCGGGTATCTCTTCAAGCACCTGTTTTAGTTTTTCCTGATCCTCATCCCTCTCTCTTTTCTTTTTCTTTGTGCTGGTGGAAATATCTCCACCATGCGCAACTGTAGAGCGAAAGCTGTAAAGATCGCCTATGAGCTTGAACAGTTTGTCTCGATCTTCATAATTTTCTTTTAAAAAGCGAGCAGCTCGAAGACGAAGGCGGTATGTTAATTCGGTTCGTTCTGTGCCGTTATCGTTTAAATATATTGCTTCAAGGGCGATAGCATATTCAAGAAGTCGTTCTGGATCATCAGGTGAGTATCGTTCAATACTATTACGAAATCGTTTTATAGCGTACTCAATTTTTTTATTTTTTGGAGTAATAGAAGGCAGCATCAATAATATTGCCCTGCTAACAGATTCAAGCTCTTCGTTAGTTAGTTGAGCCTTTGAAGCAGGTGAAAAATCAAATCGTTTGGGTGTATATGGGGCCATGTATGACTGATATTCATAAGCATAGTCGTATGTTTTCTGGATATGAGGAGCAAATGGAGATAAAGGATGGATTTCGATAGTTATAATGCCGATATCATCCAGAGGTCGGCAAAGACGTAAACTGTCAAGTATCAGTCGAGCAAGGTATGAAGCATAACTATATTCTATGCTATAGGATTTTTCATTATCTTTGGCTGGAATTATAACTTTGTATTTGGCGACAGTATTAATTTTTTCAACTCCAATAACAGGTTCTCCTTTCCATGATGTTGGCCGTCCGTCATTTGATAGGGGAGTTAAAAGATCATCTGTCGCATATCCGAGAACTACTCGAATAGTCCTTCCTGCTTTGGAAAGATTAATTAATGGCACATCTTCGGATTGATCGATTAATGGGCCGTTAAAAAATATTCTTATTTCGTAACTGTCTTCATTCAGTAGCTCTATTTCCTTTAGAGCACTGACAGTTCCTTCTTTTACCATCTCCCAACTGTCAAAATGCTGTCGAGCAGCTGGATCAAATCCTGCTATTTTGAGTTGTTCCACAAGTATTTTTGAAAAAGCAGAGAAATAAATATGAGCATGATAAGGAAATTCAGTCCCCCAACTTTTTTTCCATTCAATGAAATTATCCCATGACCCTATTTTAGTTCCTATCAACCCTTTGAAAATGCGATAAGTAAGTCTATCGTGAATACACGCGATCTCTTTAATATCTGAAACATTCTTCAATATTTCGGCAAATGCTCCCTGTAACTGTTCACGATGATATGATTTAGGCTCCTCATACGAGCTATTAAGCAAATTCGATATCGAATCTCTTAAATCGGATTTCTCTGAAAAAGTAACTTTGACCCCAGGTAATCCTCTAATGGGTCTTCCTGTGACAGGCAGTTTTGTTGCCGTTTCTTCAGCCTCAGTAATTGCCTTTTTGGGTCGTTCTCGCCAGTAAGGATAATCCTCTTTAAATGAATCAAGCGACCAGAGCTGTGATAAGCTGTCGCATAGCGCATGAATGGTAGTTTCTAATTCAGGTGTCATTTCAATCACCAAATTTCAATTTCCTCAATCTTCCCCTGCGCCTTTTTCAGCATATGCGCCAACACCCCCATAATCTTGCCAATGCTGCTGATGTAATAAGAGGGCTTGTCTATAAACACCGTGTCTTCGGCAAGTTTCAGGAATTTCCATTCATCGCCGGTGGTCACGGCCCCATAAATGCACGGCAGATGGCGATTCTCCTTTTCGTTATACAGCTTGGCCGCGTACATCTCCGCAATGCACTGGCCCAGTCCTGAAATAATGTCCTCATTTTTCGCCTCAACCACTGCCAGAACGGGCACATCAAGGTAAAGCTGCTCGGCGGATTGGCTCAGAATGTAATCACAAAAGCCACTCAGGCCCCGCTCACGGTCAACCGTGAAGTCAATCCCGGAAAAAAGACTGATGCTTTCCGCCAGCATCTCCTTTGCTTCCACCAAAATGTTGATAATGATCAGCTCTGAGCGGGCTTTTTCCGTGTTGATTGACAATGCCAGCTGGACATTTCTGGTTAACGTCGTGGCAAGATAGGAACTGATCTCGGCCTCTGGCACCTCGTCAAATAATGAAACAGACTCAACCGTCTTCAGCTGAAACTCAGCCTTTACTTTCTTCAGGGTAAAATCGCTATAGGCCATGATAATTTTTGCTTATGTCTCGCTGTATTCAGCCTCTTTCAATGGACAAACAGCATGTTCTGAAACGGATAGGTATTCTTCCAGCGATATGTCCGAAAGTCACGCTGATCAATGCTGAGTATCCTTCCGTCACGCAGCTCTTCTGCCAAAATGACCAAGGACGCATCCGCCAAATCCATCGGCAGGTCAGCGTATTTTTCCATCAGATTTAGAATAAGGCTGTGATGCTCCTCACGAAGGTCGAAAACGATGAAACTCCCTTGACGGAGACTGCGGATGAAACCTAATTCCGCCTCGATTCCCATGCGTTTCAGCAGCAGATGACACGTTTCGGTCAGAACCGGCCATGTTGTTATCAGCGGTTCACGCAATCTGCTGAACGCATCTATGGCCACTTGATGATACTTATCGTCGGCATTTACCAAGGCAACCCAGAAGCCTGTGTCCGCAATAATCACAGCTTATCGCTCCAATCCAATTCGTTCTTGTAATTTTCCGAAAGACTGCTGCCTCCATGCAGACAGCCGACCACGCCGTTCTTGCGGAAAATCTCCAGCGCATCTTGGCCGACAGCAACTTGATGCCGAGCATACAGCTCGTCAATGGCAAGCTCAAGCACAGTGCGCGCATCTTTTCCCACCGTATGCTGAAGCTGCTGCAATTTTTCGTAATGCCGATTCCCCAATTCCAGATTGAGCTGCATAATTTCCTCCGGTTTCCTTGCTTTCTGTCAGCTCGTTATTCTACTCTCCTTTCTCCAGCTCCTCAATCTTGCCCTGCGCCTCTTCCCAAGCCGCATACTGCCGCTCCAAAAGCTGCTTCACCTCGCCATATTCCTTGCTGGTTTTGGTCCATTGCTGCTGATTTGCATACAAAGCTGGGTCGGCCATCTGGGATTCCAGCTCAATCTTCTGCGTTTCCAGCCGCTCAATCTCCTTTTCCGCATCCACCGCCTTTTTCTTCCACGGCTTGACTTGGGCATTCACCTGCTCCCGCTGCTGGCCGCGCTGCTTCCGGTCTTCCTTGCGGTCAACACTGACTGCAACAGGCTGGACAACAGCAGGTTTTGGCGCGGCAGCTTTGGCATTCCGCAGGCTGCCTGCTGCTTCTTCCTCGCGCCGCTTACGAGTTTCCAAGTAATCGTCAATATTGCCGTCGTGGAGGAACGCCTGCTGGTCGCGGATTTCCAGCACCTTGTTGACAAAGGAATTAACAAAGGATCGGTTATGCGAAACCACGACGATCGTGCCTTCGTATTGAGCCATCGCCTCTTGCAGAACCTCCTGCGAGGCAATGTCGAGATGGTTGGTCGGCTCGTCGAGCATCATCAGGTTGGCAGGCTTGATCAGCATCTTTGCCAAAGCAACCCGGCTTTTTTCGCCGCCAGACAGCACCTGCACCTTTTTATCCACATCATCGCCGGTGAAAAGGAATGCGCCCAGCAGTGAGCGCACCTTGGTTATGGTCATGTCCTGCGCATTGTGATACACCGTGTCCAAAATGCTGTACTGACCGTCTAGCTCCTGCGCCTGATGCTGGCCGAAATAAGTCATAACCACATTATGACCCCGACGCACAGTGCCTTCGGCTGGCTCCAGCCCGGCCATGATTTTCATCAAGGTGGTCTTGCCCGCGCCGTTCACGCCGACCACCGCCAATTTGTCGCCGCGCCGCAGCGTGAACGAGACATCTTTGAAAATCGTCCTGCCGTCAAACTGCTTGCTCACCCCGTTCAGCTCCAGCACGTCGCGCCCGGAAGCCGCCGCAGGGGGAAAGGCGAAATGGATGGTGCGCTCGCTTTCCGACAGCTCAATCCGCTCGATCTTGTCAAGCTGCTTGACCCGGCTCTGCACCTGCTTGGCCTTGGTTGATTTGGCCTTGAAGCGGGTGATGAACTGCTCGGTTTGCTTGATCATGGCCTGCTGGTTGTCGTAGGAGGCCCGCTCCATCTCCATGCGCAGGACTTTCTCCTCCAGATATTTGGAGTAATTTCCTTTATAGACCGTCAGCCTGCCCAGACTTAGCTCCCAGGTTTTTGTTGTCACCCGGTCGAGGAACGAACGGTCATGGGAGATAATCATCATCGCACCTTGGTACTGCTGAAGGAATTCCTCCATCCAGGTCAGCGAGTCGAGATCAAGGTGGTTGGTCGGCTCGTCAAGCAGAAGCAAGGCGGGCTGGCGCAAAAGCAGCTTGGCTAAAAGCAGGCGCATGATCCAGCCGCCGGAGAACTCTTTCACCTCCCTGTCCAAATCCGCTTTGACAAAGCCAAGGCCGAAGAGGATGCGCTCAATCTGCGGGCGGATGCGGAAGACATCGTGGCCTTCGAGCAGATGCTGCAACTCGCCTTGGCGTTCAATCAGCGCGTCCAGCTCAGGGTCATGCTGGTCAATCCCGGCCATGCGCTGGCTGATTTCCTCAAACTCCCGCTGATGCTGCAAGGCTTCGTCAAAGGCTCTTTCCGCCTCCTCATACAGGGTGCGACTACCCAGCTCGATGGTGATTTCCTGCGGCAGATAGGCCACAGTGAACCACGAGGCCCGGCTGATCACACCGGGATCCGTCTCAATCTCCTTGCAGATGATCTTCATCAAGGTGGACTTGCCCGTGCCGTTGACCCCAGCCAGGCCGATGCGGTCGTTGACATGAATCTGAGCGGCGATGTCGCGGAAAAGATGCTTAGGGCCGTGCTGAAGGCTGAGGCTGCTGATAGTGAGCATTGAATTAAATACAGTCTATGGTTTTTTTATGCCAAAAAAGGAAAGTCTTGAGAAGTAAAATTCAGCAAAAATAGAAAATTGATGGAGAGTGCTGCTGTCTTATTCAATGGGACATTTATTACCATCTTTATCAATGCAGACAAACGTGACCATTGTGGAAAATATTTCCGAATCATCAACAGGAAATGCGCTTGCTAAACTGACCTGCACCCGATAGGTGACTGAGGTTTTCCCTGTTTTCTCTTTCTCCACATTGAACACCAGAATGCTGCCCAGCTCCACTCGTTTCTTGTAGCTTACCTTGTCCATACCAACCGTGACAAAGCTCTTGCCGGGATGGTCTAATCTGGCGCAGATGTAGGCAGCTTCATCCACCCACTTGAGCAGCACGCCGCCGAACAGGTAGCCGTAGTGATTGAGATGCTCGGTAAGGACTAACTGGTAATTTTGCATGAGTGATACTCGCTATTTCTTTCTTCTGCGGATAAAAAAAGGCCGCAGCCAGAAGCCGCAGCCTTTTTTGTAAACTGACGGAGATGAATCAGCCGCCGATCAGGGCTGCTTTGTACGGGTTAGCGAACAGCAGAATAAAGGCGATAACCAAACCATAGATGGCGATGGACTCAATCAGGGCCATGCCGAGGATCATGGTGGTGGTGATCGCTCCTTTGGCCTCCGGGTTGCGGGCAATACCGCTACATGCGCTTTCAACGCCACGGCCCATGCCGAGAGCAGCAGCAAAACCAGTCAATCCGATGGATGTGGCTGCGGAAAAACATACCAGTGCGAGAGAAATCTTGTCCATTTTTTACCTCCAAACAGTAATAGATAAATAGAGTTGGCCTTCTTCGTAGCTTATAGGAAATTTCAGTGGGCGTGTTCCATCGCTCCGACGCAGTAAATGACAGCGAGCAGAACAAAAACAACACCCTGAATCAGGGAAACAAGCACACCGAGGCACAGGATGGGCAGTGGCGCAAAAATCGCCCCGACCAGCATGAAAAGAACACCGAGCAATATCTCTTTTGCTAAAATATTGCCAAAAAGACGCATGGAAAGGGAAACAAGACGAGCAAAGTTGCCGATCAGCTCAAGAATAATCATAAACGGAGCCATAACTGCAATCGGCCCGGTGAAATGCTTGTAGTATTTCCAACCGTGATAGCGGAAGCCCAGAATATGATGAAGAAGCCAGACAATGATGGTCATGGCGACGGTGATATTGAGACTGGAGGTGGGCGACATAAAGCCAGGCAGCAGGCCGATCATGTTAGCCAGCACGATGTAAATGAAAAAGGTCGCCAACACCGGGAAGAGCATCCGGGCTTTTTCGCGGCCCATGTGCTCGGCAAAAAAATCCATTAGCCCACCAATCAGAGCCTCCCAAAAATTCTGGCCAGTGCCTGGCACCAATTCCAATTTGCCTAAAGTCAGCTTCGGCACTACGAACAGAAAGGCCATGATCAGCCAACTGTAGGTCAGGTAAGGTTCAGTTAGCTTTTCCAGCAGCGTTCCGCCGATCGGCCCGTGAGGAACCGGTAGTCCGATCCAGTTGAGAATCACCGAGATGAAAAGTATTGGATGTTCCATGACCTATGCTCCTTTCGCGTGTTTTCCTGAAAATTCCATCAAGCCACGGGCTAAGGTAACGAAAATGACGCTGACCATCACCGTGGACAATCCTGCAACTAAACCGATCAGGTGGATGCTGACGCTCATACTCACTACGGCCAGCAGCAGTACTAACACCATAAGACGGATATAAAATTTCACTGCGAAGCCTGCTGCTGGTCTCTGGGCATCCGGCAGGGCGATCCTGCTGACAATTTGCATCATTGTTCGTTTCAGGGCAAAAAAACTGCCACCGGACAGCGCACCACCGATCAGCACCGACTTGGCGCAATGCCAGCCAGACAGATACCAGCCAGACAGGGCAAGCAAGACCACGAAGAAGATATTAAATTGCTCGACCGTCCGCAGCAGGGAAAGGTCATCAGCCTGCTTTGCGTCTACGCTGACTGGCTCAGTCATCATCCTTGGCGATTCTTTGGCTCAAATCCCAGAGATGCTTGAAGCCTGCTAAAATGCCGAAGCCGAGGAAAATGAAACTCAACCAAGGCGTAGTGCGACCTCCGAAGACTTTGTTGTCCAAATACCAGCCCATGCCGAAACCGATCACCACCGAGAGGGCGAAAGTCATGCCGCTCTGACTGTAGTTTGCCAGATCAGAGAGGATGCCTTTTTCCTCTTTCCGCTCCCGATTTGATTGAGTCAATTTGATAGCACGGCGGCGCGGCAAGTGCAATATTTTTCTATGCGGCAGCCAATTTTGTCAGCGAGGCGACGGTAGCATCCAGAGCTTTCTGCAAATGCGTACGGTCGTGGGCGGCAGAGACAAAGGCGGCCTCGAACTGCGACGGAGCTAACCAGATGCCGCTGGCCAACATCTGCCGGAAATGCTGCCCGTAATGTTCTGTATTCGATTTCATCGCCGATACAAAGTCTGTCACCGGTGCGTCGGTGAAGAAACAGGTCATCATTGAGCCGATGCGGTTGAGCACCGTCGGCACCGGAGCCGCCGCGCCGATGGCCGCGAGCTTTTCTGCAAACCAGCTGCTCTTCTCCTCCAGCTCTTCATAAAAACCGGGCCGCCGCACCACCTTGAGCATCGCCAAGCCAGCGGCCATTGCCAGTGGGTTGCCAGACAAGGTGCCTGCCTGATACACTGGCCCAACTGGTGAGACCAAATCCATGATCGCTTTCTTGCCGCCATAGGCACCGACCGGCAAACCGCCGCCGATAATCTTGCCGAGACAGGTCAGATCAGGCAGAATGCCGAAACGCTCCTGCGCTCCGCCCAAGGCCAGCCGGAAGCCGGTGATGACTTCATCAAAAATCAGGACGATGCCCAGCTCGGCGGTCAGCTCACGCAGCTTGCGCAGAAAAGCCAGCTCCGGCACAATCACGCCCATGTTGCCCGCCACTGGCTCGATGATCACGCAGGCGATATCCAAGCTGGCATCGCGCAGGGTCTTTTCGAGAATTTCTATGTTGTTGTAGGGAATGGACAGCGTGTTTTTGACAATGTCCTCCGGCACGCCGGGGCTGCCCGGAATGCCAAGCGTGATCACCCCGGAACCGGCCTTGACCAAGAAGGAATCCGCATGGCCGTGGTAGCAGCCGTCAAATTTGACGATCACTTTGCGCCCGGTGTAGCCCCGCGCCAGCCGCACCGCGCTCATGGTGGCTTCGGTGCCGGAGCTGACGAAGCGCACTTTTTCCATTGAGGGCACGGAATCACAGACCAATTCGGCCAGCTCGACCTCCAGCGCGGTTGGCGCGCCGAAGCTGGTGCCATGAGGCGCGGTTTCGCAGATTGCTTTGATCACTTCAGGATGGCCGTGGCCCAGAATCATCGGTCCCCACGAGCCGACAAAATCAATGAATTCGTTGCCGTCCGCATCGGTGATCGTACATCCTTGGGCCTTGGCAACAAAAAGCGGGTCGCAACCCACAGATTTGCAGGCCCGCACGGGCGAATTCACGCCGCCGGGAATGACTTGGCAGGCTTGGGAGAAAAGAGCGGCGGAGTTTTTGGTCTTCATGAATGATTTCCGGTTCCGGGTGCTGGTTCAATGATTCCGGGCTTTGCGTCTTGAACTGTCAGCCCCTTGTATGGTAAGCTGCACGGGCAAGGCAGTTCTGAATCAAGGGCTTGCAGGCGGCTGGTATTTTACCTATCCGCCGTCGCCCGCTGACTATAGCATGTTGCTTTTTCTTCTGTCAAAAATAAAAACGGATTTTTGCTGTTCCCAGCTCTGCTGAGGAGGGCTGGGATTCGCTTGTCATGGGCAAAGGCACTTTAGTAGAATGATTTTATTTTTTACATGGTTCTCCCTTCAAAAGGAGAAAATATTTTTCATTCAATGGAGATTAGCATGAAATTTAAACGTAATGTAGTGTTAGCTGTAAGCATTTTTTCTATAACTGTAGCAGCTGGCCTTGCCATGATAAATCCAGCAGGAGCTGAAAAGCAAGACGGCAATCAGAAGTATAAATGTGATGGACGCACACACTGCTCGCAGATGACTTCATGTGAAGAGGCAAAATTTTTCATCAAAAATTGCCCCAACACGAAAATGGATGGAAACAATGATGGTATTCCCTGCGAGAAGCAGTGGTGTAAATAGCTAATAGCAATTGGGAAAACTATCTCTGTTTTGTGCGCTGACAGGGATAGTTCACAATCAAGAGGAATACTATGAAAAAAAACGTTCAACACACCATTGCTGCACTACTGCTAACCTTCCTTTCTTTTTCCTCAGCGTTGGCGAAATTCGATATTCCTGATTACGTTTATCCTGCCAGCCAGCTCAAAGAAGCGCAGGAAAAGGCGAAAAGCAGTAGAAAGCCCATTGCCTTTGTCGGCACTGACAAAGAAACTACTTGTCCGATAGCGACAGCAGCCAGCCAAGAGATTTTTCAAGGTCTGAAAGATTCCTGCATTATTGTCTATGTTGAGCAGAGTGATATCGACAATCTCCCGGACGTTGCAGGAAAGGCTCTGGATTCAGAAGAAGCAGGCAAGTATATTCCCAAAACAGCGGTGGTTAGTGCGGACGCAAGCACGCTGATCCTCATTCTTCCTGATGCTCAACCGGAGCAGCGGGCGATGAAAATCAAGGAAGCTCAGGGAAAAATCGCCCAGTATATGGCAGAAAAATAATTAACCCTTCTGCCTTTCATCTCACTACAAACACGCATAAAGGAGAACCAGATTATGGCAAGTGACAAAGTTATCAATGTGACAGATAGTTCTTTTGAGAGTACCGTGATCAACGGCGGACTTCCCTGCCTCGTTGATTTTTGGGCACCGTGGTGCGGCCCCTGTAAGGCCATCGGCCCGGTTATTGATCAGCTCGCTGATGAGTTTGACGGCAAAGTAAAGATCGCCAAGATGAATGTGGATGAAAACCCGGAAACCCCGGGTAAATTCAGCATCAGGGCCATCCCGACTCTGATTTTGTTCAAGAACGGCGAAAAGTTAGACATGATCACCGGTGCAGTGGGCAAAGGCCAGCTGGTGGCTCTGCTCAACAAGGCAGTCTGATCGTTTCAGCGGCGCAGTCTCCGGGGCGTTCCGCGCTCCGGGGGCGAAATTTAATTGCGGAAAATTCTCATGAACAAGCCAGATTATCAGCTGATCATTATCGGCGGTGGCCCTGCCGGACTGACTGCCGGGCTGTACGCAGCTCGAGGGCGGATCAAAACCCTGCTCATTGAAAAAGGCGCAACCGGTGGCCAAGTGCTGCTCACCGACTGGGTCGATAATTATCCCGCCTTTCCTGATGGCGTAGCCGGTTTTGAGCTGATAGACAAGATGACCGCCCAAGCTGATCGCTTCGGGCTGGAAAAAAAATTTGCCGCCGTTGAGTCGCTGGATTTGCAAGCCGAGCTGAAAAGCGTTCGCTTGGATTCTGGCGAACAACTGACTTGTGAGGCGATTATCCTTTGCACCGGAGCCAAACCGCGTAAAATCGGTGTACCGGGCGAAGAGGAGCTGCAAGGCAAAGGTGTGTCCTATTGCGCTACCTGCGACGGTCCTTTTTATCGTGATCAGGAAATTGCGGTGGTGGGTGGCGGTAATACGGCCATTCAGGAAGCGATCCATTTGACTAAATTTGCGAAAAAAGTAACGGTCGTTCACCGCCGCGACACGCTACGAGCCACGGCCATTTTACAGGAAAAGGCTTTGGCGAACGAAAAAATCAAGTTTATTTGGAACGCTCAGGTGAGCGAAATCATTGGCACGGAGAGCGTCGAGGCAGTGAATATCCGCTATAACGACGGCTCGACCTCTGTGCTGCCGGTGACAGGAATTTTTGTCCTCATCGGAGTGATGCCTAACAATGAAATCCTGCCGCTGGAGCAGCTAAAAACCGACGAAGGCGGCTTCTTGATCACGGACAGTGAAATGGGCTGTCTCGACCTGCCGGGCGTATTTGCCGCAGGCGACATCCGCAGCAAGCTCTTCCGCCAGATTATCAATGCTGCCGGTGAAGGGGCCAACGCCGAACTTTCGGCTGAACATTATCTCGGCACCCGACCGAGCTGAATATAAAAAACACTCAGGATACCGCCATGCAGACCGCTGTTTCCAAGTACCGCACCACGCAACCGCGTTCCGTTATTTATGTACTTCTCGCCGCCACGTGCCTTTCTCTGAGCGGCTGCGGCACGGTTAAAGATATGTTCAGCTCTTGGTCGTTCGGCGCGGATAAAGATGAGGCGTTTGAACAGGCGGATACCTTAGCGGCCAAGGGCATGGAAGATTACAAGATTGCTAATTATTCGGATGCGCTCAAGTCCTTTCAAAGCATTATTGATCACCACCCGTTTAGCCCACAGGCTCTGTTGGCCGAGCTGAAGGCCGCAGATTGCCAGTATTACAGCGGTAAATATGCAGAAGCCAAGGAGCTGTACAAAATTTTTGAAGAACGGCATCCTACCAACGAGGCTGTGCCCTATGTCATGTTTCAAATTGGGATGTGCGATCTTTCCCGATCCAGCCGAATCGACCGCGATCCTACCGGTGCGCGTGACGCAGTGCAATCTTTTTCCCAGCTCCTGCGCGTTCATCCTGATTCGCCGTACGCCAGCGAGGCCAAAGCGAGGATACAGGAGGGAAAAGAGTTTATTGCCAGCCACGAGTATTTTGTCGCGGTTTTTTATGTCCGCACCAGCAAATATGAGCAAGCCCAGCATCGCCTAAAATATTTGATCGCCACCCACCCGGACGCTGCGGTCATTCCTAAGGCCAAAGAGCTACTGACTAAGTTAGAAGCAGGCAAGCCGCCCAAATGGGGCATAGAAAAATGGTTGCCAGATTGGCAGCTGCCGGACTGGGGCTGGTGGAAAAAGGGCAAGGACGTGGTCGAGGAAACCGGCAAAGAGGCGGAGAAATCCGCCCAATAACGGAGCGGGACGACATTTATGGGCTTCCTTGACAGCGAAGAGCTGCTTGAGCTGCTGCTGCGGCAACGGCTGATCAACGAGCAGCAGAAACAATTTGTCCTCCGCAACAAGGAGCGACAAACGCAGTTGCTGCTCAAGCAACAGGGGATGCAGAAGCCCGGTAGTGGCCCGGCGGGTCGGGGTTATCCTGACATGGTAGATATTGTAGCTTCCATGAAGCTGGAAATGCCGGGCGGCAAAAAGAAAATTCTCACTGAAGAGACCGTGATGCGGACGGTCGCTCATCACCTCAGCATCCCCTTTAAAAAACTTGACCCGCTGGAGTTGGATATTGAAATCGTCACCAAAACGATTCCCCGTTCCTTTGCCATTAGCCATTTGATTCTGCCTTTTGAAGTCCGCAACGGCGTTCTTCAAGTTGTCACCTATGACCCGGAAAATAAAAGTGCGCTGGAAGACATTGAGCAAGTCAACCAGATCAAGGTTAATCCTTGGTTAAGTACCCGCAGTGATATTAAGAAAATCCTGTCGGAGTTTTTCGGTTTTCAACAGTCAATCACCGCAGCGGAAAGTCAGTTCAGTGGAAGTGGTGTCAGCGCAGCGGTCGATATCGGCAATTTGGAGCAGTATGTTAAACTCTCCAGCACCGAAATCAGCTCAACTGATCAGCACATCAAGGCGGCAGTCAATCATCTTTTCAAATATGCCATTGATCAGCGAGCCAGTGATATTCATATTGAGCCGAAACGCGATTGCTGCATGATCCGCTACCGGATCGACGGCATTCTCCATACCATCTACAAGCTGCCAAAGGCTGTGCATTCGGCCATCAGTTCGCGAATCAAAACCTTAGCTCGCTTAGACATCGCCGAAAAACGGCGGCCTCAGGACGGCAGAATCAAGATCAGCCAGCAGGACGGTAAAGAAGTCGAGCTACGTGTTTCGACTATTCCGGTCTCTTTTGGTGAAAAGACGGTTATGCGTATTCTTGATTCCAGCGTGATCTTTCAAGACTTAGACGAAATTGGCTTTTCTAAACGAGATCGAGCGGTTTATGATTCCTTCATGAAAGCTCATCACGGCATTGTCCTTGTCACTGGCCCGACCGGCAGCGGTAAATCCACCACGCTTTATTCCACCCTCAAGAAAATTGCCACGCCGGAAATCAACATCATTACGGTGGAAGACCCAGTGGAAATGGTGCATGAAGAATTCAATCAAATATCTGTGCAACCACAGATTGATGTCACTTTTTCTACTATTCTTCGGCATATCCTCCGCCAAGACCCTGATGTGATTATGATCGGCGAGATACGCGACCTCGCCACCGCCACCCACGCGGTACAGGCCGCCCTGACCGGTCATCTCGTTTTTTCTACCCTCCACACCAACGATGCAGTTTCCACGGTCATCCGTTTGCAAGACCTTGGTCTTGAGCCATTTTTAGTCGCTTCTACCATGCTCGGTGCCTTGGCCCAGCGTTTGGTACGCAAAATCTGCCCGCATTGCATTGAAGGCTATCAGGCCGATTTTGCTGAATTGCAGCGGATGGGCTTTCCGGTTTCTGGTGAAGGCACGATTGAACTCAAGCGCGGTAAAGGCTGCAAAGAATGTCGGAAGACCGGTTATGCAGGTCGGATGGGAATTTTTGAGATATTTCCTATGTCCGACAAGATCAAAAAGTTGATCACGGAAAAGGCTTCTGATGCCGAGCTGCGGCAAGTCGCTATCCGCGAAGGAATGACCACGCTCAACGAAGATGCTTGGCAAAAAGTGAAGAATGGCCTGACCACAGTGGAAGAAGCGAGACGAGTCTGCGGGGCAGATGCCTGATAGGACTTGAAGCTGCACGCTCTTCCTTCTTTCCGCTGCACTTTGCTGTTGCTTTTCAAGCAGTCAGCAGTAAAATGCTTTTCTTTGCGAAAGCAAAACGGCAGGTTCTGCCGCACCGATTCAACAATGTAGAGTTCTTATCCGAGGAGAATGCAGCCATGAAGCCCCGATTTGTCTTGCCCGCCGTTGTTTCTTTATTATGCGGCTTATCCGCAGCGCAGGCCCATGAGCTGCCCGAAGGCGCGGCTCCTTTAGAAAAATCCGAGCAGTGCGCTGCCTGCCACCCGACGATCTTCCAAGAATGGCAGGAGTCGTTCCACGCCAAGTCCTCTGTGCATAAGGATTCAGCACACAAAGCCATGCATCAAGCCTTTAGCAAGGCGATGATCGCGAAGGGGCAGAAGGCTAATTATCACTGCGCTACCTGCCATGCGCCGATGTCGGATAACCTGAAAGCCCTGATGAGCGGCGAGGCCGAGCCGGACAGCAGTAATACAACGCAGGTAGAAGGTGTGGGTTGTACGTTCTGTCACCGCATCGAGGCGGTCAACAAGGGCAAGAGCTTTGATCAGTACACCTTGAGCAAGGAAGGTGCGTATCATACCAGTCGTCCGGCTAACAAGAAGGCCCCGCACCAGACCGCAACATCGCCGCTGTTTACTGATGGCCAAGTCTGCATGGGCTGCCACAGTCAGTATGTCAACCCGCACGAGGTGCCAGTTTGCGTGATGACTGAAGAAGGCAAGGGCAACTGTATCTCGTGTCACATGTCGCCAGCAGAAGGTAGCCCAGCAGTAGGATCAGCAGTCAAGACGCATTTTTCTCATCGGTTTCCGGGCGGTCATGATCAAGACATCCTCCAGAAAGCAGCTGCTTTGGAAGTGAAGATCGAGACCAAGGGCAAAGAGCGCAGCATCTCTGTGGCGATTAAAAACACCACGGAACACACCTTCCCTTCGACCAACCCGATGCGGATGGCCTTTGTCAAGGTGCGGGCGAAGGATAAGAAGGGCGCGGTGATCTGGGAGAACTTCAAGGCAGACCCTCTGCAAGAGGACAAGCAGGCCGTGTTCTTCAAAGCCTTTAAGGCCGGTGAGAAGGTGGGCGTGCCGTCTTGGGAGGCTGAAGCTATGGCCTTTGACACCCGACTAAAGACCGGCGAGACCCGCACGCTGACCTATCCGCTCTATAGCCCGGCCATCAGTGAGGTGGAGGTGGAGCTGTTCTACCTGCTCTTTCCGCCCAAGGCAATTGAGGGTTTTGGTATTCCCAAAGACGGGGTGAACGACAAACGCTACTCCGTGGCGAAGAAGTCGGTGAAGATGTAAGAGGTCTCTATAAGCAGGGCAGACACAGGGGTCTGCCCCTGAGATCTTTAACCTTGATCGCAAGCAACGGCGGCTGGCCGCTGCGTTTCTCGAAAGAAATGCCTTTCGGGTGGAGCTACTACCCAACGCCTTTGAATGTGAGAAATGGTAGTATTGTATATATGGATTTACATAGTGAAAAAATATAAAGCTGAAAAGAAATACTGAAAATTTCTTCTAATATTTAACACATACCATTTAATGGAGATGGATATAAAGAAAACAATGATTGCAATTTTATGTTTATCAGTTATTTTTTTCTCAGTCGCCAATCTATTTGCCTTTGAAGATATCACTACAAAAATTAAAAAAGCTTATACTAATGAAGAAGGTGCGCTTCTTATACAGGCTGAAGCGGCAAATGGTTCACCCGATGGCTGGCTGAAAGTTGGCAGCAACAATCTGGTCAGCAATCCTGCGGCCCGTATGATGTATGCCACCGCACTTATTGCATTGACCACAGGTAAAACATGTTGGGTACGAATTATTCCAACCGCTGAAGGGTACTGGGTTGCGGACAGAATATCGATCAACCAGTAATCGAAAATGTTGGGGGATTATTTCGCTCTCTTTAGCTTACTGAACTTCAAACAATGCGGAGGATAAATTCATGAAATGGTATTGTCTTGCAGCTCTTATGGTGCTATGCCAAATATCTCAAGCAAAAGCTGAAGTTATTTTAGTGACAGGTGCGAAAATTATTTTCTATGCCCAAAGTCATTCTGACAGCGATGCCCATATGATTCAATCAAATATAGGGATTTACAAAGGAGGAGATCATCCATCGTGTATAAACAATCGTCTATATATAGATTTTACAGACAAGGAAATAATTGCAACCGCTATGGCGGCTTCTCTTGCTAACAAATCTGTTAGCTTTCTGTACGATGATGCCGCTGCAAGTAAACAAATGACAGGACACGCAATTAATAATTGTAGGGTGTTCAGTATATGGCAGTAGCCCTTTGATCAGCAAGAGCCGCTTGGCCGGGAAGATGCAGGGGCGTAATGAGCATAAAAATCAAACACGGTGTCAATCATGCCGGTCATTTCCATGTTTTACGGAATCATCATCCGCATGTATCTGCTTGACAACAAGCATCACAATATTCCGCATGTTCATGCTGAATACGAGGCTTCCATCAGCATTGCCGACGGCGAGGTGCTTGCAGGGCAGCTTCCTCGAAAGCAGCTCAGGCTGGTGCAGGCGTGGATTGAGCTGCGCCGTGACGAGCTGACGGCGGACTGGGAGCTTGCCCTCAGTGATGAAAAGCCGTATAAAATTGCTCCGTTGTGAGATGCCATGCACTGGGACGTGAAATTTGTTCAGCCTCTTGAAGAGTACCAAATTTATGTTGAGCTGGAAAACAGCCGGAAAGGAATCTTCGACATGAAGCCCTACCTGCATCGCGGTGTCTTTCAGGAACTCCGAGATGTGCATTATTTCAACCAAGTCGGCATCCTGTTCGGAGCCGTTACATGGCCAAACGAGCAGGACATCGCCCCGGAAACCCTGCTGGCGGAGATGGTTCAGGCGGATACATAGGGCAGCTTGGCTATGAAGGTGTAGGCAGAGTTTCATAGCCTTCCCTTTCTTTGTTCTTCTTGAATCTGTACCCCGTTCAGGCTACGATAAGGAAAAAATGAAGGAGATTTCGCCATGAACAAAACCGCGACAGTACGCGCCCGCCTTGCCCCTGATTTGAAAGATCGGGTTCCGCCAGCTCGGTCTGACCACCACCCAAGCCATCACCATATTCTACAAACAGGTTGAACAACGAAACGGGTTGCCGTTTAATCTTGTCCTGCCAAACGCAACCACACGCCAGACCTTTGACGACACAGATGCTGGGCGTGTGATCTGATTGTCTGCGAGAATGCCGACGATATGTTCAGCAAGCTGGGCATCTGATGCTGACCCCTGCGAATTCGCAGGGGTTGACCGCTACGACTTTTTAGAAGCCTGCCGCCAGCACCGCATTGATGTCGTTGACTATGACCCGGATGAACTGGAGACAGATTTCGCCGCGCTGATCAAAGGGAACGCGGCATCATGCTGATTCAGCGGACGCTTGCGCTGGCGGGAGAATAAAGGTAGAGCGGTTGCCATAGGCTGTGTGTTATCTTTAAATCGGGTAGGGTGGGCAAACGGTTTTATCGTTTGCCCACGCGGAAGCTGATATAAATTGGTGGCAAGCAAAAAGACGTTTGCCCATCCTACGGTACTACGGTACTGGATTCGGACAGCATCTTTGATGGTACCTATCAAACGTTATGAATCCTCTTGACGACCTTCCGCAACGCCATAATTCTCACGATACTGGAGAAGCGGCAGAAACTGCTTTCCGAAATGCTGTCAATAATCTGAATTATTTTGTTATCCAACGGGAAGACCGCAATGACTATGGAACAGATATTCAGATAGAAGCTCGCAAAGGCGACGCAATGACGAATATCCGTGTCCATGTTCAATTGAAGGGTACAGAGTCAACTACAAACAAAGATGATTCGGTCAGTATTTCAGTTGAACGCACGAATCTGAATTATCTTTTGGCACAACCAAATTCAGTTTACGTTTGTTATCATCTCCCTTCCAAGCGGTTGTTGGTTCGTTATGCAGAAGATGTTTACCGCGAATATGAACATCGTGGCGGAGCTTGGATGCAACAGAGTAATTTAACAGTACGCTTCTTTCAACCATTTGACGAACATTTTCAGCAGCAGCTCAATGCACGGGTCATTGCTTCTGGAACAGCAGGAAGAGACAGGCGGCTTCTGTGGACAGGTACACCTCCTGATAAACTCTCGGCTTTAGTCCAGAGATCGAATGAGGTCATTGAAGTGCCTGTTGACGAAGAACAGGCATTGAAGGTGCTTGAAGAGCTTTATGAGGTTGGCAAAGATAGCACAATCAGTAATTGTTTTGATCAGTTTGCTGCCGTGCTCGGTTCCGTCCCGCACGGAATGCTTTTTGCTTATTTGGCAGAAATCAACTTGGGGATTAATGCAATTCCATTCGACAGAGATAGGATTATCGAAGGAGTTAAGTTTCTTGATGAAATGATCGAGAAGCAAGAAGGACATCCTGGCTCAATCTTTTATTGCATAGGTAATGCAGGATTAGCTTTAGGTAATTATGAAATGGCTCAGGCTGCTTATTATAACGCTTTAAAATTGCTGCGTGTTACTCCTGAAACATATGAATTAGCAGCCAGATGCTGCAAGAATTGGGGGAGTGTCTTGAAAAAGATTTCGAGAATGCACGAGGCCCGTAATGCCTATGAAGGAGCATTAAAATTTGATCCTGATTTAGGGGAAGCGCATTTGGCTCTTGGTCTCTGGCACCGTCAGCATGGAAATATATCTTTGGCATTAAAACATCTTGATAACGTAATTCAACAGAGCAATTCTGCTGTGCAGATGTCCACAGTGCATGGCTGGAGGATGACTCTGTTCTTTGAAAGCGGGGATACTGAAGGAGCATTCCGGGAAATAAACAATCTGATCGGCGAGGCTAAACAACATGAATGGATTTGGCCATGCTGTGCAAGGCATGTCGCTCAATTTGGTGTAACATCTGCTGACTCTGCTCGAAAGGCTCTTATATTCTGGCGGCAGTATCTTCGTGAACACCCAAAGTATAGTCGTGCTGAACGGGAACGTTTGCTCTGTAATTGGTATTTACACTCACGGGGAGCACCTTGTGAAATTGACTTTCAAGGATTCAAGACCGCAGTTGTCCAGTTGATAGAGAATGGCGATTCATCACCTGCATTTTTATGGGACAGAATAGGGCACTTTGCTCAAGATGACGGTGACTGGGAAGAAGCTGAACAGGCTTACCGGAAGGCATACCAAATAGAACCTGAACGATACGGTTATTGTTTGGGAACAGCATTAAATCTTCTTCGTCGCTACAGCGAAGCTCTTCCCATTCTGCTTCCTCAAGCCGAGCAGCATCTTCCTGACGCTATGAGTTGGTTTCAGGTGGCACAGGCACGCGGAGGCGTTGGCGACATCGAAGGTTGTATTTCTGCGTATGAGAAGGCTATAGAGCTTGATGACAGTTATGACCTTGCTTGGTTCAATCTCGGCGGCGTTTATTGGAACAACCGGCAGACAGAAAAAGCTGGTGAGATATGGAGAGAAGCGGTGAGACGTTTTCCAAATCATGAAATAGCCAAGAAGCTTCTCCAAGATTTGCTCAGTAGATCGGCCTGATTCTATAAAAATGTACTAATTGCTCTTAACAATGTGGCCTGAAAGCATAGGAGTAAACCATGTCCAGAACGATTACATTGGAACTTCCAGACGATATTTATCTTGCCTTGCAAAGAATGGCTGAAAAACGAGGAAAGAATATCAGCCAGATTGTTCTTGAATTGATAAAAAACATGCTGGCAGAAGATCAATTGCTGCAAGCAATCCCCACGAACTAACACACGCCAATGGCTGAAACTAAACCCACCATCCCCCACGTCCGGCAGCGCATCGACGACATAGACGGCGCGATATTGTCCCTGCTTCAGGAGCGCCTTGACTGCGCCCTGACCATCGGCAGGCTGAAGAAAGAGGCCAATCTGTCGAGCTGGGACCCTCGGCGCGAGCGCGAAGTCTATAAACGCCTGCTGGCCGAGAACAGCGGCAAGTTCCCGGACAACGCCCTGCGCAGCATCTTTCATGAGATCATGACCACCTGCCGCTTGGCGCAGAAAGATGTGGAAGTGGCCTTTCTGGGGCCGGAAGCCACCTTCTCGCATCTTGCGGCAGTGCGGTACTTCGGCCCTGCGGCGCAGTACCGCCCGGTTGCCTCGATTGAAGATGCCTTCTTGGAAGTTGAGAAAGGCCGGGTGCAGTACGGCATCGTCCCGGTGGAGAACTCCATTGAAGGCTCCATCGCCCTGACCTTAGACTCATTCATGAAGTACAAGGTCATCATCTGCGGTGAGCTGCATTTAGCTGTGCGGCAGAACTTGCTGTGCAGCTCCGGCAATCTGAAGGACATTCAAATAGTGGCCTCTCATGCCCAGCCCTTGGCGCAGTGCCGGGACTGGCTCCGCAAGAACCTGCCCGGCATTCCCACTTTGGATGTTTCCTCAACCGCAGCGGCGGCGCAGATGGCGGCGGACAATCCCAACATCGGCGCGATTGCCAGCGAATTGGCAATCAAGCACTACGATGTGCAGATCGCGGTGCCCAGCATTGAAGATCATCAGGGCAACACCACCCGCTTTCTGGTGATCGGCAATCATGCCCAGCCACGCAGCGGCAGCGACAAGACTTCGCTCCTGCTCGGCACGGCGGACAAGCCCGGCGCGCTCAACGAGGCCCTGAGCATCCTGTCGGCCAAGCACATCAACCTGACCAAGCTCGAATCGAGGCCGGTCAAGGGCAAGCGGTGGAAGTATCAGTTCTTTCTCGACCTGCTCGGTCACAGCGATGATCAGGTCATCCAAGAGGCCTGCAACGAGCTGCAACACATCTGCCCTTCGTTCCGGCTGCTTGGCTCCTATCCCAAGGCTGCGGAGCCTGAAGCGGAACATATCTAAATGGCTGACCTTCTTTCCTGCCGTGAACTCGGCAAAGCGTTCGGGGCACAGAGCCTCTTTTCCTCAGTCAATCTCTCCATCAGCGAGGGCGACCGCATCGGTCTGATCGGGCCGAACGGCTCCGGCAAATCCACTCTGCTGAAAATCATCAGCGGTATGATTGAGCCGGACGGTGGCGACATCTTCCGGCAGCGGCATGTCCGCAGCAGCTTCCTTGCGCAAGAGGATGCGTTTGCTGAAGACAAGAGCTGTCTGGATAACCTCTGCGCCGCAATTGACGACCAGCATCTGGAGCCTGCCGAGCGAGAAAGCCGGGCGCAGGCTCTTCTCAGCCGGGCAGAATTCACTGATCCTGACTGCCCAGCAGGTTTGCTCTCCGGCGGCTGGCGCAAGCGGCTGGCCATCTGCCGCGCTTTGATCGTCCGGCCTGACCTGCTCCTGATGGACGAGCCGACCAACCATCTTGACTTGGAAGGCATACTCTGGCTGGAAAAGATGCTCAACGCCTCGCTGCCGGAAAGCCCTGCCGCGTTCCTGATGATCAGCCACGACCGCCGCTTTCTGGAGAACACGGTCAGGCGGGTGATTGAGCTGTCTGCCGCCTACCCGAACGGCACCTTGCAGGTGAACGGCAACTATTCCGCCTTTGTCGAGCAGCGGGAAACCTTCCTTGAGCAGCAGCAGGAGCAGGAGGAGCGACTGGCCAACAAGGTGCGGCGGGAGAATGAATGGCTCAGTCGCGGCCCGAAAGCCAGAGGCACCAAGGCCAAAGCCCGCAAGGACGCGGCCTATCAGCTTCAGGATGATCTGGTTGAGGTGAAGAACCGCAACCGGGTCGGTAAGGTGGATATTGCCTTTGATGCCACTGAGCGGAAGACGAAAAAGCTGCTGACTGCGGTTGGCATCAGCAAGAGCTTTGACGGCAGGCAGCTTTTCAGCAATCTTGATCTGACGCTCTCGCCCGGCACAAGGCTGGGCCTGCTGGGGCGGAATGGCTGCGGCAAATCCACCTTAATGCAGATACTCGCCGCCGCAGACCGCAATGACGGCCTCAAGCCGGACAGCGGCACGGTCAAGGTGGCGGACAAGCTGCGCATTGTCAATTTTGATCAGCGCAGGCAGCAGCTTGATCAAAAGCAGACCTTACGCCGTGCTCTATCACCGGACGGCGATTCGGTGCTGTATCAAGACCGGTCAATCCATGTGGTCTCTTGGGCGAAACGCTTCCTCTTCCGCCCAGATCAGCTGGAAACCCCGGTGGCGCGACTATCTGGCGGCGAACAGGCCCGCATTCTCATTGCTGCGCTGATGCGCCAGCCTGCGGACGTGCTGCTGCTTGATGAACCGACCAATGATCTCGACATTCCTTCCTTGGATGTGCTGGAGGAAAGCCTGAGCGAGTTCCCCGGCGCATTAGTGTTAGTCACCCACGACCGCTTCATGCTCGACCGGCTCTGCGATCAGGTGCTCGGCTTTGACGGCAAAGGCAACGCTTCCTTCTTTGCTGAGTATGCGCAATGGCTGCGCACTCTTGCTGACGACGCAGGCCCAGTGCCAAGCAGCAAGAAAACGCCGCCTGCTGCGCCTGATGTCAAGAAAGCAACGAAAAAACTTTCCTACAAAGACCAGCGCGAGTATGATCTGATGGAAGAAAGCATCCTTGCCGCTGAAACCCGGCAGGAGGAGCTGGAGGCGCGGATGCACGAGCCGGAGCTTGTTGCTGATCCGGCCAAGCTCGCTGAATACTGGGAAGAGCAGGCAGCGGCGGCGCAGGAGGTCGCCCGCCTGTACGCCCGCTGGGAGGAGCTGGAGCGGCTCAAGAATGGCGAATAGTCCGCCAATTCCTTGTCCGGCCTGCGGCGGCAGCGGCCAGCTCAGTTCCTTCAAAGGCGAAAGCCGCTTCTTCCTCACGGTCGAGGAATGCCCGCTCTGCTGCGGTACCGGTCTGGCGGAAGAAACGCCGCCAGACTCTGGCCCTGATCCGTCAACTCAAGCCCCAAGGTGATCCCATGTATGCAGCTTTGCGCAAGCTGACCCCGTTCTTTCTGGTCTTTTTCACCCTCGCCTTTGCCGATGCCGGCCTGGCGGTGCTGGACGCGGAAGCCCGTTCCCGCAGCGGCGGTCGTTCATTCAGGCGTTCCGCGCCCAGCGCACCGAGAAGTGCGCCTGCATCAGGGGCAACAGCTCGCCCGTCCAGCTCTGGTTTTGGCCGTGGCTTGGCGGGTGGTCTGATCGGCGGAGCCTTGGGCGGCCTCTTGCTCGGCTCGCTGTTTGGCGCGAACGGCTCTGGCATCGGCATTCTGCCCATCCTTCTGCTCGGCGTGGCCGGGTATTTCCTCTACCGCCGTTTCATGGCTAAACCGAGCAGCGGCCTGTCGGCGTATCAGCCATTGGGCAGCTTCAGCAGGTCTGCGCCTCCTCCTCCGCCTGCTGTTGATTCCCTTGAAGCAGGTTTGGCGGAACTCCGCAGCACGGATCCTGATTTTGATCCGCAGCATTTCACTGAAGTGGCCTCTGATGTCTTTTTCAAGGTGCAGGCAGGCTGGATGCGCCGCGACCTGAACAGCTTCCGCCACCTGCTCGGTAGCACACTGGCGGAAGAATATGCGGAGCATTTTGCCGAGATGGAGCGGAAAGGCATCATCAACAAGCTGGAGTCTATCGCCATCCGCAAGGCAGAAATCATCGATGCTGGCAGCATAAACGGCGAGGATTTTGTCACCATTCTCTTCACTGCCAACTTGCTGGATTACACGGTGGACGACAAAACTGGTGCTGTGTTGGAAGGCAGTATGACCGAGCCGGTCAAATTTGCGGAAAAATGGACGTGGGCCAGACCGGTAAACACCGAAGATTGGAAGCTCGAAGGGATTGAGGTTGCGGAATAATTCTTCAACGTGATGTGAAAACTCTGCACAAGGAGGCGGCATGAGTTCGGCAAAAAAAGGAGATTGCGTAAAAGTGCATTACACCGGCCATCTTGAGGACGGCACCACCTTTGATTCCTCACGGGGCGTTGAGCCGTTAGAGTTCACCTTGGGCAGTGGTCAGGTGATCGCTGGCTTTGATGAAGCCGTGACCGGTATGGAATTGGGCGCACGAAAAAACGTCATGGTTCCTGCGCACAAAGCCTACGGCGAGCGGCACGAGGAGATGGTTATCAATGTTCCCCACAATCAATTTCCCGCTCATATTGTCCCAGAAATCGGGCAACAGATACAGTTGGCCGGGCCGAACAATCAGCCAATTTTAGTCAAAGTTGTTGGTATAAGCGAAGATTCTGTCCGATTAGACGCGAATCCCCCTTTAGCTGGATGCGATCTGATCTTTGATCTTGAACTAATTTCGATTGCCGAATAGAAAAAGCAGCTCTTGCAGTCAGTGCAGCGGAGTGCTATAAGAAACTTAGTGCATTTATTCTTCAATCGATTGTTTGGTTGCATCTATGTTTCTTGATAAAAAAATTGCGGTGGTTATTCCTGCCCACGATGAAGAAAGGTTAATCAGCAAGGTCATCGGCACTATGCCGGACTTTGTCGATTATATCGTGGTGGTGGATGACAAAAGCAGCGATAGCACCGCCGTTGTGGTACGAAAATTGACCGAGTCAAATCGGAAAATAGTCCTGATTCCGCATGAGGAGAACCGGGGTGTAGGTGCAGCTATCGCCACTGGCTATAAATGGGCCAGAGACCATCAGGTAGACGTGACGGCGGTCATGGCCGCAGATTTTCAGATGGATCCCGCAGACTTGCCTCGCATCGTCAAGCCGGTCTGCACAGGGGAATGCGACTACACCAAAGGCAATCGGCTCTTCCGGGGTGAGTCATGGGGGATGATTCCTAAACACCGCTACATCGGCAATTCTTTTCTCTCGCTTTTCACTAAAATAGCCTCAGGATATTGGCACATTGCTGATTCACAGAGCGGCTACACCGCGATTTCGTTGCAAGCCTTGCGAGCGATTGATTTGGATGCGATTTACCCGCGCTACGGAATGCCGAATGATCTGTTGATCAGCCTGAATATTGCAAATTTCAGAGTGCGTGATATCTCTATTCGCCCGGTCTATAATGTGGGTGAGGTTTCTGGTATCCGCCTGAAAAAGGTGATTTTTACCATCCCTTGTATATTAGTAAAAGGCTTCAGCCGAAGAATGGTAGAAAAATATATCATCCGTGATTTTCATCCGCTGATTTTCTTCTACACACTGGGGTTGATCTTTTTTTTCTTCACGGTGATTCTGACCATCCGAGCGTTCATTTTTCTTGGTATTGACGGAAAATTGCCACCCATCAACACGCTAGCGGCGATGTTTTCATTTATGAGTTCCAGCATTTTTATCCTGTTCGGCATGTGGTTTGACATGGAGTACAATAAGGAGTTGAAGTAAATATGAATCAATTCCAGATTGGATACATAGAATCAATACGACGGTATGAGTTAGAGAAAGTTTTGTCTATCATGTGTGAAGAGAAAGGAGTAAACAGTAATATTAAAATATTAGAGATAGGAGCCGGAGCTGGTTGGCAAGCAAAAAAAATGTCTGAATGTGGTTATTCTGTTGAGGCCATAGATATCGCGAAAAGCAATTATTTAGAGCAACGTGTTTGGACTGTAAAAAATTATGACGGCAAAAACATACCGTTTGCGGATTATTCATTTGATGTAGTTTTCAGTTCGAGTGTATTGGAGCATATTTATAATTCACAGGAATTTCAACAGGAAATAAAAAGGGTATTAAAAAAAGACGGTATTGCCATCCATGTAGTGCCTGGAACAGCTTGGAGATTTTGGACAAGCATGACCCATTATCCTTTTCTGATAAAAGAAATTGGAACGTTAACTTGCAGAATGATATTTTCATCGCATACAAACCATCCTAACAAAGATACTGTAGAATCAAAACAAATAACAAAAAAGGAGCTGTTTAAGAGGACAGTAATTCCATGCCGTCACGGAGAAAGAGGGAATAGCTTCAGTGAGCTGTATTATTTCAGCAAAAAATATTGGAGCAGCTTGTTTGAAAATACAGAATGGAAAATAAAAAAAATCTATCAAAATGAGCTTTTTTATACTGGCCATATGTTTTTAGGGGTACTATTGTCTATTTCTGCAAGAAAACATTTAAGTTTGTTAATAGGAAGTGTTTGTCATATCTTTCTTCTTGTAAAAAATGAATAAGATTCATAGTCTACCGGAGTTTGATATGGCACAATATATCGAGACTGATGTAGATATTGCGGAATATTTGAGTCAAGTGCTTGAGGAGGGCGATGTTGGTGAACTTTGCTGCCGCGCTGGGGTATATCGCCAAAGTCTGTGGCATTAAGCGGGAAACACTTTATAAAACATGCGTCCAAATGTTCTGCCGCGTCTTGATACGATCCAACGTGTATGCAAGGTTCTTGGAGTTAAACTTACGGTACAAGTCACGAGTGCTTAATTGTCGTTTTGAAAATAATTTTTTTTTTTTGCTGAGGCTGTTTGTTTTTGACGGATGAATTTTTCTATCAAAACCAAAAGGGTAAAGCTAATCATCTTTTGCTGGAAGAGCGTATTTCACCAAGAACCTTCTCTGGGAGTGATACGACAGGCTGAAAGATTTTTTCTCTTTGGGACAGGCATGATGGTAGCAAGATTTCTGTCCGTTGCTTCCCAAGTTATCATGGGCAGGAAGTTTGGGCCGGAAATCTACGGGCAGATTACAATAATTCTGCTCATATCAAGCTATTTTGCCATGCCAATAGTCAATGGCTGGGGTTTAGTTTTCACTAAGATTGCCGTAAAAGAAATCGATGTCAGCAAAAAAAATCAAGCCCTAAAGTCCCTGCTGCTTGTCGTCTCTGTTTGCTGTATCCTAACCACGCTCGTCCTTTTTGTTCTGCAAAGCCCTCTTGCTGACTTACTGGATATCGACAGAAGAATGATGCGTTTGTCACTTATCATGACTGTTTGCTATGCTTGGTGGATATTGACAAAACAGATAGCGCAAGGATTTCAGAATTGGCGGGCATATATTCTGATTGAAAATATTTGGGCATCTATTGTTCTTTCAGGTCTTCTGGTGCTGGCATTCTGGGGAAAGTTTAATCTTTTTACGGTGAGTTGGGTCTTCTTTGCAGGGTATGTTGTCGCTGGCCTTGTTCTTGTCAAAGGCCTCTGGCAGTCTCTTCTTGTTAAAATTGATAAAAATTATATAAAGGATATCCTCTCACATGGCTGGTTTCTGTTGCTGAATAGCATAGTTGGCACAGCGGCTTTCAGCGTTGACAGAATAATGATCAACAAAGCTCTTGGTAGCCAAGAAGTCGGAATATATCAAGCGCATTTTATTGCAACTTATGGCATGACTTCAGCTATATTTACTGTATTTATCACATATATATTTCCAATTATTTGTCGAAACAACACAAACACTGTTTCTCTTTTAGAGAAGATAGCTTTTTTGCAGTATCCTGCCACAATACTTTTCACTGCGGCGACGGGTTATTTTTCATTTAGTTTGTTTAGTTATCAATTCAACAGCATTCTTTTTATTTTTTTGGTTATGTTTTGTGCGATACAAAATCATTTACAGATAAATCTATGGTATATAGCAAGCAAGGGGATAGATGGCGGAAAAAAAACACTCATAAGTCAAGCAGTATTTTTTTTATCAAGCACGGTTATCTTAATTGTAATTTTACCATATTGTAAGACTTATTCTGGCGGAATAGCTTTAGCCGTTTCTTCATTAATAACATTAATTTTCTCAGGAGAGAAAAAAGGTTTGTAGGTAACTATACAATGAACGGATCGATATCAACATGTTGTATTTGCAATAAAAATGGAATTTATGATTATCGTGCAACTTTGCAATTGCTATCGAATCCATCAAAATACAATTTTAAAGTTTTTCGTTGCAAGGAATGTGATTTTCGTTGGCTACATCCTCTCCCTATAATAGAAAAAATATATACTAAAGATTATTTTAATTCAGAAGATAATAATTATTCAGATATATCGAGTGAAATGTCTAAATGTTTTACTGAAGATGCTATAAAATTTAAAGAATTATCCCTTGGAGGACAAATACTTGATATTGGTTGCGCCACAGGAGAGTTTTTAGAAGCAATCCAGTCTGTTGGGTTGAATGGCGTTGGAGTGGATGTAGCAAATTATGCTGTTGATGTAGCAACAAGAAAAAAATTATCTGTTATACAAGGAGATATATTTTATAGCATATTTGATTCAAAACGGTTTGACGGGATACATATGAGTCATGTTTTAGAACATATTCCACATCCAAATAGTTTTCTTTGCAGAACCAATGAGTTGTTACAAAAAAATGGTATTGTATATATTGAGGTGCCGTTACAGTTTGATAGCTGGCTTGAAAAGATAAGTCGTATTCAAGGAAAAATGCAATCTTTTGAATTATACAAATTTCATCATTGTTCTTTTTTTACTCCAAAATCAATAAGATTAATTCTTGAAAAAAATAATTTTCAAATTATCTCTTTAACTACATTTAGATCATGCAGGCGTTCACAGAGAAAATTGTCTGCGCGATATTTTTTATTAACATTAATTTTATGGGTTTCAGACAAAATTTATAAAAGAGGTGATGTTATTTCCGTATGGGCAAAAACATCGCTGTCGTCAGAAAAATAAATAGAGGCTGAAAAAATATCATGTTGAAAGAGCGATTTTCCTTTGGTAAAAACTGGAAAAATTTTCTCGAAACCCTTAATGAAGACCGTATCAAAGAGGCGGAACATTCTCTGCAATCAATGCTGCATCTCGACACCCTGAGGGGAAAATCTTTTCTTGATATCGGATCAGGAAGCGGACTTTTTTCTCTAGCGGCAGCAAGGTTAGGGGCAGATAAAATTCATTCATTCGATTATGACGATCAGAGTGTTGCCTGCACAAGGGAACTAAAACAACGATTTTTTTCAGAATTTACAGCTTGGTCAATTGAACAAGGTTCGACCCTTGATCAAAAATACCTTCAAGATATTGGCATGTATGATGTAGTGTACTCATGGGGAGTTCTGCATCATACCGGTGAAATGTGGCAGGCATTAGAGAATGTCTCCCATTGTGTTGCTGAGAATGGATATCTCTTTATAGCAATCTACAACGATCAAGGCGTAATAAGTGATATTTGGACTCAGGTAAAGAAAATATACAACAAACTGCCAGGGTTTTTACGTCTATTCTATGTTTTCTCTATCTGGACTCCTTTTGAAATATTGCCATCAATAAAACAAGTTGCTACAGGACATTTGCCTTGGAATCACTGGGTCACATACAAAAAAAATCGTGGAATGTCACGTTGGCATAATATTGTAGATTGGATTGGAGGTTATCCTTTTGAGGTGGCTACGCCTGAAAAGATTTTTCATTTCTATCATGAGAGGCTATTTGTCTTGGTAAAAATGAAGACTAGACAGGGTTTGGGATGCAACGAGTTTGTATTCAGGAAAATAAACAAGGATATTAAGGCATAGAAGTAATGAATATCCTCGTAATAGCTAATATAGCTCCCTTTGAAACAGGTGGGGCTGAAGTACAAGTCAGAAGACTTGCTGAAGCATGGCTGAAACAAGGCCAACGTGTTACTATCGTTGGTAATCGTATTCCATCATGCAAAATAACAGTTAATAATTCCAAACATACCTTTAACTGTGTGCACATTTCGACAGTCTTGACCAATCGGTTTACGCGTGCTGTTAGTTACGCTGTGTCATTGTCTTGGTTCGTCATAACGCATCAAAAAGAGTTCGATATAATTTATTGTCGTTTTTTACAAGAAGCAGCTCTTGTCATTGGTTTACTTAAAACACTCCGCATTGCCTCTCTTCCGTTTGTTGCTTGCCCAGCGTGTTCTGGTATAAAAGGAGATGTTGCTTTTATTGAGAAAATGCCGATTTCTAACCTGTTAAGGTGTATCCTTAATAAAACATGTAATACTGTCAACAGCATATCCCCTCAAATTGAGAATGAACTCATAAAATTCGGCATATATAAAATTAAAATAACGCATATACCAAATGGTATTTCTCTACCGTCGAAATATGCACAAAAAAGGATTAGTTCCGGTAATAAATCGTGTATTTTTGTGGGTCGTCTTACAGAGCAAAAGGGATTACCTTATCTGATGGAAGCTATCCATAAGTTAGCACAACAAAATCATTATCCTGATTTGACAATTATTGGCGAAGGCCCAGACAGGAAAAAACTTGAAGAATTAATTTGCAGGCTAAACATTCAGAGACAGGTAAATTTTTGCGGAAAGATTGCTCATGAAGAAATTAATGACCATCTCTGTAATCATGATATTTTTGTGCTGCCTTCTTTGTACGAAGGACATCCTAACGCCTTGCTTGAGGCAATGGCAATAGGACTCCCATCTCTTGTTACCAAGTGCGGAGGTTCCGAATATTTTGTCGATAATTCAGTTGGGCGGGTAGCAAAGGCGGGTGATGCAGACTCTCTTGCTCAGGCGTTGCAAGAGTTATTAGAACTCAGCGATGAAGAACTACAGGCTATGGGCCAAGCAGCACGAGAGAGGGCAAAAAATAATTTTGATATTGATGTGATCGCTGATAAGTACATTCAGCTCTTCAAGGAACACATCTGACAAACGCCTCATCCCAATCAAACCGCAGTCTGTCCGCTATAGCTTCCTGCTCACGGATAAGCTCCCGCAGTCGATAATCAGGTTCGTTAGTGGAAAATGTTACCCATTTCCTCCAGCCTGTTGCATTACCCAAAGGAAGCAGGCACTTTGCCGGCAATATCTCCCCATGCTCAGGTATATCGCTGGCAAGCACAGGCACCCCATATCCCAAGGCCTCCAGCACCGCATTCGGCGCACCCTCATGCAAAGAGGGCATAAGCAGCAGATCAACCTCTGGCCATATTCGCTCTGATGGCACCCAGCCCATGAAGTGAACCCGGTCTGTCATGTTCTCTCGCTGCACCCGCTCCCGCAATAGCTGCTCATCTGGGCCAGTGCCATACAGATAAAGCTGCGCCTGTTCCGCTTTAATCTCCTTGAAGACATCGAGAAGAAGCTGCTGATTTTTGCCGTGCTCCAGCATTCCAACACAAGCAGCTCGCAGCGGCAGCTCCCGTTTCTGCGGCAAAGCCGGACATTGCGGAATGTCATTGCGGAGTATGCCGCATTCTGCCGGAAGCAACAGACTATGGCGGGCGGTGACTCTGTTCAACAGCACTTCTGAAACACTCTGCAATCTTGTTCCAGCGATGGCTAACCCTTCAAGAAAACGCTCTATAGCAACAAGCAGCTCCGTTCTGCCTGTGGTACGATGCTTTGCAAGTGTATCACCCCGCAGAAACAACGTCAGCGGCACACGCTTGAGCAGGCGCAGCGGCTGCAAGAACAGCGAATAGGTGTGCCCGAAGGCGAAGGCCCGATCTGTCCGATAACGGAAGCCCAGCCAGAGCAGCATTGGTGGCGCAAGCAGGTGGAAGCAGCCCCAGAACAGATAGCCCGAAGTGCGCTCCTCCGGCCAAGGAAAGCGGTGAAAATGGCAGTTCGGATGCTCAATCGGGAAGGGCACCACAGCTAAATAATGCACCGTGTGTCCCCGGTCCAGCAAGGCCCTGATTCCCCGGAACAGCCGCTTGCAGAAGCCGCCCGGCTTGGGCCGGTAATAGCAGGTCAGGATGCGGAATGTTTCTGTCGTATCAGATATCATTGTTGAATGCCGCCGCTATATCGGTTATACACAGCCCATGCACATCCTCTCCATCTTCGGCACCCGGCCAGAAGCCATCAAGATGGCCCCGGTCATTCATGCGCTCAAGGCTAATGCCGCCTTCACCGCCACGGTCTGTGTGACTGCCCAGCACCGGCAGATGCTCGATCAGGTGCTGGAGCTGTTCGCCATCAGGCCGGACTATGACCTTGATATCATGCAGGAAGGCCAGGACTTATTTGGCCTCACCGCGCGGATGCTGCCTGCTCTGCGCAATGTGCTGCTGGCCGAGCAGCCCGACTTGGTTTTAGTGCAGGGCGATACCACCACCTGCTTTGTCGGCAGTCTCGCTGCTTTCTATCTGCGCATCCCGGTGGGCCATGTGGAAGCTGGTCTGCGCACCAGAGACATCTACGCCCCTTTCCCGGAGGAGGCCAACCGGGCTATGACCTCCCGCCTAGCTGCATTGCACTTTGCGCCGACCGAGCAAGCCCGCCGCAATCTGCTCGCTGAGGGCATTGCCGCTGACACGGTTCATGTCACCGGAAACACGGTGATTGACGCGCTGCTGCATGTGCGCGGCCAGCTAACTGCCGAACAGAATTGGCGCGGAGTCTTTGGCAGCGCGGACGCGGTCATCCACGAGCGCAGGCCGTACATTCTCATCACCGGGCATCGGCGCGAGAATTTCGGCTCCGGCTTTCAGCGCATCTGCGAGGCTGTCGCCCTGCTTGCCGAACGCCGCCCGCACCTGCACTTCATCTATCCGGTGCATCTCAACCCCAACGTGCAAGGCCCAGTGTACTCAATCCTGAGCAGGATTGCAAATGTCCATCTCATCCCGCCTTTAGATTACGCCCCCTTTGTTCATGCTATGAACCATGCGCGGCTTATTCTTACGGATTCCGGCGGTGTGCAGGAAGAGGCTCCGTCTCTTGGCAAACCGGTCTTGGTGACAAGGGAGACGACGGAGCGGCCCGAAGCTGTGGCCGCTGGCACTGTCCTGCTGGTTGGCACGGACAAAGCGCGCATTATCCAAGAAACCGAGCGACTGCTTGACGACGAGGCTTTATACCGGAAGATGAGCGGGACGATCAACCCTTACGGCGACGGTCACGCGGCAATGCGGATCGCGGCCCTTCTTCAGCAGTGGGCGGATACATGTCAAGACCCGACTGATTATATACCGATTTTTTAAACAATTCAGGATGAGTTTGTCTCCATTTTTTGGTAGTCCTTAAGGCGTAGTGGCTAAATTTGGAGGGTGAATTCAAGTTCCAAGTGCAACCGTTAAGTAGTCTCCCAAAAATAGCTCTTTTGGTGTTTTAAATCCAAGAGATTTTCGAGGCCTGTTGTTGAGCTTTTCCATAATATAGTATTTAAGTTTTAAATCAGTTGTGTTATAATTTATAACCTGAGAGGTTATTTTTTATTTAACTAATTTAGGAGTTACGCAGTTCGATTGCCAACCCATTGATTTTATTCACCTGGCGATTTATGCGACAAAAAGATAACTTGCTATAATGACTGAACTTTTAATTTCAACTGCGTAACTCCTATAATTAACGTGTTACGTGAAATGGCTAAAGCATACAGCAACGACTTGAGAGAAAGGGTGATCAAGAGTTATGAATCAGGGATATCCAAAGGAGAAATTCTTAACATTTTTATCATAAGTTTGGACACCCTGAACAGATGGATAAGAAAATACAAAGAGACAGGAAGTGTTGAGCCTTATAAAAGGACAAAATATCGTGCGAAAAAATTCAGCGACGAGGCTCTTCTTGAGCATGTTCTGAAAAATCCTTCAGCGACTCTTGAGGAAAGAGCGATGTTCTTTTCTGTCAAGCATCAGTCTGT
>NQJD01000028.1 GCA_004284765.1 Candidatus Electronema aureum
CGTCTGATTCGTAAAATTTTGGCGCACACTGTTTGTGTCTTCCTTAATTTGGTCTATAACCGCCCTCCACTTGACTTGGATGGCTTGATTGCTGCCTAATCAAGTTTAAAAGAGTTGCACATTAGGTGAAGTAATTCTCATCGCCAGCAATGCCGATGTCATCGTTTCCGATTATTACTCCCAAGCGCATCACCGGCCTTGAAGAATTCTTGCCAAGGATCATCCTGATCAACCAGGCTTAAATGGTTGATCAACTGTTGCGCTTGATCAAGCAATGCTTCAGCCATGTACGTTTTTCCGGTTGTTCCAAGTTGTATGCTCACAAAGATGGGCTACGGTGCTTTAGGTAATTCTTTGGTCTCGCAAATCAATGTCGTAATACCTGTTTCATCATCATGCATGAACCAAATACCCATTTTGTCCATTATTTCGATTAGGTCTTTTGATAATTTTGTATATATCTCAGTAAAATTTTTTATTATATCCTCGATGTTTAAATATTTATCTTGATTTCTTGGGTCAGGCACTCTACCCAGAGTGCCATCAGTACCATCATCTGAAAAGGTAGTATTGCAATGAGCAAAAAAATTTCTATATCTTGACAACTGCCTAAACTGATCAGCGTATTCCCTTGGTTTTTGAATATCTTTGTTCCGTTTTAATACTTTTTCAAATAAATTTGCCTTCAATCCACTACTAAAAAGTTCATCAAACAGGACTTCCCTCATGAAATCCTGAGTAACTTTTCCAAGATATTGCTTGCAAATTATTGCACATACATAACCTTCGATATTAATGAAATCCTCGATTATTTTTGTACGATATTTACTCATAATATCTCTTGACATGGCATTATCCTTTTTTGTAACCCGTACAGGTATATACAGTTCTATCTACCCTGCAACTATTGCAGGATAGCCCCGTTGGGAAGAGCAAGCCCTCCCCAACGCCACCCCTTCCAACCCCCTATTCTACACCTCCAAATCCAAAATATCCACCAGCCTGCCGTCGTAGTCGTTGCGGATCATCGCCCGGAGCGCGACGTAGTCATTGACCTTGATAGTCATGCTGCTCACGGCGGAACCGGCAAAACCGGGCAGCGTGAAGTCTCCGGTTCCAGTCACCGGCACCATCGCTCCGACCGCGCCGCCGTCCTGCATGGCAATCAGCCGGAAGGAGAGCATGTTTTCCTGCACGCTGGCATCGGCCTGAATGCGCAGCCACTCACTGGCCGAGATGGTGCAGCGTCAAAGGATTCGGCTCGATGCGGTATTACACAGTTCCCATGATGCCCTCTTTCTGGTTTAAGATGTGATGATGCAAGCAATTTTGGCTGATCAAAAGCCAAGATACGGCGGAGGCTGTGCTTTGTCAACAAAATAGGGCGCGGCAAGGAGAAGGGCGGCGGAATACATACAGGTATGTACCGAGGAAACATACTGGTATGTATGACTGGTATATACCAGTATATATTGCTGGTACATACTGGTATGTATTGGGGATACTATTCGGTATGTTTCTGGGTGCAAGGAGGGCAGGGCCTACGCTACTTGTTGTAGGCTAGCAGCATTGGGCCTGCGGGCAGGACTTCCAGTCAGAGTCAACATTGCTACCTTCTGTTTACAGATTGACGCAAAAGTTCCGTTTTTTGCTGCGTGAGTACCTTAAAACAATCCGCAAGGCAAGGTATATTGTTCAGTATAGCAGCATAACTCTCGGTTGTTTTGATCGGGAAAACTCAAAAAAAAGGTTAACTGGAGCTTTCTATGAAAAAAGGTATATTGTTTGTTTTGTTGATGGCGTTCTCTTTGAATGTAATCCCTACAGGGGCTATCGCTTGCTGCGCCTGCGCCTACTGCCCCGGCCCAAAATAATGCGGAGTTGACGCATTGACATGACGAATGGGCACCTTATGATGCCCATTCGTTATCCCTTCTGGTCAAAGGGAGCAGTCTATAATTCCCACGCCGATCCAACAAACCATTCTGCTCTCCCCCCTCACTCCCTCTTCGCCTTGATAAACCGCATCTTCAGCTCATACACCACCCGGCTGATCAAGTCCTGCTCCTCGCTGTCCAAGTTGCCCTTGGTCTTTTCCTCCAGCATAGCCAGCGTGTCAATGGCATGGCGGGCCAGCTCCAGATCAAAGACCTTCTGCCCTGTTTCCGGGTGAGGGATTTCCCCTAAATGAAACAGAGCGGTGGTGTTCAAGGAGAGGATGAAGGACGTGAAGGAGACCGCAGGCATCATGCGGTCTCCTGGCCGGTTCTTCATCCCGCCCTCCGGGCAGCCCTTATCGTTCTTCTGCTCGGTTGTCATGGCTCGTGGCTCAGGATTTGTAGGCTGGCAGCATCAGGGACATCGCATGGTCAACGTGCTTCAGCTCCAGCACCTTGGCCAGCAGCTCCTTGCTCACCGGCTGATCGGTGTTGAGGAGGATGACGTTCTGCTGCGAAGTCTCTTCGCGGCCCACGGTCATGCGGGCAATGTTCACGCCTGCCGCGCCGATGGTCGTGCCCAGCGCGCCGATCACGCCGGGAATGTCTTTATTATAGGCCAGCAGCATCGGCCCGGCAGGCAGCGCCTCCAGCCAGAAGGAGTTGAGGCGGACGAGACGCGGCTTCTTGGTGCCGAAGACCGTGCCTGCGAGCACGTTCTCGCCCTCGGTGCTCTTGACGGTGATCTTGACTAAGCTGGTGAAGTCCGCGCTGCATGTGGTCTTGGACTCAATCACCCGGATGCCGCGCTCCTTGGCGATGAGCGGGGCATTGACAAAGTTGACTGCATCTTGCAGGATAGGCGTGAACAGCCCTTTGAGGAACGCCACCGTGATCGGGCCGACATGCTGCTCGGCCACATCGCCGCTGTACTCCAGCTGCACTTCCTGCACACCGCCTTTGGCAATCTGCATGTGCAGCGAGCCGAGCATCTCGCCAAGGGTGATGTACGGCCCGATCTTAGCCAAGACCTCATCGCTCACAGACGGCACATTGACCGCATTGCGCACTGCGCCTTTTGTTAAATAATCAGCAATCTGCTCGGCAATGGCGACAGCGACATTCTCCTGCGCCTCTGAGGTGGACGCGCCGAGATGCGGGGTGCAGATGAAATTGTTCAGACTGAGCAGCGGGGTGGTCTCGATAGTGGTCGGCTCCTTCTCGAACACGTCTAGGGCCGCGCCTGCAATGCGTCCTTCTTTCAGCGCGGTGTACAGTGCTTCCTCATCCGCCACGCCGCCGCGTGCACAGTCAATGAACATAGCATCTTTCTTCATCGCATTGAAGAATTCGGTCGAGAGCATGTGGCGGTTGTCCTTGGTCAGCGGGGTATGCACCGAGATGAAGTCAGCGCGGCGGGCCAGCTCCAGCAGATCAACGCGCTCCACGCCGATTTTCTCCACCAGCTCCTGCGGCATGAAAGGATCAAAGGCGATGACTTTCATCTTCAAGCCCTGCGCGCGGTTGGCGACGATGGAACCAATGCGGCCAATGCCGACGATGCCCAGCGTCTTGCCGGTGACTTCGCGGCCCATGAAGCTCTTCTTCTCCCACTTGCCCGCCTTCATCGAGGCAGTTGCCTGCGGGATGTTGCGGGCCAGCGACATCATCATCGAAATGGCGTGCTCCGCCGCAGTGACCGCATTGCCATCGGGCGCGTTCATGACCACGATGCCCTTCTCGCTCGCCGCTGGCACATCCACGTTGTCCAAACCGATGCCTGCGCGGCCCACCACCTTCAGCTTGGTGCCTGCCTCGATGATGTCCGCCTTCACCTTGGTCGCGCTGCGGATGACCAAGCCGTCGTACTCGCCGATGATCGCCTTCAGCTCCTCCGGCGGCAGACCGGTCTTCACGTCCACTTCCAGCCCGGCATCTCTGAGTATTTTTTCTCCGACAGGCGACAGGTTGTCGCTGATGAGCACTTTCATGGTCTTCCTCTTGTTGGATTCGTGTATAAAGACAGTATAAAACTGTTGATTTTTCCTCGCAAAGCAAGCACTATACCGGGAATCGGCAGCACCGGCAACTGCAAAAGTGACGGCTGCGGTGGTTTCGAAGCAGGCAGTGTGCAACTGCCTTGCTCGCAGACTCCAGGGCAACAACGACGCAAAGACAGCCAAGATATGAGCCGCGCACCAAAAGCCTTCATGAGCTATGTGAATCTGGATGATCAGCATGAGAATGGTCTGATCACGCAATTCCGCGAGCATTTAAGCCGGGCGGTGCGGATGCAGACCGGCGAGGCGTTCGAGATATTTCAAGACCGCAAGGACATTGCTTGGGGCCAGCAGTGGCAGGAGCGCATCAACGGCTCGCTTGATGCGACCACCTTTCTCCTACCGATCATCACACCGGCATTCTTCAGAAGCGATGCCTGCCGGGAAGAGCTGGAGCGTTTCCTGCGGCGGGAAGAGGAGCTGCAACGCGGTGATTTGATTCTGCCGGTCTATTACGTCAGCTGCCCTGTTCTGAGCGACAAGGCAAAACGGGAGCGTGACAAGCTGGCGCAGGTCATCGCGGCGCGGCAGTATGCGGACTGGCGCGAGCTGCGCTTTGAGGAATTCGCTTCGTCGCAGTGCCGCAAGGCGTTTGCCAAGCTGGCGGAGCAGCTTATGGAAGCATTGGAGCGAAGCGAGGCTGAATCTGCCCGTGCTGAATCTATGCGGAAAGCAGATGCAGCCAAGGCAGCAACACAGCCAGAGTCGTCTAAGAAGGGCAGCAAGGAACCTGCCAATTCTTCCAACACGTTCCAATCAAGTGATGGCGGACAGAGCATTGGGCAGGGAAAAGGAGCTATAGGCACGCAGATTAACAACTATTATGCTCCACCGCCGCAAGATGCCAAGTCGAAGCCTGCGCCAGTTATAAAGACAGAGCCGCCAGTTCTGATAGTGGATGAGGATAGTCCTAGTTACCTTTGCCATTCAACAATCACCGGCGCACTAAAGGCTGCTGAACCAGGGACACGCATCATTGTTAAGCCTGGCTTGTATGAAGAAGGCATTGTCATTGATAAGCCAGTTGAGATTGTTGGTGATGGGGATAGAAACAAAATTGTGATTCAAGCTAATGGCGAGGATGCTGTTTTGTTCAGAGCAAACAATGGAAAAGTCTCCAACTTAACTATAAAACAAACTGGTAAAGGGAATCAGTGTGCTGTTAATATATCCTGCGGCAGACTTGATATAGAGGACTGCGATATCTCAAGCCAAGGTTATGCGTGTGTACTAATCCATAGCGGAGCAAACCCATGCTTACGCCGTAATCGCATTCATAATGGAAATGGGATTGGTGTTATTGTAACATTGAAAGGCAAAGGAATAATCGAGCACAACGAGATATTTGCCAATACACAAGTTGGTGTACGAATCAGAGAAGGTGGCAGTCCAACCCTGCGCCATAACCGTATCACTCAGCATGGCAAAGTGGGTATTGACGTATCGCAAGCCGGTGGCGGCATCTTTGCGGATAATGACCTTCGCGGCAACGCCAAAGGAGCATGGCATATTGAGACAGGCTGCGAAGCACGGGTGCAGCGGAGAGGGAATATTGAATAACCAGCACGTCCTCCAGCATAAACTGGGAGGAACTGGCCCGCAAGACCGCCTTCATCGTCTCCGCCGCACGAGGACGCAAAAAGAGACACTATGGTATCTCCGTCAGAGACACTATAGTATCTCCGGCAGAGGGTAAGTGCGGGCTGCGAATCACGGGTGCAGCGAGAGGAAACCTTGAATAATAAAGCAGCACCTAAGCAGAGCAGAGACTGCTGCTGGACAGAGTGACTGAATTCAACTTTGAAGCGCGGTATCCGCAGTACAAGGATGAATTCTACAAGAAATGTACCGCAGAGTTTGCGGCAGCGTACTTCAGCAAAATACAGGAGACTGCGCTATGGCTGAAATCCCAGATGCGGCACGATTGATCATTGACCAATTTCTTTCGGAGCTGGCCGCGAATGACATCACGATTGAGCAGGCTGTTTTGTTCGGCAGCTACGCCAAAGGAACCTTTGATGAATGGAGCGACATAGACCTTGCCCTTGTCTCTGCAATGTTTGAAGGAGAGCGGTTCAGAGACAGGGAGAAGATCAGGCGTATCAAGCTGAAGGTCAGCAGTCTGCTGGAGCCTGCTCCCTATACGCCAGAGGAATTCACTGCGGACAATCCGTTTATCAAGCATCTTATTGAGACCGGGATTAGAATCCGCTGAATAGTGCTTTATAAGCAGGCGAAAAATAGCTCTCTGCTCAATATCAACAACATCTTCAACCCTGATCAATAAAGGAACATCACCATGACCGAAGTCCGCGTCCGCTTTCCACCCAGCCCTACCGGCTATTTACACATTGGCAGTGCCCGCACCGCGCTGCTCAACTGGCTTTGGGCCAAGAAGAACAACGGCAAGCTGGTGCTGCGGATTGAAGATACTGACGAGGAGCGCAGCACGCAAACCTCGATTGACGGCATCATTGACGGCCTGCAATGGCTGGGCTTGGACTGGGACGAGGGGCCGTATTTCCAGACAGAATTTGCCGATGCCCACCGTCAGGCCGCAGAGCAGTTGCTGGCTGCTGGTCATGCCTACAAGTGCTTCTGCACCAAAGAAGAGCTGGAGCGTAAACGTGAGGCGGCAATGGCTGCCAAGCAGGATGAGGTTGGTTATGACGGCACCTGCCGCGACCTGACCCCGGAGCAGGTCGCGGAGAAGGAAGCACAGGGTATCCCGGCAGCCATCCGCTTTAAGGTGCCTCAGCGCGAGGGCAAGGTGGCCTACGAGGACAAAGTGCTCGGCACCATTGAGCGAGCATACACAGACATTGAGGATTTTGTCATTGTCCGCTCCAACGGCAAGCCGCTCTACCTGCTCTGCAACGTGGTCGATGACATCCGCGACCGCATCACCCACATCCTGCGCGGGCAAGATCACACCAGCAACACCACCCGGCAGGTACTGCTGTATGAGGCACTCGGCGTGCCCTTACCGGTCTTTGCCCACATGCCGCTGACCTTGGACTTGCAGAAGCGCAAGATATCCAAGCGCAGTCATGGCGAGGTGGTCTCGGTGCAGTTCTACCGCGAGAAAGGTGTGCTGCCGTGGGCGTTGTGCAACTTCCTTGCTCTGCTTGGTTGGAATCCCGGCACAGATCAGGAAATCTTCAGCAGCGAGGAGCTGATTGCAGCTTTCACCCTGGAGCGTATCGGCAAGGTCAACTCAGTCTTCAATTACCAGAAGGATGACCCCAAGTTCTTCACTGATCCCAAGCTGATCTCTATTAACGAGCAGTATCTGCGCACCATGCCAATTGAGGAACTGGCGGAGCTGGTGAAGCAGGACTTTATCAAGCAGGGGCTATGGGACAATGCCTACGAGGGAGAGAAGCGAGCTTGGTTCTTGGAGACGCTCAATCTCATCCGTGACCGTTTCCATACAGTCTGCGACTTTGCCACGCTGGGCCGGGCGTATTTCGCGGATCAATATAAGGTGGAAGACGCTCCGCTGAAAAAGAATATTCTCAAGTATCGTGAGCTGCTTAATTGGCTGCCGATGTTGGCAGGCCGTTTTGACAGACTGTCTGACGACGACTTCACGAAAGAGATCGCGGAGGATTCTACGCGTGCCCTCGCCGAGGAGCTAAACATTAAACCCGGTGTGCTGATCAACGGGATGAGGACAGTACTCACCGGTCAACTGGCCGGGCCAGGAATGTTTGATATCTTGATTGCACTGGGCAAGGAGCGGACGATAGAGCGGATGAGGAGCATTGAGCATTTGTACAGCAGCCTGGAAGATTCAGCAGTCTCTTAACTCACATAAAGCCAAGGAGAGAGAACAATGGAAACCTATCTGACCATCGTTGATGTGGTTATAGATGGTGCCTTGAAGAAGAATGTCTTTGCGGTCAAGGTGCCAACTTGGCATCCGGTGCCTGTTGCCGGAGATATGGTGCAGATTCCTGAGTCAGCAGCCAAGCACGAGAATGTGCCGATGGTACTGAAGGTGGTGGCGAGAAGATTCATTTTTGATGATCTCATCCTTGACCGCCTAAGCCGCGACTGCCAAAGCTGCATTATTTTGCAGACAGAGCCGCCTTCGTGAGACAATCGCATAGCTCATGAGACGGATGCAAGATGATATGTAGGGTCACTGCGCGTGACCCTCTCCTGCATAACTCCTATCTGAATCAATCCCCTTGAAACCCTTTAGCGATGAAACCATAACTCGGCTCACCTCTCGACTTGCTCAAGAAGATGACTTTGTCTTACTCGAAAGCTCCAGAGTGACCGGAGAGGATCACCGCTCGCTGCTCTTCACCCGGCCCTGTCGCCATTTGATCTGCCCACCGGACGGCGATGCAGCGGCCTTTTTAGACCAAGTTGATTGTCTCCGCGCACAGGGCTATTTTCTCGCTGGATGGCTTTCGTATGAATTCGGCTACCTGCTTGAACCCCGCCTGCGTCGCTTTCTCGCCCAGCATGACCAACCCTTAGCTGTGCTGGGGGTTTATGAAGAGCAGCTGTTGTTCGATCATGCAACCGGATTGTTCAGTACAGAAAGCAGCAGCTGGATAGATGAGAGAACCAAGGCGGACGATTCTTTTGCCGTTACTGGTCTGCAAACCAGTATCTCTCAGCAAGATTATCTGTATGCAGTGCGGCGCATCCAAGAATACATCCGCGCAGGCGATACCTATCAGGTCAATTTCACGCTACATTTCAACTTTTCCTTTCACGGTGCAGCAGCAGCCCTCTACCGTGCCTTGCGTCGTAGTCAGTCAGTGGCATACAGCGCGTGGCTGCGGTATCAGGGGCGGGATATTCTGAGCTTTTCCCCAGAGTTGTTCTTCCGTTTTGATACCAACGGGCTGCGTGTCCGGCCCATGAAAGGCACTCTACGTCGGGGTCGTACCAATGCTGAGGACGAGGAACGGCAGCGACAGCTCCATGTTGACCCAAAGAACCGCAGCGAAAACGTGATGATCGTTGATTTGCTCCGCAACGACTTGGGTCGTCTGCTTCACGCAAGCGGCGGCGGTGAGGTGGTGCCGCGTTCGCTTTTTGAGGTTGAGGTCTATGAATCTTTGCTGCAAATGACATCAACCATTGATGCTATACCAAGCCGTCCCGCTGCTCTGTCGTTTCGGCAGATTATCGAGGCGCTCTTTCCCTGCGGCTCGATCACCGGCGCACCGAAAATCAGAACGATGGAGATCATCAGAGAGTTAGAGCAGATACCACGAGGGGTGTATTGCGGGGCTATCGGCTGGATGAGTCAGACAGCGGGCTGTTTTAACGTGCCTATTCGCACTGTGGAATTAGAGCAGGGTAGAGGCAGAATGGGTATCGGCTCTGGCATTGTCGCTGATTCTCAGCCACAAGAGGAATGGGAGGAATGCCTGCTTAAAGGTAATTTCCTGACCAAAAACGAGCCGGATTTTCAATTGATCGAAACCTTGCTCTGGGAGCCGGGCAGTGGTTTCTTTCTGATAGACTATCATCTGGAGAGGATAGCTGACTCAGCCCGCTATTTTCATTTTTGCTGCGATCTTGAGGAAGTCCGCGCTCGGCTGATAACAGAGGTTCAGCTGCGGCAAGAACGACAGCGGGTGCGCCTGCTTCTGCACCGCGACGGCAGCATTGAAATCACTTCTGCTCTGCTTCCGCAAGAACCACCGGCTAGAGAGCTGCCAAAGGTAGTTTTCTCACAACAACGGGTTGATGCTCATGATCCGCACCGGTTCCATAAAACTACCCGGCGTGAACTGTACGATCAAGAACGCAGCTTGGCTACGCAACAGGGCTTTTATGAGGTACTCTTTATCAACACTGCCGGGCAGGTGACTGAGGGAGCAGTTTCTAATTTGTTTTTATTAACAAATGATAGCAAATTTCTCTTGACACCTCCGATTGATTGTGGTTTGCTTAAAGGCACATACAGACAAATGCTGCTAAAGCAGGGGAGGGCATTAGAGCGAGTGTTGACACTTGATGATGTGTTCATGGCGAAGAAGATGTTTGTTGCCAATTCGTTGCGTGGCTTGATATCGGTGCATATCTCAAACTTTGCCCCAACTGTATAAGAAAAAAGAAGCAATTAAATGCGCTGCACCGCAGCAACGAACGCAATTCAACAACAAGATGGAGGATGCTGGAATGAAACTGAAAAATACAATCATAGCTGGATTCGTGGGAGCTGTAGGACTTCTGTCCTTAACGGCAGGCAACTCATTTGCTTACCCGTATTGTTCAAATGGAACCTTGGTGGAAGTCGGTGCGGGTGCATCAGGAGGTACTGCATCTCTAGCAGATACTCAGTACCGCTATGTGCGGGTGCGCTGCAATGTTGCCTACAGTGATGGAACAGCGGCGGATGCATCTACTGCTTCAAGATATGCCTTGCTTTATACAGGGTTAATTCCAGGTGTAGTAAATGGTGCACCTGCAAGTGTAGTAGGAGGTGTAAATTATGATACCGATGGAAAGTATGCAACAGCGTTGACAGCAGCCGCGATGACAGGCGAGAAAGTAACTTATGTTCTGTCCAAGATTGACCCTGGAGCTGCTCTATTGCTTAGTCTTGGACTTGCACCAACAACCCCGTAATCGTCTCCCTTTCCTGTTAGCATTCGTGTATCGCTTGGTACACGAATGCTTTTTTCATTTCATCTTGTCTCGCATACTCTCCCCGTTGAAATAGCCTTTTCGTCCTGCATCACAACGCTATAGCTTCGTTCTGGTTCTGCCGTCTGTTACACTTCACAATTTCCGGGTCATCCTCCCGCTGATCTGGTATTATTTCCCGTTCTATAGGAACGTTAGTTAACAGGAACATCATATACAAAAGAACATCATGCGCTATTCGCAACTGCTTATCACCACGGCCAAGGAAACGCCTGCCGAGGCCGAAGTCATCAGCCACCAGCTGCTGCTGCGGGCGGGCTTCATCCGCAAGCTCACCTCCGGCCTCTACACCTACCTGCCGCTTGGCCTCGCCGCCTTGCGCAAGGTAGAGCGCATCGTCCGTGAGGAGATGAACCGGGCCGGGGCGCAGGAAATCCTCATGCCGATGGTGCAGCCTGCCGACCTCTGGGAAGAGTCGGGGCGATGGAAGCAGTACGGCCCGGAACTGCTCCGCTTCAAAGACCGCCACCAGCGCGACTGCTGCCTTGGGCCGACGCACGAGGAAGTTGTCACCGACGTGGCCCGCCGCGAGGTGCATTCTTACCGCCAGCTGCCGGTTAATCTCTACCAGATACAGACCAAGTTCCGCGACGAGATCAGACCGCGTTTCGGCCTGATGCGCGGGCGCGAGTTTGTGATGAAGGATGCGTATTCGTTCGATGCCAGCGAGGAAGGGGCGGAGGAAAGCTACCGCAAGATGCGCGATGCCTACAACCGCATCTTCAAACGCTGCGGCTTGGAGTTCCGGGCTGTGGAGGCCGACTCCGGTAGTATTGGCGGCTCGTTCTCGCACGAGTTCATGGTGCTGGCGAAGACGGGCGAGGACACCTTGGTGATCTGCCAGAGCTGCGACTATGCCGCCAACTTGGAAAAGGCCAAGGCTGCCCCGCCGGTGAAGACGGAGGACAGCGCAGCGATGCTGGACTGCGTCAAGGTCGCCACGCCGGGCATGAAGAAGGTGGACGCTGTGGCGGCTTTTCTTGGGCTGACCGCGCGGCAGGTGATCAAGACTATGATCTACGTGGCGGACGGCGAGCTGGTGGCTGTGCTGGTGCGCGGCGACCGCGAGGTGCAGCCGGTTAAGCTGAAGAACCTCTTAGGTGTGACTGATGTGGAGCTGGCCGATGACGACACGGTCTGGCAGAAGACCAAGCTGCCAGTGGGCTACATCGGGCCGGTGGGTCTACCGATCAAGTTCGTGGCTGATCAGGAAGTGATGCTGATGGTCAATGCCGCTGCCGGGGCGAATGAGAAAGGCTTCCATTGCACTGGGGTCAATCCGGGCCGCGACTTCACGCCTGCCTTGACCGGTGATCTGCGCCAGGTGACGGCTGAGGACTGCTGCCCGCTCTGCGGCGGCAGCCTGCGGCTGACCGAAGGCATTGAGGTCGGCCACATCTTCAAGCTCGGCACCAAGTATTCCGCCGCCATGAACGCCACCTTCCAAGACACGGACGGCCAAGAGAAGGTGATGATCATGGGCTGCTACGGCATTGGTGTGAGCCGGGTGGTGGCTGCGGCGATTGAGCAGAACCACGACGCGAACGGCATCATCTTCCCCCTGCCGCTGGCTCCGGTGCAGGTCATCGTTCTCAACCTTGACCTGAAGAACGCGGCTGTCACCGCCGCAGCCGAGCAGCTGCACAGCGAGCTGGAGGCTGCGGGTGTCGAAGTGCTGTATGACGACCGCGACGAGCGGCCCGGCTCCAAGTTCAAGGATGCGGACTTGCTTGGCATACCGTATCGGGTGACGGTAGGCAAGGGCGTGGAGAAGGACGGCACGGTGGAGCTGCGCAGCCGCCGCAGCGGTGCAACTACCATGTTACCGTTGACGCAGGCTGCTGGGGAGATTGCCGACAAGATCAGGGTAGAGCTGGCGGCTGCGGTAGGGGAGTAGGTGACACTCATCAGCGTTCGGCAGTGGGGATATATCAACTAAGCGAGGGACATCATGGGCAAGAAGATCTACAAGAGTGACGGTGGCAAGATGAACATCGCCATCGGCAAGCACGCTGTTGCCGAGCAGACCATTAACCACGCCGTACCGCAAGGCGTTCCAGTCGAGGACTTGCTCAAGCTGCTGGCGGAGATCAAGGCAAAGCTGCCTGAACTGCCTGCTGAAGCACAGGCAGAGCTGCGCAATGAGGTAGAGGGAGCAGAGCTGCAAGCTCGCAAGGACAAGCCGGACGGGAAGAAGATTGCTGCCAAGCTGGAGGCTGCCAAGGATGTACTGACAGCCATCCCCGGCACAGTGGCAGCAGCCCTGCCAGTGGGCGAGCTGCTGGGCAAGGCGTTGATCTGGTGCGGCAAGGCAGTGGGGATGTAGAGGCACGGTAGGGGCGAATCTTGTATTCGCCCAGATGGGTTGCAGAATACCAAGGGCGATCACAAGGATCGCCCCTACAACCGGGGGAGACATGGACAACCAATTCGACAACAAGGGCGGTGAGCAGAACACCGGCATAGGCGACCACGCCATTGGCAAGCAGGTCAACAACTACGGCATTCCCCCAGAGGTCTTTGCTGAGTACGCAGGCAAGCTCGCCGTCACGGACTCCGCTCTTGCCAGCTTCTTCAAGATCATGGAGGAGCAGCAGGTTCCGCACAGCGATCTGGACAGCAAGCTGCGGGAGATAGCCGCCACGCACAAGGAACTGCTCCTGCGCTTGGAGACGGTGCAGTCCGCAGACCCGCAGGTGGTGCGGCTGAAGGACGAGGCGCGGCAGGCGATTGAGGCGGGTGACTACGCCAAGGCCGAGGAGTTGCTGAACCAAGCAGAGGCGCGTGATGTGCAGGCCATTGAGCAGCTGGAGGACGCAGCCCGGAAGAGGCGTATCTCCGCTGCTGACACCAATGCCGACAACGCCCGCCTGCAAGAAGTGCAGTTGCGCTATGCCAAGGCTGCTGCGTACTGGCAGAAGGCGGCTGCCCTGCTGCCGGAGGATGAGAAGAAGGATCGGTCGCTCTATCTGCACAACGCAGGCTATGACTTCAAGCGTGTTGCCCGCTACAGCGAAGCCATGCCATCATGCAGGAGATTGGCGACAAGAAGGGCGAAGGCACGACGCTGAACAACATCAGCCAGATTTACAAGGCGCGGGGCGACTACACCACCGCCCTGACGTGTCTGGAGCAGAGCCTTGTCATCTGCCGGGTGGTTGGCGACAAGGCAGGGGAAGGCGCAACGCTGAACAACATCAGCCAGATTTACGATGCGCGGGGTGACTACGGGACTGCCCTGAAGTATCTGGAGCAGAGCCTTGGCATCGTGCAGGAGACAGGTAACAAGGCAGGGGAAGCAATCACCAGCTGGAATATCGGTCTGACATACAAAGATCAGGGCGAGCTGGCTAAGGCCGAGCCATACATGAGCCGCGCTGTGCAGCTTGCCGAGGAGATTGGTCATCCATCCTTGGAGAAATACCGCGAGGCATTGGAAGATATTCGAGCCAAGCTGCGGGGCGCATTGCCAACCAGGGCAAAAGGTTTTTTGCCCCTACATTGGCCCGATGATACACAGTAGGGGCGAAACATCTTTCGCCCTTGTTCGCCCTTGCACACACAGGAGCCTGTTCCCTCAAGACCGAGGAAGGCGTTACGAAAAACATGCCCCTGCTCATACGCTGCGTATGACCCTCGGCATACGCTCTGTATGACGAGGGGCATGTTTATAGGCAAAGGTTAGGCAGAAGATCTGTGCAGGACGAGAGGGCAGCGCGGCGCAAGGTCTGCTTGATAAAAAATGCCTAGCTCCTTATAATGCTCTTGGCGGCACGTTCGTATCTCGTGCTTCATCGCGCACGGAGAACAGTTTGCCCCCAGTCCTACCGCATCTCCAAGATAACCTACTGACAGACGAGACAGCCTTGGCTAGCAGCAACCCACACCATGCCTGAGTTCAACGCGCTCCTCGCCATTGCTCGCAGCTATCTCCAGGATGTCGATCTGACCCCCTTGGAGAAAGCCTACCAGTTTGCCTGCGAGCGGCACGGCAGGAACTCGCATGTCTCTGGTGAGTTGTATGTCCAGCATCTGCTCGACGTGGCAACCACCATTGCCTCGATGAAGCTGGATGTGGTGACGATCACGGCTGGCCTGCTGCATGGCGTGGTCAGGCACGGCGTAGCCACGCAGGAAGAGCTGGTCAAGTGCTTTGGTGCTGAGGTGGCCAATATCGTCAGTGGTGCCACCCGTATCACCACGGTGCGCTACGACTCCAGCCTCACTCATCAGGCCGAGAACATCCGTAGGCTCTTTCTGGCGATGGGAGCAGACATCCGGGTGCTGCTGCTCCGGCTGGCTGACCGCTTGCACGACATGCTCGGCCTCCATCATGCAGAGGAGGAACAGCGGCGGCTGGTGGCGCGTGAGACGATGGATTTGTACGCCCCGCTTGCCAGCCGTCTTGGTATCGACTGGCTCAAGCGGCAGCTTGAAGACCTCTCCTTTCAATACCTGTTCCCGGCAGAATACGAGTCCCTGACCAAGCATCTCGACAGCACCCTTGGTGAGCGCGAGAAGTACGTGGAGGAGGTCAGAGCTATCTTACGCGAGAAGCTGAAGGCGGCAGGGATTACGCCGCTGCGGGTGCTGGGCAGGCCCAAGCATCTGTACTCTATCTACAAGAAGCTGGTCGTGCAGGGTATCCCGGTGGAGCAGGTCTATGACAAGGTAGCCTTCCGCATCATTGTGAGCACAGTGCGGGAATGCTACGAAGCACTCGGCACCATCCACGGCAGCTGGACACCCATCCCAGGCCGCATCAAGGACTTCATCTCTGCGCCTAAGTCGAACAACTACCAGTCCATGCACACGACAGTGGCAGGTCCGGGCGGCCACTTCATGGAGATACAAATCCGCACCCAAGAGATGGACGAAGTAGCGCAGGAAGGTGTGGCTGCCCACTGGGCCTACAAGGAGGGGCAGAAGATCAACCGGAACGATGCCCGCCTCTTCCAAGAGCTGAAGAAGCTCGTGCAGGGGATGCAAGAGGTCGAAGACCCGGTTGAGTTCCTTGACACGGTGCGCGGTGAGCTGTATGACCCAGATGTCTATGCCCTTACGCCGACCGGTGAGGTGCGCGAGCTGCCGCGCGGCTCCACGCCCATCGACTTTGCCTATGCTATCCATACCTCGGTCGGCGACCGCTGCACCGGGGCGCGGGTCAATGGCCGTCTCGTGCCGCTCAAGCACGAGCTACAGAACGGCGATGTCGTCGAGATCATCACCAGCAAGGAGCCGCATCCGAAGCAGGCATGGTTGCAGATGGTTAAGACCAGCCGAGCCAGGGCCAAGATTAAGCAGTGGCTGCGCAAGGAGGAGAAGGAACGTGCCTTAGAGCTGGGTCGAGAAGTCTGTGAGCGTGCGCTCAAGGTGCATGACACCAGCCTGAAGAAGCTGGTCAAGAGCGGCCAGCTCCGGGAGCTATTGACCAAGCTAAAGGCTGCTTCGCTTGATGATATGCTCACTAAGGTCGGTGAAGGCACAGTCACGCTTCAGCAGATAGAGCGTGCCCTGCTGCCAGATGAGGTGGTGCGCCAAGAAGAGGAGAAGCGGCACGAGGAAGAGCTGCTGGCAAAGACGGCGGAGACAGCGCAGAGCAAGCCAGTGCCAGCGGGCGGACGCGGCGTGGTGCAGGTTGATGGCCTTGATGACTTGTTGATCAAGATCAGCCAGTGCTGCCGACCTGTGCCAGGTGATGCGATCATTGGCTATATCACCATGGGCAGCGGCGTGGCCGTGCATAAGGCGCAGTGTCACAATCTGCTCTCTGCTGAACCAGAGCGGCTGCTGGAGGTGCGCTGGTCAGGCGGCACCACGCAAGGGCCGCATCGGACTGAGCTGTTTCTCCGCGCTGAAGACCGAAGAAACCTGCTGGCTGACATCAGCGCGGCTATCTCCAGTGATGATGCCAACATCATCGAGATGAACTCGCGCACTGGCTCAGACCATATCGCCGAGTTCAGGGTAATGGTGGAGATCAACGACCTCCACCACCTCCAGCTCTTGCAGACTCACCTCCGGCAGCTCCCGAACATGATCGAGGTACGTAGGCGTTAAGGCATGAGGGACATCTGCTGCGGAGTCTGTGGCAACGAGGTGGAGCCAGGTCTGCGCCGCTGTCCCTTTTGCGAGAGCGAACTGGAGCTTGTCGCAGTAGGCCAGATCGCACTCCACAAGATCATCAATCTCAAGCAAGGAATGCCCACGGTGGAGCAGGCTCTTGCTCGCTTAGACCGAGAGTTAGAGCAGGCACGCTTAGAACAGCGGCGGGTGTTGACCCTTATCCACGGCTACGGCTCCAGTGGTGCGGGTGGCATTATCCGGCAGGAAGTCCGCATTCGGCTGCAATATCTCCAACACCGGGGCCGTATCAGCGATATCGTCATTGGTGAGGACTTCAGTACCCGCAGCGGCGTAGGGCTGAACCTGCTGCGTCGCTTTCCTGTCCTACGCCAGCACGGGGATGTGAACCGAGGGAACTTGGGGATTACGCTGGTGGTGCTGTGAGGAACGTTACGTGAGCATAATCTCAACTATCTACTATTCATGACTGAACCTGTCTTTCCTTCCCGCAGCTATTCTGATGATGTCACTGTGATCCACAGGGGCAACGACCAAACCGTCCTCTTGGTTGGTACAGCCCATATCTCTCGCCAGTCCGCCGATTTGGTTGAGGAGATCATTACCCAAGAGCAGCCAGATACGGTCTGCATCGAGTTAGACGAGAAACGCTACAATGCGCTGTCCAAGCCGCAGCAATGGGAGAATCTTGACCTGAAGCAGATCATCAAGAACCAGCAGCTTTCCACTCTGATGGTTAATTTGGTGCTGGCCTCGTATCAGAAGAAATTAGGCGGCAAGTTAGGCGTGCAGCCGGGTACTGAGCTGCTTACTGCGGCAAAGACAGCGGAACAGCACGGCATCCCGATAGAACTGTGCGACCGGGATGTACGGATCACTCTGCGCCGGGCGTGGAAGGCAACGTCTTTGTTCAAAAAGGGCTATTTGGTCGCTACGCTGATTACTGCACTGTTAGACGACACGGAGCTGACTGAGGAAAAGTTAGCCGAACTGCGGCAAAAGGACGTGCTGTCCGAGCTGATGGATGAAATCGGCAAGGCTCTACCTGCGGCTAAAGAGGCACTGATTGACGAGCGCGACATCTTTATGGCGGAGAAGATCAAAACCGCAGCGGGCAAACGGGTGGTGGCTGTGGTAGGGGCTGGACATGTCGCTGGAATTGCGCGGGCCATGCAAGAAGACAATCGTGACAAAATGGAGGAGATTAGCCGCATTCCGCCGGTGGGTAAAGTCTGGCATGTGGTGGGTTGGTCGGTGCCAGTGGCCATTCTACTTTCTATCGTGGTGATCGCCTTTCGGCAGGGCTTGGATGAGGCCGGGGCTAACGTGCTGTACTGGGTTCTGGCGACCGGCGTGCCTGCGGCTATCGGCGCGATCATTGCCTTAGCGCACCCAATAACGATACTGTCCGCCTTTGCCTGCGCCCCGCTGACTACGCTGAGTCCGGTGATCGGAGCTGGACATGTTTGCGCCTTTGTTCAAGTGATGAATCAGCCACCGGTAGTCAGGGAATTCGAGACCGTAGCTGGCGACATGGCTACTCTAACCGGTTGGTGGAAGAATCGCTTGCTGCGCGTTTTCCTTATCTTTATCCTCACCAGCTTTGGAGCATCTATTGGCACATGGATGGGCGGATACAAGATCATTTCCAGTTTGTTTAGCTGAATCTTGAAAGCAGGCCTCGCGGCGGCACATCAACTAGTCCAGCCTTTATTGAGGTGCCGCAGCCATGGTCTCCGATAGAAAATATCAGACATGCTTTTTCTAAAGAGAAATATTTTTTGCAGCCATTGCCTGAGCGATGCTGATAGCTATTTTTACAAACATATCTTCAATACTTTCTCCAGATAGATCATCGGTCTTGCCAAAACATTCGTATTTTCTGAATTTATCATTTCCATGCCAATATTCTACAGAGAAATGATAGCATTCTTCCCGTATTTTTATATTTACAATTGGATGTATATCTGATTTGAAAACATGGCCTCTAAGAGTCCAAGACAGTTCTTCTCTATTGGAGAGTATCTTGTATTTTTTCAAAAAAAATAAATTTTTGAAAAAAGTATTCCCTATCTGGCGCAAACGCATAGATACAACTTCATCGCATCTTGCAACCATTGCTTCAAATTCTTTCCTCATCGCAATTTCAGCATTAATTTTCTTTTTTTCTTCATGAAATGCCTTATGCGCTTCTGCTCGTAACTTTTCCAAAAACTTCATACAATGCTCACCAGTTTTTTGTAAAGAATAGATTGACAGCCCCTGTACGTCACAGGGGTTGTTCAGAAAATTCATCTATATATCAGTGAAATCAGACGGTGCTTTCTTCAAATACTTGAGGAACCTCGGCTTCTCGATGCAGTTAGTGTAGGCATCTTCAGGCGCGATCTGCCGCTTGGTTAACAAATCCTCAATGGCATCATCCAAAGTTGCCATGCCAAACTTCTTACCTGTTTGCATGGCTGAGGGAATCTGATACGTTTTACCCTCACGGATCAGGTTGCGCACTGCCGGAGTGCAGATAAGTATCTCCAAGGCGGCGCAGCGGCCTTTTTTGTCAATGCGCTTGAACAAGGTCTGCGAGACCACCGCCTTGAGCGCATCCGCAAGGGTTGAACGCACTTGTCCTTGCTGATCCGCAGGAAAGATTTCTACAATACGGTCAACGGTTTTCATCGCGTTCATGGTATGCAGCGTGCCGAAAACCACGTGACCGGTCATGGCCGCTTCCATCGCCAAAGCAATAGTCTCCAAGTCGCGCATCTCACCGACCAGAATCACGTCTGGGTCTTCACGTAGCGCACCGCGCAAGGCAGAGGAAAAGCTCTGGGTGTGCGTGCCAACCTCGCGGTGGTTGACGATGCACTTCTTGCTCTCGTGAACGAACTCAATTGGGTCTTCAACCGTCAGGATGTGGCTGCTGTGGTTGACATTGATCTCGTTGATGATCGCAGCCAGCGTGGTTGATTTACCAGAGCCTGTTGGCCCTGTAACTAAGACCATGCCCTTGGGGAGATCGGCTAATTTCGTGACAACCTTAGGCAGCCCCAGTTGTTCGCAAGAAAGGATTGTGCTGGGAATTTCTCGGAATACCGCACCGATGCCGTATTTCTGCATGAAATAGTTCGCGCGGTAACGGGCCAAGCCGGGAATATGGTAGCCGAAGTCAATGTCGCCGCTCTCCTCAAAGAGCTTGATCTTCGGCTCAGGGCAGATTTCGTAGAGCATCGCTTTCAGCTCGTCGTTTTCTAAGCGCTTAAATTTGACCCGCTCGATATCGCCACGAATACGCAGGATCGGTTGCTGCCCCGAAACCATGTGTAAGTCGGAAGCTCCCTGCTCGTTCATTAGCTTAAAAAAAGCATCAATCTGTGCCATTCATCCTTCTCCTTTTCAGAACACAACGGTTTTACGGATGTATTTAACAATTTCATCCGCATTATCCATGACCTCAAAGAGCAGGAGGTCTTCTTCAGCAATTTTGCCACCACTGACAAGCTGCTGCTTGATCCAATCAACCATGCCTCCCCAGAAGGACGAGCCAACCATAATAATCGGAAACGGCTTGATTTTCTGCGTCTGAATTAGAGTCAACGCCTCAAACAGCTCGTCCAAGGTGCCGAAGCCACCGGGCAGACAGATAAAGGCCATACAGTATTTAATGAACATCACCTTGCGCACGAAAAAATAGCGGAAATCAAGCGGTAAGGTGACATAAGGATTGCCTTGTTGCTCAAAAGGCAGATCAATATTGAGGCCGATTGACATGCCGCCTGCTTCAGATGCGCCTCGGTTGGCTGCCTCCATGATACCGGGACCGCCACCAGTGACAATGCCGTAGCCGTAGCCAGCCAACCTGCTACCGATTTCACGAGTCAGCAGGTAGTCGGGATGATCTTCTGGGGTACGGGCCGAGCCAAAGACCGTGACTAAAGGCCGGTCAATGGTGGACAGAGCATCAAAGCCTTCCACAAATTCCGCTATAATTCTGAACAGTCTCCAAGCATCCCCTCTGCCCATGTCGTTGAGGCAATAGGGATTTTCTTGTCTGCTGCATTTTGAAGCCATTGTTTCTCCTGAGGAAAATCTATAGTTAAGGCAATTTCTTTTTTGAAAAAAAGGTGCAGAATCCTAATCCTGTCAGGCATCCGGACAGGATTTTCGCCAAATCATTGTACGCCAGAACGTAGCGTGAAGGCAATTGGAAATAATCAACTGCCCAGAATCAGGGGGGTTGCGAGGTCATCGTAAAAAAAAGTACTGTCTGCGCAAAAAACCGCTTGACCTTTGGCAGGGAGTACTGTATATTCGTGCCTCGTCGCCGGTGGTACTGAAGCTGAAAGCTGAAGCCGAGTCGATGCTGAAAAAACGGCCTGAAAGAAAAAATAAAAAAGTTCTTGACGGTCGGAAAGAAAGAGGTTAAAATGAAGGCCCGCCGCAAAGCGGGAAGCTCGAAAGCGAGTGATCGAATAGAGCTGGACATGATCTTTGAAAACTGAACAGCATAAGCAAGCGGGCCGAAACGAAACACAAGGCGCAAGTAAAATTGTGCTTGGATACGTTGAAGTCCAGTCCTTGATTGTTTTGAGATGATTCAAGTGATTGGTCAGGATATATAAACTGGAGAGTTTGATCCTGGCTCAGAACGAACGCTGGCGGCGTGCTTAACACATGCAAGTCGAACGGGTAGTTTCCTTCGGGGGACGAAAGTGGCGCACGGGTGAGTAACGCGTAGATAACCTGTCCTGATGACCGGAACAGCCCTCCGAAAGGGGGATTAATACCGGATACGCCGCATTGCCGAAGGGTGATGTGGGAAAGATGGCCTCTATTTATAAGCTGTCACATTTGGAGGGGTCTGCGTACCATTAGCTTGTTGGCGGGGTAAAAGCCCACCAAGGCGACGATGGTTAGCGGGTCTGAGAGGATGACCCGCCACACTGGCACTGAAACACGGGCCAGACTCCTACGGGAGGCAGCAGTGAGGAATATTGCGCAATGGGGGAAACCCTGACGCAGCGACGCCGCGTGGGTGATGAAGGCCTTCGGGTCGTAAAGCCCTGTCGGAAGGAAAGAAATGCGTGCGGATTAATACTTCGTGCGTTTGACGGTACCTTCAAAGGAAGCACCGGCTAACTCTGTGCCAGCAGCCGCGGTAATACAGAGGGTGCAAGCGTTGTTCGGAATTACTGGGCGTAAAGGGCGTGCAGGCGGCCTGATAAGTCAGATGTGAAAGTCCTCGGCTCAACCGGGGAAGTGCATTTGAAACTGTCAGGCTTGAGTACCAGAGGGGAAAGTGGAATTCCCGGTGTAGAGGTGAAATTCGTAGATATCGGGAGGAATACCGGTGGCGAAGGCGACTTTCTGGCTGGATACTGACGCTGAGACGCGAAAGCGCGGGGAGCAAACAGGATTAGATACCCTGGTAGTCCGCGCCGTAAACGATGTGAACTGGATGCAGGGGGTGTTGATCCCCTCTGTGTCGTAGCTAACGCGCTAAGTTCACCGCCTGGGGAGTACGGTCGCAAGATTAAAACTCAAAGGAATTGACGGGGGCCCGCACAAGCGGTGGAGTATGTGGTTTAATTCGATGCAACGCGAAGAACCTTACCTGGTCTTGACATCCCGAGAATTCCCTTGAAAGAGGGAAGTGCCTCGCAAGAGGAGCTTGGAGACAGGTGCTGCATGGCTGTCGTCAGCTCGTGTCGTGAGATGTTGGGTTAAGTCCCGCAACGAGCGCAACCCCCGCCATCAGTTGCCAGCATTCAGTTGGGCACTCTGATGGGACCGCCGGCGTCAAGCCGGAGGAAGGTGGGGATGACGTCAAGTCCTCATGGCCTTTATGACCAGGGCTACACACGTACTACAATGGCCGGTACAGAGGGCTGCGACACTGCGAGGTGAAGCGAATCCCTAAAAGCCGGTCTCAGTCCGGATTGGAGTCTGCAACTCGGCTCCATGAAGTTGGAATCGCTAGTAATCGCGGATCAGCACGCCGCGGTGAATACGTTCCCGGGCCTTGTACACACCGCCCGTCACACCACGGGAGTTGGTTGTACCAGAAGCAGCTGGGCGGACCTTCGGGGCGCAGGCTGCCAAGGTATGGCCGGTAACTGGGGTGAAGTCGTAACAAGGTAGCCCTAGGGGAACCTGGGGCTGGATCACCTCCTTTTAAAGGAAACATTCAAACCACAAGGTTTGAATACGGGATCATCCCTGCTTGCTATATGCTGTTCAGTTTTGAGCGATCAAGATTGACGCCGAATATCGATTGATTCGGCATCTGACTATGGGCCTGTAGCTCAGCTGGTTAGAGCGCACGCCTGATAAGCGTGAGGTCGGAGGTTCAAGTCCCCCCAGGCCCACCATCAGGAAACGTCGCCGCTTTGAAGGAGACGGGGGTGTAGCTCAGCTGGGAGAGCGCCTGCCTTGCACGCAGGAGGCCATCGGTTCGATCCCGTTCACCTCCACCATATTTTTTGACCACGTTATCTAAGCGGTCGGAAGTCAGGTTTTGGCTTACTGAAAATTCAGTAGTCAAAACCTGACAGCTGAAAGCTGTTTGTTCTTTGACAATTAAATAGCAGGGTATCTAACAACTGCATGACAGTAGTCCGGCGCAGGGCCGTAACAAGTCCTGATATCGGACAAAAAAGCTGAAATGCAGCAGTAGAACAGCGTTTTTGGCAGTTTGGCTTAGTCTGAAAAGACTTATGGTTAAGCTACCAAGGGCTGACGGCGGATGCCTTGGCACTAGGAGGCGATGAAGGACGCGGAAAGCTGCGATAAGCTTCGGAGAGCCGCTAACAGGCTGTGACCCGGAGATTTCCGAATGGGGAAACCCGGCAGAGTTAATGCTCTGTCATCGTGCGGTGAATACATAGCCGCATGAGGCGAACGGGGGGAAGTGAAACATCTCAGTACCCCCAGGAGAAGAAATCAATTGAGATTCCGTTAGTAGCGGCGAGCGAAAGCGGAAGAGCCCAAACCTGTGAGCTTGCTTGCAGGGGTTGTAGGACCCCGATACGGGAATGAGGAGAGATAGCGGGACGACATGGAAAGGTCGGCCAGAGAGGGTGACAGCCCCGTACGCGAAATCTTGAATCATCCTAGGGTGTTCCTGAGTACCACGAGACACGTGAAACCTTGTGGGAATCTGGGAGGACCATCTTCCAAGGCTAAATACTACCTAGTGACCGACAGTGAACGAGTACCGCGAGGGAAAGGTGAAAAGAACCCCGGGAGGGGAGTGAAATAGAAACTGAAACCGTCAGCCTGCAAGCAGTTGAAGCATCGATTCGTCGATGTGACAGCGTGCCTTTTGCATAATGAGTCAACGAGTTGCCCTGTGCAGCGAGGTTAAGCCGTTAGGCGGAGCCGCAGCGAAAGCGAGTCTTAAATGGGCGAATAGTTGCACGGGGCAGACCCGAAGCCGGGTGATCTATCCATGTCCAGGGTGAAGGCCGAGTAACATCGGCTGGAGGCCCGAACCATTGTAGGTTGAAAACTGCTTGGATGAGGTGTGGATAGGAGTGAAAGGCTAATCAAACTCGGTGATAGCTGGTTTTCTCCGAAATATATTTAGGTATAGCCTTGCGTGATGACTGCCGGAGGTAGAGCTCTGACAGGGCTAGGGGTCCCACCGGATTACCAAACCCTATCAAACTGCGAATGCCGGTAAGTTCAAGCGCGGGAGTCAGACTGCGGGAGATAAGTTCCGCGGTCAAGAGGGAAAGAGCCCAGACCGCCAGCTAAGGCCCCCAAATTTGCACTAAGTGGCAAAGGATGTGGAATTGCACAGACAACCAGGAGGTTGGCTTAGAAGCAGCAACCCTTCAAAGAAAGCGTAATAGCTCACTGGTCCAGTGAATCCGCGCCGAAGATGTAACGGGGCTCAAGTGCAGTGCCGAAGCTGCGGACAGAAAGCAATTTCTGTGGTAGGAGAACATTGCGTAGGCCTGAGAAGGTGTGTCGCGAGGCATGCTGGAGGTATCGCAAGAGCTTATGTTGACACGAGTAGCGATAAAGGAAGCGAGAAACTTCCTCGCCGAAAGTCTAAGGTTTCCTGTAGTCAAGTTAATCTGCTCAGGGTCAGTCGGCCCCTAAGGCGAGGCCGAAAGGCGTAGTCGATGGAAAACGGGTGAATATTCCCGTACCGCGGGTGCGGAGATTACATAAGGGGGGACGGAGAAGGATAGGCAGGCCGTCTGCTGGAATAGACGGTTTAAGCGTGTAGGCTTGAAGTTCAGGTAAATCCGGGCTTCTTTAAGGCTGAGGCGTGATGACGAGTCCCGGAAGGGACGCAAAGCTGCTGATTCCATGCTTCCAGGAAAAGCCTCGTATGTATTTGCACCGGCGACCGTACCGTAAACCGACACAGGTAGACAGGTAGAATATACCAAGGCGCTTGAGAGAACTCTGGTTAAGGAACTCGGCAAAATAGCACCGTAACTTCGGGAGAAGGTGCGCCCTCATTAAGTGAAGCGACTCGCTCGCGGAGCTGAAGGGGGCTGCAGTGAAATGGGGGGAGCGACTGTTTACTAAAAACACAGGACTCTGCGAAGTCGCAAGACGATGTATAGGGTCTGACGCCTGCCCGGTGCCGGAAGGTTAAGGGGACTTGTCAGCGCAAGCGAAGCAATGAACCGAAGCCCCGGTAAACGGCGGCCGTAACTATAACGGTCCTAAGGTAGCGAAATTCCTTGTCGGGTAAGTTCCGACCTGCACGAATGGCGTAACGATTTCCCCGCTGTCTCAACCAGAGACTCAGCGAAACTGTAGCACCGGTGAAGATGCCGGTTACCCGCAACTAGACAGAAAGACCCCGTGAACCTTTACTGTAGCTTGGCATTGTGTTTAGGGACAGCATGTGCAGGATAGGTGGGAGACTTTGAAGCGGTCGCGCTAGCGGTCGTGGAGTCAACCTTGAAATACCACCCTTGCTGTCTTTGAACTCTAACCGCGACCCGTAATCCGGGTCCGGGACATTGTCTGGCGGGCAGTTTGACTGGGGCGGTCGCCTCCCAAAGAGTAACGGAGGCGCGCGATGGTTCCCTCAGGCTGATTGGAAACCAGCCGTAGAGTGCAAAGGCATAAGGGAGCTTGACTGCGAGACAGACATGTCGAGCAGATGCGAAAGCAGGTCTTAGTGATCCGGCGATTCCGCATGGAAGGGTCGTCGCTCAACGGATAAAAGGTACTCCGGGGATAACAGGCTTATCTCCCCCAAGAGTCCACATCGACGGGGAGGTTTGGCACCTCGATGTCGGCTCATCACATCCTGGGGCTGAAGCAGGTCCCAAGGGTTCGGCTGTTCGCCGATTAAAGTGGTACGTGAGCTGGGTTTAAAACGTCGTGAGACAGTTTGGTCCTTATCTGTTGCGGGCGCAGGATATTTGAGGAGTTCTTTCCCTAGTACGAGAGGACCGGGATGGACGAACCGATGGTGTACCAGCTGTTCCGCCAGGAGCATCACTGGGTAGCTATGTTCGGAAGGGATAACCGCTGAAAGCATCTAAGCGGGAAGCCCGCTCCAAGATAAGATATCCCGTGCTGAAAAGCACCTGAAGGCTCGTTGGAGACTACAACGTTGATAGGCCGGAAGTGGAAGCGCAGTAATGCGTGGAGCTGACCGGTACTAATAAGCCGTGCGGCTTAACCATAGCCTTTTCAGTCTAGGCCACAAATGCTGTGATACCCTGCTGTTTGATTTCACATATATGCGCTGAAGTTTTGAGCTTGCTCAGAACTTGGGCCGAGAAGTTTTTTCGGCGGCCTCAGCGGAGAGGATCCACCCGTTCCCATTCCGAACACGGAAGTTAAGCTCTCCAGCGCCGATGGTACTGCATGGGAAGCTGTGCGGGAGAGTAGGCCGCTGCCGAATTCTTGTTACGAAGCCGTTCATCACAGTCATAATCTGACTGCGTTGAACGGCTTTTTTCGTTGGTGAAACACGAAATTGTAATACTTCATGCCCTTCTCTCAAATTATCGGTCAGCCCAAGGCACTGAGCCTGCTTCGCCGTGTTCTAACAGGCGGCAGAATGGCACACGGCTATCTGTTCACCGGGCCGGAAGGCGTAGGTAAAAACACCATCGCTCGCGCTTTAGCCGCTAAGTTACTCTGTCAGCAGAAAGGCGCAGGCCAGCCTTGCGGTTATTGCCCCGGCTGTAAAAAATTCATCGCCAGCAATCACCCAGATTTTCTCCAGATCAAACCAGACGGCGCGGGCATCAAAATCAATCAGATCAGAGAGCTAAAAAAGGCTCTCAGCTTCCCGCCTTTTGAACAGGGAATGCGGATTGTACTCATCGACGATGCACAAACGATGGGTCGGGAAGCGGGCAACAGTTTGCTCAAAATTCTCGAAGAACCGCCACCAAACAACCTGCTCTTGCTTATCGTCTCAGACGCAGAACCGATGCTGAACACTATTATTTCTCGGTGTCAGGTCATCCCTTTTGCCCCGCTGACTGAAGAGCAGGCTGCGCAGGTTATCCAGCAAACCCATCCCCAGCTTTCTATTGAAGAAGTGCGGACAATGGCCAAACTCACCGGTGGGTGCCCAGGCCGCACAGATGCTCTGCATAGCAGCGAAGTTCTCCGTCTGTATAAAGAATGCCTGTACGCCTTACTGAATGCTACTCCGTGTTCGGCAGTGGCGGTCGAGCAATCTCTTGTTTTAGCCAAGCAGCTGGCGGAACTTAAAGATGATCTGAATCTTTTTTTTGATCTACTGTCTCTCTTCTTTAAAGAGAGACAGCTGTCCATTCTTTCCGGTAAGGAGCCGCAGGAAAATCATACGCTTGCAGCAAGAGAACACTGGAATTTGCAGCAACTTTCTGCTATGGTAAATGCTGTTGAGCTAGCCCGCAGCGATATAACAAAAAATTGTAGCCGTGCCTTGGTCTGCGAAATCTTGCTTTTGGAGCTGTTCTGCGGGTGAGATATATCTTTTGATGAAAATTGCACAAGGCAATGGATGAATAGCCATACGATTGTGACCTACATGACAGACGACACCTCCGCACAGCATTTTCCCTCTCCGCAGAACGAAGTTTTTTATTTCTACCGTATTAGCTGCCGCCCGCAAGGTCAGGAACATCTAGCCCGCAGCCTGATTACTGATCTTGCTTATGGCGACATTATATTAATTAGGATAGAGGATCGGCTGGAACCAGCGACGGTCGTTAGTCGCACCGCTGCACCAAAGCTAGGCAAAGGCCATGATCATGCTTGGGAAATCAGCCGCCGCGCCAATGCTGAGGAAAAAGAACGCCATACCCAGTTGCCCGCCCGCGAGCAGGCCGCTGCCGCCTTCTGCAAGGAGCGGATCAGGGTGCTTGCGTTGCCCATGCACTTGGTGCGGGCAGAGTGTTATTTCAACGGTTCCAAGGTGATTTTCTATTTCACCGCCGAAAGCCGAGTAGATTTCCGAGAATTAGTTAAAGAGCTGGTGCAGGAGTTCCGCACCAGAGTGGAAATGCGCCAGATCGGAGTGCGCCACGAGACCCAGATGACCGGCGGCATCGGTGCTTGCGGGCGTGAGCTGTGCTGCGCTTCCTTTCTCCGCAATTTTGAATCCGTGTCGATCAAAATGGCTAAGGCGCAGGATTTGCCGCTCAATCCGGCGAAAATTTCCGGTGTCTGCAACCGCCTGCTCTGCTGCCTGACCTACGAATTTGAGAGCTACCGGGCCATCAAGCGGGAGATGCCCCGGCTGGGGCAGCAGCTCAATCATGCGGATAAAGTGTATCGCGTAACGCGGGTTCTTCCCATGCAAGGCACAGTGCAGGCTGTCTCAGAGGAAGGTACCGAGGTGACACTGACCGAAGAGCAGTGGAAAGAGGCGGAAGCTGCGATTCGTGGAGAAGAAGCACGAAAGAAAAATGGCGGAAAAGGGAGCGGGAAGAAGGAATTTCCGCAGAAGGGAAAAAAATAATCATTCTTGGAGAATGAACCATGGGATTTTTTAATATTCTTTCAAAAATATTCAATGCAGGAAAAAAGAATAATACTGTTTCTTCTTCCATTGAAGAGCAAAAAAACGCCAAGGAAAAAGGTGATGCGTTTGAAAACTATGTCATCAGCAAGTTTGACCGGAATTTTTTTCGCTTAAAAGATATGCGAAGCGACAAGGGGATAAAAGGCTTCTATCCTGAGTCGAATAACTACCCGGATTTAGTCCGGGTAATACAAACCATCGTCTTCTCAGTTCGCGGTTGAATGCAAATGGCGAGCTGACTGGTGGAGAAGGGAAGACGGAGAGGAATCAATTGACTGGGCAGGTGGAGACAAGAAAATACAGAATTACAATGAATACGCTGAGAAAAACAATATTCCTGTTTTTGTCGTCATCGGCTTGGGCGGAGAACCAGATAAGCCAGAAAAACTGTTTGTTGCTCCGCTCAATGCCTTGAAATACCGTTATGCGAAAAAATCCTATTTAGAAAAATTCTTGAAGAAGGATTCTTGATCATAAGCGGATGACGTTGAGGTAGCAAATTTTATGTAATTTTGTTCTTGCCGAGACCAATCACGCTTTATAGCCTGTTCATCCAAGCCCAACCATGACCACCTACATCACCACCCCGATTTACTACGTCAATTCCACGCCGCACATCGGCCACGCCTACACCACCATCATTGCTGACACCTACAGCCGCTTCCGCAGGCTGTGCGGCGATGAGGTGCGCTTTCAGACGGGCACGGACGAGCACGGCGAGAAGATTGTCCAAGCGGCGGAGAAAGAAGGAATCGGCCCGCGTGAGTATGCCGAACGGATATCCGCCGCCTTCCGCGACACGTGGCCGCTGCTGGACATTGCGCCGGATCATTTCATCCGCACCACCAATCCTGAACACATCAAGGTGGTGCAGGACATTCTGCAAAAGGTCTATGATCAAGGCGACATTTACTTTTCGTCGTATTCCGGCCATTACTGCAAGGGTTGCGAACGCTTCCTGACCGAGAAAGAGCTGGTGGACGGCAAATGTCCCGATCACCTGACCGTGCCGGATGAAGTCAGCGAGCAGAACTACTTCTTCCGCATGTCAAAATATCAGGACTGGCTGATCAATCACATCAAAGACAATCCTGATTATATCACGCCGGAACGCTATCGAAATGAGGTGCTGTCGTTCCTCAGCGAGCCGCTGGAAGATTTATGTATATCCCGTCCTTGTTCGCGCCTGACGTGGGGCATTCCTCTGCCGTTTGATAAGAATTTTGTCACCTATGTTTGGTTTGATGCGCTGATCAACTATCTGACCGGCATTGGTTATCCTGACGGCGCGGATTTCACAAAATACTGGTCGGTTGCCGAGCATGTTGTCGCCAAAGACATTCTCAAGCCGCACGCCATTTACTGGCCGACCATGATTCAGGCTGCCGGACTGCCGCCGTACCAGAAACTGCATGTGCATGGCTATTGGAATGTGGATGAAACCAAGATGTCAAAATCCATCGGCAATGTCATCAGGCCAGGTGATTTGGTTGAGGAATACGGCAGCGACACCGTGCGGTATTTCCTCCTGCGTGAAATGAGCTTTGGCCGCGATGCTTCATTCTCAAAAGAGGCAATCTTTGAACGCCGCAATGCTGACTTAGCCAACGATATCGGCAATCTTTTCTCCCGCGCCTTGACCATGCTTGCCAAGTATGCGGACGCGAAAGTGCCGCAGCTGGACGAGGCAAGCATCACCGAAGAAGACCGCGTGCTGATTGCCGCCATCGACAAGATGCTGGCTGAGTACACGGCCTGCATGAACGGCTTTGAGTTCCACCGCGCTTTGCAGTCAGTCTGGGAAGTGATTGGCATGCTGAACCGTTTTATTGTCACCAACGCGCCGTGGGAGTTAGCCAAGGATGCGGCCAATGCCGGACGGCTGCGCACCGTGCTCTATTTTCTTGCAGAAAGCCTGCGGATTCTCGCGCTGGTGCTGCGCCCAATGATGCCGACGGCTGCGAATAAGATGGCTGCCGCGCTTGGTTTGACCGAGGAATTGGATAAAGCGGTGTTGCCTGAAGCGGGCCGCTGGGGAGGAATTCAGCCCGGCACCGCGCTGCATGTTGGCGAGGCACTCTTTCCCCGGATGGAGAAAAAGGCTGCTTCGCCTGCCGCGCCGGAGAAGCCCAAACCGCAGGCCAAGGCGGAGAAGAAAGTAGAGCCAGCGGCGCAGGAAGAGGACGGTCTGATTAGCTTTGATTATTTTGGCAAAGTTGAGCTGCGGGTGGCGGAGATTGTTGCGGCGGAGAAAATCGCCAAGGCGGAGAAGCTGCTCAAGCTGACCGTGAGAGCACCGGAGGAGCGCACGCTGGTGGCGGGTATTGCCAAGCATTACAGCCCGGAAGAACTAATCGGGCGCAAGGTTATTATTGTGGCGAACCTGAAGCCCGCCAAGCTGATGGGCATCGCCTCGCAGGGCATGGTATTGGCCGCCAAGGAGAAGGACGCAGACAGCAACGAGCGACTGGTGCTGTCTGCGGTGGCGGCGGATATTGCGGTGGGGTCGAGGGTGGCGTAAGAGGATGATGAGCGTTCCTGCGCTCCGGCGTGGGAATAAAAATATCACATGTAACGCAACGAAAAGTTCGCTGAAGAATGGATCATGAAAAGGTAGTCACGATACTATCGTGGTTAGGTGCTATTATCGGTGGGTGTGTTGGCTTTGCAAAAGCTGGTATAGGTGGAGCAATAGTTGGTACTATTGTCGGATTATTAGTATTTGAAACGTTAGGCGAGTTTTTACCATTATTCTTCCTTGCAGGTCTCATTGGCATTTCAATTGGTATTTCAATAGGAATTGTATATATAAGCTATCTTCTCTGGGGCGTTGGTAAGCCATAGATATTATCTATAGGAATTTCTGTGTTATTTGCCGAAAAAAGATAATAAATAGGAGTTACGCAGTTCGATTGCCAAACCGTTGATTTCATTCAACTGGCGATTTATGCAACAGAAAGACAACTTACTGTAATGGTTGAGCTTCTCATTTCAACTGCGTAACTCCTAATAAATATGAAAAAAAATAACGATACAACTTGAAGTGCAGCAAGATATACTGAACGTTCTGAATCAAAATATCAACGAATTTGCCATGCAGATGCGTCTACATAATGCGCTGCATCTCTTCAAAAAATACAAGTTGTCGTTCGTGCAATGCTTGGCTTGTTGTCATCTCACGGGATAAATTTTTGCTTTAGCTGGATAAAAATGAAAATGATTTCATCTTGCATGATTCAACGGAATTTACATCAGAGCTATTTTTTCGTCCTAACGCTGACTTGTGCAAAAAAGAGATAATTTACAGAGTGTAAAAAATGAACTGGCAAGAAGTATGTTCTGACCCTCATTTAAATAATCTTCCGTATAAAATTGAGCTGAATGAAAGGGGGCAAATCCTGATGAGTCCAGTTCGCCTGTATCATTCCGCTTTTCAGGGAAAAATCATCAAATACTTGAATCAGCTTTTAGCAGAAGGAGAGGCATTTCCAGAATTCGCCATCGCCACCGAAAAAGGCACGAAAGTTGCTGATGTCATTTGGTGTTCAGATGCGCTCTGGCAGCAGATCAAACATGAGGCGGAAAGTCCAGTTGCCCCAGAAATCTGCGTGGAAGTGCTGTCATCAACCAACACGGCAGAGGAAATGGCGGAAAAACGAATGCTCTATTTCGCCCACGGCGCAGAAGAAGTGTGGATGTGTAGCAAAGATGGAGCCATGCTCTTTTTCACTCCAGAGGGTGAGATTGAGCATTCCAGGCGTGTCATGGCATTTCCACAACAGATTGCCGTGTGATTGCAAATGACAGCCCGTTACGAGGCAGATATTGTCGTAACGGGCCAATGAGCAAGCCTGGCTAGTTCGCAATAAAAAAATCTCCTTATTGGATATCTCGAACACATTGCCGAGGAAATAGAAGACGTGGGCAAGAGCGAGCAGCGTGAACTGGCAAGCCGCATGGCAGTTCTGCTTTTTCATCTACTCAAATGGCAATATCAGCCTGCCCGCCAAGGAGCAAGTTTGCTGGCGACCATCAAAACCCAGCGCGAGCGCGTCAAACGCCGCCTGCGACAAACACCCAGCCTAGAAAATTGTTTGAAAAACCCAGATTTGTGGGCCGATGCCTGGGATGGTGCCCGCGACACAGCAGAGAAAGAAACGGGAATTGCTTATGAAAAATTCCCAGAGCAATGCCCTTCCCTTGGGCAAGTCGCTGGTGATGAGCGTGATTGCCAGCGGGTTATTGTTCAACAGCGGATCAAGAATTTCCTGCCGCAGCAGCTCCTTTTCCTGCTTTGTTGCCCAAGTAACTTTGGAGAGGAACAAAGTTTCCGCCTCATCCGTGGTCAATTGGCGCATCTGATAATCTACCTTGCCCTCAATCTTCAGCAGCTCTCTGCACGTGACCAGCACCTTGGCATAATCGGCAATTTTACTGAGGATGGCTTTGATTTCCTCCTGCTCATTGAGATAGAGCAGGGTTTCAAAGTTATCGAAGATAATTAGGCGTTCCTGCCCGTCGTGATGGTCGCGAAGATGCTGCCAGATATCTTCTTCCGCATGTTCCAAGCCAAACACAGCGGCAGCCTTGAACAGAAAGAGCCTGCTGTCTGTGATTGGCTCGCAGTCAATGAAATGAATGCCGCCAGAGAACAGGCCGCGTTCCGCCACAGCCACGGCAATCTTCTTCACGATGTGCGTTTTGCCAATCCCGCCCGCGCCTTTGATGGTCAACACTTCGCCTTGTTCCAGCCCCATCAGCTTGCGGCAGATGTGTTCCAAGTCATCGCTGCGCCCGATAAAACCTTTCAAATCTTTGGGATTGATGCTGCTTTCTGGCAAGGGAGTTTTCTTCGCGTGAATGCTGTTTTCCCCAGTCAATGGACATAACCGGAAATCTGACCGATTCAGAATGCAGGCGGTTGTGAAATAATCAAGATTGTTCTTCTTGAAGAGATGAAACTTAACATCCTTAAAATGTTTGTCGTTATAGGATAGAATAAACGTCGGGCGGCTGAGTTCAGCGGTGAATTTTGCTTCGGGGAGCTGATCAACAAAGATGAAAAGCCCGGTGGTCTCATCTGTGCCAATATTTCCTTCCAGCTCTTGAAAGCTGATCTTGTCGCTGCACAGATATTCGTTTTCGATCAGCGGTAATGGTGAACCATGAGTGGCAAAGCGAACGGCTCCCTAAAAAACACATTGAATTTACCATTAAAAACAATATAATATTGAAAAAGTTGACTTCCGACTTGGTCTCAGTTTTCAGAGGGCGAATG
>NQJD01000029.1 GCA_004284765.1 Candidatus Electronema aureum
ATGTCTAACTTGGCTTTGGCAACGTCGATTCCGAGAATGCGCATCTGACTGACACTCATGATAAAACCTCCTGCAAACTTAACCTTGCGAATGCGGGCTTCCGACTCAGTCGGGCCATTGATACTGTCCAAGTTCCAGCAGGAAAAACAGGAGATGCCGGTGCGTTATCTACGTCACGAACTTTTTGGTTCAAGGGGCGAAACGGCATCCGGCTCTCCTTCCATCGGGATGGATCATGCTAATCCATCTCAATCTCATAATACAAGGGGCGAAAAATCTTTCGCCCCTACCGTAACTTCCCTACTTCACCTGCTCAAATTTGCCTTCCTTGACCGTGTACATCGTGTAGCCCACGCCGGTGGCATCGCCACGCTCGTCAAACATGATTTCGCCAAAGGGCGTGACCGCGATCTTCGTGCGCAGGGCCTCCTTCAGCTCCTTGACATCGAGCTTCGCCGCCTTTTCCACCGCATTGGTCAGAGCAATAGTCGCCGTCACCGCGTTGTCGAAGAATGCGCCCGGATTGTCACCGTATTTGTCTGCATACGCCTTGCGAAATTGCTGCGTCACTGCATTACTGGAAACATCTGCCGGGCCAGTGGCGTACACACCTTCCGCGTATTTACCAGCAACTTTGACGAAAGTCTCGTCTTTCACGCCGTCATCGGAGAAAAACAGTGTCTTCATCTGCTTTTTCCGCATTTGAGTGACAATCTTCGATGCTTCCGGGTGATACCCGCCGAAAATCACTGCATCAGCACGGGCCATCTTAATTTTTTGCACCACAGCTGAATAATCTACCGCGCCTGGCGTGATACCTTCAAACAGCACCACCTCAGCTTTGGCATCTTTGCGAATCAAATCCTGCGCATCCTCAGCCAGACCTTTGCCGTAGTCACCCTTATCGTGAATAATCGCGATCTTCTTCGCCTCCAATGCGCCTGTTGCAAACTCAGCAATTGACTTTGCTTGAGCGTTGTTCGGGGCAATAGTACGGTAAAAAGTCGGATATTTGCCGCTTGTGGTCATATCTGTGTCCGTGGCTGAAGGCGACATGACAATTACGTCCGCATCGGTGTAAATAGGCAAAGCCGCTTTGGTCGCGCCAGAGCAAATGTGACCTATCACTAACTTCACCCCAGCGGAAACAAACTTGGCTGCTATGTTTGCCGCTGTTTCTGGCTTGCAAGCATCATCCTCAATCAGCAGCTCGACCTTTGCCCCGTTGATGCCGCCTTTGGCGTTAATGTTCTCCGCCACCAACTCCGCCGCCCGCATGGTTGGAATGCCGTAGGAAGCCAGATCGCCGCTGTGCGAACCAACCACGCCAATTTTAATCGAATCAGCGGCAAAAGCATTACCTGTCAGTGCGACAGAAAACAACAAAAGCAACGTTTTGGAAAAATGCACAGTGTTCCTCCTTTAATAGGGTTTCATTTTGAGTTCGTCCACCAGCCCGCATTGCAAAGCGAGCCACAATCGGCTATCTTTTCACACCCACAGAAAAAATGCACCAAAAAATTGAAAAGACAGGTGAAGAGAATAAATGGATCGGAATTTTTATTATGCTCTCGGCAGGCCGCTGTCGCCGCTCTACAGCTTGATCATGCGGCTGCGGGAGCAGTTTTATCTGAACGGGGTGCTGGCCTCAACCGCGCTTGACGTGCCGGTGATCAGCATCGGCAATCTGACCTTGGGCGGCACCGGCAAGACCCCGCTGGTGCAGCATCTCGCCCGCCTGCTTCAGCGCAACGGTTTCCGGCCCGCGATCATCAGTCGGGGTTATGGCGGCGCGACCAAGGAGCGGGTCAATATTGTCTCAGACGGCAACAAGGTGCTGTTGGCTGCTTCTTATGTCGGCGATGAACCGCGTATGTTAGCCGAAACTCTGCCCGGTGTACCAGTGCTGACCGGCGTGGTACGCAAGCTACCTGCGGCCAAGGCAATAGAAATGGGCGCGGATGTCCTGCTCCTCGATGATGGCTTTCAGCATCTTGCTATCCACCGTGATCTTGATTTGGTGCTGTTTAGTGCGGATGAATTAGCAGGTAACTCGCGAGTTTTTCCTGGCGGCGATCTACGTGAACCGGTGCGTGCTTTGTATCGTGCTCATGCTTTTGTTCTCACCGGCACGGATGAGAGCAATATTGCGCGCGCGGTTGGTTTTAAAACGCTGCTTCAGAAAAAATTTCCCGACAGACCGATCTTTTTCAGCGGCAGCCGAGCAGTTGGGCTGGTGCGGCAGGAGACAGACGGTAGCCGAACACAGGTGCAGCAAAACGAACTGGCAGGCCGCCGCTGTTTAGCTTTTTGCGGTATTGCCCGACCTGACGGTTTCAGAAAAACCCTGACCCAGCTGGCAATCGAACCTACCTCCTTTAAAGCTCTACCCGATCATCATGCGTACAAAGAGCAGACTGTGCGCCAGCTTGTCCAAACAGCAGAGCAGACTCATGCCGATTGCCTACTTTGCACAGAAAAAGATTTGGTCAAACTGCGCGGGGTTGCGCTTAAACTACCGCTCTACGGAGTCATCATGCAGGCCGCGCCAGAATCGGGCTTAGATCAATTGGTACTGCATTGTGCTGCCAGGAAAAATCAGCGGTTGCCGCTGCCGGAGCAGTGTGTCTAAAATCCCACAGATATCGGTACAATTATTTAGTGTGTCTTTTTTGCCACGATTTTTTACAAAGGAGCATTCTATACTCTGCGTATGCCATCTTTTCTTATCCTCCTGAATCATACTAAAAGTTTTCTTCTTTTTGGTTGAATGCAAAAAACAATTTTTTGGCCAGATTTTTGCATAAGAAAGTGGTACAAAGAAAGGAAAGAATAAATCCACAAAAGGGCATCATCAGGATGAACCGGCACTCGGTGAAGAACATGACAATCAACCTTGACCCGCATCAGCACACGCTTGAGCGTACTGTCAGCTGCTGCGGTATCGGTCTGCATTCCGGCAAACCTGTAAACTTAACCATCAGGCCAGCAGAAGAACACAGCGGCATCAGTTTCCGCCGCTCTGATCTGGGTAAAAAAAACGCTATTCCCGCACGGATGGAGCAGATTGTTGACACCACCTTAGCTACTACTCTTGGCAGCGGCAGTGAGCGTATCTCCACCACCGAACACCTGATGGCTGCCCTACACAGCGCGGGTATCGACAACGCTGAAATTGAATTAGACGGCCTTGAAGTTCCGATTATGGACGGCAGCGCAGACCCTTTTGTCCAGCTTCTCAGCAGCGGCGGCAAAAAGAAACAACGCGCTCTGCGTAAAGTTATTCGCATCATCAAGCCGGTTTCCTGTATCTCCGGTGATAAATTTATCCGCATTGAGCCGCACAACGGCTTTAAAATCACCGGCAGCATCAGTTTCGGCACTGAATTGATCAATGAGCAAAGCTACACTATTGATCTTAGCCAAGAGCGTTTTGCCCGTGAAATCGCTGGAGCACGCACCTTTGGCTTTGTCGAGCAGGTTGAGGAGCTGTGGCGCAACGGCCTCGCTCTTGGCTGCACCCTTGAAAATGTCATTGCCATTCACTGGAATCGCCGCAGCGTCCTTAATGAGGAAGGGCTGCGTTTCGAGGATGAGTTCGTCCGTCACAAAGTGTTGGATTTAATCGGTGACTTAGCCCTGTTGGGTAGTCCGATTCTTGGCCATGTAATCGCCAGCCGCTCCGGTCATGCCCTGCATCACAGCCTGATGAAAGCCATTGCCGATTCTCCAGACTGCTGGGAATACGTCGAATTTCGCAAGCCGGGTCAGCCCCACGTTATCGCCCCGGCAAAACCCCGGAAGAAGAGATTGTCTGTTTCTCTTCCGGGTATGTTGTTCCCCGCCGCTGCTCCTGCGCCCTGTCCGGCCTGAGCAGTTCCTGTTCTGTTGCCACGCTGTTTTTTTCTCTCCTGCCCGCTGGCCTTCCGCAGCCAGCGGGTTTCTTTTTACCTTTCTTCAGGTATTCTCCGTAGTCACCTTGATAAACCGCTGCAAAGCCGCCTGAGCCTGCGTCTTCCCAGTTTCAGTCAGCATCAACGCAGATAAGCGGTTTAACTGCTCCTGAGTTGGTGGTTTTTCCTGATATTCCTCAGCCATGTTGACGATCAAGTCAGCATCATATAGCACCTTAAAATTGATCGTCTCCTCAGCTCGTGGGGTGTGATGATGGCCAATAATGTCGCAAACTTCATCAATCAGCTCTGGCTTGGCTCGGAGTGAATTGAGCAATTCTCGCGCCACTGGCGGCCCCTCGCTGTGCTGATAGCGGGCTGCTGAGGAATTAAACTTGCGCTCGGCCTCACGGATGCCGATATCATGGAGATAGGCACAGGCCATGATCACCGACATGTCACCACCCGGCTCTTTTCTGCCGATCTGCTCGGCTTGCTCGGCCACAGCTTCAGCGTGATGAATACGCCTGCTGTCTTTGCCGAAATACTGGCGCATGGCGGCTGCAACTTTATCTTTGAACATCTCACGTTGCGCGGCAAGCAGTTCTGGCGAGAGCGAACCCAAGCACTGAGCCGCATGAGGGCAATAGGCAGCGCAGCCAAAATCCATCTTCGGATTAAAAACCTGATTACCACAGCTCCGGCACCGCTGGCGACTGTCGTCTTTAAAGAATTCTACTGGCTGGCCACAGCTGGGGCAGCGGCTCTCAAAAACATCATCGCCGCTCCAGTAGCGGCTGTCTTGTCCAGGACATTGCATGATATCCTCCTTTGGTATATATAAATTTTCACATCACGGCAAACTTATAACAGGGCAAACACGAGGGGCTTCCTTTTATTTACCCGCCGTCTTCAATATTTAAAATTACTTGACATAGATCAAGGGAAAGAGGTCTTATTACGGGTACAGTATCGCTATACTCGTGAACCGATACACGCTGCAACTAAAAAATTCAGGGAGGAAAAATGTATTGTAACCAATGCGAACAAACCGCCAAGGGCATCGCCTGTACCACTGCTGGAGTTTGCGGCAAAAACGGTGAGCTGGCCAATATTGAGGACGTATTAATTTACGCTCTCTGCGGCCTGTCGCTTTTTGCTGATGAAGCCCGAAAGCGCAAAATCGTTGACGCAGAGTTAGATCGTTTCACCATGAAAGCGGTGTTTTCCACGCTGACCAACGTCAATTTTGATCCAGAACGCTTTGCTGTCTTGATCAGCAAAAGTGTAGAACTGCGGGAGGGTTTGAAGGCCAAGCTCGGCAAGATCGACTTTGCTCATCCGGCAGCGTCCTTCACCCCGGCAGACACGGTTGCTGGTCTTGCCGAGCAAGGCGCGGCCCTCAAGTTCATTGAGAATTTAGATGAGGACGTGAATATCCGTTCACTCAAGCAAACCTTGCTTTATGGTCTGAAAGGTATTGCTGCGTATGCTGATCACGCTGCCATTCTTGGTCAAGAAGACCCAGCTATTGCGGGCTTCATGTACGAAGCAATGGCTGCATTGCTGGCAGAAGGATTAACCATTACTGACTGTGTGCCTGTGGCGATGAAGGCCGGTCAGATCAATCTGCGGGCGATGGAGCTTTTAGACGCAGGCAACACCGGCACGTATGGTCATCCGGTGCCAACTTCGGTGCCGCTGGGTCACAGGAAAAACAAGTGCATCCTGATCACCGGTCATGATCTGCGCGACCTTGATCTGCTGCTTCAGCAGACTGCTGGCAAAGGCATTGACATCTACACCCACGGCGAGATGCTGCCCACGCACGGCTACCCAGAACTGAAGAAACATCCTCACTTCTATGGTCACTTTGGTACGGCTTGGCAGAATCAGCACAAGGAGTTCCCGGAATTCCCCGGCCCGGTGCTGTTCACCACCAACTGTATTCAAAAGCCGCGTGAAGACTATAAAGAGCGTATCTTCACCACTGGCTTAGTTGGCTGGCCCGGCGTAACCCATCTTGAGGGTAAAGATTTCAGCCCGGTGATTGCCAAAGCTTTGGCGATGGACGGCTGGCAGGATGACGCGGACAAAGGCAGCGTACTGGTGGGTTTTGCCCGCAACGCCGTGCTCGGTGTGGCAGACAAGGTGATTGAGGCGGTGAAGAACAAACAGATTCGCCACTTTTTCTTAGTCGGTGGTTGCGACGGAGCCAAGCCGGGCCGTGACTACTTCACCCGCTTTGTTGAGCAGGTGCCTTCAGACTGCGTGGTGCTGACCTTAGCTTGCGGCAAGTTTCGTTTCTTTGACAAAGACCTCGGCAACATTGGCGGCATTCCGCGCCTCTTGGACGTGGGCCAGTGCAACGATGCTTACTCGGCAATTCAGATCGCAACAGCCTTGGCCGGAGCCTTCAACTGCGGCGTGAACGAGCTGCCGCTGTCGATGATTATCTCTTGGTACGAGCAGAAGGCGGCGGCCATCCTCCTCACCTTGTTGTATCTTGGCATCAAAGATATTCGCCTTGGGCCGTCTCTGCCAGCCTTTATCAGCCCGGCAGTGCTTGCTTTCTTGGTTGCCACCTTCAATATCAAACCAATTGCAGCCACGCCGGAAGAAGACCTGAAAGCGATATTGGGATAGAAGCCCTATCGTGAGGGCGAACTACGATGTTCGCCCTTTCAGTCCTTATTCCGAACCGTTATCACCTCGGCCTTACGAAGAACCGTGTTCCGCGCTGCGTCAAAGTAGCCGCGTTTCAGCACTGCAAGGATTTCTTCGTTCTCCTGCTCAGGGACGCTTTGCGTGTCCACTACCACACATTGTTCAACCTTGGCTCGGCGATCAGGGAAATGTAACGGCTCAATTTGGCGAGAACCGAGCAAACGGAGCAGCTTGCGTTGCACGGCTCTCATGCTGTTGAGCAGACCTTGGCTTGTTTTGTCTAATGCCTCCTGTTTGCGGCGGATATTTTTTTCAATGTTGTCAAAAACATCCAGCACCTCAAATAACTCGACGAACAGCTCGTGCTCCCGATGCAGACAAAGTTCCTCTTGCTCCTTCACTGACTGCTTCAACTCGACGATTTCTCGCTGAAAAGACACTAACTTTTCCCGCAGCAGATCACCGGGACTACTTGTCTTCTCTCCTGTTTTCATTATGCTCAATCAAAAATCTCCAGCCGCTTGAGAGCATCAGCACTCAGCGGTTTCTCTCCCCTAACCGGCTGTCGCAGCAGTGGTTCAAGATCGGCAAAATAAATGAACGCCAGCACGGGCCGAGCTGATGGGTCCATCAGCTGTCGCCGAGCTTCGGCAATTTCGTATGCTGAATGCTGCTTTTCCCGTAACGCTAAGGCAGCGGCCTGCATGATTTCTTGTGCCGATGCTTCTGGGCCGATATTTAGTATTTTAAAGGGATTCATGCCGCGCCTCTATCCGCAATCCATCAAGAACGCGCCTGATCCGCCGTACCGCGCCGTGACTGGAGTCAACCGAGCTAACGCTGTCTAATAGCTCATTTAGCGTGAAAACCGCTGCTTCCTGATCCGCATAATCGCCCCGCTCAATCCGTGCCGCTACCTGCCGGGCAGTTTCAAAAAATTGCTCAACTGCCTGTGGAAAACGGCTGGCTGTGGCGATGCGGGCTGCTTCGGCAAAGCAGTCCCGGTCAAAGGCTTCGCCTATCTCAGTCAGCGCAAGGTCGCGGCGTACTTGGTCAAAAATCATTTGGGCAAAGTCATCGTTGGGATTCAGCGCAACCGCCTTTCTCATTGCAGCGTCGAGCAGTTTTGGCGATGCTTCCTCGCTGCTGCGCAACCGCACGACCTGATTGGTTAGGGTTGAGCAAAACACAGCACCCGTCTCTGCATTTTCCGGCAGAGTCAGAATACCTAAGCAAGCGGCTAATGCGGTACCGTCCTGATTGTCATCTCGCTCTATTGCCGCGAGTAGCTGTTTCTCCAGCTCTGCTGTCCAATGTGCTGGGCCATTAATCAGAATTTGCTCCGCTTTCCGGCACTGACCTCTGTACAGATAATGCAGCCCGCAGGCTGTTCTCACCTGCGCCGCACCCCAAGCGACAAAGGGATCATCGATTTCTTCTAATTCCACCAGCGTGTCCATCGCACCGTCGTAATCACCCTCTCTGACCAGCAGGAGAGCCTGTGCCGCTGATGAATAGACTGCGCCAGCGGCCATCCATTTGCTGCTATCAGCAAAAGCATCCCGGCTCTTTTGAATCAAGATGAAAAGCTGATCAGCAATCTTGGCCTGCAACGCCAGTGCCGGTGTAAAGATCGGCATTGCGGATAATCGGCTCATCCGTCGCAGCAAGGCAAGTTCCTCCTCCCACTGCCAGAGCAAAGAACCACCGTTGTTTAGTTGCCGTGCTGCTTGCCTGCGCAGCACGTCCACGCCAAAATCAAGCAGGGCCTGCCGCTGCGGCTCAGACTGTGGCCCAACCTCTGGGTGAAAAAGCAGCGATAGACAGCAGTTGATGAAATGCCGCGCTTGCGCCGTCGGAATCGTTATGTCTGCTTCCATCATGAGCTGGCAAGCGGCCTTGGCCTGCACGGCCAGCGCGGTAGGCTGAAGCCAGTCGGTCTCATCAGCCGAAGCAAAGATTTCTTCTATCTGTTCTTCCTGCCAAAGCCGAGCCAAACGCAGGCTGCGACAGCGAGTCAGCAGCCCGCCACCACTCGGCAGATAAGCCAAGGAAAATTCCTCCAACAGCTGGCGAACTTCAGCTTCCTGTTTCAGTGGATTTTCATCAAGGCGGCAATGCAGTTCCTCAATCAGCAACAAGCTGACCTGTTCTTTTTGAACAATAAAATCAGGATGAGTGCAGTCAAGCTGCCGCCAGAGCCGCAGGCAAGCAATAGCATCGCCCAGCTTCACCTGAGCAAAACCGGCATGATAGAGATCAGCGGGAGCGGATAGGTTTGCCTCGGTATAGGCATCTGCCGCCTGCTGCCACTGTCCGGCCAGCAGAGCATAGCGGGCTATCTGGAGGAATTGGGTCGGATCAGGATAAACCGTGACCTTAGTTCTGCAAAATTTCCTAACCCATGATAGAACAACAGCAAAAACCTTGCCTCTCATTGGGTTGCTTCCATTTGACAGAACGAGATTTTCCTGTCACTATCTTTATACGGTTTAGCCATTTTTCAACATATTCTATCAAACTTCACGGAGGATTTTATGCGTAAAACAAAGAAAGCAGCACTCTTAGCCATGCTGCTGTTGTTATCGATAGTTGTCGTGACAGGTGTTCAAGCCGCAGAAAAAGAGATTAAAAAAGACGAAAAGGTAGATATGGCTACCTACACCTGCGCTGATCTTCTGGCTGAAAACGAAGACGAGGTTGGCATGATTCTATTGTGGGTTGATGGCTATTTGAGCGGTAAAACCAACGACACGGTCATCAACATGACCTTTATCGGCGAATTAGCTGAAAACGTCGGGAAAAAATGCGGCGAAAACGGAAAAGCCAAATTACTCGACGTGGTTAAAGAACTAACGGAATAGCCCCGAATCGCTAGTTCAGCGGAGAATAATTTTGACCGTCTTGCCCGGTATGACCTCCTGATTGCCGTAAAAAATCATGCTTGAATATCTGGGCAGAAAAAATCGAGCATAGATGGAACGCCACGTCTCGTCGGACCGCACTTGGTATTTCCAGAGTATGAGGCCCTCGCGCTGTTCAATCTTGCGTTGATAAAAGGCGGCAGCCTCGCGGCGGTCAGTAAAAAGTCGCACCGAGCTGCCCTTTCTGATGAAGCCGAGGAAAATGTGGGGGTTCTGCTCCATTACCACCGGATAATATTTGCGGTTGCCGTAGAACCGCTCGGCAATGTCCCAAGCATTTTCTCCGTCCTTGACTAAATAAGAGAACGTTCCTCCGCGCTGTATTGGCGCGAAATTCTGCACCTGTTCAGCAGCAGGAGTACCGACTGTTTCCATCGCTATCGACTTCACCCGGTGCTTCCTGTACTTAGGCGTAAGAACTACAGGCGGCGTTTCCGGTAGAACGGCCAGTTCAGCATTGTTTTCCGATGGAATAGCCTGCGCTACGGCTAAAGCCTGTGGTTCAGCTACTACCACAGCCGCTTCTACTTCTGCCGGATTTGCTGATTTTTCCTCCGCTGGTGCCAATGGCACTGCTTGCTCCGTTGTTTTTTCAACAGGAACTGGTGGTGGCATCTTACTGCCTAACAACTCTACCTCGGCTGTGTCCGGGAGTACCTCCTCTCGAACAACTTTTACAAGTTTTGTCGCCTCGTTCTCAGCTTCTACCGTTTTTTTCTGATCTACAGGAAGCTCATCCGGCACAAGGGCACGCTCGCTTTTTTCCTTGGCGACAACAGGCACAGCATTCTCCTCTGTATTCTTGCTGGAAGTCTGCTCGTGGTTTTCGCCTACAAGTTCCTGCTTTGCTGCGACAGTTTCCGTCTCTCGCTCATCCAAGATGCGCACCTGAGCATCAATATGAATTTTGCTTTCAGGAGGCAGCACCGGTTCGACAACGTTTTTATTTTCTGGCGCGGATGACAATGACTCTTCGTGCTTTTTCTTCATTGCCGCCCGCTGTTCCGCCGCCTTGAGTTCGGCTAACTGGTGGTCTAATTCAGACAAACGACTTTTCATGCTCACTGATAGACCAGCAAGGAGCAACAGGACAGCAGTCACAATGATCGCGATAGCAACCCAAGGAAAACGACGTTTGGGTAGCAGAGCTGCTGCTGTTTTGGCCGCTGCTGGGTCAGAGAGCGAATCTAAGGCTTGAAAACAGGTCAGGTCTGCATCGCACTGAGGGCAGCTGCCGCAGTTCGGCGGTAAGCCGTGCCGTCCACAAACCGGACAGGTGTGCGTCTGACTCATTTGCGAATATCTCGGTGAATTTTCTGAATGCTGCGACCGTGCTGGTCCAGCACCTCTTCGACTTCTGGCATCACTGCCAGCACCTGTTCAAAACGCAGCTCCTCGCCCGCCTCAGCCGAGGCCAGCACCTCTGCTGCCGCCCGCATAAAACGCTTGGCCTTATCTGGCTCAGTTTGGTGGCAAATTTCGCAAGCATTCTCAATCTGCGTCAAGGCGTGTACCACCTCCAGTCCCGGATTCTCTAAAACATTGGACAGCTCATCCATTGCCTGCATGGTTTCCTCATAGCTTCCTTCTTCATCGGTCTCGCGCAGCTGCTGGATTTTTCTCAAAATGCGTTCCTGTAAGGCTGGCGCGATCAGCATTCCATAATCCGCCAACATGCTTTCTGCGTAATAAATCTGGGTTAGCGGAGCTTCCTCGGCTTCGGAGATGCGCACCGCCTTGTTGATCTTTTCCTCCACCCGACGGCAAGCAGCTCCATCAACCTCACCGGTTTGCGCATCAACCACTTTATGGAGCGCGCGAATAATACCTTTAGCCCGACAGAGCAAATCGGCCACCGTATAGGTAGAGCAGCCTTTGCGGTCAGCCTCATTAATGATCTGCTCAAGGCGCAGAAAGAGTCGCTCATCCGCCTTGCCGCGCGAGAGCGTACCTTCCACCTTCCCCTTGAGTTGGCCGACTAAGGCCGCCTGCACTGAAACCAAATTATTTTCATCGATGTTCAAAGTGACAGCAAGACGCGGCAATTCTTCCGTCTGCGGCGCGGTTGTGCTATCTCGATCGATGCCTAACCAAAGGTCGCCGATGCGTTCCTCTTTGTTATTGACCACATTATAAAATTGCATATGCACCAGCTCTTGTTCGGCATCAACAAGCTGAAAAATCTCCGTGCTGGAGCAGGGTAATACACTGTTTTTTTTCACCAAGAGAAAACGCTGATCATTCTCCAAGCGGATGAAGTAGTCATGGGCCGCTGCATGAACGATATCGACCAGACCATGCTTGGTTGTGTAGGTTGCGAGATTAAATTGGCAATGCGGGCAGTTGGCGTTATGCTGGGATGTTTCCCCACCGCAGCTCGGACATTCCAGCGTATCTGCTAATCGATGGCTGAGAATAGCTGCACCTTCGGCCACTGCCAACATAGGCCGCTCATGGAGTAACACTTTGTCTGCACCAAATTCCTGCCGCAGCGTCTTGATTACACAGGGAATACGCGAACTACCGCCGACTAAAAGCACATGGTCAATCAAATCCGGGCTGAAATACGCCTCGGCCAGTAAATTTCGCAGCAATCGGAGCATGGTTGTCAGCAAAGGAGCCAGCATCTCCTCTAACTGTTCTTGGCTCAATTCTGCTTCAATATGAATCGGATCGCCGTCCTCGTCCGTGAGCAAACCAAGCACAGCAATGCAGGCTTCGGGGCTGTCGCTGAGGGCAATTTTAGCCTTTTCTGCCGCCGTTTTTAGTTCGGCAAGCAAACGATTGCGCTGACTTGGCTCCAGCCGTCCGAGCAGAGCGCGGAGGCGAACATCATCCATGCCTTCCTTGGCCGCTGTTTCTCGCAGGGCATGGCTAATGATCAGGTTGTCGATGTCCTCGCCACCTAACCACATGTCGCCGCCTTTGGCCATTTCAATGATCTGGCCGCCGCTGATCGCCAGCAGCGAGAGGTCGAGAGTGCCGCCGCCGAAATCAAAAACCAGCACGGTTTTGCCTTCGTCACTAGATATCTGATCCACGCCAAAGGAAATGGCTGCTGCTGTCGGCTCGGACAAAAGACGGCTGACTTTGAGACCAGCCAAAGCAGCAGCGGTGCGGGTGGCGTGCTTTTGTTTATCGTTGAAATAGGCAGGCACGGTGATCACTGCTGTCTCTACCTCATCACCGAGGATACGTTCGGCATCAGCCTTGATTTTAATGAGAATCTGGGCTGAAATTTCTTCTGGGCTGAACTCTCGTCCTCCGGCAGCAATCGCCAAACTGTTCTGAGAACCGCTGGAATAGGGCGAGAGCGGACAGCGAAATCTGCCGTTTTTAATCAGTTCTTGCACTTCTGGATCGTGAAAATTGCGTCCAATTAGCCGCTTGACCGCTGTGATAGTGTTCTCCGGTTCCTGCCGCAGCCATTCCAAAGCGTGGCGACCGACGATGAACTCTGGTTTGCGTATCAGCCGTTTACGAACAGTGACGCAAGAAGGAGTGATGAAGTCACCTTCTGCATTTTTCAGCACCTCAACCCGCACTTTTTTAATCGCGGCAGCGGAATTGGTAGTTCCCAGATCAATGCCGATGGATTTTTTCATACCGTGTCTGTTCGGAGCAGAGGGGATCAGAGGGCAGAAAGGGTAAAGCTGAAGACGCACCCTCTTTCAGCTTGATTTTCAGCTCGAAGAACACCACCATGTAGCTCAATGATTTTTTTCACCACGGCCCAGCCGAGACGGCTATCTTTTCTACTGTCCGCCGGACCTGCTGGATCAGCAAACAAGTGTTCCAGCTCTTTTTCGCTCAAGCCCGGCCCTTGATCAGCAACCGCCACGCGGACTGCGCTGCCTGCCTGCTCCGCGCTCAAGACAACAACTGAGCCAGCCGGAGAATGCTTAACCGCGTTGCTCAAGAGATTATCTACCGCTTGTCGAATGCGGCTTGGATCAAGATTGAAAATCGGCAGCGTAGTCAGACGCTCAACAATGACGATTTGTTTCTTTGCTGCTGCTTGTTGCTGTAGTTGCGCTGCCTGCCGAAGAACTTCTGTGAGCGAGGCAGGCTGCCTGTTGATCTTAAAGGTACCATCACCAACGGCGGAAACATCGAGCAAGTCGTTGATTAGGCGCTGCATGGCTGTGGCCGTCTCGTTAATGGCCAGCAGGTGCGTATCTATATTACTGCGCATTTCAAAAAAACTGCTATCCATCAGCATTTCGGTCATGGTGATAATGTAGCCGAGCGGATTGCGCAAATCATGGGCAGCAATGCGCAAAAAACGATCTTTAATCTTATCTAATTCTAACAAGCGGTCGTGTGCCTCAACGAGCCGCCTGCCCACAGAAATTCGGCTGTGCAGTTCACCAATATGCACCGGTTTGCTGAGAAAATCATGCGCCCCATGATCTAAAGCATGAACCACATCCTCCTTGTCGCTTCTACCAGTGAGTAGAATGGTGTAGATCAGCGGCACAGCACCTTTTTCCTGCGCATTGAGCCGAGAGCAGATTTCTACCCCATCTAAGCCGGGCATCATCCAGTCTAACACCGCGATTCGGGGTGGTTCTGGGCTGCGCAGGATGGTCATGGCCTCCAGTCCATCCGCAGCCTCAATCACCTCATAGCCCCAGCGGGCCGCGCAATGCCGGAGCAAAATTCGGGTAGAAAGTTCATCGTCGGCGATCAGTAGTTTCATGGACATGGTGCGTTTTTTTTCAAAAGACGGGGAAAAGGTGACGTGTCAACGTAAAGTAAAAACACAATGAAGTCAACACGAACAGCCAGTAACTGCGAGCATCTTCCGCAGATATTTTTCCTGCCAGCAAGTTGCCTGTTGCTCATTTTCAGAGGTATCATATATGATGGCAGCCTAATTTTGGTGTATTATACTCAGACAGCGGCGGATTGTATATATTTTGGAAAAAATGAGCCAGCAGCGGCGCATCTTGCGCAGTTATTCAGCCTTTGTTTTTTGGCAAGAACAAAATCATGACCACTGATACCGGATTTTTGCTCTACGCCGCTCTGTACCGATTGGCTGTGCTGGCAGTTGGTGCGTTGTCTATTTGGCTGGGCTTTCGTTTGTTCAGCAATGCCAAGCAAGAGAACAGCTCGGCTGATGGCTCCGTCAGCGCGGAAGGCGGTGGTTTCAAGCTGGCCTTCACCAATTTGCTGCCCGGAACTTATTTCGCGTTGTTCGGCACGGTGATCATCAGCGTAATGCTATGGAAAGGCGAGCCGCAATTCTTTCAGCAGGAACTCAAGGAGCTGACCAAAGGCGAGAAGACAGTCACGACAACAGAATTGCGCACCAGCATAGAACTGGAATGGAAAAAGCTGGATAAGTCCGGCATCACGCTGGCGGAAGCAGCCGAGACTATGGAAACCATTGCCAAGCTGCTGCGGCAGGAAAACCGCATCGGCGAAGCAGTGGCGATGGCAAAGCTGGCGGCTTTGTACGGCAAAGAAGAAGGCAGGGCGGAGCGTCTTGATTTGCTGGCTGAACTGCTGCGGGCAAATGGCAATGAGGAGGAGGCAGTGCAAACCGAGCAGGCCGCCGAATCCTTGCGGAGGCCAGAGAAATGAAGCTGCGCGGAAGACGCTTGCTGCTGCTGATCGCGCTGATCGCGCTGGCCGTGCTGCCTGCGGCGGCGCAGGCGCAGACAGCTTCCGGCTTTGGCCGTTGTTTTCATGCCGTGGTGATTGGGTGTCAGAATTACAAGCATCTCAGGACGCTGAAAACGCCGCTGGCTGATGCTAAAGCGGTCGCTAAGGTGCTGAAAGAGCAGTATGGCTTCACGGTGAACTTGCTGTTGGACAAAAACAGGGACGAAATTATGCTGGCCCTGTCCGAGCTGCGCAAAACCATGACTGCGGAAGAGGACAGCCTGCTGATCTACTACGCCGGACACGGCTATTTGGACGAGGCGAGCGGAGCGGGGTACTGGCAGCCCGTGGATGCGGAGAAGGACAACATTGTTTATTGGCTTCCGACCTCAGAAATCAGCAATTTGCTCAGAGCAATCCGCGTTCGGCACGTGCTGGTGGTGGCAGATTCTTGCTATTCAGGGGAAATCGTCATGCGCAAATCAGAGGCGCAGCTTCCCGCCGCCGTCAGCAATGACGAATGGCTGCGGCGGATGCAGGCGAAACGGTCGCGCCAAGCCTTGACTTCCGGCCTGAAAGAGCCTGTAATGGACGGCGGGGGCGGCGGCCATTCGATCTTCGCCAAGGCGTTGCTGGAGGCATTGCGGGAAAACCGGCAGATACTGGACGGAACAAGACTGTTCAGCCTCATCAAAGATCCGGTCTCGAACAACGCCCTGCAACAGCCCGTGTATGACTCCATCCCGATGACCGGGCATGAGATGGGAGATTTTCTGCTGGTGCCGAAGGAGTTGCAGAAGGGAGGAATTCAGGCGCAGCCGGAGCACAAGGCGGATTTGAGTTTTCTGCAACGCAGCGGCGGTAACAGCGCAGCCACGCTGCCAGAAAAACCGCGCCAGAATGCCGACCTACAGAAAGGCAGAACTATTGGGCAATATATTGATTATGGCGACGGCACGATAACTGACACGAAAAGCGGCTTGATGTGGAAACGCTGTCCAGAAGGTTTATTCGGCGTGAACTGCGAAGAGGGCAAGATTGAAACCTATAAATGGGATGATGTGTTTCAGCGTTTCAAGAATATCGAATACGCAGGCTATTCTGACTGGCGGCTGCCGACCATTGCTGAACTGAAAACTTTGGTATATTGCAGCAATGGAGTTAAAGACAAAGATTACGGTCGCTGCAACGAGGGGTCTGAAGAACCGACGATCAATCAACAGGCTTTTCCGAATACTGAGGCAAATTACTTTTGGTCCGGGTCGCCGCATGCCGACAATTCGGACCTTGCGTGGTACGTCCATTTTGCCTATGGCAGTTCCTCCATCAGCAACCGCGTCAACAGCGATGCGGTACGTCTGGTGCGCGGCGGATGGTAGGGACACGGCATGCCGTGTCCCTACGGAATATGGTAATTATCACAGCACGATGTCATGATATTCAACCCGGAAATCTACCGCCGCCGCTCCATCCGTCTGCCCGGTTACGATTACACCAGAGCGGGCGCGTATTTCATCACCGTATGCGCCAGCGGCAAGGAATGCCTGTTCGGTGCGGTGGAAAACGGGCAAATGCGGCTGAATGATGCCGGTCGGATTGCCGATCAATGCTGGCACGACATTCCATTGCATTTTCATCATGCGATATTGGACGAATGGGTGGTAATGCCGAATCATGTGCATGGGATTGTTGTTCTTGACCATTGTCGTAGGGACACGGCATGCCGTGTCCCTACGACAATGGCGACAGCGGAACAATTTGGCCGTCCAGTTGCTGGCTCGATTTCAACCATTGTCCGTTCATTCAAATCCGCTGTCACCCATCATCTCAACAAATTGCATGGTGCCGTCGGCGAAAAAATCTGGCAGCGCAATTTCTACGAACACATCATCCGCAATGAAACAGAATTGCACGGCATCCGCGAATACATCCAGAACAATCCCGCCAAATGGGAATTGGATGAACTGCATGTCGCAGTGTAGAGGCGAAAAATTTTTCGCCCCGGCTTGTTTTCCGCAACTTAATTCCCTCCAACCATGACCAACCGAGCCATACTGCTCCGGCTGCGCGACGTGCTGCGGCCTTACAGCGGCAAGCTGCTCATCGCCATGGCCGCGATGATCGTAGTCGCCCTGTTCAACGCCGCCCAAGCCTACATGGTGCAACCGCTGCTGGACAAGATTTTTTATGAAAAGAACGCTGCTTGGCTGACCGCGCTGCCGCTGGCCCTGCTGGCGATTTTTTTCGTCAAAGGGGTGTTTTATTTCTTCTATTCCTACCTGCTCGAATGGGTTGGGCAGTCGGTGATCAAAGACCTGCGCAACAGCCTCTACGGCCATCTCCATGAGCTGTCGATGGGCTTTTTTTACAAGAATTCCACCGGCGAACTGATCTCGCGGATTATGAACGACGTGGCCATGCTCCAAGGCACGGTCTCGCACGCCCTGATCTACGTCCTGCGCGATTTTTTCAGCGTGGCCGGGCTGCTGGTGGTGATTTTTTACATGGACTGGCGGCTGGCCTTGGTCTCGCTTGTTTTCATTCCGATGGCCGCAGTGCCGATTGTGGTTTTCGGCAAGAAATTCCGCCGCATCAGCACCCGCTACCAGCAGGGCATGGGCGAGGCGAGCAATTTCCTCAACGAGACCATCCGGGGTGTCCGCATCGTCAAGGCCTTTTGCGCCGAGGAGCAAGAAAAACACCGCTTTGCGGCCAAGATGCAGCAGCTTTTCGACACCCTGATGAGCGAGACCCGCTACCGCAGCCTTGCCCATCCACTGATTGAATTTCTCGGCGGCATCGGCATGGCCCTGATCATCTGGTTTGGCGGCAGCGAGGTGCTGAAGGGCAACGCCACGCCCGGCACCTTCATGTCTTTTCTCACCGCTTTGGTCATGCTCTATGAGCCGATCAAGGGCGTGAGCAAGATCAATTCAACGGTGCAGTCGGGCATGGCTGGCGCGGCCCGCATCTTCGCGCTCTTGGACACCGAGCCGGAAATCCGCGAGAAAGCGCAGCCGGTCGAGCTGCCGCCCTTCAGCCGCCAGATTGAATTCCGCAAGGTCAGCTTCGCCTATCAGCCCGGCGAGCTGGTGCTGCGCGATGTCAGCCTGACAATTGCGCGGGGCGAGGTGGTGGCCTTGGTCGGGCCGTCGGGCGGCGGCAAAAGCTCCTTGGCCAGCCTGCTGCCGCGCTTTCACGAGGTCACTGACGGCGCAGTCCTGCTCGACGGCCACGATCTGCGCGACCTCAGCCTGCGTTCGCTGCGCAGCCAGATTGCCATTGTCACCCAGCAGACGATCCTGTTTAATGACACCGTGCGCAGCAACATCGCCTACGGCAGCCCGGATTGCACTGAGGAAGAGATCCGCCGGGCCGCCGCCGCTGCCTTTGCCTTGGATTTCATCGAAGCCTTTCCGCAGGGCTTTGACACCGTGATCGGCGAGTCTGGCGTGCGACTCTCCGGCGGCCAGCAGCAGCGGCTGTCCATTGCCAGAGCGATCCTCAAGAACGCGCCGATCCTTATTTTAGATGAAGCCACGTCCGCGCTCGACACCGAATCTGAGCGCAAGGTGCAGCAGGCCCTCGACAATCTGATGAAAAACCGCACCACCTTGGTCATTGCCCACCGCCTTTCGACCATCAAGAACGCCGACCGCATCGTGGTCATGCAGGACGGACGCATTGCCGAGGAAGGCGACCACGACAGCCTGCTCCGGCGCGGCGGCATCTACGAGGGGCTGCACAGCTTGCAGCACGCCGCCCGATGAGCAGGCTCCGCAGCGGCGCAGGCCGGGCCAATGTCTGGCTGCCGGGCCTGCTCGCCTTTGCCCTGCCGCTTTCCACCTCGGCAGTGTCGGCAGTCGCCCTGCTAATCCTCCTGCTCTGGCTGATCGAAGGGAATTTCCTGCTCAAGCTGGCCGAGACCCTCTTCACGCCAGTCGCGGCGACAGTGCTGGGATACTTGGCCCTGCTCTGCCTCGGCCTGCTCTGGACAGCAAACCCGGCGGACGGCCTCAGCGTCCTGCAAAGCCACTGGAAGATTGCCCTGCTGCCGGTCTTCCTCACCGCTGTCCGCCACGAACGGCGCGCCTTCTACCTGAGCTGCTTCATCGCCGGGATGAGCGCGGCCATGCTCCTCACCTTCTTGGTCTGGCTCGGCCTTGTCCAGTACGCCGATGTCAGCCCGGCGCATCTCACGCCCAAGACCTTTCACGTCGTCTACAACCCTCTGCTGGCCTTCGCCATCTACCTGACCTTGCACAAGGCAGTCTGGGAGGAGCCAAGGCGGCGGGCGCGGGCGGGCCTCTTCGCGCTGGCCGGGCTGATGAGCGTCAACATGTTTATGACCGAGGGCCGCACCGGGCAGGCCGCCTTCTTCGTCCTCCTCAGCCTCTTTCTCCTGCAAGTCTTTGGCCGGAAGCGCGTGCGGGCGGTACTCCTCCTCTGTCTGCTGCTGCCTGCGGGCATCGCTGCCGGCTATGTAGCCAGCCCGGTCTTTCAGCAGCGGGTTGACTTAGCCCTGAGCGAAGCCTCCGGCTTTCACGACAACCCCAACACCTCAGTGGGTCTGCGCCTTCAGTTCTGCCAGAACGCGCTTGCCCTCATCCGCCAGCAGCCCTGCCTCGGCGTGGGCACCGGCGATTTCAAAGCCGCCTACGGTCTGGTCAACCAGCAGCGCAGCCCGCACTGCGTCAGCACCGACAACCCGCACAACCAGTACCTCTTGAGCGCGGCGCTGCTCGGCCTGCCCGGCCTGCTCATCCTGCTGCTGGTCTTCTTCCTCATGCTGCGGCAGGCCCGCTCTGAGCAGGAGGACAGCCTCTGCCGTGCGCGTTTCGCCTTCCCGCTCTTCTTCGCAGTCATCATGCTGGCGGAGTCCTATCTCAAGGTCTATCAGACCGCCTTCCTCTTCGCCCTGATGACCGCTGTGCTGTACAAAAAAAAGCCACTGCCGCAGGCCGAGGGCCGCAGCTGGCTGATTCTCTCCTACCGGGCCAACATCCCCGGTTCAGCCTGCTCGCAGCATCTGGACGACCGGCTGCCGCACTTGCAGGCCCAAGGCATTGAACCGGTGCTGCTCACCGGCCCGGCTGGTCTTGCCCACCCGACATGGCGGCACTTCCGCACTGTCAGCCTCGCGCCCTCCGGCCTCCGCTTCGAGCTGCGCCATTACCTCCGACGCCGACTGCGCCACCGCTGGCAGTTCAAGCTGGTTGAGACCCTGCTCCTCCTGCCGGTGCTGCCCTTCTACCTGCTGGAGAAGATCGTCGTCAATCTGGAGAGCGAATGGTCCTGGGGCCTGCTTGCCTCGCTGCGCGGCCTGCTGCTCTGCCGCCAGCTCAGGCCGGAGCTGGTTTACTCGACCGGCGGCTCGGCCTCGGCCCATGTCGCGGGCCTGCTGATCAAGCGCTGGACTGGCATCCGCTGGATCGCTGAGACCCAAGACCCGCTCGTGCACGACCAAGGCTGGCGACGCAGCCGTCTCGCTCTGCTGCTGTATACGAATCTGGAGCGGCGCATCTGCCAGCAAGCCGACCTCTTCGTCTTTCTCGTCGGCGCGGCGCTGGAGCACTGCCGCCAGCGCACGGGCGGCGGCAGGCTGGCTGTAGTCTATCCCGGCGCGGAGCCGTCCTGGTTCGGGCAGCAGGAGCTATACAGCAAAGGCGGCCGCTGCTCCTTCGCGCACTTCGGCTCGCTCTCCGGCACGCGCAACCTGGCAGTCTTCTTCCAGGCACTGGAGCAGGTGGTCAGCGGCAGGCCGGAGCTGCGCGGCAGGGCGCAGGTGGACGTGTACGGCTCCTTTGACAGCCTGTCGGAGCGGGAGATGCAACGCCTGCGCCTGCACGACCTCGTCAGGGTGCATGGGCCGGTGCCGCGAGAGGAGGCCATAGCCCGAATGCAGCAGGCAGACTGCCTGCTCTTAGTGCAGAACATCATCTACTTCTCCTGCGAGACCATCCCGTCCAAGGTCTATGAGTACCTGCTCACAGGCCGCCCGATCCTCGGCCTGCTGCATAATAATAAGGAGCTGGCCGCTATGCTGCGGGACAGCGGCCATCGCGCCACGCCTGCCGATGACGTGCAGGCCACAGCCGCAGCCATCGCCGCGATCTTGGACGACTGGGCTGCGGATAAGCTGACAGCCGCTATGGCGGTGGACAGGCCCTGGACTGTCGAGGCGGCGGTGCGCAAGCTGATCTGCCTGAGCGAGGGCTGTAGCTCCTGCGCATGAAGCACCGCCGCATTCTCATTGTCAAGCCCAGCTCGCTCGGCGACATCGTCCACACGCTGCCGCTGGCACACGCGCTCAAACGCTGCTGGCCGGACTGCCGCATCGGCTGGATCGTCCAGCAGGTCTTCGCGCCTTTGCTGGCGGCGGACGCGAGCATAGACCGCATCTACCCCATCCACATCCCCTCGACCAGCGAGCCGCAAGCGGGCCGCTCCGCCTGGCTGACCGCCTTCAGCGCGACCCTGAAGACCCTGCGCGGCCTGCGCCGCCAGTTGCAGGCGGAGCCGTATGACCTCATCCTTGACCTCCACGCCTCGCTGCGCAGCGGGCTGCTGGGCCGCTGCAATCCGGGCGGCCTGCGCCTTGGTTTCGCCGATGCCAAAGAGCTGAACACGCTCTTTCAGCAGCAGCTTGTCGCTGTCCCGGCAGACGTGCGGCACGCGCAGGATAAGAACCTGCTTTTCTGCCAGCAGCTTGGTCTCAGTGTGACCGCAGCGGATTTCCACCTCCGCTGCGGCGCGGCAGACCGCGAGGCGGCGCAGGCCTTCTTGCGCGAGACGGACGCGGCTGGGAAGAGGGTCGTTCACGCCAACCCGGCGGCCCGCTGGCAGACCAAATTCTGGCCGCAGGAACGCTGGGCCGAGCTGGCCGACCGCCTGCAAGGCCAAGGGCTGGCCGTGGTCTTCGGCGGCAGCGGGCAGGACGCGGCCTATTTAGACGGCATTGTCCGCCTGATGCGCAGCCCGACTGTCATCGCCGCTGGCAGGCTCAGTCTGCCGCAGGCCGCAGCCCTGATCGCCCAATCCGCCCTGCACATCGGCTTGGATTCCGGCCCAATGCACATCGCCGCCCTGGCTGGCGTGCCGGTCGCCGCGCTCTTCGGCCCGACGCACCCGGAACGCGTTGGCCCCTACGGCGTGCAGCACCGCATCATCCGCGCCGAAAGCCTGTCCTGCTTGGAGTGCCGCAAACGCAGCTGCTCCCATCTTTCCTGCATGAGAGGCATTTCTGTGCCAATGGTCTATGAAGCCGCGCTGTCTTTGCTTGAATTATCTGAGTCATGAAAATCAGTCTAATCATAACTACCTACAACTGGAAAGAGGCCCTGGAGCTGGTACTGAACAGTGCCCTTCACCAGAAGAAAAAGCCGATCGAGATCATCATTGCTGATGACGGTTCTAGACCCGACACCGCTGAGGTCATTGGTAGGATTGCTGCTACTGCACCGATTCCGGTAATTCATTCGTGGCAAGAGGACAAGGGCTTCCGGCTAGCGGCTAGCCGCAACAAGGCCATTGCTAAAACGCGGGGCGACTACATCGTCTTGATCGACGGCGACATCATTCTGGAGCGGCATTTTATCGCCGATCATGCTCGCTTCGCCCGCCCCGGCTGTTTTGTCCAAGGTACACGGGTACTCCTCGGTGAGCAGCTGTCTCAGAAAATCCTTTTCAATAAAAAAATGCCCAGCGACCCCATTTGTTGCGGCGATGTGGAAAATCGGAAAAATTGCCTGCGCTCAGATATCTTGTCCTGCATGTTTTCCTATCGCGACCGAGGTATGTACGGCGTGAGAACGTGCAACTTCGCCTTTTGGCGCAAAGATGCTCTGGCGGTAAATGGCTTTAACGAAGATTTTGTCGGCTGGGGGCGGGAAGATTCAGAATTCACTGCCCGATTACTCAATTGCGGTTTAGTACGGAGAAATCTTAAATTTAGTGCTATCGCCTACCACCTCTACCATCCACTCAGTGACCGCGCTCATTTAGAGGCTAATGATCAGCTCCTCAAAATTACGGTTGAGCAAAAGCTAACCTGGTGCGCAAAAGGGGTACGTAGTTATCTAGGGTAGAGCTGTACAAAGCCGTTTTTAGGCAGTATCATGAATACTGATAAAGTTCATCTGGCATGGCTGGAATCGAAAGCATTCATCAGCACGGGAGGCTGAAATCATGAGCAGTGTGATGTGGATACTTTTTTTGGCCCTACTGGCCCTGCTGGTGTTGTCGCTGCTTTGGCTGATCTGGAAGCTGAGAAATTTTTCCCAGTCCCAAAATCAGACCGTGCTGGACGACCGGCTTTTACAAGCCATGCTCGGCGATGAGGTGCTGTCGAAAAAGGTGAAAAAGGCTTTGGTCAAAAAATCCGGGCGGATCGCTGATACTGACGAAGAGGACGACGGGCAAGAGCAACCTCAAAAAAGCGATTAATCTCATCTTTAGGCTCCCAGTGCGACTCGAAAGCCAGCTCGAATAATCCGCAGGCCCGGCGAGAGGCAGAAGCGAAAATAGGAGCTGGCGAATTTGGCACTACTGTCCCATGAGCCGCCCCGTAGGACGCGGCCTGCACCCTGTTCTGCTCCGGCGGGATTTCGCACTGGATAGACGGTGTAACTGTCCTTGATATACCAATCTGCACACCATTCCCAAACATTACCGTGCATGTCATATAAACCCCACGCATTGGGCTGCTTACCACCTACGGGCTGGGTTTTCCGCTCGGCATTGGTAACGTGCCAAGCATAACGGTCGAGCTGCTCGTCATCATCGCCAAAGCAATAGGCCGCACTACTTCCGGCTCGGCAGGCGTATTCCCACTCAGCCTCGGTGGGTAAATGATAATTTTTGCCAGTTTGCCGGGTTAGCCATTCACAATAATCAGCGGCATCCTGCCAGCTCACGTTGATTACCGGTCGCTGGTCGCGGCCCCAGCCCTCGTCTCTGGGTCTCGCCCGACCTGTGGACATACAGAATTCGTCAAATTCAGCAAACGTGATCAGAAAACGGCTGATACCAAAGCTGTCCAATTCCACTTCATGGGCAGGATGCGTGTTATCCGGCCCTTGGCCTTGAATGTCGCCCATGCGGAAACGTCCGCCCGGCAACATAATCATCTCTGGCCCTATCTGCTGCTTGCTACTTTTGCGGATGAAAGTATCCTGCCAAGAAAATAGAGTGCCGTAGCAATCAACATAACGATGGAGATTGAAGCCGGAAAAATCTAATCTGCCGAGATATGGGCTTATGCCATCAGCCAATTCAAGAAAGCGCAAGAGCATGTCCGTGGCCCGTACTAAGAAGGGCAGTGGCTGGCGGTCGTTGACCAAGGCATAGGCGAGCAAAAATTCTCGAAACGTGGCATGGCTGAAGCGGAAAGCCCGCTCCGAGGTTTTGCTGAGAAGGGAACACTGATCAGGTTCAAATCGATCCAACCAGCAGGTGTTGGCATCCTCACAGAGCAGCTCCCACAAATCTTTTTCTGCGATTTCCTGCCGATTATGTTGCTCCATCCAACGGGCCACCCGCACACAGGCACTGAACATTTCCACCCGCTCCGGCAGTCGGGCGCAACCAGAATGTTGCTCTTGGAGAATGCGTAGTTTGCGATCTAACCAGCGTTGCAGCAGCGTTTCATAGATGGTGTAGAGATTCCAATATCGCCGCTCGTCCGCTGCTTCCAGTAAGATTTCAATTTGCTGAATCAGCAAAGGGCAATGCTGTAGGTCATCGATTTGATCAAGGAGCTGAAATGCCCGCGTTCGCTGCCGGGCTGCGCCAAAGCTCTGTAAGCCCAGATAGCTGCTACCGCTCCAAGACAACTTTTTGCGAATCAGTGCATGTACTTGCCGACCGTCAAGAGGTGAGAGATGCAAAACCGGGCAGTTGTAACCGGCTAGCCCCCGAATGAGTAATTGTCCGGCAGGGCTGGACAGCACGTCAGGAAAAAAATGGCTGCGGCAGGTGATGATTACCCTGCGGAAACCCCAGCTCGCATCGAGTAGGTCGAGCAACCGGGCATGAACTCGGCCTCGTGCAACGCGGTCTTCGTTGAGGCCGTCGAGGAGCAGTACGGTATCGGACTTTCCGTCAATAGCTGCAATTTGGGCCAGCGTGTCCCCGCCGCCGAGGCGGAACAGTTCGCAGCGGCAGCCAGGTGGCCAAAATCCGGCTAACTGCATCAGCTTGATCATAAACAAAAGGGAACTCTTGCCCATGCCTGCGTCTGCGAGCAGGAACATCTGATGGCTACCATCACGATTCCGAGGCTGACCGCCGTCCAAAAAACAGTTGAGCAGTGAGAAGGCCGACTGCCGAGGTACCGGAGCATGAAGCCCGCGCCGCCGATCTGCCGGACTGCGCTCCTGAAGATGTGGCTCGGCGTAAAATTTGACTAATTCTTCAGGATCACCGAATTCATCTCGGAGCAAATTCAGTTCTTGCGCCCGGTCTCCGGCAAGGCGGCATAGCCGCTTGAGCAGCTGCCCGGCCAGCGCGGAGCTGACAAAGGATAAGGGTTCCATCCCCAGTCTCACGGTTGCCTCCTTATGGATTTCGCTTTCCATGCGGTTGAAAAAGAGCGGGCGGGAAAAGCAGCCAAGGTGTTTTTTTCCGCTCGTTGCGGATACTCAGATTAGCCTAAAACAAGAACCAGTTAAACTTTTTTTTCACTGACAGGTACATCTATAGGCGGAAAAAGATGTATTGAGATTGAAAAAGAAAGACCGCATGGGGTATAATCCTGCCAATCGCCAGCAAATTTCCGCAGTCGGCGGAAAAGCGGCGGCTGTTTTTTAGCCTACATGCTAGATGCGGCTCCGCACTTGTGCAATAATTTAACACTTTGGAGATTTTCATGAAAAAGACACATCTTATGGGTGCTGCTCTCACCGTACTTCTGTTTTCGTCGTGCGTTGGTGCCAACAAGGCACAGATGGGCGGCGTAGGCGGAGCGGCCGCAGGTGCTATTGCTGGCCAAGCCATCGGCAAAAACACTGGTGCCACCCTGATCGGCGCGGCTGTCGGCGGTACGCTGGGCTATATTATCGGCAACGAGATGGATAAATACGACCAGCAGCAATTGAGCAGAGCATACGAGACCGCACCTTCTGGCCAAACCACTTCTTGGGTGAATCCAGACAAAGGCAATCAGTATCAGGTTACGCCACAGCCCGCCTACACCGCCCCTAATAACCAAATTTGCCGCAAGGCTGAGATCGTGGCAGTTATCGACGGCAGAACCGAACGCACCTACAGCACCGCTTGTCGCGATGGCTACGGCAGCTGGCAGCTGCAAAATTAATGAGTTCAGGTTTCTTCATGATGTCCACGAATTCCACTGCGGAGTTCGTGGACATCACCGAGCAGGCCCGGAAAGTAGTTAAGGTAGCGGAAATTGACGAAGGCATTCTTTACCTCTTCAACCCGCACACCACTGCTGGGCTAACCATCAACGAGGGCTGCGATCCAGCGGTGCGGCACGACCTGCTCGGCCTCTTCCAGCTGCTCATCTCCACCTCCTATCCCTGCTGTCACGCCGAGGGCAATTCGCCCGCCCACGCGCTGGCCACACTGACCGGCAGCTCTGTCACGGTGATCATTACCAAAGGCGAGCTGCAACTCGGTACGTGGCAGCACATTTTTTTTTGCGAATACGACGGCCCCAGAAACCGCAAGGTGTTCTGGAAGGTGCTGGCCGGATGAGCGCACAGCCGCCGGACACCGGCTTTTCCCAAATTTGCTTCGGCCTAAACCGGGAGCTTGACGAGTGCTCGCTTGCTCTCTTTCTCCGCTTGTTCAGCCGCGAGGAGCTGATGCACGCGCTAATTCCCCGCCTTGCTGATGAAGAAATCAGCAGCTTGGTTGATAATCTCACCGGCATTTTGCATAAACATTTGGAGGAAAAGGAATATCACGAACTTTTCCTCGGTGATTATGAGCATCATCATTCATAATCTACGCCACGTAATTAATAATTATTGATGAAAAAAACATTTATACCTTTTAACTGGCCTTACATGACAGGGAAGGAACTTTCTTGGATTGCAGAGGCGCACTTAAATGGAATTCTTGCTGGAGATGGTCCGTTCACTCAACGATGTAACGCTTGGTTAGAAAACCATACAGGCTGCTACAAAGCTTTATTGACTCATTCGTGTACAGCAGCTTTGGAAATGGCCGCGTTGTTGATAGATACTAAGCCTGGCGATGAAATTATTATGCCGTCATACACTTTTGTATCGACAGCAAATGCTTTTGTGTTGCGAGGAGGTATCCCTGTCTTTGTTGATATTCGTGAAGACACATTGAATATAAATGAAAGTTTGATCGAATCAGCTATCACAGATCGAACGAGGGCAATTGTACCTGTCCATTACGCAGGAGTATCTTGTGAAATGGATACTATCATGTCGCTTGCTCAATATCATCAATTGAAAGTTATTGAGGATGCTGCTCAGGGCGTGATGGCTACATACAAAGGAAAAACACTCGGCACAATTGGAGATTTTGGTGCATATAGCTTTCATGAAACAAAAAATGTAATTTCTGGAGAAGGCGGAGCATTGTTAGTAAACGATAAAAATTTATCTTTACGCGCTGAGATCATCAGAGAAAAAGGAACTGACCGTAGCCGCTTTTTTCGGGGAGAAGTTGATAAATACACATGGCAGGAAGCAGGTTCTTCTTTTTTGCCAGGTGAACTGACTGCCGCTTTTTTGTGGGCTCAATTAGAAGAAGCAGCTGTCATTACGGCAAGAAGGTTATCTCTTTGGGATAAATATCATGCTACATTTGCATCTATAGAGCGCGCTGGTCATGTACGTCGTCCAGTCGTTCCTGAAGAATGTGGTCATAATGCGCACATGTATTATCTCCTGTTGCGAGATATTCATGAAAGGACTTCCTTTATTGAGGCGATGAAACAAGATGGCGTTAATTGCGTCTTTCATTATGTACCTCTGCATTCTGCACCAATGGGATTAGCTTCTGGACGTACTGATGGTCTTTTGACTGTAACAAATGCAATATCAGAACGGCTCGTCAGGCTTCCGTTATGGCTTGGGTTAGAACAGCAACAGGAACGTGTCATTGAAGCTGTAGAACGTTTTTTTATAGGTCGTTGATACAAAATAAATGGAGTGTTGGATAGAGCTTTAACTTGCGTCATTTCTGTTTGATTATTTTTGTTCTGTTCTGCATTTGAGAAAAACATGTGCGTCGATCTCCACACTCATTCCGTTTATTCCGACGGTACTGCCACTCCGTCCCAACTGATCAGCATGGCTGTAGCAGGCGGCCTGACCGGTTTTGCTTTAACTGATCACGACACGGTAGAGGGCGTGCAGGAGGCGATGGTGCTGGGTGAGGAACAGGGAATTGCTGTCATCAGCGGACTGGAACTCAGTGCCCGCCACGGCGAGGGCTGTATTCACATCCTTGGTTACGGCGTAGATGTAGAAAATTTACAATTAGCCGAAGGATTGGCCCAACTCCAAGAAGGTCGCACCGAGCGCAATTTGAAAATTCTGGCCAAACTGAACGGTTTGGGCATCGCCATTACCTCTGAGGAAACCGAACGACTTTCCGGTTGCGGTCAGACCGGTAGGCCACACATCGCCCGTCTGCTGCTGGCTAAGGGCTATGTGCAGACGTTGAACCAAGCGTTCACGCTCTACCTTGGCAGAAACAAAGCGGCTTGGTGCGACCGATTTGCCTATTCAGCAGCGGAAACTATTGCTATAATACACGAAGCTGGCGGCGTGGCAGTGTTAGCTCATCCCGGCATCATTGATCCAGAACTGAAAGCGCAGCCGCAGTTGATCCGTGAATTAGCCGAGCGGCATTTAGACGGAGTAGAAATTTACTACCCCGGCCATAATTTCAAAATGATTCAGCTTTTCAGCGGGCTGGCCAAGCAGCACCGTCTGCTGGTCACTGGCGGCAGCGATTATCATGGCGACAGCCGGATCAAGGGATTAGCTGGCAAGGCAACCGGCTTTTTTCCGCCTGATTCAATTATGGAACAAATCCGCGACCGCCTGCGCGTTTCTCGAACCCCGACCCCGGAAGTATTACACCATGCAGACCATACTTGTTGTTGACGATGAGCCGAATTATCTGATTGTTCTTTCTGAATTGCTGCGCGATGAGGACTACGAGGTCTTCACTGCCGATTGCGGTCCAGCAGCTCTGAAAATCGCCCGCGAGACCGATCTCGATCTGGTGCTGACGGACATGAAGATGCCGGGCATGGACGGCATTGAACTCTTAGCCCGGTTGAAGGAGTTTAACCGTCACTTGCCAGTGATCTTGGTCACGGCCTACGCCGAAGTGGGGAAAGCGGTCGAGGCTATGCACCTTGGTGCTTTCACGTACTTGGCCAAGCCTTTTTCCAATGAGGCTTTGGTCGCCTCGGTACGCAAGGCGGTAGAACATTACGGCCTCATCCGAGAAATCCACCGGTTACGCAGCGAAGCCGCACCTAAGTCTGGCTTTGGCGGCATGATTGGTAAAAATCCGAACATGCTGGCCGTTTATCGGCTGATTGAAAAAGTTGCTCCAGCCTTATCCTCAGTCTTGATTACCGGCGAATCTGGCACGGGCAAAGAGTTAGTGGCTCGCGCTGTTCACAATCTCAGCCCGCGCAAGGAAGCACCTTTTATTTCAGTCAACTGCGCCGCTTTGTCTGAGCATTTACTGGAAAGCGAGCTGTTCGGCCACGAGAAAGGCTCGTTCACCGATGCCTCGTTCATGCGCAAAGGCCGTTTTGAGCTGGCTGACACCGGTACCCTTTTCCTCGATGAAATCGGTGAGATGGCTCTGCCGCTTCAGACCAAGCTCCTCCGCGTTCTTCAAGAGCGAGCCTTTGAGCGGGTGGGCGGCAGCAAAACCATTCAGGTTGATGTCCGCATTTTGGCAGCCACGAACAAGGATTTGAAAGACGAAGTTGATAAGGGTAATTTCCGCGAAGACCTGTATTATCGCCTCAATGTCATCCGCATTCAAATGCCGCCGTTGCGAGATCGGCAGGATGATATCCCGGCTTTGGTCCATCATTTCGTGGAGAAAAATTGTCGGCGGTTATCCAAAGAAAAACTTGAGATTACGCCAGAGGCTATGCGCTTGTTGGTCAGTCTGCCGTGGGAAGGCAACATTCGCGAGTTAGAAAACACCATCGAGCGAGCCGCAATTCTCTGTAATAACAACCGAATTGAAGCTGAGGATGTGCAACCGGATTCCAGTCAGCTGCCTACCCCTCAAGAGTGGAGTTCCGGCGTACAGCTGGAGCAGTTTGTGCCTGCTGGATTACCCTTAGCTGATATTCTCAACGGCATCGAGGAAAAGTTAGTGCGGCAGGCCTTGGAAGACTCAGAGCAAGTGCAGGCACGGGCGGCAGAAAAGCTCGGCATTACCAAGAGTTTGCTTCAATATAAAATGAAGAAATTCAATCTCCAGCGCAAGAAGAAATAGGCCTGTGCTGGGCGGTGCGGATGCAGTCTGGTAGGGGTTTGCCACAGTCGCAACTGGCCCAGTTGAGTTTGCTACGGAGAATGGCAAAGTAGCCCTTGTGCGGTGAGCTGATCAGCCGCAGAGGTTTACTTGCTGCCACTACGGTCAAAAAGCTATTTTTCTGGATAACCCCAACCGGCATACCGTCTGCTACCACCTTAACTTTACTGGCAGGCTGGGCCAGACTGGTTGTCACTTGGGTCTGCGGCGGCAGCAATACGGGCCGCGATTCGAGCATGAAAGGGCAGATCGGTGTGAGGAGAAGAGCCTGCAATCCAGCATGAGCGATAGGGCCGCCTGCGGAAAGATTGTAGGCGGTGGAGCCGGTGGGCGTAGAGATAATCAGGCCGTCGGCTTTGTACGTGGCCACGTATTCCTCGTCAGCCCAGCAACAGAGGCGCAGCAACGGCTCAGTGCTGCCCTTGAGGAGTACCACCTCATTGAGCGCAAACCAAGGCTTACCGACCGGTACTCCATTCCCATCCAGTAGCTGCGCCTTGAGCATCAGCCGTTCTTCAATGGTAATTCTACCGCAAAGTATCTCTTCTAAGGCTGGATACATTTCCTCTGCTGCCACCTCGGTGAGGAAACCGAGATAGCCAAGATTCACGCCAACCACCGGAATGCCGAGCCGAGCCGCCTGATCCGCGACGTGAAGCAGGGTACCGTCGCCGCCGAGGATAGTCAGCATATCCATATCCGGCTCAATCTGGTCTAAATCTGCCTTGATCGAGCGCTGCCTGAACCAAGCGGCCAGCTCTTCACCGATCCGCTGCACCGGCGGCGAGTCTTTGCGAGTGATGATACCAACGCGGCGGATGCGCATCGCGTTTATTTACCCAGCTCTTTCGAGCGGTCGGTTGCTGCTTTAACCGCTGCCATGACCGTGCCGCGCAGACCGTCCCGCTCCATCACCTGTAGCCCAGCAATGGTAGTGCCTCCGGGCGACGTGACTCGGCCTTTCAACACTGCTGCTGGCTCGCCAGTTTCCATCGCCAGCTTGGCCGAGCCAAAGAGGGTTTGTAAAGCTAACTGCTCGGCCAACGGTCGCGGGATGCCTGCCAAAACTCCGCCGTCAATCAGTGCCTCTAAGAAAGTGAAGACATAGCCCGGCCCGGAACCACTGAGGCCAGTGACGGCATCGAGCAAATTTTCCGGCACTTCCACGCAGGTACCGACAGCGGAAAATATCTGGCCGCACAGTGCCATGTCCTCGCGACTGGCGTTTTTGTTGCCGCTCATCGCCGAAGCACCAGCCAGCACTAAGGCGGGCGTATTGGGCATCACTCGGATGATGCGCATTTTCTCGCCGAGGCAGCGTTCCATCTGGCTGATCGTCACGCCAGCAGCGATGGAGATAAGCAGATGCCTCGCGTTCAGATGCTCGCGATACAGAGCCAGCACCGGTTCCATAATCTGCGGTTTGATCGCCAGAATGATAATTTTGCTCGTTCCGGCGAGTTCAGCGGCGGATTCCGTGGTTTTCACCTGATACGTTGTTTCCAAGTATTCCCGACGCGTTACCGCAGGCTCGGCCACGGTGATGCTAGCTGCCTCAGATAAACCTGATTCGATTAGCCCGCGAATCAGAGCCTCGCCCATCTGTCCGCCGCCAATCATGCCGATAGATTGTAGTGCTATCATTGTGTCTCCAATTTATTTTTAAAATTACGCTTTCAGTTTTTCATTGAACATCGTTGCTGCAATCATCTCAGCCATATATTTTCCCATCCCGTTCATACGATGAAATCGCACATGTCCTCCCAGTGCTTCTTGTCGTCAATCAGCTGACATGTCGTCGACACGAATATTCAACCCGCACATTACCCGGCGTGGGGAAATCAAAGTGATCCCAGCGGACATCATGATCGATCTCCAGTCGTCATCATGGGTGGGATTGGTGATGACAATGCGCGGCGAGCCAGCCGGAACCGGCTGCATTTCAAACGTCATCTTCGAGCAGTTGTTGTTCTCATCTGATTTAGGCACATTGCCCTGATAATCAGCGCAGGCCCTGGCGGTGTAGGTTCCCGGCGTGCTGGGAATATGCGCCCATGCTCGTCCGTGATCTCCTCCCACTGCGCTGCGCCGGGATAAAGCTGATCGGCATCTGAACCGTCATCAGATGCCTGCTGCGGAGCCGAACGCGCTGATCTGGGCCAGATTGACCACGCTCACGGCATGGCCCTTTTTCGCGAGGAACGCGGCGGCGGCGGATTCCCAACAAATTCCGGTCGCCTCCATGCAGGAGGCCGTCAGCATCTCAAATCCTTTCGGTGTGTTGGGAAATGACCTCGTTGCCATCTGGGAGCAGCAGGGCGACATCGAGCTTGGCTTTAGCGACATCGATTCCGAGAACGCTGACTGACACTCGTGACAAAACCTCCTGCAAACTTAACCTTGCGAATGCACGGCTTGGCCGGGCCATTGACACTTGCATCGGTCAGTTATATTCCGGTTGCGAAAAATCTCAACTGAAATATAAATAGGAGTTACGCAGTTCGATTGCCAAACCGTTGATTTTATTCAACTGGCGATTTATGCGGCAAAAAGACAACTTACTGTAATGGTTGAGCTTCTCATTTCAACTGCGTAACTCCTAACCCAAGTTGTGACCTATAACATTGTTTTTTCAATGCCGTAAGCCAAGATAAAAAGAAAAACCTTCAATTCAAAGCCATGCGAGGTGACAGCATGAATATGCGCTGGAAATCTTTGGGTGATGACGCTGAATGCTGATTCGATGCGCTTTCGGATGAATTTGACT
>NQJD01000030.1 GCA_004284765.1 Candidatus Electronema aureum
CTTTCATAAGAACGGCGTTTGGCTGGCGGGCATTCGCCCTCTGAAAACTGAGACCAAGTCGGAAGTCAACTTTTTCAATATTATATTGTTTTTAATGGTAAATTCAATGTGTTTTTTAGGGAGCCGTCCGCTTTGCCACTCATGGTTCACCATTACCGATAATCTCCCGCCAGTTGTCAATGCTGGCAAGCAGCTCGGCATCAATATTTTTTATTCGGTTTAAGGCTTCACCGATGATTTCAAATTGCCGCTCGACCGCAGATTGCGTTTTTATATCCGCTGCATATTCGGATTCGACCATGTTTTCAGTGAACTGCAAAATCAGCCGACAGGCATTGGCGGCATCTTCAAGGCAGACGGCAGGATCATGAGGCATAAACAGTCTTTATGTTTGAAAAGATGTATTCTTTGATGCGGCTGTTTTTGAGGGATTTTGGCATAACAAGATCAACTGGACGAGAGAACAGCTCTTCCAGCTCAAACTTCACGTTCATATATCTTTTGATTCCATCTACTGCACCCTCAAGCTCGATGAGGAAATCAACATCGCTGCTCTCGTTAAAATGCTCAGTGAGTGCGCTGCCAAAAATGCTCAGACTTTTAACCCTATATTTCTGGCAGATACTGATAATTTTCCGCTGATAATTTTCGATATCTAGCATGTTGTTATCTTGCAAAAGGCGCTTGATTGCCGCGCCATAAAGATCATGATTTGTTTGACACGGCAGACATCAGCTTGCAACTGCAAACGGCCCGTTACCGATGCGGTAATAGGGCAGGTTCGCCCGCCCTTGGAGGATTATACGTTGACTCCTCTACTCCACAGCTCAAATTCACTGAGATCAATTGCATCGTTCCAAGAGACAGCCGAGCCTCCCTGTTCCACGCGGACAGATTTGAAGAAGGCAGAGTTTTTCAATGGCGCAAACATCTCCTTTTTAAGCAAGGGAGTTACGTCATATTGTCTCTTTTCGTTATTATCAAACTCAACGATCAGGATATGATTGTCAGTCGCCTTGACTGAGCGCACTTTCGGGCAGTTCATAGCAATCATGCCAATGGTGGAAGTTTAAGAAATTGCTGCTCGTTCCACATGTTCATAAGTTCTTTTTGATGAAGATTTGCCCATTCAACAACTAATTTCTCCGCTCTGCTCGGTAAATCACCTTCAATCATCTCAAGTGTTTCCATGTTGAATAATCCGAGATATTCACCATACACGGCATGGAAGTGCGGCGGCGGATGGTCGCCAAAAAATAATTTGATGACAATGCCGTAGAATCGAGCAATTTCAGGCATGACGTATTCCTTTAACTTTCCTCGGATGCTCTTGCCGGACTGTCAGCCCAGTTAATTTCTGTGCTCGGAGCAGCAGCCCCCTGCTGCTTTAGCAGAATAAAACGGTTCATTTTTCTCTGCTCTTTTCCTACTTGTTTGAGACAAGCACATCATCCTTTCTTCAAGTTGCATATCCTATGACAGAGTTTTGCATTTTCAGGAATAGTTTTTCCTCCAATCCAATAACGTGTATCATGGTCCAGTACAGCATCATCAATAAGAACGATCTTGTTCCCGCAAAGGGCGCATGTCGGATCAGCTTCAAAAATTTCCTTCTTGAGTTTTTTAGAGAAAGTTCGCTTAGTATCCTGCGACTGACTCTGAGACATTATCTCATCGAGTCTTTCGTACCACGTTTTAAACGTATATGTCAGTCGAGTTGATTCGCCAGTTGCGCGTCTTATTCTGTCCACCCAAACCGCATCAGATTTAATCAAATCTAAATATCCTTCATATATACTGTCTGCTTTTTGAGTGATCTGCCCCAGATCATATTTTACAAACGAAGTTGCTACAACTTGAAAAATTGCCGCATTCGGCTTGCGTGACCATTCTCCAAAGCTGTATTTTCCTGGCTTTGTAATATCACTCTTTAGCCGGAAAGCATTCTCTCCAAAAACAGTCAGGCATCCTCGCATAGATTTTTCAAATACTGCTCGATACTCTGACACCTTTGATTCAGGAGCATTTTTATAAGTTTCCAAAAATTCATTCAGAAAACTTTTAAGACCTGCTGTGCATTTCAAGTAAGTCCGTTCATAAAATGCGAGAAAACGCAAAACAAATGCTCTGTCCTGCATACGTTTGCCAAAATTTTTTTGATTTATCGTCCTGATGAAATTAGAATTCTCGCTTAATTCCTTGATGCACTCGTTAAGTGTCCCCCGAAATATACAATTTCTTACTTCCATATCGTTTAGCTTGATACCCCCTGTATTCAACCTTTGGAATACGATAAAATGAATATCACTATCACTATCACAAAGCTCAAACGAACGTAATATAGAGTCTTCAATCTTGTTTTGAATCTCAACCGGAAGATCAGAAAATAATTTTCCGTGATACTCTTTTAATCTATCAAGTTTTTGCAGATTATATTTACCGTCTAAATAATTAAAAACGGAAGTGAGCCGCTGTAATCCATCAATAACTTCATATTTTCCGTTATCATTCTTTGCTAAATAAATCACCGGAACAGGTATATCAAGCAAGAAAGACTCGATAAGCCTTGATGCTCTTACATTATCCCAGACATAATTTCGCTGCCATTCTGGGTCAATAATTAGTCTTCCATTCTTATACCATCGATGTAGCCTCAAAGAGGCTTCTGTCTGCCTTCTCAAGGATAACTTTCTTGAATCTCGAAATTGGATTAAGTTCTCCTTCATCCATTCCTTCTGCTATATCGCTGTCGTCACCTTCTTGATCAGCGCATTGTTCTTCTTGATCAAAAACCAATTCGTATTCATTCAGATTTCCGTTTTTGTTCATAGTGCCCACCATGTTGTTGAATATTTCTTGTTAAGATATAAGCTAAACCAGCAGGTTTATCTCCTCACATACGCATCATTGGCGACAATCACCCTGCGCCCAGCCAGCCGCTCATGATGATGCCCACAGAGCCGACATGAAACAACCCGCCCACCTCGTTGTAGGCGGGTGCTTGATACGGACAACAGTATCTACATGCGGTATCCTTATTCTCAAGGGTACCCACTTGGGGTGCCTTGCAGTATTCCAGATAGCGCAGAAGCCACCCAGGCCGGAGATTATCTACTCACAACCTGATGCAGCTCATCCTAAAGAGCTGTGCAGGCTTTGTCAAGGAAATGCTTGGGGTTGCTTGTCACAATGAAGGCGGCGCGGCGAAAGGATGGCAGGGGATGCGGGGCTGATGTCTTCGGCCACAGTGCGTGTGTTGTAGGGGGGCGGACACCTCTGTGGCCGCCCTTTTGACTTTCCTGCCCCAGCAGCAATCAGGCTTTCCGCCTGCTGTTGCGGAGGTAAGCGACCCAATACACTGCGCCGACCTGCACTGCACCACCAACGATGTTGCCTGCGGTTGACATGATGATGTTAGTCATGCAGCCAAAGACAGAGATCGCGCCATGGTCATCCAAGATCAGGCCAAAGGGTAGGAAAAACCAGTTCGCAATAGAATGCTCAAAGCCAATGGCGACAAAGGCGGCTACCGGCAAGAAGATTGCCATGATCTTGTCAATCACGCTACGACCACCCATTGCTAACCAGACCGCTAGGCAGACCAGCGCGTTACAGAGCATCCCCCGGAGAAAAGCCTCGCAGAGGGTGAGATTAGCCTTGTTCGCCGCAATCTTCACGGCGGTTGCCCCTACTGCCCCACCGTTGATGTCAGCAATTCCAGCCAGCACCACCAGCACCACGGTGAGGACTGCACCGATTACGTTACCAAGATAGGAGTAGAACCAGTTCCGCAGCACACTGTGGGCGCTAATCTGACCACTGGCCCAAGCCATAGTGAGCAGGTTATTGCCCGTGAACAGCTCTGCCCCACCCACCACCACCAGAATCAGCCCCAGGCTAAAGCTCAGGCCACCCAGCAAACGGGTCGGGCCGAAACCGAGGGTAGAGTCGGTTATCACCACCGTGAAGAAGAGCGAGCCAAGGGCGATGAAGGCCCCGGCCAGCATCGCCAGTACCAGCAAGGTCAGGGTGTCAGCATGGGCTTTTCTCACCCCCATGCTTTCGACCTTACGGGCAATGTCGTCCGGCGAGTAGGCATCGCCTAAGCCTTGTGCGGTTCTCATGAATCCTCCTCCTTGTTGAGTTATCCCCTGCCGCTGGGCGGCTCTGATTCACTTCAGTTGCTGCCGCAATTCAGTTTCAATGATACTGCAAGCAATAGCAAAGAGGAAGGGCTTCTTGAATGGGTTGCGTGCTGCGCTCTCGACTGCATGCTGCCTTGTTCTCATAGGAAACAGACAACTCTGCATGGGCATCGGATAATCCACGGCAGCCGCAACCAAACAGTAGAGAGTAGAGAGGCAGGAAGGATCACTTTTATTTATTCTCCAGCAGCTTCTTCAGCTTTCGCTTGTACATGTCCTGCTTGAGTCGGCTGATGCGGTCAATAAACAAAGTGCCGTGCAGATGATCCACCTCATGCTGAATGATGCGGGCAAAGCGATCTTCCGCGATGAAATCTAACTGCTTGCCCTCCACATCTTGACCAGTGACGCGGATTTTTTTGAAACGCTCCACCTTGGCATCATACTCCAGCACACTCAAACAGCCTTCTTTGCCGCTCTCGCAGCCTTCGCCTTCAGAAATCACCGGGTTGATCAGCACAAGGTATTTCTTCTCATTGTCTTGGGTCGAAATGTCGATCACCGCAATTTGACGAGCAATGCCGATCTGGTTGCCTGCTAAACCGACCCCTTGCTCTTCATACATGGTGTCAGCCATATCTTTGGCTAATTGCCGCAGTTCTGCATTGAATCCGGTGATCTTTGCTGCCTGCTCGCGCAGTACAGGATGTGGGTGGGTGAGTATCTTTCTGAGAGCCATTGTCGGAGCGTGAAGTTGTAAGGGTTAAGGCAGCGGGTCAAGGTTGTGCAGGGCATTCTGAACTAAGGCAGCAGCGACGATGGACGCGGTTTCGGCCCGCAGTATCCGAGGACCAAGAGAGACCGTTGTGAAACCAGATGCTTGAGCGTGTTCCACTTCGTCGATATGAAAGCCGCCTTCTGGTCCGATCAACAGGGTTACGGGCTGTCCTGCTGTCAAACCAAGCGCGGCAAAAGGGCAGGTGGTTTCGTTCTCCCACGGCATAATTTTGCGGCTTACAGCGGGAAAGGTCAGCTCATGCAAAGGTTGCGGCAAACTGATCTGCATCGGCACAGGTCGCCCGCACTGTTTGCAGGCTTCGAGCATGATCCGCTGCCAGCGTTGGAGCAGCTGACTGTCCTTGCCCTGCGGCTCGCAGTAGCGAGTGATAACTGGCACAAAGCTGTGAACGCCCAGTTCTGTGGCTTTCTGGACGACCGTATCCATCTTTTTGCCTTTGTTGAGCAGAGCTTGCACCAACGTCAGCGGGCTACAGCTCTCCTGCTCTTGGCGGCGGGAAAGAATGCGAAAGGACACGCTGTTTGCGCTGATTTGTTCAATTTCACCACAAATCAAGCTACCTGCGCCGTCATACAGCTCCGCCTTTGCACCAACGTGCATCCGTAGCACAGTCTTGAGATGATGCGCCTCGGCACCGGTGATCAGGACATACTCGGTAGTATCTTGGGCTGGGTTATAAAAAAAACGTCGCATGATGCAGGGCTTAGGTTGTGCGGAGGAGTCGATAAGGCTGGGTGGGCGATGAGCTTCAAATCCGTTAATGGTGGAGAACAAAACAGGAAAACCCAGCCAACTTATTCAGTTGAATGGGTTTTGAATTGGCAGGCTATAAAAATGGTGCCGAGACCAGGAATTGAACCAGGGACACACGGATTTTCAGTCCGTTGCTCTACCGACTGAGCTATCTCGGCACACGATACATACAGAATGTGTCGAAAGAATATACCGCAATTCAGCGTTCTCTGTCAATCTCTTTTATTTCTTTTTTTCCGCCGCCACCCAGCAAGTCACCGAGATCAACGTTGAAATCATCAAGTGCTGTACCCGTTTTTGCCGCAGGCCGCATTTTCTTACCTGCTGCGCTGGCCGCAGGCGGCAGAATCGGCGTACTGAGATCAAGCCCGTCCATCGACAAGTCGGGTAACGCGTCTGTTGCCTGCGCTTTTTCTTTTTTGCCCCCACCAGCCTTCTTTTTTGGGCTTTCTTCCCCTTCTAAACTCAATTCACCGATACCACTGAAGGAAAAATCTGTCTTCTGCTCCTCAGCCTCTGGTGGCATCAGGCCGGAGAGGTCAAGTCCACTCAGGTCGAGTGACGGCTCTTTTGCAGGTTTTGCAGGAGCTTTTTCCTTTTTTTCAGCAGGAGGTTTGGTCGTTTTTTCTAACTTTGGCTCAGGAGCTGCGGCCCCAGCATCGTCATCAAGATCAAAATCCAAGCTATCCAAACCCAAGTCTGAACCGCTCGTATCTTCCATCGACAAATTCAGACCGCTTTCTTCTTTGTCTTTTTTCTTGGAGAGATCAAGCGTACTCATGGGCTTTTTTGCCTCTTCTTCGACTCCACCTGAGAGGTCAAATTCTATCTCTTTGCTTTCCTCCTCAGCCGGAGCTTCAAGCTCAATGCCGTCTGCATCGGCGGCAAACTCTACTGTATTGTCCGCATCAGCCGCTTCTTCCACTTCGGTTTCTGCATCCATATCAAAACCGATGTCGTCACTTTCTGCTTCGGCGTTATCGTCTTCATCAGGCGTTTCTTCCTCTGGTTCCTCTTCTTCAGGCTTCTCGAACCAGAGAAAATCAGGAACTACACTCCGCATCACCACGCCGGAAAGCTCTTGGGAGAATTTCGTGATATTCTTTTTGCATCCCCCACATATTTCTTCTTTGTCAAAAGAAATGTAGCCGCATTTAGGACAACGCATAATCTTGATCTGGCGGTGAAAATTAAACAAAAACAAGAGGCTGTCTCATGCGACCACAAGGCGGGCCGAAGCTGCGCAGCCGGAGAATTGAACAATATCCTTAACTGCCATCATTTCACAGAGAAGGAGGACTGTCAACAGCATTTTTTGTCCATCGGTATCGTTGACTGCTCTTTTGAGTCGGATTTACGCGGAGAATCTGCATTCAGGTTGAACGGCATTTTTCAGGGCTGATACCGGTTGACAACGCCCTCTTTTTCTGAACGGCGCGAAAATAGGCATTTTCCTCGGAATGACAAAAAAATACCACCGGTAGCATGTTTTCCACTTGAGCTGGCACAATATGTTGTGCTATAAGATTGGCACAACCGCCTGCGGGACAAGCCTGCCGCCAGCGTTCAGCAGAGCCGGATTCGTGGCCGAAAACAACTGATTTACAGCTCAAGGGAAAAAGAGAGATGGGAAAAGACATGACCAGAAGCATTACCAGACAGCTTCTGACCGAGACCGCTGAGACCGTATTGACCCGCCGTTATTACCTCAAAGACGGCCAAGGCAACATGCTGGAGAACTGGGAGTCGCTTTGCCGCCGGGTTGCGGATGCTGTGGCTGGGGTTGACCGGGGGCAGGAGGACTACGAGACCTTGCGCGAGCAGTTCTTTACTATGATTTATCGGCTTGATTTTCTGCCCAACTCTCCTTGCCTGATGAACGCGGGTACTGATCTCGGCCAGCTCTCGGCCTGCTTTGTCCTGCCGGTCGAGGACTCAATGGACGGCATTTTTACCTCCATTCATAACGGTGCGCTGGTGCATAAAACCGGCGGCGGCACAGGCTATTCCTTCTCCCGGCTGCGGCCTAAAAATTCATCGGTGCGCTCGACCCAAGGCGTGGCCTCCGGGCCGCTTAGTTTTGCTGCCGTCTTTGATGCAGCCACCGAGACCATCAAGCAGGGCGGCAAGCGACGCGGAGCCAACATGGGCATCCTGCGGGTGGATCATCCTGACATCATGGATTTCATCACAGCCAAGCAGGATCAGAGCAAGTTCACTAACTTCAACTTCTCCGTAGCGATCACCGACAAGTTCATGGAGGCGGCGAAGAACAATCAGGAATATGACCTGATCGACCCTTCCAACCGCAAGGTGGTCTGCCGGATGAATGCGGCCAAAGTCTTTGATAAAATTGTTGATCTGGCTTGGCACAACGGCGAGCCAGGCGTGCTGTTCATTGACGCGGCCAACCGCGCCAACGCCACCCCGCAGCTCGGTGAGTTTGAGGCGACGAACCCATGCATTGTCGGCGACACCTTGGTGGCGGTGGCGGACGGGCGCGGCGCAGTGGCCATCCGCCAGCTTGCCGAGGAAGGCAAGGATATTCCGGTCTTCTGCCGCAACAGCAAAGGCGGCGCTTCGGTGCGGATGATGCGCAATCCCCGTATCACCGGATATGGCAAGCAGATTGTGAAAGTCACCCTCGATGATGGCAACAGCGTGAGAGTGACAGAAAATCACCGCTTCGTGCTTTCTGACGGCAGAGTGAAAGAGGCGAAAGAGCTTGTTTCCGGCGACAGTCTGAGTCTGATGACTAAGCGTGAGGCCCCGTTCGAGAAAATATTCTCACAGTCTAACAGCAGGTCTCAAACTTATTGCTGGTTATCGACAACAGACAAACCAAATTGGCAGCCTGAGCATCGTCTGATTGCTAATTTTTATCATCGGCATCAGACCGGCAAAAATTTGGACTGGAATCAAGTAGTGCATCATCGCGATTACAACGGCCTCAACAACAATCCGGCCAATCTTGAGGTGATGAGCAAAGAGGCGCATTACCGGCTGCATTCGGAAGACCGCAAGGGAGACAAGAATCCGATGCGGCGTTTCCCGGAAAAGAACTGGATGAACGATCCGGTCAAGCAGCAGGAACTCCGCATCAGGCATCATGTTGGCGCAAAACGAAGTCAGGCAACTAAAGAGCGGATTGGTGCCGCGACAAAACTTCGCTTCCAAGATGAAGCATACCGTCTTCGTCATACAGAAGCGGTGCAAGAAGGAGTTGCTCTTCACCAAGATAATTTTTTACAGGGACTGCAACAGCGCGCTCAACAGAAGCTGGCGGAATGTCAGTCCATGACTGACTTGCGTTGCTTCCTTGATGGCAACAGTGTCATGGTTGAACGCAGATGTGAACATTGCAGTGAATTATACACAGTATCTTGGAGCAAACGCGAACAGTCTTTCTGTTCAAAGCCCTGCTATGTTGTTTGGCATAACAGCAACCAAGCCGTCCGTCAGAAAATTACAGATGGCATCCATGCCACGTATGCTGCCAAGGCAGAGCAGACCCGTCGGCTCCAAGTAGAATGCTTTCTGAATTTGAAATTTGCGCAAGGCCAGACCCCGCTGAAAAAAGACTGGGAGAGCCGCTGCGCCGAGCAGGGCATTCCCAAGCGACTGGGCACGGAATTTGGCTTTCCGACCTATCATGCCTTGCAGGAAGCCGCACAGACCTTCAACCACCGGGTTGTGTCGGTTGAGCGCGACGGCATCGAGGATGTGTACAACGGCACTGTTGACGAATTCCATAACTTTTATATCGGTCATTTCCTTGGTGAAATTGATGGAGATAAAAGTTACAGCTATATCAATAATTTGCAGTGCGGTGAGCAGTGGCTTTTACCAATGGAATCCTGCAATTTAGGCTCAATCAACCTCGGCCAATACGTCAAAGACGGTGCGGTCGATTTTACTCGCTTGCAACAGACGGTGCGTACCTCCGTCCGTTTCTTAGACAACGTGATTGACTGCAACCGCTTCCCGATCCCAGAAATCGGTGAGATGACTCGCAAGACCCGAAAAATTGGATTAGGAATCATGGGCCTGCACGACATGCTCATTCAGTTAGAGCTGTCCTACGGCGACGAGGACGGTCGAGCCGCTTCAGCCGAGGTCATGCAATTCATTCGTGATGAGGCGGAGGCCGCCTCCATTGCGCTGGCAAAGCTGAAAGGGCCGTTCCCGGCTTGGGACCCGCAGCACAACCACTACCCCGCCCGTCGCAACGCGGCTCTGACCTCTATTCAACCCACTGGCACGGTTTCGATGATTGCCGACTGCGCTTCCGGCTGCGAGCCGTATTTTTCGGTGGTGACAGAGAAAAACGTCATGGACGGCGACCGCTTCCTGATGGTCAACAAGCATTTTGAGACCGTTGCTAAACGGGAAGGTTTTTTCTCCGAAGTCTTGTTGAAAAAGGTGGCGCAAAGCGGCACCGTGCTGGAGCAGGAAGAAATCCCAGAAAAATGGCAGCGTATCTTCCGCGCCGCTCAAGACATCAGTCCGGTGGAGCATATTCTGATGCAGGGCGCACTTCAGGCCAGCGGGGTGGATTCCTCCATCAGTAAGACCATTAACCTTCCGTCTTCAGCCAGCAAAGAAGATGTGCGCGAGTCGTACTTGCTCGGCTTTGAGTTAGGCTGCAAAGGGTTGACCGTGTATCGCGACGGCTCGCGAGAAGGCCAAGTTCTCAGCACGGCGGCTTCAACTGCCAAGCAGACCGCGACGGTTTCCTCGCAGGGTGAAACGCAAAAACAAGAGTTGCCGGATGTCCTCAGTGCCAAGCGCTACCGGCTGAAGGATGCCAATGGCGACCGCATTTATATCATCGTCTGCTTTGATGATAATGAAAATCCGATGGAGGTTTTTGCTAAATTTCCATTCGATAACCGGCTTGATCTGAAAGATAAATCCACGATGTGGACAACCACGTGCAGGTTAGTTTCTTTAGCTCTGCGCTGCCAGATACCGATGGAGGAAATTATCCGCCAGCTGGACCGTTCCAGCGGCCACATGCTCGATTTACCTGCCCAGCTTGGTAGGTTGCTGAAATCCTTCATGGCCGGAACCCAGAAGGGCTTTACTTCCTCTTGTCCAGAATGCCCAGGCACCTTAGTTTTTACTGAGGGCTGCGAGGTCTGCCGCGACTGCGGCTATTCTCGGTGCTCGTAGAAACTGCGTTGAATAAGGTGAGCAAGATGCGGACTGCGCGGAAATCTTTGTCGATTGCAGTGACGCTGCTGCTTACCGCCGCCGTATATTCTTGGAGTGCAGCGGTGGCACCGCCGAATCTCTCTCATCAGGCTGTATCTATCAAGGATGGCCTGATAACCATGCAGGCGCGGAACCTACCTATGCGAGATGTGTTGCAAAACATTGCAACACAGGCAAACGTAGAAATCGTCGTGCAGGGTAGTGTCGAGCAGACGGTCTCTGCTGATTTCAGCCGCACTGTGTTGGAGGAGGCTTTGCGGCGGATCACACAGGATTTCAACAGCGTGTTCATGTACGGAACCCAGCAATCAGGACAGAGTCGTCCGCCGATAGAAAAGGTGTTGCTCTACGCAAAAACAGCTCCCGGTAGCAAGGCCAATGCTCAGGTTGTTGTTTTCCGCCCCGGCTCTACCCTACCGGTCAAAATAACACCGCAGCAGGAGAAATCAGAACAAGTCCAGATTGAGTCGGAAGAAGCGGAACAGCCCTCCATCGAAGCTATTGTTGAGCAAATGAAAAGCAATGATCCCGCCCTTAGACAGGAGCCAAGTCGTCGCCGTCCTCCTTCAGCTCCGCACATGAAATAATGAGCCTATCCCACTAATACACAAAACATGGTAAACTTGCCCTCCATCAAGGAAGGCCATGATATGGCAGGGAGATTTGAGGGGTTAAAGGATGCTGAGTGGAAGCTGCTTGAAGATATTTTTCCCGGAAAAGACAGAAGAGGCCGTGGAATGCCTGCTGCGCATCCGCGCAAAATTTTGAATTCGCTGCTGTGGCTGCTGATCACCGGATGCCGGTGGTGCGATCTTCCGCGAGGATCGCAATGGGCATCGAGAAGCGCACGCCATCGCTGGCGCAAAGCATGGCATCTTGATGGAAAATTGGATGATATGAAAGCGCGTCTTCTTGGAATCGCCCAGAGTCATGGCCTGATTCACTGGATTTCAGGAGCCTTTGACGGCTCTTTTTCCCCCTGGGAAAGGAGGCGGCATTGAAGTGGCTTATGGATATAAAGGAAAAGGCGTGCTGATTCATCTTCTTGTTGACGATGAAGAAATGCCTGTCTCAGCAGTGACAACAGCCGCAAATGCGGATGAAAGGAAACAGGTACCGCGTCTGCTTGACGGAATTGAAGTCAAAACAGGAAAACGGGGCAGACCTGCTAAAAAACTTAGAAGAATTGCCGCAGACAAAGGATATGATTCTGAAGAGCTGAGAAATTTTCTTCGGGGCAGAGGGATTCAGCCGCAGATTCCAAGAAAGAAGAATGCGAAGCGGCGGCGCGGACGGTCAGTCAGCATGAAAGCTCCACGATTTCAATTTGAACGGACTTTTTCGTGGATGCAAAGAAAATTCCGCCGTCTAGTTGTCCGCTGGGAAAGGCAGCCCTGCTGCTTTGATTCTTTTCTTTGCTTGGCTGTTTGTTTTATGTGGACGCAGCGAATAGTGGGATAGGCTCATCGTTGAGCAAAAAAGCGAACAAACCGCAGCGGCGGTGCGGGCGATGGATAAGGGTGCTTTGCTAACTTTTCCTTTGACAACTGGGCTGATTTACAGGATGATGAGAGAAGTTTTGCTCCGTTTCTATCCCCTTATGCTTTCTTTGCACCTATGATCAAAATCAGCCGTAACCAGCCCTGTCCTTGCAGATCGGGCAGAAAGTACAAACACTGCTGCCTGTCTCTCCGACAGGCTGGGCTACCGACTGCTCCTGTCCGGCAAACCCAAGTTTCCCTGCTGGTAGAAATTGAAAAAATTCAGCAGGCCGCCATGCGTTGGCAGGAAACCTGCCATGAGCTGGGAGTGTTCATTTTTTTCAGCACCAAAGACGGTGATGCTTGGGTGTTAGAGACCACTGAATCCGATGCGTTTCAAGCTGCTATGTCCGGTCAGCCGCTGTCACCGCCGGTGATGGAGAATCGAGATGTGATTGAAGTGGACTGGAGTCACGCCTTTGTTTTACGCAAACGCAGCTTGATGTTGACTCACCACAAAGACGGCACTGAAAGTGCGCTGGTTAATGCGCCAACCCTGCAAATCAGTGCAGCTTTGCGCAGAATTAGAAAGCACTATTCTGCGGAATTGCTCCGTCAAGTGCATGTACCGACAGCAGAATAGTTTTTTTAGATGAAATGAGCCTATTTCCTCTCCTCCCACCCGGCACTTGCCACGGCCGCTGTTCCCGATGATCTGATCGCAGACAGTGTTGGTGCCGCCGTTGCTGTATTGACCCGTCTGGCAGCGAAAAATATTTTGAACTGACCGCAGCTTCTTCCTTTCCCCGCCTTTTTGCCGTTTTTTCTTTTCAGAAGAAACCTTCTTGAAATTCATAAAAAAAGCAGGTATAAATTGTGAGTACAATTTATTGTACCGTGCGGAATGTTTTGTCACAACTCTGGGGCCGGAAACAATACTACCAACTTTCATCTTGACTGGGGAGCAGAATGATCTCGCGCATCAGAAATTGGGTAGCACTACACTGCCGCCACCAGCAAGGCAAACTGAACATGCGACTGTCAGTTAGTAGAACCATCAGCAAAAACAAAAAGCTGATCATCTGCCTAAGCCTGATCATTTTTGTTGTCAACACGGTTTTTCTGTCAATCAATTTTTATTCTCTCCGAGAGACGCTGTTGTCTTCACTTTTCCAGCAAGCGAAACGACACGAGGAGGAATTCAAGCTCAATCTGAAAATGGTGTATAGCAGTATGCTACAAATGTCCACCCTGATCAGCAGCAGTGGGGTGAGCCAAGCCTTCTTGCTCAACAAAAAACAAACCACCGAAAGCAAAAGCAGTCAGAATCAAGAGGCAGAGGACAGCAGTGCCGGACAGAAGACTTATCAATTCGGCTCAGTGGAAAATAAGCCACCACATTTGCTGTCTGATAAAATGCAGGGCTATACTTGGCTACGCGGCATTTCGCCACTTTGGGCTGTTGATCCAGAAACAAACGGAAAAATTTATGTTGGTGCGATGGACATAAGCACCTCATTCAAAGATATCGTACCGCTTTATGCAAAGCTCTTTCAAGTTGAGGCGGCTGTTTTGCTGAATAAGGATTATATCAGAACAAAGATGTGGAATAAAAATACAAAAGAATATTTTGAACAGCATCCAGAAGCCAATCATTATGTTGAGATAGCAAGCTCGTGGGATGAGCTTCTAAAAATACTCCCCAAAGTATTTGTCAGAAGTGACTACAAGACAGATGCTGTGTCAATGGTGTATCAAGACAAATCTTATTATGCTCTCTATTATTTTGCACTGCCTGATTCACAGGACGGAGAGAGTGAGGAAACACAAACAGAACCTGCGGGCTTCATGCTGATTTGGGAGAATGTATCAGAGCAGGTCTCACAATCCGCCACGAATTTTTTTGTCAATATCCTGCTGGCAATTTTTGGCTTTGTTCTAATTGAAATCGGCCTAATATGGGTGCTGAATCGTGAGACTCGCTTATCGGTGGCCGAGCAATGTGCAGCGATTGATGAGCTGACCGGCCTGTTCAATCGTCGCTATCTCGACGATCTTTTAGACAATGAACTCCGCCGTACTGCCAAGAGCCAAGACACTCCTCTGTCGCTGATCATCTGTGACGTGGATTATTTCAAACGGTACAATGATACCTATGGTCATAAATCTGGCGACGATTGCCTGAAAAAAATTGCTGACAGTCTTAGGCTCCAAGCACGGCGAAGCAGTGACTGTGTGGCCCGCTACGGCGGCGAGGAGTTCGTCATTGTGCTGCCGCGCACTGATTTGCATTCAGCAACTGATATCGCCGAAGCCGCCCGAAAGGCAATCCTTGCCCTCAATATTCCGCACTCCAGCTCCGACATCGTACCGGTAATCACAATCACGCTGGGTGTGGCCTGCACCTCTACTTTGGCTGAATACGACACACTTTTCGAGGCAGCAGACCGCAATCTGTACATTGCCAAGAACAATGGCCGTAACCGGGTTGAACCAACTAAGGTTGCTCTTCCACCGCGCAGGTTAGTCTAATGACTCAGTTTCTTTTATTTTGAGCAGCAGTCTTTTCTCAGCTACCCAGATCAGTCCCAGCACCGGCAGGCCCAGCAGGGCTGTGGCCAAGAAGAACCGCTCATAGCCCCAGGCTGTGGCCATTGTGCCGGAATAGCCGCCGAGGAGCTTGGGCAGCAGGGTCATCAGTGAGCTGAAGAGCGCGTACTGCATGGCGGTGAAGGAGATGTTGGTCAAACCGGCGAGAAAGGCGACAAAGGCGGCGGAGGCCAAGCCCGCGCTGAGGTTGTCCGCCGCGATGACCAACGAGAGCAGCGGCACGTTGGCCCCGGCCTGCGCCAGCAGGAGGAAGAGCAGGTTGGTCAGGCTGGAGAGCAGCGCACCGAGGAAGAGCATCCGCATCACACCGTAGCGCACGGTCAGGGTGCCGCCGACAAAGCCGCCGAGCAGGGTCATGAAGAGGCCGAAGGTCTTGGTCACGCTGGCGATGACTTCCTTGGAGAAGCCGATATCTTGATAAAACAGATTGGAGACCACGCCCAGGAGGATGTCGGAGATGCGGTACAGGCCGATCAGGGCGAGGAGCAGGAGTGAGGTCTGGAGGCCGTAGCGACGGAAGAAGTCCAGCACCGGGCTGATGTAGGTCTCGCTGACCATGCCGCTGTCGGCGAGATTGGCGCGGATGAGCAGGACAGCGGCCGCCAAGGCGGCGCAGGCGGCAAAGAGCAAGCGGCCTGTCTCGGCCAGCAGGGAGGAGAAGGGAGCCAGCTCGCTGCCCAAGGCGGAGCTGAACAGGCCCTTGAACAGCCCGTCCAGTGCCAGCACCACGCCGCCGCTGAGGAAGAAGACGCAGGCAAAGACTGCGGCGGCGCAGAGGAAGAGCAGCAGGAAGCGCAGGTAATAGCTGGCCGGATAATAGACCTTCTTCCGGTTCGCCGCTGGTTCCGGGATGAGCAGTGTGGTGATGACTCCAGCCAGCATGACCGCTGCCATGATCAGATAGCTGCCCTGCCAGGCGGCGTAGTTGTACGCCTCCATGCTCGTGCCAAACCAAGCGGCGAGATACAGCGCGCCTGCCCCGGCAGCCAGCATTCCCAAGCGGTAGCCCGCAATATAGGCCGAGGAGAGCAGGGCTTGCAGCTCCTGCTCCGCGCATTCAATCCGGTAGGCATCAATGACAATGTCCTGCGTAGCCGAGGACAAGCCGAGCAACACCGCCGCAACGGCCATCATGGTCAGCGTTTGCCCGCCCGCCGCTGGGTTGATCATGGCCATCAGGCAGATGGCGGCAATCACTGCCAGCTGCGCCGTCAGCAGCCAAGCGCGCCGCCGCCCCAGCCTTTTGGTCAGCAGCGGCAAGGGCAGGGTGTCCACCAGCGGTGCCCAGACGAACTTGAAGGAATAGGCCAAGGCGGCCCAGCTGAAATAGGTGACTGTGGAGCGGTCAACGCCCGCCTCGCGCAGCCAGAGCGAGAGGCTGGAGAAGATCAGCAGGATGGGCAGCCCGGCGGAAAAGCCGAACAGGAGCATGGTCAGCACTCTGGGGTGCAGCCAGGCCCGCATGGTCTCGCGCCAGTTCTTCGCCGCCGCGTTCTCTACACTCATGTAGTTGTCCATTATTCACAACTGTGTTATTTTGAAGGAAAGCGGGAAGCACCCGGCACCTATTCTATCCTTGCACGAAATCATCCGATGAATATCAAGATATATAACACACTGAGCAAGAAAAAGGAAATTCTCAAGCCGCTTGAAGAGGGCCACGTTCGCCTCTATGTCTGCGGCATCACCTCCTACGACTGGTGCCACATCGGCCACGCCCGTTCCGCGCTCGTCTTTGACATGGCCGTGCGCTATCTGCGCTGGCGTGGATTCCAAGTGACCTTTGTCCGTAACTTCACAGATATTGATGACAAGATCATCAACCGGGCCAACGAGCAGGGCGTGGATTCCAAGGAGCTGGCCGAGCGTTTTATTGCCGAATTCTACACAGACATGGACGCGCTCGGCGCGCTGCGGGCGGACATTGAGCCAAAGGCCACCGAGCATATCCCTGAGATGATCGCCCTGATTGGGCAGCTCATCGAGCGCGGCTTGGCCTATCCAGCCGGCGGCGATGTGTATTACCGGGTGCGCAGCTTCGCGGACTATGGCTGCCTGTCGGGGCGCAAATTCGAGGAGATGCAGGCCGGGGCGCGGGTGGATGTCAACGAGCAGAAAGAAGACCCGATGGATTTCGTCCTCTGGAAGGGCGCGAAGCCGGGCGAACCGAAATGGTCCAGCCCTTGGGGCGAGGGCCGTCCGGGCTGGCACATCGAATGCTCGGCCATGAGCCGCAAATATCTCGGCGCGACCTTTGACATCCACGGCGGCGGCATGGATCTGATTTTCCCGCACCATGAGAACGAGATAGCGCAGTCGGTCGGAGCCAATTGCCAGCCTTTCGCCCGGCTCTGGATGCACCACGGCTTTGTCACGGTCAAGGAGGAGAAAATGTCCAAGTCGCTGGGCAATTTCCTCACCATCCGCGAGGTGCTCAAGCAGTGGCCCGCCGAGGTGCTGCGCCTCTTCCTCTTCTCCACTCAGTACCGCAACCCGCTGGATTACAACGAGACCGCCCTGCGCGATGCCGAAACGGGCTTGGACCGAATCTACGACTGCTTGGCGAAAATCGCCGCGCTGGACGAGAAGGCAGGCGGGGTGGAGCAGCCGCGCCTCAGCGGCAAGGAGCGGGAGAAAATCGCCGGGCTGCGGGAGCAGTTCGCGGCGGCGATGGACAACGATTTCAACACTGCGCAAGCCCTTGGCCAGCTTTTTGACGCAGTGAAGCTGCTCAACAAGGCAGCCCGGCTGCTACTCGATCAGCCCGGCAACGCCGAGGACTTGGCCGCGCTGCGGCAGGGCGCGGCGGACCTGCGCGAGTTAGGAGCCATTCTTGGCCTGCTGGGACAAAACCCGGCGGACTATCTGCGCCGGAAAAAGGAAAAGCTGCTCGCCGCTGTCAGCCTGACTGAAGCGCAAATCAACGAGCTGATCGCCCGGCGCAACGCCGCCCGCGAGCGCAAAGATTGGGTGGCCAGCGACGCGGTGCGCGACGAGCTGCTGACGCATAAAATTGAAATGCAGGACGGGCCGGAGGGAACAACGTGGAGCGTGAAGGTGTTATAATTTTCGTCCTACCGGAATCGGTAGCCCGACTCGCTGGGTTACAATGATGCATCCACCTGCGTACGATTATTCACAGGATGGGAAGTGAAGTATTTCGTCACCATTTGGTAATCAACAATCCAACAACCAGCTCGTCCGACTTGATTTAACGAATTTTTCCTGTACACTGCCGGAATCCCCTAACTATCAGCCGCAGTGTAAAGAAAAACCATGTCCAAAATACGCATCCTCTCCGATCAGCTTGCCAGCCGCATCGCCGCTGGTGAAGTCGTTGAACGCCCTGCCTCTGCCGTTAAGGAGCTGCTGGAAAACGCCCTTGATGCTGGAGCCAGCAGGATCGAGATTCAGGTGGAGGATGACGGCACCCGCCTGATCAGGGTAGCGGACAACGGCTGCGGCATGGATCAGGATGACGTGCTGCTCTGCCTCGAGCGCCATGCCACCTCTAAATTGACCGAGAAAAGCCAACTTGATGCCATCGCCACGCTCGGTTTTCGAGGCGAAGCTTTGCCCAGCATCGCCTCGGTCTCGCGGCTGACCATCCTCTCGCGTACCCACGAGGCGACATCAGGCACACGGGCCGAGGTGCGTTGCGGCATTCTCCACGATCTGCACGAAGACGGCTGCGCCTGCGGCACTATTGTTGAAATTCGCAATCTCTTCGCTAACATCCCAGCACGGCGCAAATTTCTCAAAAGCAAACGCACTGAACTGGCGCATATTGAGGAAGTTATTCGCAGTCAAGCTCTGGCCTACCCAGAAGTCAGTTTTTCTCTGCACATCGATGAGCGCAAGACCCTCGACCTGCCCGCCGCCAGCCCGGAGCAGCGGTTGCGTGACGTGTTTCGCTGGCCGGAGGAAAAGTTGCTTGTGATTGAGGCCAGCGGCGGTAGCTTGGCTGTGTACGGCTGGCTTTTGCCAAGCGGAACAACGGTTGGCCTACTGCGGATTTGCGTCAACCGGCGGCCTGTGCAGGATCGGATGCTGCGCCATGCGGTAGCGGAAGGGATGCAGAGTTTGCTGATGAAGGGCCAGCAGCCTGCGGGTGGGCTGCTGCTGAAGCTGTCCCCAGAGCTGGCGGATATCAACGTGCATCCTGCTAAGCGGGAAATTCGTTTCCGTAATTCCGGCGAGGTGCATCAGGCAGTGGTAAAGGCTGTGGTCGAAGCGGTGCGGCAGCAGCAGGGGCAGCTGCGCTCGCAGCTTTTTGCGGTGCCGAAACAAATGGAGCCGGTTGCTCCGCCTGTCTTTCATGAGACTTCTTGCATGACCGCCCCTGCGCTCAGTGGCTGCTGCGATGTAGGGGCGAAAAATTTTTCACCCCTACAGGTGCGGCTTCCGCAAGGGGTCTGTGTTGCCGAGCCGCAGCCGCAGTTCCGGGAGCAATTTGCCAAGCTGCCGGAAATGCGGCCCCTGTTGCTTGAGCCGAAACGTGGTGGCCTGCGTTTGATCGGCCAATTGCTCAACCTTTACCTGCTTTGTGAACATGAAGGCCAGCTGGTGGTGATTGATCAGCACGCGGCCCATGAGCGGATTATCTATCAGCAGCTGCGGGAAAATTACGAGCAGCGGCAGCCAGTCAGCCAAACACTGCTCTTTCCGGTTACAGTGGAGCTTAAACCGGAACATGCTGATATCTTGGAAAAGAAAGGAGAAATGATCTCCGCACTCGGCTTGGAGGCGGAGTTCTTCGGCGGCAGCACGTGGATCATCAAAACTCTGCCTGCTCTGGCTGCACATCTTCCACCGCAGGAGATATTACTTGAAATTATAGATGGTTTGTCCTCTTCCGTGCCTGAACATGTTAATAAAATGCTTGCTGCTTTGGCCTGCAAGGCAGCGGTTAAGGCGGGAAACCGTCTTCAGCCAGAGGAAATGCTGAAGCTTTTAGAGCAGATGGGTGAATGTACGACCTTCTCGCATTGCCCCCACGGTCGTCCGGTGCTAAAGTTTTTTTCCCAACAAGAAATGGAAAAATGGTTCAAACGAGGAGGATGATATTTTCTGCTTAATTTTGAAGTTTAAGCCTTTCAATGGGCAGAAGTCAACCGGAACTCATAAAAATTGACACGGGCATATTTTTTTCGTATCCTTTAATTAGGAATGATTATCAATACCGAAAAGAAGGGACATGTAGGGGGAACATGTTCAATCATCGAGGGAGGATACGATCATGAGGAAATATATCATCGTACTACTTGCAATCACGGCACTAATTACAGGTCAAGCGTATGCCGACGAGGCCAAGAAGACTTGCGTTAGAGGATACGGAAAAACTGCTGCTGAAGCCTTTGCACTGGGAGTAAAGCTGGCGGAAAGCAAGGATGCGGAACTGGGCAAAAAACACTATCTTCGAGCAGACACCCGCATCCGCGTTCTACCGGAAAAGGTGAATGGTCTATATGTGGTTGAGGTCTATTCCTCGCGCAAGGGTGCTTGTGATTTGAAACTTGAAGGTGCTATTGCAGACACTGTTGTTGAACCGTAAAGATGGCCTCTGCGTTGTGGCTCGGCCCGTCATGTGCAAAGCATGACGGGATTTTTATTCCACCTGTGATGTCAGTACCTCAGTCAAGCGCACCGCCGCCACTGTTTTTCCAATTTCATGCACCCGCAGAATATCAGCCCCTTGCTGGGCGCATAAAGCCGAGACCACCGCTGTCGCAGAATCTCGTTCTTCCACTGGCAGGCCAAGCAGTTTGCCAAAAAAGGATTTGCGCGAATGGCCGATCAGCACAGGAAAGCCGAGCTGTTTGAATGCGTGAATGTTGCGCAAGATGGCGAGGTTGTGTGCCAAGGTTTTGCCGAAACCAATACCAGGATCGATGATGATCCGCTCTCGGCTGATGCCCTGCGCTTGCATCCACGCTGTCCGTTCTTGAAAAAAGGCACAGATTTCTGCAATCACGTCGCTATATTGCGGAGCAAGCTGCATGTCGCCGGGCTTGCCCTGCATGTGCATGATGATCACTGGGCAAGCAACGTCCTGCGCCACCTTAATCATACTTGCATCATGACGGAGTGCGGAAATGTCGTTGATCATCGTCGCTCCGGCGGCAAGAGCAGCCCGCGCCACTGCGGCCTTGGTGGTGTCGATGGAAATCGACAGATCAGCAGACAACGAACGGATAACCCGGATGGCCGGAATAACCCGCTGTAACTCCTCCTGCTCGGCAACCGGTTGCGCAAAAGGTCGGGTTGATTCGCCGCCCACGTCGATGATATCCACGCCCTCATCCATCATCCTGCGCACTTGACTGAGCAAAGCCTGCTCATCAGCAAAGCTGCCGCCGTCGGAAAAAGAATCTGGGGTGACGTTCAGAATGCCCATGATCTGCGGGTGGTTCATCATTGCCTCCGTCTGCAAAAAAGAAAAGGCGCAGGTTTATCCTGCGCCTCGTTGTTCTCAGGTAGAAAAAACGTTCTTAGATTGCTGCCGCTTCCGATGGAGCAGCTACGGAAGTTTCTTCCTTCCTTAGCCCGCCGATGAGCCGATCAATATCTTCAAGCGTGATGGTTTCTTTTTCCAACAGCTCGTCGGCCACGGCCTTCAGGATGTCCTTATTTTCCGTTAGCAGGGTCTCAGTTTCTTCCGCAGCCTTCTCGATGATATTCTTGACTACTTCATCAATGCGGCGGGCAGTGTCCTCGCTATAATCGCGCTGCTGGGCGATTTCACGACCAAGGAAAACCTGCTCCTCTTTCTTGCCGTAGGCCAGTGGCCCCAGCTCCTCGCTCATACCCCACTCGCAAACCATCCTGCGAACTAAGTCGCTCGCCCGTTCAATGTCGTTGCCAGAGCCGGTGGTGATCTCACCAAAAATGATTTTCTCCGCTGTCCAGCCGCCGTAGAGTATCTTGATGGTGTTCAGGAGAAACTTCTTAGAATGAGTGTACTTCTCATCGGTGGGGAGCTGCATAGTCAAACCAAGTGCACGACCACGTGGAATGATCGTTACCTTGTGAACGGGGTCAGTGCCCGGTAACAGACGGGCGACTATCGCATGACCAGCTTCGTGATAGGCGGTGATCTCCTTTTCCTGCTCGGAGATAATCATTGACTTGCGCTCCGCACCCATCATCACCTTGTCCTTGGCCTTTTCTAACAGCTCATTGGTGATTTCTTCTGCACCCTGCCGGGCTGCCATCAAGGCGGCTTCGTTGACTAAGTTCTCTAAATCCGCGCCAGAAAAACCGGGAGTGCCACGCGCGATCACCGCCATATCTACCTCGGCAGACATCTTGGTCTTTCTCCCGTAAATCTCCAGTATCATCTGCCGCCCCTTGATATCAGGAATCGGTACCACCACCAGACGGTCGAAGCGGCCCGGACGAAGCAGGGCAGGATCGAGTACGTCAGGCCGATTGGTAGCAGCGATGATGATCACGCCGTCATTGGCGTTAAAGCCGTCCATCTCCACTAAGAGTTGGTTGAGGGTCTGCTCGCGCTCGTCATGACCACCACCTAACCCAGCCCCACGATGCCGACCAACCGCGTCAATTTCATCGATGAAGATGATGCACGGAGCGTTTTTCATACCCTGCGTAAACAAATCACGCACGCGCGAGGCACCCACACCGACAAACATCTCAACAAAATCGGAACCAGAAATGGTGAAAAACGGCACCCCAGCTTCACCAGCAATCGCCTTGGCAAGCAAGGTCTTGCCCGTACCCGGAGGGCCAGCCAAAAGCACACCCTTGGGGATACGCCCGCCGAGCTTCGTAAATCGCTCTGGATCCTTCAGGAAATCAATGATCTCCTCCAGCTCTGCCTTGGCCTCATCAATGCCCGCTACATCCTTGAAGGTGATTTTAACCTCACCTTCCTGCTGCATCTTAGCTCTGGTGCGGCCAAAACCAAGCGCACCGCCCTTACCACCGCCCATCTGCATCTGGCGCATGAAGAAAACCCACACGCCGATCAACAGCAGCATCGGGAACCAAGAAATGAAAATCGACAGCCAGAGGGATTCCCGGTCAGTTTCCTTGACCGTGATCTCGACTCCCGCCTTGCGCAGCATGGGAATCAGCTCGGCATCATGCGGCATCATGGTGACAAAGGGACGACCATCGGCAGTTGAGCCGACCAATTTGTCGCCCTTGACTGTGACTTTATCAATCGCCTTGCTCTCGACATTGACCAAAAATTGGCTATAGCTCAGGTCGATGCTACTGCTGATCTGCCGTTCGGTTCCAGTGCCAAGTAGCTTGACCAGCACAATTGCAGTTAGCCCGATCACCAGCCACATGCTCAGATTCTTATAAAAATTATTCATGCCTCTACAGGGGAATTATGAGTTGAGGACATCTCTCCGGCACAGTGCCTTCGGGTCAAGGTATGACCTTACTGCGGTTCAGTCAAGGGCGGAAGAGAATTCCTGCACGGTTTTCACCCCGATTTCCTGTTCCGCCAAGGCACTGATGGCCTGCGCCATCGACACTGCCCCGCTGACCGTGGTTGTGTACGGGATGTGGTAATTCAGAGCTGCCCGGCGGATAAAATAAGAATCCTCAGTGGTTCTGCTGCCGGACGAAGTGTTGACTATCCACTGTACTTGACCGTCCTTCAGTTTGTCAAGAATATGAGGTCTGCCTTGGGAAATCTTATTGACTCGCTCGCAATGCAGCCCGTGTTCAGCCAGCTTGTCTGCCGTGCCAGGCGTAGCCAGCAGCTTGAAACCCTGCTTGAGCAATGCAGCAGCTACCGGAATCACCGCCTCTTTGTCAGAGCGGCGAACGCTGATGAAAACGCAGCCCGATTTTGGCACCCTCTGCCCAGCCGCTTGCTGCGACTTGGCTAAAGCTAGGCCGAGGTTATCGTCAATGCCCATGACCTCGCCGGTGGATTTCATTTCCGGGCCGAGCAAGGTATCCACGTTTTCAAAGCGGTCAAAGGGGAAGACCGCCTCCTTCACCGCCCAGTGCTTGATCGATACCTCTTGGGTAAAGCCGAGCTGTTCCAAGCTCAAACCCAGCATCACCTTAGTTGCAATCCGGGCCAGCGGCACGCCGGTGGCTTTGGAGACAAAGGGCACGGTGCGCGAAGCGCGAGGATTGACCTCCAGCACATAAAGCGTCTCCCCCTTGATCGCATATTGGACATTCATCAGGCCGATCACGCCTAACTCGGCGGCCATTGCCTTGGTCGCCCGGCTGATTTCAGCGATCATCTCTGGCGAAAGGGTGTGGGGCGGCAGGACGCAGGCCGAGTCACCGGAATGAATACCCGCCTCTTCAATATGCTCCATGATCCCGCCGAGTACGGTCATTTTTCCATCGGAAACCGCATCCACATCCACTTCAATCGCGTCCTTCAAGAAGCGGTCAAGCAGCACTGGATGCTCGCTGCCCGCAATTGCAGGCATGGCCATAAACTCGCGGATACCTTGCTCGTTATAGACAATGCGCATGTTGCGCCCGCCAAGCACATACGAAGGCCGCATGACCACTGGAAAGCCAATCTTCTCGACCGCCTTCAGGGCTTGCTCGACGGTGTGAGCCGTGGCGTTTTCCGGTTGCTTGAGATCGAGCTTCTGCAACATCTGCTGAAAACGCTCGCGATCTTCGGCTCGGTCAATAGCATCGGGCGAGGTGCCAACGATAGTCACTCCAGCGCGGGCCAGCGGCACAGCCAAGTTGAGCGGGGTCTGACCGCCGAACTGGACAATCACACCGTCTGGCTTTTCACGCTCAATGATGCTGAGAACATCCTCCTTGGTCAGCGGCTCAAAGTAGAGGCGGTCGGAGGTGTCGTAGTCGGTCGAAACCGTCTCTGGGTTGGAGTTGACCATGATGGATTCCACGCCGATCTCCTCCAAAGCAAAGGCGGCATGAACGCAGCAATAGTCGAACTCAATGCCCTGGCCGATGCGGTTGGGGCCGCCGCCAAGGATCATAATCTTCTTGCGCGTGGACGGCTCAGACTCGTTCTCCTGATCGTAGCAGGAGTAATAATACGGCGTGTAGGACTCGAACTCGGCGGCGCAGGTGTCCACTAATTTGTACACCGGCTGAATGCCGAGCTTCTTGCGCAGCTGGCGGATGTCCTCTTCGGCGGTGCCGCTGAGATAGGCCAATTGAGCATCAGAGAAGCCCTGCTGCTTGACCGCAAAGAGATAGTCGGCATCAAGCAGTCCGGCTAACCCTTTCTCTTTGATATCTAACCCGGTCTCGACAATCTGCCGCATGTTGACGAGGAACCACGGATCAATCTTGCTCAATTCGTGGATGCGCTCAATAGATACATTTCGCCGCAACGCCTCGAAGAGAAAGAGAATTCGTTTGGAATTAGGCTTACTCAGTCCTTGCTCCAGATCGTCTTTGCAGAGCTGCTGAAGGTCGGTTTTGGCATTGAAGCCAAAGCCTGTCCAGCCGATTTCCAGCGAGCGCAGACCCTTCTGGAAGGCTTCCTTGAAGGTGCGGCCCATCGCCATGGTCTCGCCGACCGACTTCATCGCTGTGGTGAGGAAATCATCCGCTTCCGGGAACTTCTCAAACGTCCAGCGGGGGATTTTCACCACGCAATAGTCAAGGGTCGGCTCAAAGGCGGCGCAGGTCTCCTTGGTGATGTCGTTTTGCAGCTCGTCCAGCGTGTAGCCGACCGCCAGCTTGGCGGCAATGCGGGCGATGGGAAAGCCGGTTGCCTTGGAGGCCAGCGCAGACGAGCGCGAGACGCGGGGATTCATCTCAATCACCATCAGCTCGCCGTCCTTGGGATTGACGGCAAACTGCACGTTCGAGCCGCCGGTTTCCACGCCGATCTCGCGGATGATGGCGATGGCCGCGTCGCGCATGTTCTGGTACTCGACATCGGTCAGGGTCTGCTGCGGGGCCACGGTGATCGAGTCGCCGGTGTGCACGCCCATTGCATCAATATTCTCAATCGAGCATATGATCACCACGTTGTCCTTGCGGTCGCGCATCACCTCCAGCTCGTACTCCTTCCAGCCGAGCAAACTGCGTTCGAGCATGATCTCGGTGGTCATGGAGAGATCAAGGCCAGCGGTGCACATCTGCTGCAATTCCTGCCGATTGTAGGCCACGCCACCGCCCGTACCGCCGAGCGTAAAGCTGGGCCGGACAATCACCGGGAAGCCGATCTCCTCGCCTGCGGCCATCGCTTCTTCGATGGTGTGGACGATGAAGGATTTCGGCACATTCAAGCCGATCTTGCGCATCGCGTCGCGGAACTCCTCGCGGCCCTCAGCCTTGCGGATGACCTTCGCGTCCGCAGCCAGCATTTCCACGCCGTATTTAGCCAACACGCCGCTCTCCGCCACCTTGATCGCGGTGTTGAGAGCCGTCTGGCCGCCCAGCGTGGGCAGCAGCGCGTCAGGCCGCTCGCGCTCAATCACTTTGGTCAGATATTCCGGCGTGATCGGCTCGATGTAGGTGCGGTCGGCCAGGCCGGGATCAGTCATGATCGTGGCCGGGTTGGAGTTGATCAGCACCACCTCGTAGCCCTCTTCTTTCAGGGCCTTGACCGCCTGCGCGCCGGAATAGTCAAACTCGCAGGCCTGGCTGATGATGATCGGGCCGGAGCCGATGATGAGAATCTTATGTATGTCTGTGCGTTTGGGCATGGCGAACTGTGCGAAAATATTTAAGCTGACAGGCAGCGGTCCTTTTGAAAGGGAGAATGTTCTTTTGCTGGCTGCGAACGGCGCATTCCGGGCGAAAAACGGCCTGTTCCCGGCTGCGAATGGCCCGTTTGAGGCTGGCAATGACCCATTGCCAACTGACAACGTCGCAGTGCCAGTGTCAAATGCGGCATTTCCAGCCGGGAACGCCTCATTGCTGCTGTTATCTCCGCCCTTCCATCAAGCCGATGAAGCGGTCGAAGAGGTAAACGGCATCGTGCGGGCCGGGCGCGTGTTCCGGGTGATACTGGACGGAAAAGGCGGGGTATTCTTTGTGCCGCATCCCCTCAAGGCTGCCGTCGTTGAGGTTGATGTGCGTGACTTCGACGCTGGCGGGCAGGCTTTGCGGGTCAACGCAGAAGCCGTGGTTCTGCGAGGTGATCTCCACTTTGCCAGTCTGCAAATCCTTCACCGGCTGATTGCCGCCGCGATGTCCGAACTTCAGCTTGAAGGTTGTGCCGCCATACGCCAAGCCGAGCATCTGATGGCCGAGGCAGATGCCGAAGATCGGCTTCTTGCCGAGCAGGGCGCGGATGTTCTCGACCACGCCTTCCACGCCCGCTGGGTCGCCGGGGCCGTTGGAGAGAAACACGCCGTCCGGGTTCAGGGCCAAAACCTCTGCTGCCGGAGTTTTCGCAGGCACGACCAGAACGCTGCACCCCTTTTCGGCCAGAATGCGCAGCTGATTGTATTTGATGCCGAAGTCATAAGCCACGACCTTGAACCTGCCGCCCGCCGGGAAGGTGTGACCTGCGGCCGGGCCACCGTTGCTCCAGGTGTAGGAACGGGCGGTGCTCACGTTTGCCACCATGTCTTGACCAACCAAGCCTGCCCAGTTCCGCGCTTTTTCCACTAATGAAGCCTCGCTGAGGTCTTCGGTGGAGATGACCGCCTTCATCGCCCCGCGCTTGCGGATGATCCGGGTCAGCATCCGGGTGTCGAAACCCTCGATGCCGAGCACCCCGAACTTGCAGAGGAAGTCGGCCAAGGTGCCGCTGGCGCGGTAGTTGCTCGGCACGGCCTGATATTCGCGCATCAGGAAGGCGCGGGGATGCGCGGCGGCGGATTCCATGTCCTCCGGGTTGATGCCGTAGTTGCCGATCAGCGGGTAGGTCATCGTCACCATCTGGCCGGTGTAGGAGGGGTCGGTCAGGATTTCCTGATAGCCGCTCATGCTGGTGTTGAACACGATTTCCCCGGCTGCCTCGCCCGCCCCGGTGAAGGAGCGGCCAGTCAGCACAGTGCCGTCTTCAAGCGCGATTAGTGCTTTCATATAAATTGTTTTTCAGATTGAGATCACCCGCTGTTGCGCTGCAAAGCAAAATGGCGCGGCGCAGTGTCAGTCGGATGCGATGATTTGTCAGCGGAGGGGGGATGAATTGGAGGCGCAACAACGTGACAGCCGGATTGAATATGTTCTGCTTCTGACTTCTTCAAGTCTTCATAAATTGCCCGCAAGTCATAATTGAATTTAGCCGCGTGCGCTTCCCGGTTTTTTCTGACTTCTTGAAGAATTTCATCAGTCGGCATGGTCTTCTCCTAACAGTTCTTCAGGGGTGCAGATGAAAGGAAGAAACAGGTCTATTTCGTTCAAGTATGAGGAGATATTTCTCTGGATTTCAGGATTCGCGATGTGTTTGCAATTCCATGTCAGCAGATAGTCAACCTTATGCACTGTTGCAATGGCAATATGCAGGCCATCCTCCGCCGCTTTTGCTGGAATTATTCCTCGTCCCAGCAACGCAGCGGTTATCTGAAAGGCTTCTTCGGTGATCAATAACAATGAAAAAGACTTGGCAATCTCCAAACGTTTCAGTGCTGCTTTAGGATCCCCAGCAGCGCATTCTCGTAATACAGCCTCTGAAACCAGCAAGTCATATGCAAATCGTTTTTCCCACCATGCCGCAGTGATCTGCTGATGCGCGGCACCGATAATAGTTTTGCTTGGTCTTGCTGTCAGATAGCTGATGACAGAGGTTTCAAGATAAACTCTGCGCTTCATTGATTTTCTCTGATTTCCCGCATCACCAATTCCGCCTGCCGCTGCGCCGAACCCTGCTGGGATGCTGCCAACCGCTCCGCCGCCTGGCAGGTCTGCGCATACAGCCGCTCATCGCGCAGCAGGGCGGACAGGCAGTCTGCGAGACCTTCAGCGTGTTGTGCCTGAAAACCCGCACCCGCTGTCAGCACCAAATCGACCGCATCCTGATAATCCTGCATAAACGGCCCAAAGCAGACCGGCCTGCGCCAGCGCACCGGCTCCATGATGTTGTGGCCGCCTTTGTTGACCAAGCTGCCGCCGCAGAAGCTGATATTCGCTGCTGCGTAGAGATCGGCCAGCTCGCCAAGCGAATCCAGCAGCACGATGTCTTTGTTTCGGCCCTTGGCAGCGCAATCGGAGAACAGCTCGTATTCCAGCCCGACTTCATAGAGCAGCCGCCTGACCTCATCCAGCCGCTTCAAGTGGCGCGGCGCGATGATCCAGAGCAGGCCGTCCGCTGTTTCCGCCCGCAGGCGGCGGTAAACCGGCAGGAGCAGCTCCTCCTCGCCCGTGCGGGTGGAGCCGCAGATGAAGACCTTTTTCCCGCCCGGCTTGAGCAGCCGCCGGTATTTCTCCCGCATCGCTCCGGCATCAGCGGCGGGCAGGTCGTATTTCAGATTGCCGCAGACTTGCACCTGCTCCGCCCCTAGCTGTCGGAAGCGTTCGCCGTCTTCTTCACGGATGACTCCAATTACGGCAAAGCCTTTGAGCAGATCAGCCATGAAGCCGGGCAGCCGCCGGTATCTGCGGAACGAACGCTCTGAGAGCCTGCCGTTGAGCAGAAGCAGCGGAATCCCGGCCCGGCTGGTCTCGCGCAGCATGGTCGGCCACAGCTCAGTTTCCAAGCAGACATAGGCATCAGGCCGCACCGCCCGCAGCGCGGCGGTCACAGCTTGGGGCGTGTCTATCGGAGCCAGCTCGCAGCACACGGTTTCCGGCAGGCGGGCGCGGGCCGCGTCCCTGCCCTGCCTGGTCATGGCACTTAAAAAAAAATGGCAGCCGGGAATCTGCGCTGTCAGCGCGGCGATCAAAGGGCGGGCGGCCTGCACCTCGCCCACCGAGGCAGCGTGAATCCAGATGAGCGGGCCGGTGCGGTCGAAATTGCCTTGATATCTGCCCAGACGCTGCTCTGTCTCCCAGCCGGGCGCGGTGATGTTCAAAACAGGCAGAACAGCCGGAAGCAGGGCATGAACAGCCGTGCCAAGTATGCGGTAGAGAACATGCAGCATGACGGTCTTGCGGTCTCGGCTGTCTTTTTTCATCCTTTCGCAAAACAGGCTATTTAAACAGGATTGCCCCGGAACGTCAAGAGGGAAGCAGTCGCGACCGGGAAAAATCAGGTTTTGCTTGACAGTTGCGCCTATAATCTGGTAGCAAACCCTTTACCCGCTGCGTTTTCCTGCGGGAGAAACCTTTTTCGTGTACCACACCAAAACTGCTGCTGGAGAACTCTTATGACTGTACCGTTGATACGTCTTTTGCCTGCGCTCGCGCTGGCAATGTTGCTTGTTTTTTCAGGACAGACTGCTTCAGGGCAACCTAAGGCGGCCCATCCCGCACCCACTTCTCCAACCTCAGAACCCAAGGAAATAAAAATGAAAGACGGACTGTATGCGAAGATCAAAACCGACAAAGGCGATATCCTGCTGGAGCTGTTTTACGACAAGGCACCGCTCACGGTGATCAACTTTGTTGGCTTGGCTGAAGGCACACTGACCTATGGCGGCGCAACCAAGCCCACTGGCACCCGTTTCTACGACGGCCTCAAGTTCCACCGGGTGATCAGGGACTTCATGATCCAGGGTGGCTGTCCGCTTGGTACTGGTACTGGTGGCCCAGGCTACACCTTTGCCGACGAATTTGAGTCGCGGCTGAAGTTCACCGGGCCGGGCATTCTGGCCATGGCCAATGCTGGGCCTGGCACCAATGGCTCACAGTTCTTCATCACCCATGTTGCCACGCCGCATCTGAACGACAAGCACACCATCTTCGGTAAGGTGGTAGAAAGCCAGAACGTAGTTGATGCGATCAAGCAGGGGGATGTGATCAACACGATTGAGATCATCCGCCAAGGCGAGAAGGCGCAGCAGTTCCAGACTGATCAGGCTGCCTTTGAGCGGGCCAAGGAAGAAATTGAGGCCAAAAAGCAGATTGGTGCTGCCGAAGGCCAGAAGAAGACTGCGCAGCTGATCAAGAAACGCTGGCCCAAAGTGCAGTCGAACAAGGAAGGGCTGTACTGGGTCGTGACCAAGGAAGGCCAAGGCGAGAAGCCCGCGTCAGGCACTAAGATCAGCGTTCACTACACAGGCCGCCTGCTGGACAATGACCGGAAATTCGATAGCTCCTACGACCGGGGCGAGCCGATTCAGTTTGAAGTAGGCACTGGTCGGGTTATTCCGGGCTGGGACATGGCTCTTGCCAGCATGAAGCAGGGCGAAAAGCGCACCCTGATCATTCCGCCAGGCTTGGCTTACGGAGCACAGGGCGCGGGCGGCGTTATTCCGCCTAACGCTTGGCTGGTCTTCGACGTGGAGTTGGTGGGCTTCTGATTGACTTGTCCGCATTTTGCAATCAGCTAAAATGCGGACAAGTCAGTGCCTGCGCCAAACTGCCCAAGCCTGCTGAGGCGATATTTTCAGCGATTGCCAAGCTATCTTGGTGATGGCCCGAAAGAGGCCCTGCACCAGTGCCGTCCCTCCTCAGCTCCCCGCGCTCACATCCAATAGCCTGCCGCCGTAAGAAGTCCTGACCATCTTCAGCAAGGCGGCATAATTGTTGATCCGCACCTCCAAGTTCGTCAAGCCTGAACCCGCATAGCCTGGCAGCGTGCAGGCATCATTCGCGCTCACCCGCACTTCATTGCCTGCCGCGCCGTTGTCTTTCATGTCCAAAAGACTGAGGCGCAGGTCGCCCTCCTGAACATCCAGCAGAGCCTGAATCCGCACTTTCGCAGCCGCAGTCAAGGTGCCGCCCGTGACCGTCACATGCGGAACCACCGCATTGTCTGTGAGGATGCCGGTCTCCGGCAGATGGGGATGGCCAGAGAGCGGCACAGCCAGCGGCGCGCGCAGCAGCCTGCGGTAGGTGCCAGTGCGGAGGCTGCCGTTTTCAGTGTAATGCGTTGAGACGGACAACCGGTACTCGTTGTTCCACGGTTCAGTCTGACTGGGAATGTCCGGCATGAGGATGATCTCGCTGTTGGAGATCGGCCCAAAGCGGCTCTGCACCGTTCTGCCGCTGCGGGTGCCCTCGATCACGCATTCGCCGCTGCCGTCCTCTGGATCAAAGAAGAGATCTGAGCCGGTCAGCCGCAGCAGGCCAGCCGGGTTGAGCACGTCAGTCAGCTTCAGCACCGTATCTTCAAGCGAGCTGATCACCGGAGCCTTCTCAGTCATGGGCAGCCGTTCCATCCGCGCCGCCTGCCGCACCTCCTCAACCAAGCGTTTGGAGAGATAGAGTTTGACCTAATGTGCAACTCTTTTAAACTTGATTAGGCAGCAATCAAGCCATCCAAGTCAAGTGGAGGGCGGTTATAGACCAAATTAAGGAAGACACAAACAGTGTGCGCCAAAATTTTACGAATCAGACG
>NQJD01000031.1 GCA_004284765.1 Candidatus Electronema aureum
ATTACATCGAACTGGCAATACGGGCTTTTCTCCGCATTGAATATCATTGTTTTGTCAAAGGAATTTCTTAGTTCGAGGCAAAGACTGCCATCATCCGTGACGCTGTTCGGGCGTATTTGACGAAACCAATTTATACGCTTGAGCCTATCAATCTTTATGCAACTGCGTAAGTCCTATTCCAGTCAGGATATTCTTTTGCAGCCAGCCCCACGGGGCGTTCTTTGCGCAAGCGCGTCCTTTTCTCTGGCGCAATTGCTTTGATCTCTGCGACCGGCTTGTTACGGCGGCAGATGATCACGGTTTCTCCGGCTTCGGCCTTAGCAAGGGCAGCGGAGAGGTGGCTTTTCATTTCGCTGATGTTGAGCTGCATACGTTCCTCCTGTAAAATGGATTTAATGTCGCCTCCTTCACGGGGGCGTGGATTGAAACCATACATCATAGATTGCGAGTCCATCCCTGTCAATCAACCTAGAAAATGCCATGTACAGCGAAGACGACCTCCTGATGATTTCCGCGCTGCAACATCTGTTATTCTGTCCCCGGCAATGTGCCCTTATTCACCTTGAGCAAATCTGGACGGAAAACCGTTTGACTGCTGAAGGGCGACTGATGCACGAGCATGTGCATGAGGCGGGCAGTGATTCCAGAGGCGCGGTGCGGATTGAATACGACATGCCGCTACGTTCCCTGCGGCTGGGGCTTTTAGGCCGGGCAGACGTGGTGGAAATGCAGCGGCAGCCAGATAAGACATGGCAGCCCTTTCCGGTGGAATACAAGCATGGCAAGCCGAAGAAAGACGACAGCGATTTGGTGCAGCTCTGCGCCCAAGCTCTCTGCTTGGAGGAAATGCTTGGCTGCGCGGTTCCAGCGGGTGCGTTTTATTATGGGGTGAAGAAGCGGCGCACCGAGGTTGCCTTTGATCAGCGGCTGCGGCGAGTCACGGAAGAAGCAGCAGTCCAGCTCCATACGCTGCTTGCTGGCACCATCACACCTGCGCCGGAATACAACAAACGCTGCGAAAGCTGCTCCCTGATTGACACCTGTCTTCCCCAAACTGCTGGGCGAAGAGGCCGAGTTAGCAATTATATGACAAGGATGACGACACTATGAAAACGCATCTCAACACCCTGTTTGTAACGACTCAAGGAGCCTATTTAGCCAAAGACGGAGAGACGGTGGCGGTGCGGGTTGAAGGTGAAACCAAGCTCCGCCTGCCTGTGCATACCTTGGGCGGGATTGTCTGCTTTGGCAATGTCGGATGCAGCCCCTTTCTCCTTGGCTTTTGCGGCGAGAACAACGTGGCAGTCAGCTTTCTTGATGAGCATGGCCGCTTTCTGGCGCGGGTGATCGGGCCAGTCTCTGGCAATGTCCTTCTCAGGCGAGAGCAGTACCGCCGTGCCGATGATCTGGCCTTTTCTGCCCAGATGGCGCGCGCCTTTCTCAGCGGTAAAGTGGGCGGCAGTCGTAACGTGCTTTTGCGCGTGGTGCGCGATCATGGCGACAAGGTGGATGTGGAACAGCTCAAGCAAGCCACTGACCGCCTTAGCGCATCGTTGCGGCGGCTTCAGGAAAAGTTGGATTTGGATGCAGTGCGAGGCGTGGAAGGCGATGCTGCCCATGTCTATTTTCAGCATTTCGATCATCTCATTCTGCGCAACAAAGAGGATTTCTTCTTCCGCGAACGCAGCCGCAGGCCGCCGCTTGATCGGGTCAACTGCCTGCTCTCGTTCCTTTACACGCTGGTTATGCACGATGTGCGTTCAGCCTTAGAATGCACCGGCCTTGATCCCGCAGTTGGTTTTCTTCATCGCGACCGACCGGGCCGTCCTGGTTTGGCGTTGGATATGATGGAAGAGTTTAGGCCGTTTGCTGATCGGATCGCCCTGTCGTTGATCAACCTTGGCCAGCTACAAGGCAAGGATTTCGTCGTTAGCTCCAGCGGCGGGGTACGGATGAAGGACGAGGCAAGGAAAGAGCTATTGACCGCTTATCAGGCGCGCAAGCAAGACGTGCTGGAACATCCTTTTCTGGGCGAAAAAATGCCGCTCGGTCTCTTCTTTCATACACAAGCCCTGCTCTTGGCCCGCTTCCTACGGGGTGATTTAGACGGCTATCCGCCGGTGATGTTTGGATGAAGCCGGAACCAGGCTGTCTGTTGACGTTGTCTTAGGCGTGGATTAGCACCGGTTGGATGCAACTCCCTGAGGTGTTGCTCAGACAAGTCCCCAGGGAGTTGCCAAAGCCTGCGCAGAGAAAGAACTCTCGTCGCCGCCCTCTTCACGAGGGCGTGGATGGAAACAGGATGGAAGAATAAATGCTTGTTCTTGTCAGTTACGATGTCAAAACCAGTGATCCCGATGGCCCGAAACGACTGCGGCGAGTTGCCAAAATCTGCCGGGATTACGGGCAGAGGGTGCAGTATTCGGTCTTTGAGTGCCTTGTGCCGCCGGATAAATGGGTAGTGATGCGGGCGCGGCTGATTCAGGAGATTGACGAGGAAAAGGACAGCCTGCGGTTTTATTTTCTCGGTGCCAATTGGAAAAACCGGGTTGAGCATATCGGGGCCAAAGTCGCGATTGACCAAGAAGGGCCGTTGATAGTATAGTTGCGAAATTGTGTTGTCGAGAAGAGAACTACGGGCGGCGCGAACCGCAAGCGAACAGGAAAAGCCGGGAGGTTCGCGGGCCGCGATATAAGGAGGTGAAAGCTGGAAAAAGCGTGTCACATGTTGGGCGAACGAAACGGAAGAACTATTGTTCGCAAAAATGCAGTAAAATGCCGAATCGCAGCCGTCAGTTGCGATTCGACAGTCGCCTCCTTCACGGGGGCGTGGATTGAAACGTCCGTAATTGTCGCGGCGGAAAAATCTGTAGCCGTGTCGCCTCCTTCACGGGGGCGTGGATTGAAACATCGGCCAAGGACATCGTGCAGGAACTCTGCGACCGTCGCCTCCTTCACGGGGGCGTGGATTGAAACTGGCACGGCGGACAGCACCAGAGAGTTGACGTTGCGTCGCCTCCTTCACGGGGGCGTGGATTGAAACTTCTTCGTGGCAGGCATACGTGCAGTCATTTCGAGTCGCCTCCTTCACGGGGGCGTGGATTGAAACTTCAGCAGGTCGCTGCTGTTGAAGATGAGGTACGTCGCCTCCTTCACGGGGGCGTGGATTGAAACACGCGGATCACGCTCGTCGTCATGCCGAACTTGGTCGCCTCCTTCACGGGGGCGTGGATTGAAACATACTCCAAGAGGTGACAGAATGAGATTTCCCGAAGTCGCCTCCTTCACGGGGGCGTGGATTGAAACATTCCACAACTGGCAAGTGAGGTGTGAGAAATCTGTCGCCTCCTTCACGGGGGCGTGGATTGAAACGGTATGCTGTTAGTTACCTGTACGCTTTTACTTGGTCGCCTCCTTCACGGGGGCGTGGATTGAAACTTGGTTGACTGCTGGGTCGGGGATCAGCACAGACGTCGCCTCCTTCACGGGGGCGTGGATTGAAACATCCACGCCCTTGTCCAGCACCATGTCCTCGATCGTCGCCTCCTTCACGGGGGCGTGGATTGAAACGTAGCTGATCAATTCTGCCAACTGCCGCGACTTGGTCGCCTCCTTCACGGGGGCGTGGATTGAAACACTCTTGCCCGCGCTACGGGCAGGCTCGGTAGCGTCGCCTCCTTCACGGGGGCGTGGATTGAAACCTACTTGGGGCAATTAAACAAGCATCTGCCTTTGGTCGCCTCCTTCACGGGGGCGTGGATTGAAACAGTATCGGATGTCGGATAACTCTTGGCGCAGTCGCCTCCTTCACGGGGGCGTGGATTGAAACTGGTACTAGGTATTGGTTGCGTGCGGATGTAATAGTCGCCTCCTTCACGGGGGCGTGGATTGAAACAGTCTGTGCGCAATGATCTGATCTCTGCTGACCGTCGCCTCCTTCACGGGGGCGTGGATTGAAACTGCCGGGTTATCCCCCGTGTTTCACTTCGTGCCGTCGCCTCCTTCACGGGGGCGTGGATTGAAACCTTAGCCGCCGTCCCGCGCGGCCAAGTCTTAGTAGTCGCCTCCTTCACGGGGGCGTGGATTGAAACTAATGATATTTTTGCTGCCGGATATATAATATCAGTCGCCTCCTTCACGGGGGCGTGGATTGAAACGGAAAACCTCTAAAGAGCTGAATCTCGAATTTGGTCGCCTCCTTCACGGGGGCGTGGATTGAAACCCAGCAGTTGTATCAGGCAATGACATGTCACCAAGTCGCCTCCTTCACGGGGGCGTGGATTGAAACTCCGGAATCCGCTGCCCCTACTGACCCGAAAAACGTCGCCTCCTTCACGGGGGCGTGGATTGAAACACACTGAAACGCACGAGGGCGACGAAATGCTGTACGTCGCCTCCTTCACGGGGGCGTGGATTGAAACCGAAGACAGACGATCAAGTCAGGATAGAGATCAAGTCGCCTCCTTCACGGGGGCGTGGATTGAAACCTCGTTGCCCTGCGCTTCCTGACCGGAGGGGATGTCGCCTCCTTCACGGGGGCGTGGATTGAAACACCGCCTCGTTAGCCTGCTCAATGACGGCGTGCTTGTCGCCTCCTTCACGGGGGCGTGGATTGAAACTGGAAGAAGCTGGGAACAGGTATATTAGGGACAAGGGTCGCCTCCTTCACGGGGGCGTGGATTGAAACTGGTCAGCATTAGGATTGCCGTTATAAGTACCAGTCGCCTCCTTCACGGGGGCGTGGATTGAAACTTACCGCCAATGCCGAGGAACTTAACAGCGAGGAGTCGCCTCCTTCACGGGGGCGTGGATTGAAACTTCCTGTAGCTGTAGTTCCCAAGCCGCCTCGCCGGTCGCCTCCTTCACGGGGGCGTGGATTGAAACAGCTCGGGACCAAGCTGTTTCTGTTGCGTTTAAGTCGCCTCCTTCACGGGGGCGTGGATTGAAACGTTAGAGGATGCCAATGCTCGTGCGCTGCCAATTGTCGCCTCCTTCACGGGGGCGTGGATTGAAACCCCGGCTGCCGGTTGCTTACTTTGACCACCAATTGTCGCCTCCTTCACGGGGGCGTGGATTGAAACAATTGAGCGATACTCATTATTGCATTCTATGCCGGTCGCCTCCTTCACGGGGGCGTGGATTGAAACGTACTTAAAATTCTCCCACTCTAATATATGTAGGTCGCCTCCTTCACGGGGGCGTGGATTGAAACAGCAGGTCTTGTAAAAACGAGCTGGCGCGGTGCGGTCGCCTCCTTCACGGGGGCGTGGATTGAAACACCAGCCTGCTTGATGCCCTCTGCTCGCACCTTGTCGCCTCCTTCACGGGGGCGTGGATTGAAACCTTTTGCGCGGCCTCGGCGCGGGCCTTGGCGGCGGCAAGTCGCCTCCTTCACGGGGGCGTGGATTGAAACATCGCCTCGTTAGCCTGCTCAATGACGGTGTACGGTCGCCTCCTTCACGGGGGCGTGGATTGAAACACGGTTTCATTGCCCGTGCGACTGGCGACCTCAAGCGTCGCCTCCTTCACGGGGGCGTGGATTGAAACCGCTGTGTGATGTTTTGCTTGCCATACACCATTGGTCGCCTCCTTCACGGGGGCGTGGATTGAAACAGTTCGCCACAGTTCAAAATTCCGGCAGGCACAAGTCGCCTCCTTCACGGGGGCGTGGATTGAAACTTGTCCCGCACACCCCAGACCTTGGCCCGACATAGACGGTCGCCTCCTTCACGGGGGCGTGGATTGAAACGGAATCTCCTATTGCCCATCCGAGCACACAGCGGTCGCCTCCTTCACGGGGGCGTGGATTGAAACGTACAGGCCGTTCATCGCCAGCGCAGCGGTGTATGGTCGCCTCCTTCACGGGGGCGTGGATTGAAACTGATAGAACAAAATGAAATCCTTGCCCCAGACCGTCGCCTCCTTCACGGGGGCGTGGATTGAAACGGCCTTGAATTTAGCCTCAGCCTCCTTCGCCGCTGTCGCCTCCTTCACGGGGGCGTGGATTGAAACCAAATCGTCCCAGTCCATCTGGTTTGTTGCCCAGTCCGGTCGCCTCCTTCACGGGGGCGTGGATTGAAACTGTGTCAATAATAATCCGATCACTCCCGGTTATGTCCGTCGCCTCCTTCACGGGGGCGTGGATTGAAACGTGCATCCGGGGAGCCAAGTACGGATGGCATCGTCGCCTCCTTCACGGGGGCGTGGATTGAAACATCGGCTCGTCAGCCTGCTCGATGGCGTGCGCCCTCGTCGCCTCCTTCACGGGGGCGTGGATTGAAACAGGTCAATATGGATCAGCTTAGGATCGGGTGAACCGTCGCCTCCTTCACGGGGGCGTGGATTGAAACCCACTGCTAAACTCCATGATTTATATATGAAGTCGTCGCCTCCTTCACGGGGGCGTGGATTGAAACAGGAGTGCTGTACTTAGGATTTGCCGGTTTAATGTCGCCTCCTTCACGGGGGCGTGGATTGAAACTTCTGATCCCGCCGCAGCTTCCGGCCCGGTCGCGTCGCCTCCTTCACGGGGGCGTGGATTGAAACCTGTTCCAGATGCTGTCCAATTTAATACCGGCTTGTCGCCTCCTTCACGGGGGCGTGGATTGAAACCTACAGCATGGGTTGACCCAGATACTGGCTGCGAGTCGCCTCCTTCACGGGGGCGTGGATTGAAACATGGTCGTCGTGGGCAGGCACCCGGTGAGGTATGTCGCCTCCTTCACGGGGGCGTGGATTGAAACAAGCTGCATTGTTGCTGATCAGCCTGCTGATTGCGTCGCCTCCTTCACGGGGGCGTGGATTGAAACTGCTGCGTTTAATGCTGGCGAGTGGAGTTATCATTGTCGCCTCCTTCACGGGGGCGTGGATTGAAACAAGCTCCTATGATGCAACACCATGCAGCATGTACCAAGTCGCCTCCTTCACGGGGGCGTGGATTGAAACTGATCCAGCTGATAACTCTGACGTTGGCTGGCTCGTCGCCTCCTTCACGGGGGCGTGGATTGAAACTTTCCAAACACAAAAAAAAACAGAAGCAAGAGAGGTCGCCTCCTTCACGGGGGCGTGGATTGAAACAGCTTGCGTGACTGGGTAAACATCTGTAGCCACGGTCGCCTCCTTCACGGGGGCGTGGATTGAAACAAAGCTGGTGCAGCTGTAGCAGCAGAGGCTTGTGTCGCCTCCTTCACGGGGGCGTGGATTGAAACGCGTCTGGTACGGTGGTTCAGATGTGCAGACGCGTCGCCTCCTTCACGGGGGCGTGGATTGAAACCTCAAGGAAAGCCCCATGTGGAGTCCTTTAACCGGTCGCCTCCTTCACGGGGGCGTGGATTGAAACACCGCCACGGGCATTTGATCGGATTGCATGATATCGTCGCCTCCTTCACGGGGGCGTGGATTGAAACTTAGAATGCCAGAACGAGCGGTCAAACGCGGCTGGTCGCCTCCTTCACGGGGGCGTGGATTGAAACCGGGTTGATCAGACCACCTACGAAGGTGCGATCTAGTCGCCTCCTTCACGGGGGCGTGGATTGAAACACTTGAAAGAGCTTGACCGGTACGCATCTGGAAGTCGCCTCCTTCACGGGGGCGTGGATTGAAACTCTGTAATCTGGGGAAGGATTAAACAAAAAAGTCGCCTCCTTCACGGGGGCGTGGATTGAAACCTGCCGCGCCTTTGACATGGCGATAGATGGTGGGGTCGCCTCCTTCACGGGGGCGTGGATTGAAACCTCAGTCTCAAAGCCAGCCACAAGTCGATTACTGTCGCCTCCTTCACGGGGGCGTGGATTGAAACCTTCGTCTCCTTGTCCTGTGCCCGCAGTGCAGCTTCGTCGCCTCCTTCACGGGGGCGTGGATTGAAACCTCGCGAAAACAGTGCGGCGGACGTGCGGATATATGTCGCCTCCTTCACGGGGGCGTGGATTGAAACTGTGGTCGACCCGAAACTGCGAAGTTGCGCTTGGTCGCCTCCTTCACGGGGGCGTGGATTGAAACCCGTCCGGGACAGATTGCAAACTGGGCAACAAATGTCGCCTCCTTCACGGGGGCGTGGATTGAAACATTCAGCAGGGCCGCTGCCTCATCTAACCGCCCGGTCGCCTCCTTCACGGGGGCGTGGATTGAAACCGCGACGCGAACCTCACGCCGTCGAGCGATGATAGGTCGCCTCCTTCACGGGGGCGTGGATTGAAACTCGCAATCTCTTGACATAGTTGGCGACGGTGTGTTTGTCGCCTCCTTCACGGGGGCGTGGATTGAAACAGGTGCTTCTGCGCAGCCTCGATATGCGGATTGTCGTCGCCTCCTTCACGGGGGCGTGGATTGAAACACTGCCCGCCGCCATAGGCAGGGCAAGCGGCGGAGTCGCCTCCTTCACGGGGGCGTGGATTGAAACCAGTCGCCTGCCTTGGACAGCCGCGCGGCTTCCGTCGCCTCCTTCACGGGGGCGTGGATTGAAACGCTAATAAAGATGAAGAAATACGGCATGTCGCTGGGTCGCCTCCTTCACGGGGGCGTGGATTGAAACGTTCGCTTAATGCCATTATAGCCCCCATTATGCTGTCGCCTCCTTCACGGGGGCGTGGATTGAAACACTGGATGCTGCAATACTGGCCGTCGCTTTGGCGAGTCGCCTCCTTCACGGGGGCGTGGATTGAAACACGTGCTCGGCAGTCACCTCTTTGACGCGGCTGTACGTCGCCTCCTTCACGGGGGCGTGGATTGAAACGCGCTGGCTGTTCTGCTGCCTCATTCCGTTTTTGTCGCCTCCTTCACGGGGGCGTGGATTGAAACCTACGCTGCTGCCGCCAAAGCAGCAGCAGCGGCGTCGCCTCCTTCACGGGGGCGTGGATTGAAACCAGTCGAATCAGATAGCCAGCCTTCACTTTGCGCGTCGCCTCCTTCACGGGGGCGTGGATTGAAACACGGACGGGCGCCGCAGGCAACGCGGGCTGCTTCGTCGCCTCCTTCACGGGGGCGTGGATTGAAACATTGGCTTTGATCGCAAGATACCTTTCCCGCAGGTCGCCTCCTTCACGGGGGCGTGGATTGAAACCTCCGCCTTGCGCAGGGATAACATCCAGCTCTTGTCGCCTCCTTCACGGGGGCGTGGATTGAAACGGAAAATCGTCTCAATCCTGTGCGGCTGCGTCTTGGTCGCCTCCTTCACGGGGGCGTGGATTGAAACGTCCATACTTACCTCTCTCTGCTGATTGACCTCTGTCGCCTCCTTCACGGGGGCGTGGATTGAAACATCGCCGGTGCCAAGAATGGAGTTTTTGACGTCGCCTCCTTCACGGGGGCGTGGATTGAAACAGTATCCCCAGCGGGATTGCAGGCGGCTGCTGCCAGTCGCCTCCTTCACGGGGGCGTGGATTGAAACCCCCGTTTGGCTGCGAACGAGGGAACAGGCTAAAACGTCGCCTCCTTCACGGGGGCGTGGATTGAAACTGGGGCCACACGATGCGCTGTGGCGTAGTAGTAGGTCGCCTCCTTCACGGGGGCGTGGATTGAAACTGAGTCCAAATGGACTGTCAGCGGTGCGCTGCTCCGTCGCCTCCTTCACGGGGGCGTGGATTGAAACGTACGGCAAGATTGTCGCGGTCAAAGAGACTGTGCGTCGCCTCCTTCACGGGGGCGTGGATTGAAACCGCTCAACTTCAGCGCGGTTGTTATTGACTGACCGTCGCCTCCTTCACGGGGGCGTGGATTGAAACTGGGCTATCCGCGCTGAACCGGCCTTAATCTCTGTCGCCTCCTTCACGGGGGCGTGGATTGAAACAGACCAGCAGCGAGGGATTGCTTTGAAGAAACGGTCGCCTCCTTCACGGGGGCGTGGATTGAAACCTCCGGCAAGGAGGGAGGATATGCGGGATGCCACGTCGCCTCCTTCACGGGGGCGTGGATTGAAACACCATTGAGCACTGTCTTGGTGATCAGCACGGCGAGTCGCCTCCTTCACGGGGGCGTGGATTGAAACACCATCAGCGACATATCACAGGTTTGTGCGGTGTGTCGCCTCCTTCACGGGGGCGTGGATTGAAACGAAGAGTCTGCCGCTAAGTCTGGGGTGATATTAGTCGCCTCCTTCACGGGGGCGTGGATTGAAACAGTTCGCCGTCCGCTCATCTTCAACCTCCTTGAGCGTCGCCTCCTTCACGGGGGCGTGGATTGAAACTGTTCTAATCGGAAGAGCGCGCGCATTGCCTTCCAGTCGCCTCCTTCACGGGGGCGTGGATTGAAACCTGCGCAACAGATGAGTGTGCGGGTGTCTCGGAGGTCGCCTCCTTCACGGGGGCGTGGATTGAAACCATCTATTCGCCCTCCTTCGGCAGCCGGGTGCGCGTCGCCTCCTTCACGGGGGCGTGGATTGAAACGATGATTAATAATCTTGATTGGCTGCCTTCCTACGTCGCCTCCTTCACGGGGGCGTGGATTGAAACACCTTTTCTATCGATACCAGCTAACCAATTGGCTGTCGCCTCCTTCACGGGGGCGTGGATTGAAACCAAATGTGGACGATACCAAGCGAGAGCGGCAACGGTCGCCTCCTTCACGGGGGCGTGGATTGAAACTGATCCAGCTGATAATTCCGATGTTGGTTGGCTGTCGCCTCCTTCACGGGGGCGTGGATTGAAACATCCATATCACCTCCGCGCATAAGCAGCTTTGCCGTCGCCTCCTTCACGGGGGCGTGGATTGAAACACTGGACGGTCACGCTAAAGAGGAGGACGGCAAAGTCGCCTCCTTCACGGGGGCGTGGATTGAAACTTGGTCGGAGCACTGATCAGGGGGAGGATTGCAGGTCGCCTCCTTCACGGGGGCGTGGATTGAAACCCGCCGCTGCCGTCCTCCTCAACCCGGAACAGCAGTCGCCTCCTTCACGGGGGCGTGGATTGAAACAACGTTAATCCTACTTGAGGGCATTATGTTTAGGCGTCGCCTCCTTCACGGGGGCGTGGATTGAAACACTCGACTGGTTGATCAACGGGAAAGAATAAAAAGTCGCCTCCTTCACGGGGGCGTGGATTGAAACAAATCCCCGCTGCGGTCGATTTTGACTGAGGGCGGTGGTCGCCTCCTTCACGGGGGCGTGGATTGAAACGTTCTGCCGCCGACAATCTGGTCGCATTATCGCGTCGCCTCCTTCACGGGGGCGTGGATTGAAACTGTCTCCTCGTTGGTATTGCTGTTTTTAATCTTGTCGCCTCCTTCACGGGGGCGTGGATTGAAACAAAGTGCCCCTGACTTCCTCCGATCCCGGCAAGGGTCGCCTCCTTCACGGGGGCGTGGATTGAAACTTTCCAGACGTGGCAGGATTTTGGGGTTCGTTTCGTGTCGCCTCCTTCACGGGGGCGTGGATTGAAACAGAGCGGAAGTTTATCAGGATACTCAAGCGTAGGTCGCCTCCTTCACGGGGGCGTGGATTGAAACAGAACAAATATTCTTCATATTTTCATTGTACATGTCGCCTCCTTCACGGGGGCGTGGATTGAAACATTAGCAGGAATTATTAAGGAACCCTGTTTAAAGGTCGCCTCCTTCACGGGGGCGTGGATTGAAACTTTATGGCAGCATCATTGTGTCGTTCTAATGCGGTCGCCTCCTTCACGGGGGCGTGGATTGAAACTACAATTTCGACGAGTTGGTGATTGGCAATGCAGGTCGCCTCCTTCACGGGGGCGTGGATTGAAACTGCCATTTTCGTCACTCCGGGAACTCTGTTGCTGGTCGCCTCCTTCACGGGGGCGTGGATTGAAACATCAACCGGGCTGTATCAACCAGCGGCTTTGCGCTCGTCGCCTCCTTCACGGGGGCGTGGATTGAAACGTAGCTGCCTGCCGCGCCGTTGACGTGGCGGTAGGTCGCCTCCTTCACGGGGGCGTGGATTGAAACACGTTCCAGCCCCCTGTCGCGGGGGCTGGATGCGGTCGCCTCCTTCACGGGGGCGTGGATTGAAACTCATAGCTGTCCGCGTCCTGCACAATCCGCGTAAAGTCGCCTCCTTCACGGGGGCGTGGATTGAAACTGTATCTGCTGCTGCCAGCTCGCCGCCACAGCAGTCGCCTCCTTCACGGGGGCGTGGATTGAAACTGCTGATTGATCTCTGCGCCTCTGTCAACTAACCATGTCGCCTCCTTCACGGGGGCGTGGATTGAAACGGCAGCCGGGTGCGCACCCGGCCCGCCGGGTGAAGTCGCCTCCTTCACGGGGGCGTGGATTGAAACCCCAGCGATTCGGGCGCGGAACAACACCACTTTGGCGTCGCCTCCTTCACGGGGGCGTGGATTGAAACTTTGCCATCTTGGTCAACGGATCAGGTAGGTCAAGTCGCCTCCTTCACGGGGGCGTGGATTGAAACCCGGCAATTGGCGCGGCCTGCTCCAGCAGCACATGTCGCCTCCTTCACGGGGGCGTGGATTGAAACCTATCTCAATTCCCGTTTACTGCGCCGCGATAGAGTCGCCTCCTTCACGGGGGCGTGGATTGAAACTGATAGACCAAAAATACCGGCAGCTATTGGCCCGTCGCCTCCTTCACGGGGGCGTGGATTGAAACCAAAATGCTGATAATTTTGACCCAGCACAAGTTGCGGTCGCCTCCTTCACGGGGGCGTGGATTGAAACGGGCCGCCCGCAGAAGTGGGCCAAATTGAAGAAGGTCGCCTCCTTCACGGGGGCGTGGATTGAAACATCACCACGCCAACAAGCTGGCTCGCATCAGCGGGGTCGCCTCCTTCACGGGGGCGTGGATTGAAACACCAGCGGCAGCGGAGATGCAGCGTGGGAGCTGGTCGCCTCCTTCACGGGGGCGTGGATTGAAACCGGTTGCGGAAGAAATCCAGAGAGCAACCGCGCTGGTCGCCTCCTTCACGGGGGCGTGGATTGAAACGTATGCCCGCCCATAGCAAGCCAGCCGGGTGCCCAGTCGCCTCCTTCACGGGGGCGTGGATTGAAACAGGGGCGGCGGTATCGGTTTCACGTCCTCCTGTGTCGCCTCCTTCACGGGGGCGTGGATTGAAACATCAGCGCACCGGCCCCGGCAGACTAATTGGAGGTCGCCTCCTTCACGGGGGCGTGGATTGAAACACCGGCGAGCAGGTCAAGGACTGGGTGGAGCAGGTCGCCTCCTTCACGGGGGCGTGGATTGAAACATGCCACCATGCCCCGCACCCTACTAAAACTCACGTCGCCTCCTTCACGGGGGCGTGGATTGAAACAACCATCCTTGGAATCATCTGGCGGAGCTGACCAGTCGCCTCCTTCACGGGGGCGTGGATTGAAACAGGGGATGAGGTGGTGAAGTACCTCGCCGCAGAGGTCGCCTCCTTCACGGGGGCGTGGATTGAAACCGCTCGGCCGCGCGGGGCTGTGGACTGTCAAAGGTCGCCTCCTTCACGGGGGCGTGGATTGAAACCCGCCAGCCACGTTGTGAGCTATACGCTGACCAGTCGCCTCCTTCACGGGGGCGTGGATTGAAACCCGCCAGCCACGTTGTGAGCTATACGCTGACCAGTCGCCTCCTTCACGGGGGCGTGGATTGAAACTGCGGGTGTTGATGTGCAATCTATTATCCCAAAAAGTCGCCTCCTTCACGGGGGCGTGGATTGAAACTCGTGATAATCGCTTCAAGCCGCTGGGCCGTGGTCGTCGCCTCCTTCACGGGGGCGTGGATTGAAACAGCCAGCTCTTCGATATGCCGAGATTTTTCGCTGGTCGCCTCCTTCACGGGGGCGTGGATTGAAACTCAAAAACGCAGTACTGCCGAACACTACAGAGAGTCGCCTCCTTCACGGGGGCGTGGATTGAAACAGCTTGCCGCCCGCGTTGTCACCGGCAATGAGATGGTCGCCTCCTTCACGGGGGCGTGGATTGAAACGTGGATGAGGCCGCCTGCACCAGCGGCGGCCTCTGGTCGCCTCCTTCACGGGGGCGTGGATTGAAACATCGGATGGCGGGCTATGTGGTTTTTCGCCAGCAGTCGCCTCCTTCACGGGGGCGTGGATTGAAACCGCGCTGGAACAGGCCATGAACGCGCTGTCCGGTGGTCGCCTCCTTCACGGGGGCGTGGATTGAAACGCCCCCGCTTTGGCCTTCGCCCGCTGCACCGCCGTCGCCTCCTTCACGGGGGCGTGGATTGAAACTTCGTCCCGCTGCTCGGCCACAACAGCAGCGGAAAGTCGCCTCCTTCACGGGGGCGTGGATTGAAACAAAATTTGGCGCAGAAGTTCGGCGCAAATTGTGCGTCGCCTCCTTCACGGGGGCGTGGATTGAAACCCGTGCGCATTGAAATCGTGGTGGCTGAATCATGTCGCCTCCTTCACGGGGGCGTGGATTGAAACTTTATCAGGGCGCATTTTATGGCGACGTGTACGGGTCGCCTCCTTCACGGGGGCGTGGATTGAAACATGCGCTGGGCACCGCCTCCGCCCAGCGCATGAAGTCGCCTCCTTCACGGGGGCGTGGATTGAAACACAATCCACATCCGCCACGCTGGGATATTGGCCGCAGTCGCCTCCTTCACGGGGGCGTGGATTGAAACGGCTCCTGCCTTTGGATTTGGAAATTCTATGCCGTCGCCTCCTTCACGGGGGCGTGGATTGAAACACGGCGGCGGATTTGGCATCTGGGCTGCCCCTGGTCGCCTCCTTCACGGGGGCGTGGATTGAAACCAGTTGTTTTTTTTCATTGCCCGCCGCAGCCGGTGTCGCCTCCTTCACGGGGGCGTGGATTGAAACACGGGCCGCGTCAGCACGCACTTGCGCGGCTGCGTCGCCTCCTTCACGGGGGCGTGGATTGAAACGCCAAGAGCCGCGATGTCGCGGTTGGCAGTTAGGTCGCCTCCTTCACGGGGGCGTGGATTGAAACAGTGAGCTGGCAGATGTATGCGTATCCACCTGCGTCGCCTCCTTCACGGGGGCGTGGATTGAAACTGCTGCCGTCGCACTGACCGGCAGCAGAAGAAGAACGTCGCCTCCTTCACGGGGGCGTGGATTGAAACTTCCGCTCTGCACCGCAGCAGCAGCACCTCAACGTCGCCTCCTTCACGGGGGCGTGGATTGAAACTCGTTTTTCGGAACGATGACTCCTTGCGGCCAGCGTCGCCTCCTTCACGGGGGCGTGGATTGAAACCCTGCGCTGCATGTCACCATGCCGCCGCCGAACAGTCGCCTCCTTCACGGGGGCGTGGATTGAAACATCAACGAATATCCAATCGTATTCGCTATCTTCGTCGCCTCCTTCACGGGGGCGTGGATTGAAACTGTCCGTGAGCATCGCTGGGTACGCAAATCTGCTGTCGCCTCCTTCACGGGGGCGTGGATTGAAACTAATGGGAAAAGCGCGCGCGTTGTCCTCTAATGAAGGTCGCCTCCTTCACGGGGGCGTGGATTGAAACGCCAGTGAAATGCTTGGAGCACATCACCCGTTTGTCGCCTCCTTCACGGGGGCGTGGATTGAAACCCGCGCTGCTGCCGTACCAGCGCGGGTGGATTGGTCGCCTCCTTCACGGGGGCGTGGATTGAAACGGACGGCTCGGCTGGGACAAGACGCAGCCGCACCGGTCGCCTCCTTCACGGGGGCGTGGATTGAAACGTGTTGGACTGTATGTTGTCTGCTCTGGCTGTCGTCGCCTCCTTCACGGGGGCGTGGATTGAAACTGGTCGAGGAAAAACGGCCTTCCGCCAGCCCGATGTCGCCTCCTTCACGGGGGCGTGGATTGAAACTTGATAATAAGAAATAAAGTGTGGTCACTTGTTGTCGCCTCCTTCACGGGGGCGTGGATTGAAACGTGGGGACGTACACCGTCATTGAGCAGGCTGACGAGTCGCCTCCTTCACGGGGGCGTGGATTGAAACAGGCAATTTGCAGCCTCCTGCCGTACAGGAAACGTCGCCTCCTTCACGGGGGCGTGGATTGAAACACCTGCCGCCAGCACCTGCTCTGCGTCTGCTGCGCGTCGCCTCCTTCACGGGGGCGTGGATTGAAACGTGCATGTGCGGATGCCACAAACCGCTGTTTTGAGTCGCCTCCTTCACGGGGGCGTGGATTGAAACCTGCTGAAGGGAGCGACGGCGGTACTGGACAGAGGTCGCCTCCTTCACGGGGGCGTGGATTGAAACGTACCATCTATCGCCACGTCAAAGGCGCGGCAGGGTCGCCTCCTTCACGGGGGCGTGGATTGAAACTTTTTCCTGCTGAAAAGGATTAGGCCCCAGACAGGTCGCCTCCTTCACGGGGGCGTGGATTGAAACGGGATCAGCCCCTGCCCGGATCAGGTGATGGATGCGGTCGCCTCCTTCACGGGGGCGTGGATTGAAACCTCTCATAGGCACCGTTTAGCTGCGTGACGCAGGTCGCCTCCTTCACGGGGGCGTGGATTGAAACGATTCCGGTACAGACGCTGGCTACCGAGGTCAGTCGCCTCCTTCACGGGGGCGTGGATTGAAACTCCTCTTCCTGCTCCTACTGCTGTCCCTTTTGCGTCGCCTCCTTCACGGGGGCGTGGATTGAAACGTCTTCGCGCACTTTTGCTCCCGCTTTAGTGAAAGTCGCCTCCTTCACGGGGGCGTGGATTGAAACTTTATACTAATCAAGCATTTGCCTTTGGCGTTAGTCGCCTCCTTCACGGGGGCGTGGATTGAAACTGCCAAGTCCGGTAAGGAACCTGAGCAAGGTCGCCTCCTTCACGGGGGCGTGGATTGAAACATCGGAATCCAAGCAATCCCAAGCAGGAAGCGTACAGTCGCCTCCTTCACGGGGGCGTGGATTGAAACCTGTAGAAGTATCAGTACATTGTTTAGCACCGAGTCGCCTCCTTCACGGGGGCGTGGATTGAAACCTTTCACGCCGGGCAGCAGCATGAGCAAACGGCGGTCGCCTCCTTCACGGGGGCGTGGATTGAAACCTTGGCGTGGCCGTCCAAGGAGAAGGCATCCAAGTCGCCTCCTTCACGGGGGCGTGGATTGAAACCCTGCGATGGTTTTGAGATAATCATTAGATATAGGTCGCCTCCTTCACGGGGGCGTGGATTGAAACATGAAACTCGTCGCCTGATCTTCGACAAGGATGGTCGCCTCCTTCACGGGGGCGTGGATTGAAACAGATGAAGAGGAGGAAAAAAGCGATTTGAACGCAGGTCGCCTCCTTCACGGGGGCGTGGATTGAAACCGGTCAGGTGTCTGCGAAGGTCGCCGCCGCTGTTGGTCGCCTCCTTCACGGGGGCGTGGATTGAAACAGCACCCAGCGAACGCACTCGTCATAGGCCCTTAGTCGCCTCCTTCACGGGGGCGTGGATTGAAACTTGGTGGAAATCATGACCGCGCCAGTGCAACAGAGTCGCCTCCTTCACGGGGGCGTGGATTGAAACTGGAAAACACCGAGGAAAGTTTCGTTCTGGAAGAGTCGCCTCCTTCACGGGGGCGTGGATTGAAACAACAGGTAGCGGCGGCTGAAGATGAGGTACGTCTCGTCGCCTCCTTCACGGGGGCGTGGATTGAAACGCACATATAATCTGAGGGTGTCATATTCAACGCCGTCGCCTCCTTCACGGGGGCGTGGATTGAAACGTAATCCTCGCGTCCGTCGGTTGCTGTATGCCCGTCGCCTCCTTCACGGGGGCGTGGATTGAAACGTCCCCGTCAAAATCGAAATCACAGTCTTTAATATGTCGCCTCCTTCACGGGGGCGTGGATTGAAACTCGTCTCTCAGCGTGGATCCAAAACTGGTGGCAGTCGCCTCCTTCACGGGGGCGTGGATTGAAACCTCCTCACGCAATCCTGATGTTGACCTTCAGCAGGTCGCCTCCTTCACGGGGGCGTGGATTGAAACGTGATCCTGACCGGCACCGTGAACCTTGGCGGGGTCGCCTCCTTCACGGGGGCGTGGATTGAAACTAATCAATCCTGTACTTGTCGTCATTGTGGCGACGTCGCCTCCTTCACGGGGGCGTGGATTGAAACTCTGGAATCTGCGTTTAATGACAAGCGAGGCTTAGTCGCCTCCTTCACGGGGGCGTGGATTGAAACGCCTTAGCCATGAACGCGAACGATGTTACCATCGTCGCCTCCTTCACGGGGGCGTGGATTGAAACCATGTAGAACGGTAGCGCGGGTATTAGGGAACGAGTCGCCTCCTTCACGGGGGCGTGGATTGAAACACCCATGTTGTCGTTTTTTCTCCATTCGAATACCGTCGCCTCCTTCACGGGGGCGTGGATTGAAACACCACCGCATCGTTTTCTTGTATCAATGGTAAAGGTCGCCTCCTTCACGGGGGCGTGGATTGAAACGGTTGCGGCAGGTATCCAGGCTCTTCAGAAGGTAGTCGCCTCCTTCACGGGGGCGTGGATTGAAACAGGAGGAGCCGAACGCATAGCCTCAATGCACACAGTCGCCTCCTTCACGGGGGCGTGGATTGAAACCGATGACCTCGACAGCAAAACCCTTATGCTGCAGTCGCCTCCTTCACGGGGGCGTGGATTGAAACCTTGGCAGAATCGGGTTTGGACAATGCTCCGGTGTCGCCTCCTTCACGGGGGCGTGGATTGAAACTCCTGCCGCTCCTGCTTTGGCCGCTATGCAGCAGGTCGCCTCCTTCACGGGGGCGTGGATTGAAACGATACGGTTGAGGATATGCTGCTTGACCGGCCTTATGTCGCCTCCTTCACGGGGGCGTGGATTGAAACAACTGTGTTGAGCAATGCTCGCAGATAGATGGTGTCGCCTCCTTCACGGGGGCGTGGATTGAAACGTCTTCGGAAGGCAGCCAGACAGCCGGTTTAATATTGTCGCCTCCTTCACGGGGGCGTGGATTGAAACGAGTTCAGCCCTGTTGCAGTGACCAGAACCCGTAGTCGCCTCCTTCACGGGGGCGTGGATTGAAACTGCCTCGCATAAGCAGCTTTGCCAGTGGCGGCGTGTCGCCTCCTTCACGGGGGCGTGGATTGAAACAATGACCTGCTTGCCGCGCAAGATTGTCCTACCTGGTCGCCTCCTTCACGGGGGCGTGGATTGAAACTGTAGCAGACACGGTGTTGATGTTGATCGTACAGGTCGCCTCCTTCACGGGGGCGTGGATTGAAACAAGGATACAGGCACGGATTGCCTGGACAACATTGATGTCGCCTCCTTCACGGGGGCGTGGATTGAAACGCTATGCTTCGCATACGCCCATCGCGCAGAAAACGTCGCCTCCTTCACGGGGGCGTGGATTGAAACTTGGTTGGTAATGGTGCTGAGTTTGGTTTGTCGCTGTCGCCTCCTTCACGGGGGCGTGGATTGAAACTCCGGGATTTGGAACAAGTTTGCTCATCCTGAAGGTCGCCTCCTTCACGGGGGCGTGGATTGAAACATGCCCGGTTGATTATGGTCAGGAAGCGCAGGAGTCGCCTCCTTCACGGGGGCGTGGATTGAAACTTCAAAACAGTACCGCTGATGACAACGCCGCCAGTCGCCTCCTTCACGGGGGCGTGGATTGAAACCTGTTGTCGATATCAAGGTGCTTGATTCGGAATGTCGCCTCCTTCACGGGGGCGTGGATTGAAACGCCCCTCCCAAAAAGGCCGCTTTTTGGCCCCTAGTCGCCTCCTTCACGGGGGCGTGGATTGAAACGGCATGTCCTATGAGGATGCTTGTAAGTCTGTGTCGCCTCCTTCACGGGGGCGTGGATTGAAACTGATTACTTTGTTAATGGTGAATATAATGTTGGGTCGCCTCCTTCACGGGGGCGTGGATTGAAACTATTTAGATAATACCAGCTACGCTGTTTACCACGTCGCCTCCTTCACGGGGGCGTGGATTGAAACAGGCCCTTGGTAGCGACGGTCTCGCTGTGGCCGGTCGCCTCCTTCACGGGGGCGTGGATTGAAACATCTCTCCCGCGCTGATGTTGATCTTTTCGTCGCCTCCTTCACGGGGGCGTGGATTGAAACGCACAGTTTGCAACTAAAAAGCCCAATAACGAACGTCGCCTCCTTCACGGGGGCGTGGATTGAAACCTTAACACCAGCACACTCATCTGTTGAGCAAGAGTCGCCTCCTTCACGGGGGCGTGGATTGAAACTTGTTGCGGTTTGCGAGGCGTTTAAATATGCCTGTCGCCTCCTTCACGGGGGCGTGGATTGAAACCTGACCGGGGATCAACCGGGCATGAACGGCAGACGTCGCCTCCTTCACGGGGGCGTGGATTGAAACGGACTATATTTGCGAATGCAAGGGCAATGACTGCGTCGCCTCCTTCACGGGGGCGTGGATTGAAACGGGCAACAGGTCTTATACCAACAGCATTTTGGAGTCGCCTCCTTCACGGGGGCGTGGATTGAAACAGCCAAGTTGAAGAGCAGTACACCCGCCGCGTTGGTCGCCTCCTTCACGGGGGCGTGGATTGAAACTCGTCGCGGTCTGCGAGGCGTTCAAGTACGCCCTGTCGCCTCCTTCACGGGGGCGTGGATTGAAACGTAACGAGTCCTTTGCCTGCGCCGCTACAGCTAAGTCGCCTCCTTCACGGGGGCGTGGATTGAAACTAGTGAGGTGCGGGGCATGATGGCGGCTCCGGTGGGTCGCCTCCTTCACGGGGGCGTGGATTGAAACATATCAATACTCCTTAGTGTTGGATGGTATAGGAGTCGCCTCCTTCACGGGGGCGTGGATTGAAACAAAGGTAGTCTGATCAACCCGGAAGACCTGAAATGTCGCCTCCTTCACGGGGGCGTGGATTGAAACGCTTTGGACGGTCACGCCAAGGAAGAGGATGGCAGTCGCCTCCTTCACGGGGGCGTGGATTGAAACTGGGATGTGGCCTCAGTCTTTCGTTTGATAGAAGGTCGCCTCCTTCACGGGGGCGTGGATTGAAACCTGATAGCGAAGACCGCCGAGGAAAATCAGGTCACGTCGCCTCCTTCACGGGGGCGTGGATTGAAACATACTTTGATGATGATCATAAAAATAATCGTCCCGTCGCCTCCTTCACGGGGGCGTGGATTGAAACTATGTTGGTAACGTGCAGACGATCACCGATCTTGCGTCGCCTCCTTCACGGGGGCGTGGATTGAAACAGGCTGTTACTGATGCTCATAATCCTTTTCCGTGTCGCCTCCTTCACGGGGGCGTGGATTGAAACTGAGAGCCGTAGCAAAAACGCGTTGCAGGCGGCAGTCGCCTCCTTCACGGGGGCGTGGATTGAAACTTGGACAAGTGCGCTACGCGATACCATGACGCTGGTCGCCTCCTTCACGGGGGCGTGGATTGAAACTCCTTAGGATTGTTGAGTTGTGGTTGTTTGGTTGGTCGCCTCCTTCACGGGGGCGTGGATTGAAACTTGGACAAGTGCGCTACGCGATACCATGACGCTGGTCGCCTCCTTCACGGGGGCGTGGATTGAAACCAATCTATCCTTGGCTCTGGTGAGAGCGACATACAGTCGCCTCCTTCACGGGGGCGTGGATTGAAACTTCTGAGTCACGCCCATAAAAAAGGCTTTGAAGGTCGCCTCCTTCACGGGGGCGTGGATTGAAACTTTTGCTCACTTTGGACTGAAGAGGAGTCATTGGTCGCCTCCTTCACGGGGGCGTGGATTGAAACAAACTCTGTTTCAACGTCTACGCTTATGCACTCGTCGCCTCCTTCACGGGGGCGTGGATTGAAACTCGGCTTTTTGCGCTGTGGTCGCTGTCTGTTTGGCGTCGCCTCCTTCACGGGGGCGTGGATTGAAACACAGATCCCCGTACCGCATCTTGCGCAGTACATGTCGCCTCCTTCACGGGGGCGTGGATTGAAACGCCGGTGCGTTGCCGCTGTCTGCTGCGCCCTCTGGTCGCCTCCTTCACGGGGGCGTGGATTGAAACCTGATCCAACTGATAATTCTGACGTTGGCTGGCTGTCGCCTCCTTCACGGGGGCGTGGATTGAAACTCTCCCAGTTCCCGCCGCTGCCGTCCTCCTCAATGTCGCCTCCTTCACGGGGGCGTGGATTGAAACATAGACAGCGTGCAAATCAGCGACGCGAGGGGATGTCGCCTCCTTCACGGGGGCGTGGATTGAAACTTCTTTGGTCGGCGTTCAGATACCTGCAATCACGTCGCCTCCTTCACGGGGGCGTGGATTGAAACTATGAGAGAACGCACTGGAGAAGAACTGCGTCAGGTCGCCTCCTTCACGGGGGCGTGGATTGAAACGTCCTCACGAAATCCTGATGCTGACCTTCAGCAAGTCGCCTCCTTCACGGGGGCGTGGATTGAAACACCACGATCAATCATATCTGGTATCTCTTTGCCGTCGCCTCCTTCACGGGGGCGTGGATTGAAACACAGTTTGTACGGATTTAAACACGAAACAGTGTCGGTCGCCTCCTTCACGGGGGCGTGGATTGAAACTCCTGCCGGATGTAGTTGCCAGCCGGTGAGAGCGTCGCCTCCTTCACGGGGGCGTGGATTGAAACTGTGTCTGCGGCGGCTTGTCGGCTTGGTGCTTCGTCGCCTCCTTCACGGGGGCGTGGATTGAAACTGGGCGGTTGTAGCGCGATTCTCCCACGGTTGGAGTCGCCTCCTTCACGGGGGCGTGGATTGAAACATATAGGGCAGGGGGTTGCCCTTGCCCCTTTGCTCGTCGCCTCCTTCACGGGGGCGTGGATTGAAACATTCCTTTGTGTCAGTGTGAAATAGACGCAAACAGGGGTCGCCTCCTTCACGGGGGCGTGGATTGAAACGTCCGCTTCTGCTTCTGGGTTTGCTCGGCTGTGGGTCGCCTCCTTCACGGGGGCGTGGATTGAAACAGCAGGAGAATCAGCAAAGATATCGGTCATCACCGTCGCCTCCTTCACGGGGGCGTGGATTGAAACCTTGATCATCACTCGCTGCCCTGTCTAAGACCAGTCGCCTCCTTCACGGGGGCGTGGATTGAAACATCAGCCGGGATATCGTCATCGGTGTCATAGGCTTGTCGCCTCCTTCACGGGGGCGTGGATTGAAACCTCGATCGTTGGTACATGCTGCACGGTGTTGCTGTCGCCTCCTTCACGGGGGCGTGGATTGAAACATCACGATGCAGCCAGTATTTGCACTCCATGTCTGTCGCCTCCTTCACGGGGGCGTGGATTGAAACCAGATACTGGCATCCGGTATCCTTGTCGACGAGGTCGCCTCCTTCACGGGGGCGTGGATTGAAACTGACGATGACCGCCCTCATTGGGATGAGGATTGAGTCGCCTCCTTCACGGGGGCGTGGATTGAAACGTTGCTTGCAATAAGCAACAAGCTCTTGGCTATGGTCGCCTCCTTCACGGGGGCGTGGATTGAAACGCCGTAGGTTACAATGGTATGACAGCTTCCATCGTCGCCTCCTTCACGGGGGCGTGGATTGAAACATCATGGCCTTGCGGTACATCGCCAGAGGCTACGTCGCCTCCTTCACGGGGGCGTGGATTGAAACAAGCAGTTAGCTGTATCACAGGTACCCTGCCCTGTCGCCTCCTTCACGGGGGCGTGGATTGAAACAGCGAAGCGGTGAAGAGTGGGGAGGATGGCGGTGTCGCCTCCTTCACGGGGGCGTGGATTGAAACTTAATTCCGATGATGAGGATGATGACGGCGTCGCCTCCTTCACGGGGGCGTGGATTGAAACGTAAAAAAAGATGGCAGGGTTTGGGGCGGCAGCCCCGTCGCCTCCTTCACGGGGGCGTGGATTGAAACAAAGCACCCATTACAGCGTTGTTAGACCAGATGCGTCGCCTCCTTCACGGGGGCGTGGATTGAAACGTACCCCTTTGTACATAGTGCTAATACTCGCCGGTCGCCTCCTTCACGGGGGCGTGGATTGAAACCGGCTTGCGGTGGCTGGGTTTCTGCTCCCGGCCCTGTCGCCTCCTTCACGGGGGCGTGGATTGAAACCTGGCTTACAAAGATACTGAATATGTAGTTGACAGTCGCCTCCTTCACGGGGGCGTGGATTGAAACTTGGGCTGGGCCAGGGCGCATGGCGTACACAACTTGTCGCCTCCTTCACGGGGGCGTGGATTGAAACTCACTGTCACACAGGTGGTTGACATGGTGCTGAATGTCGCCTCCTTCACGGGGGCGTGGATTGAAACTGTCCTGGCCTTACCACCATGCAAATGGATCGGTGTCGCCTCCTTCACGGGGGCGTGGATTGAAACTTTTTCGCTTTGATAACGACCATGAGCGTAATAGTCGCCTCCTTCACGGGGGCGTGGATTGAAACCAGTCAGGCATGATTCGGGGTGATCTGTTTGGGGTGTCGCCTCCTTCACGGGGGCGTGGATTGAAACCAGTCAAGTCCTTCTGCGTCTCCTCCGTTTTGTGTGTCGCCTCCTTCACGGGGGCGTGGATTGAAACTCATGAGTCAGCTTGCAGTACTTGGCGCGGAACGTCGCCTCCTTCACGGGGGCGTGGATTGAAACAGGGTGGAGTCCGTCCTTCCCTGCGTATCCTACCGTCGCCTCCTTCACGGGGGCGTGGATTGAAACCTTGGACATCTTGCTAACAATAGCGTCCTGCATAGGTCGCCTCCTTCACGGGGGCGTGGATTGAAACGTTAGAACCAACAGCACGACTTCTTTCTAACGAGGTCGCCTCCTTCACGGGGGCGTGGATTGAAACACCGCCTCGTCAGCTTGCTCAATGACGGCGTTCGTCGCCTCCTTCACGGGGGCGTGGATTGAAACGAACTCAGCACCATAAGGACAATCTGCGTTGGCTGTCGCCTCCTTCACGGGGGCGTGGATTGAAACGTTAGAACCAACAGCACGACTTCTTTCTAACGAGGTCGCCTCCTTCACGGGGGCGTGGATTGAAACCTGCGCCGCCGCTCTCTTGTGGTATCAGCCGCAGTCGCCTCCTTCACGGGGGCGTGGATTGAAACTCAACCCGGAGCAACAGGCCGCTGTTGATCACCGTCGCCTCCTTCACGGGGGCGTGGATTGAAACGTCGCTATGGTCGCCTTGCTGATCTGCCTGCTTTGTCGCCTCCTTCACGGGGGCGTGGATTGAAACCCCGTCACCGCCCTGTCCAGAGCCGCCAGTCCCGTCGCCTCCTTCACGGGGGCGTGGATTGAAACAACGCAATCCTGTAATGGGGTAACAGTAGTATTGGGTCGCCTCCTTCACGGGGGCGTGGATTGAAACAACGCAATCCTGTAATGGGGTAACAGTAGTATTGGGTCGCCTCCTTCACGGGGGCGTGGATTGAAACTCTTTAACGCCGGGCAGCAGCATGAGCAGACGGCGGTCGCCTCCTTCACGGGGGCGTGGATTGAAACCACACAGAGACGCATGAGGGAGATGAAATGCTGTTGTCGCCTCCTTCACGGGGGCGTGGATTGAAACTTAAGACTTACAGAAAAACGGTTCATGATAGTACGTCGCCTCCTTCACGGGGGCGTGGATTGAAACCCACAGAGCGCAAGGAGGGCGAATATGTGGCTTCGTCGCCTCCTTCACGGGGGCGTGGATTGAAACTAATCGGCAGCGCGCGGGCGTTGCCTTCCAACGGTCGCCTCCTTCACGGGGGCGTGGATTGAAACAAGATGCCCGGAAAATTGACATTGAAGTCCGTGTCGCCTCCTTCACGGGGGCGTGGATTGAAACGCCACGCTCTCTGTTGAGGCCCGCGAACGCATGGTGTCGCCTCCTTCACGGGGGCGTGGATTGAAACGCTGGAATAAATTACGCCAGCCGCATAAGCAAAGGTCGCCTCCTTCACGGGGGCGTGGATTGAAACCAGCTCCAGGCGCACCGGCAGCGCAAAGCCGGTTGTCGCCTCCTTCACGGGGGCGTGGATTGAAACCGGTGCGGCGGCGGCAGCCGGAACAGTCCGCACGTTGGTCGCCTCCTTCACGGGGGCGTGGATTGAAACGCAGCCTGCGATTAGCGTGAAACGCTCCATTTTAGGGTCGCCTCCTTCACGGGGGCGTGGATTGAAACGTTGGTGAGATGGACGGAAACGATGGGCAGGAGCGTCGCCTCCTTCACGGGGGCGTGGATTGAAACGTTCCTCGGTTTTGATAAAAAAAAACCACGTCGCCTCCTTCACGGGGGCGTGGATTGAAACTTAAGCCTGGGGGGGCTGTTGCAGCCTCTGTCGCGTCGCCTCCTTCACGGGGGCGTGGATTGAAACTGTTGACATTGAAACGCGCAATCTCACGCCTGAGCGTCGCCTCCTTCACGGGGGCGTGGATTGAAACAACATTCATCGCACGCATAATATCTTGGTTGATTGTCGCCTCCTTCACGGGGGCGTGGATTGAAACAGCAACCTCATCGGGATAGATTGCTAATTGTGGTTCGTCGCCTCCTTCACGGGGGCGTGGATTGAAACTTTTTTATTCCAAACAAGCCAAAGTTCTTTTCCGTCGCCTCCTTCACGGGGGCGTGGATTGAAACTCATAGGACACCTCCTTGTTGTGTCTCACTTAAGTCGCCTCCTTCACGGGGGCGTGGATTGAAACATTTAGCATCTGCCATTTGCTTGAAGCGAGGCAGTCGCCTCCTTCACGGGGGCGTGGATTGAAACTTCCAAGGGAGTCCTTTGCCTGCGTCACGCAGCTAGTCGCCTCCTTCACGGGGGCGTGGATTGAAACCCCAAGGCCCGCAAGGTGTCCAGCCTCTTCTCAGGTCGCCTCCTTCACGGGGGCGTGGATTGAAACCCCTTACGCAATAAAGCTGCGCAAGGCCGTGTCTGTCGCCTCCTTCACGGGGGCGTGGATTGAAACAACGTAATAAGGGCTATTACAGAGCCAATTGACCAGTCGCCTCCTTCACGGGGGCGTGGATTGAAACAGTACATCTTGCCACGTTGAAACGGTCTATGCAAGTCGCCTCCTTCACGGGGGCGTGGATTGAAACACATGCCCTCCTTGCTGTGCAGATCAAACAGCACGTCGCCTCCTTCACGGGGGCGTGGATTGAAACAGCATCTTTGGCGACCTCAACCTGCCGGACATCAGTCGCCTCCTTCACGGGGGCGTGGATTGAAACACCCTGACCTCTTTTTTCGGGCAAGTTGCTCTTGTCGCCTCCTTCACGGGGGCGTGGATTGAAACTCTCCCTGAAGCTCGTCGTGCAATTTGCGCCCCGTCGCCTCCTTCACGGGGGCGTGGATTGAAACACCCCAAGCAGGTCAGGTTCAATTCCTGATCGTGTCGCCTCCTTCACGGGGGCGTGGATTGAAACAGGCTATGGAAACCCCGGTGCATCAGTACGGCGATGTCGCCTCCTTCACGGGGGCGTGGATTGAAACACCTTGTTTGCGAAACGCAGGAGCGCAACCTGAGTCGCCTCCTTCACGGGGGCGTGGATTGAAACTCGCTGGGCATCAAGCTATGGTTGACAATACGATGTCGCCTCCTTCACGGGGGCGTGGATTGAAACATGGAGTTGGCTCCGGTAAAATAATCTATATTATGTCGCCTCCTTCACGGGGGCGTGGATTGAAACATAGTTGCAAGTAGATGAATTTGACGTGTCAAACGTCGCCTCCTTCACGGGGGCGTGGATTGAAACTGTTGGTTCTTGCAGGCGATGGTTGATCTGGCTGGTCGCCTCCTTCACGGGGGCGTGGATTGAAACACCAAGAAACAGGATGCCGAAGCAGTATCATGAGGTCGCCTCCTTCACGGGGGCGTGGATTGAAACGTTGTCAGTCATTTACTATCTCCAGATAAAGGTTGTCGCCTCCTTCACGGGGGCGTGGATTGAAACGATTAAGCCGTCGAACATCACCGATCACCGCACTGTCGCCTCCTTCACGGGGGCGTGGATTGAAACTTCCTTCTGTTGGTTCTGTGTCTGCTGCGGCTTGGTCGCCTCCTTCACGGGGGCGTGGATTGAAACTCGGTGCATCTGATTTTGTTAGCAAGCATTCTTACGTCGCCTCCTTCACGGGGGCGTGGATTGAAACTCTTAGATTGACGTGGGTCTTATTGTCAATCTAGTCGCCTCCTTCACGGGGGCGTGGATTGAAACTCTCCCGGCCTTGCCCACCTTTTTGTTTTCTTAAGTCGCCTCCTTCACGGGGGCGTGGATTGAAACCAGTCTGCGGCGGTGATCAGGCAAATTTGATGATCGTCGCCTCCTTCACGGGGGCGTGGATTGAAACACATTGTAGCCGGATACCGTGGGTAGAGGAACTGTCGCCTCCTTCACGGGGGCGTGGATTGAAACTACGGGATGCGTTGCCGGTGTTATTGTTCTTTAAGTCGCCTCCTTCACGGGGGCGTGGATTGAAACACCTTCATAGGTTATCAAGTCACGGATAAAGGCAAGTCGCCTCCTTCACGGGGGCGTGGATTGAAACAGTGGAAAAGCTGAAGGTGAAGTAACCCAAAGTTGTCGCCTCCTTCACGGGGGCGTGGATTGAAACTTCTCGCATTATATTTCATTTTAACGGCTGCTCGTCGCCTCCTTCACGGGGGCGTGGATTGAAACATGGTCTGCCATTGGTGTATCCGGGCCGCAGTTCGTCGCCTCCTTCACGGGGGCGTGGATTGAAACAGGCACTGATACAGTCCAGCAGGCCGCTTATAATGTCGCCTCCTTCACGGGGGCGTGGATTGAAACCAGCCGCAAATCCCTGAAGAACATAAGATTGCCAGTCGCCTCCTTCACGGGGGCGTGGATTGAAACTTGATTGATAATTTGGCATCAGCACAAGGACTTGTCGCCTCCTTCACGGGGGCGTAGATTGAAACAGATTCAGCACGATCAGAGGAACAAACAACATGACGTCGCCTCCTTCACGGGGGCGTGGATTGAAACAAGGTTAACCTAATGTGCAACTCTTTTAAACTTGATTAGGCAGCAATCAAGCCATCCAAGTCAAGTGGAGGGCGGTTATAGACCAAATTAAGGAAGACACAAACAGTGTGCGCCAAAATTTTACGAATCAGACG
>NQJD01000032.1 GCA_004284765.1 Candidatus Electronema aureum
AGTATGCGAAGATGTCCTTATCACATTCGAGTTTGAAATACTCGCCGCAGATTTCCATAGTGATGACTTCTTCATCTGTTAAGGCAGGGTTAAATCCGCCCCGCCGCAGCCGACATTGCTGCCTGATAACACCGTATTGTTCACAGACAAGCAGAAAGACAGCAATAACAAAATCGTCTCGATCCATTGGCGCACTCCTTGTGAATAGGGCTTAGATACCACTATTCTACAGGATGCGCCCGATGGATCGGGCATCTTTTTTAAGAGTTGCACATTAGGTATTTCTGTTGATTATTCTTGGAAGGCGACTTTACTAAAAAATTAAACCCACCGAACAAGGGTTGCTCCCCAGGAATAACCAACTCCAAACCCAACAAGCATTACGAGATCACCGGCTCTGAGTTTTTCTTGTGATAGTGCATCGTTGAGTGCAATTGGAATGGTAGATGAAACCGTATTACCATAATCCTTAAATGATATGAAAAATTTATTTTCTGGCAGTTTGAGTTTTTTGCAAAGATGTTCCAACATGAATTTGTTTGCTTGATGAAAAATAAACAGATCAATATCTTCCATTTTTTTTCCAGAGAGAAAAAGCAATTTTTTTACTGCATTAGGAACTGAGATCAAGGTAAAAGTAAAAATTTCTGCCCCGTTCATATACAAATGATCCTGAGAACGAAAATTGCCATGCTCATCTTCTACAACTTCTGCCGACTCTTTACTACGAAGCAATCGTGATCCACCAGTTGGCACTATGAGATTTTTACCACCTGTGCCATCGGTACCATATACAAATGGCCCAATTATTTCCTTAGTAGCACTGGAACGCTGAATTAACGTAGCTGTCGCAGCATCTCCAAACAATGTGCGAACACTTCTATCACTAGGGTGGATATATTTGCTGTATGTCTCAGCAGTAACCAGCAAAACATTGTAGGCCTGACCTGTTTCAATAAGACCTTTAGCTAGACCAAGTCCATAAATATATCCTGAACATCCCAGATTAAAATCAAGTGCGCCACAACTATTTGGTAATCCGAGCCTGTCCTGCATTAAGCAGGCCGTCGTTGGCAGAAAGTAATCCGGGCTTTGTGTGCAGAGCAAGAGATAGTCAATTTCTTCCCGTTTGCAACTACTATTGATAAAAATTTTTTCGGCTGCACGAACTCCCAAATCAGAAGCACATTCATATTGTGCTGCAATTCGTCTGACCCTAATGCCAGTTTTCTGCTCAATTCTTTCAACGGACCAGTCCGGAAAATCTGTAGCAAGTATTTCATTAGTCAGAAAACATTCGGGCAATTCATATTCAATTAATTTAATGATTGCTGTTTTTTTTTTCATAATTCTTTAAAATCCAGCAACCTGTTTAGCGGGAACACCCATAACAGTTACACCTGCCTTAACTGTTTTCAACACTACGCTTCCTGCGCCAACTATTGCATAATCGCCTACTTTTGCACTCGGCAACACAACAGCATGGCTTCCGAGGAAAACCCCTTCACCTAAAACAGCATTGCCCGTTACATCACAATATGCACTAAGTGTCACGCCCTTACCTAGTACAGCATCATGACCAATACCGGAGTATGCATTGATAGTGACAAAATCACCCAAAGTTACATTAGTTGTTATAGCTGACCTCGGACAAAAGATACACCCTTGTCCTATCTTATTGTTAAGACCGATTAAAGCAGTAGGATGAATTAAATTAATAAATTGCGCACCACGCGACATAAATATTTCACAAATAGATAATTTGATTCTTGGATCACCAATCGCACAGATAAATACTTCATCCTGGGCAGGGATATAACTTGATGGATATCCAACAAGTTGACAAGGGCAGTCAAATCCCTGCAAAGCACGAAGATTTTCATCCAAGAAACCGTAAACACGCCAATCATTTTGCACTGTCTGGCAATCAAGTGCCCAGCACAAAACTTCTCGACCAAAACCTCCTGCGCCTATAATAATCAATTTTTTCATAACATTTTCAATGAGCAGTATAGCCTCCATCGACCACTAAGGTGGTACCTGTAATCCAACGGCCAGTATCTGCTAAAAGGAATGCCACAGCACTGGAAACATCTCTTGGTTTTCCAATACCAAGAGGCTGATAAGCTACTATGTCTTGAAGCTGTTTGTCAGATAATGTTTTTTTCGCTATTTCTACCATTTCAGTTGCAACAAGCCCTGGAGCTACACAATTAACTCTGATTTTTTCTCTGGCCAGCTCTAATGCAGCCGATTTAGTTAATCCAATTAACGCTGATTTACTTGCACAATATTCAACATGACCGATTTGTCCAATTAAACCAGCCACAGAAGAAATAAAAACTATACTGCCTCCGGAACGATTTATTTTTTTCTGTCTGAATCCCTTAGTCAGGCCAACAGCGGCATTGACATTGATATTCATCAAATAATTGAAGCTTTCTTGTGTTACCATTTTAAATGGCCGTAAGGCCTCTACACCAGCACTATGCACAACACCATCTAATGGCCCAGTTTTTTCCGTCATGCTGTTAAGCCATTTTGGAATTTCATCAACATTATGTAAATCAAACTGCTCTACAAAATGTCCACTTCCTGACATCATTTTGTATGTTTTTTCCAATTGTTCTATATTTCTCCCTACTATGACGATTGATGCGCCAAGTTCACTCAGGAATACAGCAACATCTCTTCCTATACCCGAAGATGCACCTGTTACAACGAAGATGCGTCCTGAAATATCCATTGGGTTGATCATGACATTCTCCTAATCTATGGCACAAAAACAATATCCGGCATTATAATTGGCCCAACATTGAGAGCAACCGCTCCCCAAGAGTAACCTACACCAAATCCTGAAAAAATCAATCGCAACTCTTTATTGCATAATTCTTCATGCAGCGAAGAAGATAAGGCAAGAGGAATAGAAGCTGAACTTGTATTTCCAAATTTTTCTAAAACAATAGGAACTTTATGCGGTGACAATTTCATCTTCTTTGTTAAAAAATTTAGTATAAATTTATTTGCTTGATGAAAAATAAAAAAATCGACATCATCTACAGTCCATGATGATTCATCAAGAACTGATCTGATCAATGGTGACAACCTTTCTAAGGTGAAAGAAAAAATCTCTGCGCCGTTCATGAACAGGTCTTCATCGCTGCGAATGTTATTATTTTCTCTTTCTGTTCTAATTTTGGTTGACTCGTTGGCAATTTTACGAAACCCTCCTGATGGCACAATCAGATTGTTTGCTCCATCACCATCAGTCCCCATAACAAAAGTCATAGGCTGCGCGTGAGCTGATTTTTCTAAAAGAGTGGCAGTGCCTGCATCTCCAAAGAGCAATGCGACTGATCTATCTTGAGGTGACAATAACTTATTGCTAGTGTCGCCCACCAAAAGCAATACGCGATCAATGTTGCCACCAACAATTAGACTAGAGGCTACCCAGAGGCCATAGATATAGCCGGAACAGCCCATGCTTATATCAAAACTTGCACACTCATTTGACAGCCCTAGGCGCTTTTGAAGTATACAGCTAGTTGCAGGCAGCCTGTAATCTGGGGTCTGAGACACAAAAATAAGCGCATCAACAGAATCCTTTTTCCAGCTTGCTTCATGCAGGAGTCGTTCCGCCGCAAAGAAGCACAAATCAGAGGTGCAGAGGTGGGGAGGAGCAATATAACGGCTTTTTACACCAATATTTGCACTAATTTTATAGACTTCATCTTCGCCAAACACTTTCATGTCATCGAAAATAGTTCTGATTTGCTCAGGAACAGCACTGGCAATACCAGATATTTTCACTCCTGATATTTTTGATACAGACATTCCCCCTCCAGCAATACCTTAAATTTTTTTTGGCAATAAAGAGCATCAAATTATATTATCACCTATCAATGCGACAAGATCATCTACAGATTTTGCATCTGCAATTTTTTTCGGAGACAATGTGATTCCAAGGCTTTCATCAATCATTGCAATAAAAGAAACGATAGCCAAGGAATCCCATCCAGGAATCGATTCAATAGTTTCATTACCAGTTATTGTACCTGGTTCAGCTTCTACAACACCTTCAAGTAAAACAATAAACTCTTGCTTATTCATGGCGTTATCCTTTTTATAGTTCTTTGTTCTTTGAGTTGTGTACCTGTACCTTGAAAAGCTTCCATTGTCGCCTGTCCTTCTTGACTTATTCCCTCCCGCACGAACACTTTTTTTACAGTTAGCCAGAGAATTCTGAAATCGAGCAGAAGCGATTGATTATCTACGTACCAAACATCTAACTTGAATTTTTCATCCCAGCTTATGGCATTGCGGCCATTCACTTGCGCCCATCCCGTTATGCCAGGGCGTACCTCATGCCGCCGTGCTTGCTCTTGCGAGTAAAGTGGCAAGTATTCCATCAAGAGCGGGCGCGGGCCAACTAAGCACATTTCATTTTTTAAAACATTCCACAGTCCTGGTAATTCGTCAAGGCTGGTGGAGCGTAGAAATTTACCGAAGGATGTTAAACGAACAGAATCTGGTAACAGTTCGCCATCAGCATCATAGGAATCTATCATAGTGCGGAATTTAACCATCTTAAATGGCGTACCGTGTAAGCCGGGACGAAGCTGACAGAAAAAGACCGGTGAACCAAGTTTTACGCGCACCAGAAAAGCAATAATAAATAACATTGGCAACAGCAACAGCAACACAAGAGCAATTAGCAGCCGCTTCATATTCTGTTAATGAATAACCGATTGAAGATGTCACAAAAATGTACCACTCCGGCCTGCACTGACAATTTCTGATCATAATAACGTTTTGCTTGTCTGCCCATTTCGTGCAGTTCTGAAGTCGGCATATTTGCCAAGCATTCAGCGACATCAGCTATAGATTCAGGATGTTCCGGTTGTGCTGTTAGACCGCCGCCAGATAACCGCACTAAATTAGCTGCATCTCCATTGACCGCCATAAGCAACGGTCTACCGATGCTCATATATGCTTGGGTTTTAGAAGGAATTGTAATTTCAAAAAGAGGATCGTTGCGTAAATGCACCAAAAGAGCATCCGCTTTCTTTAAATAGCTTCCTATTTCTAACATTGAAACAGGTGACAAAAAAATAACATTTTCTAATTTTTCTTTCAAAGAACGCTCTTTCAAGCGAGCTGCTTCCAATCCGTTTCCTATTATGACAAAACAGATACGAGAACATCTTGATTTCAATATTGTAGCAGCATCGAGTACGGCATCAAGGGCTTGAGCAGGCCCTATATTACCTGCAAAAACTATACGAAAATATTTTTGAGCAGGAAAAATAGGAGATACTCTGGATTGGGAGCCTGCCAGTGCAACTTCATCGGCCCAATTATAAATCACATGGATTTTATTTTCAGGTACACCTCGCTGCATCAGTAGCTCTTTGAAACCTGGAGAAAGCACGACAAGTTGATCTACATTTTTATATACCCATTCACATATTACTCCAATTATTTTTAATAATTTCTTGTTATTGATCATACCTGTAGCTGCCAATGTATCAGGCCACATATCTTGAATATCGTACAGCACGGGAATACGACGAAAAAATCGAATCAAGCCAGCAGTAATACCTATTGTTAGCGGCGGGTGATAGGCATAAATTACATCGACACGCCGAGCCATGAACAAACCATATATCAGCGACGACACAGCAAAACTCAAATAATTTAGCACACGTTTGACAACAGAATGACTGTGGTTAGGATATAGCGGCACACGTGTTATCCTAATTCCATCAATTAGTTCCCTCTGTAGCAATTTGATCCGATAGCCTGGATAAATTTTTCCGCCGGGATAGTTTGGGAAACCTGTCAGCACTTCCACCTCAAATCCCTGCCGCACCAGTTCACGAGCGAACACCATGCCCTTGAAAGTTGGTTCTGGATCAAACCATTGAGTAAGCAGCAAAATTCGTACAGGCATGTTCAATACTTCTTCCATACCACACGATTCACATAATCGGTGTAACTGTGAACAATTCGTATCACTTTATCAGAAACATTTGGCATACTGTAATCTGCCACTTGGCGCAGACCACGCCTTTCCCCTCTCTGCTGAGTGGATAAAATAGCAAGCCCCTGCCGCACCCGTTCCACTTCCAATCCTACCATCATCACGGCAGCTTCTTCCATACCTTCAGGACGCTCATGAGCCTCACGAATGTTCAGGGCAGAAAAATTCAGAATAGATGATTCTTCACTGATAGTGCCGCTGTCTGAAAGTGTTGCTCGTGCTGATAGCTGCAATTTCACATAATCATGGAAACCTAGTGGCTTGAGTAGACGCACTAGCGGATGAAATTTTACTCCCGCATCATTAACCCGTTTTTGTGTGCGAGGATGGGTCGAAACGATTACTGGCAGGTCATGATCTTCCGCTACAGCATTCAGTACATTTATCAATTTATCAAATGATTGCGGCGAATCAATATTTTCTTCACGATGTGCACTCACCACAAAATAACCATCCTCTGTCAGTCCAAGGCGTGTCAAAACCTCAGATGCATCAATGCGTGGGCGGTAATGCGTCAGCACCTCAAACATTGGGCTGCCTGTTTTAATCACCATGTCCGGCGGCAGCCCTTCGCGCAACAGATATTCGCGGGCAATCGTGCTGTAGGTAAGATTGATATCCGCCGTATGGTCAACGATGCGACGATTGATCTCCTCCGGCACTCGCTGGTCAAAGCAGCGGTTCCCAGCCTCCATGTGAAAGATCGGAATCTTGCGGCGTTTGGCCGGGATCACCGCTAGGCAACTATTAGTATCACCGAGTACCAGCATGGCATCAGGCTGCACTTCAGCCAGCACCCGATCAGCCCCGATAATCAAATTGCCGATGGTATGTGCTGCGCCGGTACTATTTGCGGCACTGCTTAAGAAATAATCCGGTTTGCGCAGACCTAAATCATCAAAAAAAATCTGGTTTAGCTCGTAATCGTAGTTCTGTCCGGTATGCACCAAAATATGTTCGCAGTGTTCATCCAGCCGTGCAATGACCCTTGAGAGACGAATAATCTCTGGTCTTGTGCCAACCACGGTCATGACTTTCAATTTTTTCATCTCATACCCTGCAGGTAATCGTGTCCGGTCGTTCGCGGTCAAACATTTCGTTGGCCCACAGCATGACAATCATTTCTTCGCTTCCCACATTAGTAATGTCGTGCGTCCAGCCCGGCACGGTTTCGACCACCTGCGGCTTATCGCCAAAAGTGAACATCTCGCAGGTTTCTCCGGTCAGCACATGCCGAAAACCGAACCGAGCGGCCCCCTTGATCACTAAAAATTTTTCGGTCTTGCTGTGATGATAATGCCCGCCCCGTGTTACGCCGGGATGCGCGGTGAAAAATGAAAACTGGCCAGAATCGTGTGTCTTCAGCATCTCGACAAACACGCCGCGCTTATCTCCATGGCATGGCAGGTCATAGACAAATTTATCTGTTGGCAGATAGCTGACATACGTTGAATACAAAGCTCGCACCAGCCCTGTTCCCACACGCTCGGCCACAAGATGAGTGCGGCAACGCTTGAATGCTTCAATTTGTGCTGCCAATTCACCCAAAGTGATTATATATTCAGGCTGAATCGCACCCCAGTGCAGACCAGTTTGCATCGAAGGCAGTGCTGACAGAAATTCGCTGATCACATCATCTACATACACTATCCGTAAACTGGCTTGCGGGTCGTTGATCTGTACTGGAAAATCGTTGGCGATGTTGTGGCAGAACGTGGCGACCACGGAGTTGTAATTTGGCCTGCACCACTTACCGAACACACCAGGCAGTCTGTAGATCAATGCGGGATTGCTTGTTTCCGTAGCGAGCCGCTCAACAACCTGTTCAGCCGCTTTTTTGCTCCGTCCGTAGGGATTGTCTAATTCCGCTTGAGTGCTTGAAGCCAGAATCAGCGGGATTCTGCGCCCGCTTGTCATAATGGCAGTGCAAAGCATCTCCGTCAGCCCAGTGTTGACCTTGGCAAACTCGCCAATATCCTTAGGACGATTTTCTCCGGCCAGATGAACTACGGCATCAGCCTGCTCTATCTTTGCCCGCAGCGCATCAAGATCATCACTGCGCCCGAACCGGATGGTATCAAAACCGGGCAACTCACCAAGGCGAACAGTCAGATTCTTACCTATAAATCCGTTGGAGCCGGTGATCAGAACCTGCATTTTATTCCTCAGGATCGGCCTGCTCGCCGCGTGCTATTGCCTGCATGAAACGCAGCTTCATTAGCAAAGCTTTCATTCCTTCAACATCTAACCTGACTGTGTTATGCGAGTTATAATCAGCCGCTTCGGAAATTTTAATCTCGCCCTGCTCGACAAACTTGCCATAGTTCAAGTCACGCAAATCTGGAGGAATTCGGTAATATGCGCCCAAATCTTGGGCTGCTGCCATTTCTTCCCGGCTCAACAGGGCTTCGTAGAGCTTTTCGCCGTGGCGGGTGCCGATGGTATTTATTTCATGTCCCGGTACATTCATCAGTTCGGTCAGAGCCTTGGCGAGAGTTGCAATTGTCGCCGCCGGTGCCTTCTGAATAAAAATATCGCCGGGCCTCCCATGTGTGAAAGCATAGAACACCAAATCCACCGCATCATCCAAGGTCATCATGAATCGAGTCATGTTCGGATCAGTGATGGTGATCGGTTTTCCGGCTCGAATCTGCCCAATAAACAAAGGAATAACCGAACCTCGAGAAGCCATGACATTGCCGTAACGGGTGATACAGATGACAGTCGATTTGCTCCCCCTCGATTTGGCAACAATCACCTTCTCCATCATTGCCTTGGAAATGCCCATTGCATTGATAGGATAAACAGCTTTGTCGGTACTCAGGCAGACCACCCGCTGTACATTGCACACCATCGCAGCTTCCAAGACATTTTCTGTGCCCAGCACATTCGTTTTGACCGCCTCCAACGGATGAAATTCACAAGAAGGTACCTGCTTCAAGGCCGCCGCGTGATAAATGAAATCAACCCCGCGAACAGCATTCAACACAGACTGCGGATCACGTACATCACCGATGTAAAACTTGAGCTTCGGGCTGTTGTACTGCTTCCGCATGTCATCCTGTTTTTTCTCGTCGCGGCTGAGTATGCGGATTTCACTCAGATCAGAATCAAGAAAACGGCGAAGGACAGCGTTGCCGAAAGAACCGGTGCCACCGGTGATAAGGAGTATTTTACTAAAAAACATAAAAATTAAATGAGATAATTACAAGCTGTTTTAAAAAGCTGACGATTAGATTCAAGAATTGAAGTATCATTAAGATGTAACCAAGCATAACGATGAGCAGCCTCACGGTGCTTTGTAAATTCATCTACACTGAAACCAGCCCAGCGTTCAATTGCATCAACCCACACCTGAACATCTGCGAGCGGCAGCACCTCAACCGCACCATCAGGGTCAGGCGACCAAGGTGTCTGATTACTGACAACTACCGCTGTGCCTGCATTCAGTGCCTCAAAAATGACATGGCCAAAATTTTCGCCCTGCGTAGGAAAGACAAACAGGTCGTGTGCAGAAAATGCTGCTGATACATCCTGCGGAATTAACTCACCACAGTATGTTATTGACACATGCGGCGGCAGGCGGCTGATTATGGACGTGCATTGCGCCCAATAATCTATGTCTTCCAGAGGGCCATATATCGATAGCTGCACCGGCACGGATACTTTTGTCAGCACATCAAGCAAGTAATCCAGATTTTTTATTGGAGAAATGCGGGATAAAAAAACAAGCCGTAGTTTCCCTGATTTTCTTCGTATTTCTATATGACTAGATGTATCAATATGCTGCTGCAAAGAAAGCAAATCCTGCGCTACATGCACCATTGAAATCTCACCAATATTTTTACGAATATCCTCTGTTTCCAATAAACTGGAAGCTTGCCAGATGAAATCCTTATAAAGGCCCAAGGCTTTGACAACGGCTATGTAATTTTGTTTTTTGAATCCCTTGATCGCAAGTGCGCCAGCTGAAAATTCCCCTCTTGGGGCAATAATAACTGGTGTTTTTGGGATGCAGCCAAGCCATTTGAGCAGAACGGGAATACCAGTGCTATGCGGACAAAAGAAACTGTTCAAGTACAGCACGTCATAGGGTGTCTGTCGTAAAAGAGCTGCAATACCTTGAACGGAAAATATGTCAGGTGAAGCATAAAATACTCGTGCCTTGCCAACATAATTCCATTCATTGATTTTTATATCTGAATATGGTACTTCTGAGTTTAGATCACGATCTCTCGTCATAATAAAAAATTCTAACTCATTACCGAGACGATCTACCATATTTACAATTGTTCGAATTGGCCCACCAGCTTTAAAACCAGGAAGATAACAAGATGTAAATACAAAAATTTTCATTTTACGCAACGTTAAGAAATAAATTCAAAAAATCTTTCAACCTGTTTTAGAGCATTTTTTTTAGTTAAAATAAATTCTCTTGCAGATAAAGCAAGAGCCTTCCGCTCAGAACAAGGAATATTAAAAACTCTAACGATTGCATTTTTAATGGTTTCTCCGCATGCTGTATTTACAGTATAGCAATATCGATAATATTCTTCTGGTATACCATCAAGTCGATACATCAATGTCGGAGTTCCAGATGCTAAATACTCCATGGTTTTAGATGGAAAAGAATATTTATTAAATTCTCCGACATTACTTCTGGGATTTATTAACAAATCAACTTTTTTTTGTAAAACGAGTATATTATCCATAGATAATATACCAAGATATTTTATTTTAGAATTAAAATTACACATTGATTTTATATAGTTAACAGATGCCCCTCCCCCGCATATCCATAATTCAATTTCAGAATCATGAATTTCATTAAAATCATCAACTAATTTTTTCACACCGTATCGCTCGTCTACTGTTCCACAATACATCAAAATTTTTTTACTATCGAAATAACAACTTGAATTCTCAGGAAAATAAAGATGTACCTGTTCGGTAGATGCTTCTCTGTGTTGATATATCCCTTCAATTACAATACATTTATTTTTACAAATATCAAGAATAGATTGCATTTGCTCTGTGAGAATAACAAAAAAATCCATCTTCTTTAAAAGAAATTTAATAATCTTTTTTTCAAAAAAAGAAATATAAAATTTATAGAAATAATTACAATCTCCAGGGAAATCTGGAAGATCTGTGATTATAACACAGCGTTTTATCTTTTTGTTTTTATAACCACAAAACACAGAAGATGCTACATATGCCACGTTCAACGAATACGAAATTAAAATATATTCATCATGATTTTCTACTAATTCTTTATTTAACGTTTTTCTTATATTTATAAATTTATTTATATTCTTAATTAAAGGAAAATTAAGATAACTTATTCCTTTAATTTTTAAAGGAAAATCCTGAATTTTTTTTTTAATATAGCTTAATTTGTGATTAATTGGCCAGCTACCAAAAAATGGAGCGGTCACAATAAGAATATCCGATTCAAGGACTGCTTTTAAACCTGAAATAAATGCCTGCTGAAATCTTTCTGCGGCATATTGTGGAGGTGACATAGAAAAATTATGTTCCACACCATATAGAGAATATGGTGTTATTCCGCATATAAAAATAACTTTTTTAGTTTTCATCGGCATTAGGCAGAGAAATAAAGGCAATGAAATTGTTGTCCGAAATTTCAAACAAACAACTCCGTTACTTACGGTAGAATTATTTATTTTTTATTTCATAAATAATACTATAATTATTCTTTGATGTTGCATGCCTTTTTTTGAAGAAAAACCAAAAAAAACGATTTCCAAAAATACTAAAAATAAAAATTAACCATTTATTTTTATTTTGTAAATCATATACAAGAGCTAACCATTTAAAATATATACTACCGGCATATGTAACAGATGAACGGCCATGAGAAGCATACAATGATGAAATAAAAAAATTTCTAAAATGCAAGATATCGGTTTCTTTTTCTATAAAAGAACCCCATTTTTCTATTATTATATCTAAGCTATATATTCTTTTTTTCAAATTCATACTCGTTCGAGCATGACAATGATGTCGCATAATAGAGAGACCTAAATTTAGGCCCACAAATGGCCCAAGCATTGATAACTTAATCCACATGTCATAATCTTGAAAACTCATTAATTTTTCATCAAACATCCCCGCTGCGATAGCCTTTTCTTTTTTAACAACAACTAATGAAGTGGATTCAGGGCATAATCCTCGGAAAAAATCAATCGGTAGCATAATCTCTTTTATTTTTACCTTATCAGCTAAAAAATCAAAATCTTCGTAATATCCATATTGAGAACAATATACAGCAACAGCATTTGGTGTTTTGTTAAAGGCTTCCATTTGAAGCTCTAATTTATTTGGTAGCCAGACATCATCATCATCTAAAAAAGCTATGTAATTATACTTAGCACTCAAAATGCCAGAATTTCTTGCGCCGCATCCCCCTTTATTTCTAAAATTTTTAATAGCATCAACGCCTTCAGATAGACATATTTTTTTTACTTCCTCTGATAAAACTGGATCAGAATTGTCATCGATAACTAATATTTCTATATTTCTATATGTTTGTTTTTTTGCAGACTCTATTGCTTTTTTTAAATAATTATTTCTGTTAAATGTTGCGATGATAACGCTAACAAATTCAAATGCTATTTCTTTCATTATTAACAATAAGTAGTATATAGTATAAATAAATCAACTTGACGAATCCTGTACTTACATTTAATACAGGACCTTTAAAATTTGAGATGAAAATTACACCAAACAAGATAAAAGAAATTACAAAACCACTTGCTTTCCATAATCTACGAAACATATATATGTTTAAGCATGACAATAAAAACAAATACAATAATCCACCGAAAAAAATTTGATTGATATATCCAATATCAGATCGCATTCCTGCATTATTCCAAATATCAATACCTTCACCAAATAAGCAGCCAGAAACAGTCTCAGGATAAAAAAACATATCATTAATTAACGTATTGTATGTCGTGTTTTCATTATAATTATGAAAGAAATCTACGGATTCTGTAAAAAAACTAGCTGCCCACTTTAATGTCTCATTAGATGCTGACATATTCTTTACAAGAAACAAACATAAGGCTATTAATATAGCTACCCGGAAAATTTTTCCGGAATTATGCTTGTATTGCAATACGATGATGGAGGAAATACCAAAAAAAAGTATAATAAAACCAATTCTTGCGTTGATAGCTATGGATATTATTAATAATATAGAAGATATGTAAAAAAAACGTTTTTGATTATACAATAACGAAATTATTACAATAATAGCATTTGTAATTGAATATGAAAACGTAGAACCTTCAGCAATGGAAAAACTTCTTATTCCAGAAGCCGACAAGGGATCGTGAATCAATGTAGATTTAACATAGAAATTAACATCTGGAACAACAAACAATATAAAACTTATAGTTGCAGCAACTATACTAGTTAAATAAATAAATGATATTACTTTTTTGGTATCAAACCCTACAATAATATGTAATATGTAATATGGAACAATAAAACATTCAATAATAAAAACAATATTTATATAAATATATCTTAAAGACAGGTCGATATTGCGCGGCATAAGCAGCACACAATAAAATATCGTAAGAAAAACAAAAAAAAATTCTATATGTAGAAGCTTTACAAAAGCAGCATTATTTTTTTTTGAAAAGAGATGAAATAATGCTGGTAGCCAAAAAAATTTTGTAAGCCCAAAGTTTACTACCTGAAATATTGGATTATATATATATATATATAATAACACTATTGTAACAATTCTAAAAATCATTTTTACTCTATTTAGGCGAATAATTTTTCAAAAATAAAAAGTATTTTATATGCTTAACAAACACTCGATGTTAAGACCTTCCTTAGTCTCCTCCCCAAGCAAGCCTCAACATCGCATTTACCCAATCCCGATTAACTTTACAGCTTATTCCCCAATAAAGTGGCGCAGCCAATGCAATACCTACAGTTAAACGAAGTGGAGAACTTTCAATGTGACTTGATAAAAAATAAGCTGAAGCAACAGCCACACCAGCAATCAGCATTGGCTTGAGCGCAGCAGAAGAATATTCAAGCAGACTTGCATGACAAAGCGGTCGTACCAAGATATACCATCCGGGGATGAACATAACGAATGACAAACCAAGCAATGCCCAAGCCAAACCTTCCGCTCCGAATCGAGAACCTGTCCAAAGAGCTGGGGGGACAATAAAAATCATTGCAAAATTCCATTTCATCGCTAAACTTGCCCGCCCCATCCCCATCAGCAGGCTGCCTACTGGATTGCCTGCTGATCGCAAAAACCCCCAGACGGCCAAAATGCGCAGTAAGTCAACAGAACCTGTCCACTTACTGCCGAACAGCATATATACCACCTCTGGAGCAAAAAAAGCAAGACCCGCATACAGAGGTGCGTTAGTGGATGCTGTCATGTTCAACGTGTTGAGATAGATCAGGCGTACACGCTGGATATCTTAGACAGTAAGCGGGAAAACAAATTACGCGAAACGCTGTATATTTTCATTTATTTTTTACTAAACACAAAAAAACGATGATAAGGATTTTCCCATACCCGATAAGTTTTAATCAGGCAGATATGTTGTGAAAAATCGGCAATCACTCGCGAAAGGGGGTAATCTCTCTTGTTGATTTCCCAATAGTGTTCGCCATCAAATTTATGAACACATGTGCATAGCTGGGGCCGCGGAATAAAAAAATTATATGCGCCAAATTTTGGCAGATGAATCCGATAGTACCAAACGTTTTTTGCATCAGGCAGGCTAATTATCACGTGATGGCGACTAACACGTACCATCTCGATGAATGCTTGTAGCGATACCTCATACGGCAAATGTTCAAGTATCTGAAAAGCGCAGACAACATCATAAAAAGCATGGGGAAAATGCATATTGGTAGCTGAACCAACATGATCTGGTTTAAGGTCAGGATCAATATCTAATGTTTCTATTTTGAAACCGAACGTCTGGAGAGCGGCCTTTAAAAGACCTGATCCGAGTCCAATTTCAAGCACATTCTCTGGCTTCACTCTCTGAATTTCATCAACCTGATGCCAAATACTGCCCCAGCGATTCTTAGTCATATAACGATTGAATTCATAATGTGTTTTTTCAACTTGTTTTTTATTCATTTTTTGAGTATACTTTTATATTTTTTCCGCTATGAAATATGACCCAAGAAATCAGCCACGCATAAGCAATGACACCAAGTATAGAAAACAGGGCAATAGCCGTCACATCGCTTCCAAATACTGCATAACCGATATAAAGAGCCAAAATTTTCGTTCCAGTACTGAATATTTCGTATATAAGAAGTCCACCCTGAAGCTGTAGTGGAGCAATAGCAGTCACGGCAGGTTTATTAATATATTGAAAAAAAAGCCAGACACCCAACCATTGTCCATAAATTCCAGCCGTCTTCCATTCGGAACCAAATATAAAAGCAAACAACGATGGTCCAGCAAAAATTATAACAGCAAATGGAAGTACACCGATCAATGCCAATCCAAGAGTCGCTTTGATGATTAACGATTTCACATCTTCTCCACGAAAAATTGCCTCATTAATACGTGGATAGAAAACCTGAGAAACTGACCCACCAATCAAGTTTATTGGCATCGCTAAAACAGACAAGGTGAGAGTGTAGTGCCCGACTGCTGTTGCCCCAAAAAAAGTGGCCAGTAGCATCACAGGAAGACTCTGCGAAATTGCATTCAACAGAACCTGTGGTGCTCGATAAAGAAGGAAATCGCTGTGCCGCTTGGCAAGACACCACGCATTCGACGGAAGCAGTTCATTTTTTGGGGTATCTATAGGCACTTTATGGAAATTCAGCATAGCTATCAATACGTTAACCATGCCGCTCAATATATTTGTTATAATTAACACTATAGCCGAAGGATAGACAATTCCTACGCATGTCTTGATTATGCTTACGAGCGAAGCCTGAAAAATAGCGACCTTAGCTGTTAAAGAAAAGAATTTTTTTCGTATAAACCACTGATTTGATATTACACTAGCAGTAGAAATAAGCATAAATACAGGGACAAAATATATGTAGTTAGAAATATTTTGAGAATCTAAAAGATATAGGATTTCAGATTTAAAATAAAATATAATAAAAAAAGTGATCCCTGAGGTAAGTATGGAAATATAAAATGATAGGCGTACTATAGCAAGCGCATCTGCATCGTGTTTTGGTAAAACAATCGCTGTCGGATAAGTCATTGCAGCAATTGTTGCCATTGTGTTGGCAATAGACATAAATATACCTTGAACACCATAAGCATTAGCACCATAGATTCTTGCAATTAATGGCGAAAAAAATATTGTAATGATCTGTGCTATTGCTGTACCGCTAGTAATTAAAATAATATTATGAATAAACGGACGTTTTAAAAAATGGAACGACCACTTTTTGAAACTATAATAATTTTTGTAAGGGTTAATTGACAAATGATGGCCTCAAATTGAGATTGTAGCGGACAATGTAGAGGCGTGTTACGAGTTCATGATAAAAATTTGTTTTTGAAAACGACAGGGTTTTTCGCGTATACCGGGCGTTTAACTGACGGTAAAAAAAAACCTTTAGGTGGCAGCTTTTAGCAAATTTACAGAGTTAGGTTGAGTAAATATTGATTCATTCCTTTTGCAGGGTCTGTTTGTCACCTCAGATATAATTTCGTTAATCTGGCCAAAAATCCTGATTTAATGCTTCAGACGACATCCAAGGACATTGCTTGGGGAAGGTTTGTTCTGGCAGTCCCGTCTCATCAGTCGCCGCCGCTCGCGCATCCTCATACGCACTACGCATAATCTCGTCCAGCTTGTTCTTCAACCCCGGATTTCTTTGCAGATGCTTTGGTATTTTGCGCCGTTGCTCTTTGATCGTGTTGACCCAGCTTCTGCCGCGATATTCCGGCTGATAAATCCATTTTAATAAATGCGCAAACAGCAATTCAAGACGGCTTTCTAAAGCATTTTCTTCACTTCTTCCCATGCATTCAACTTCTTCGAGCAAATTTTCAAGATCAACTGCATCAAGCCGTCCGGCTTTAATCAAAGCCGCCTGTTCCTGAATCCATCCGTAAAAATCAGTGTCGTATTGCGTTGCGATACCCATGAACTGCTGCTCCAATCCCATACCATCGCCGCAGTCTTTCTTAACTTGCAGCCTTGCCTCTCATCCATTATCCTACTGCGTTCATTTCCAAAAATTCTTCTTTGAGTTTCAGGCAGGAAGCATGGTATAATAGATCAAAATTCAGCGCAAGGAAAAAAATGATCGAGAGAGAAAAAACAGCGAACAGGGCCGCAGAGCTATTTGCGGAAGGTTTTCATTGCAGCCAAGCGGTACTACACGCCTGTGCCGGGCTGTTTCGAGAAGAGCCGCCGCCCTCGGAGTTGACAGCGGCAATGTCCGCATTTTCCGGTGGAATGGGTATGAGTGGCCAAACCTGCGGTGCGCTTTCAGGGGCTTTGGCAGCCATTGGCTTTGCCTTGGGGAAAACCACTCCAAAAGGAACAAATCATCAGCAGTTGAATCAACTTGGCCATGAAATGGTCAGGGAATTCACTCGGATCACCAGCGAATACGGCGGGATAAACTGTGCCGATATCGCCAAGATTGACTGGCAGGACAGCGAGGCGGTGCAGCGGTTCCGCACAGACCCAAATAGCACCCGGAAATGCTGCGTCCGCGTGGTTAGAGAAACAGGCGGTTGTTTGCATGATTTAGTCAGGAAGCATCTTGCGTAACACAACAGGCTGCCGGGTAGTTCCGACAGCAAATCTGCTGCCCTAACTTATTGTGCGGGCAGCGCAGTTCAACCACAAAACATGGGAGGGAGAGAAGATGAAGACAGGAAAACGTCAACTTCTGGGCCTGGCGGTTTCCGCCTTGGTCATGGCAGCCTTGAGCGGCTGCGGACGGTATGCAAAAACAGAATTTGTAATGACACCCCCGTCCTCGCCTGAAGGCCAGATGTGCCTGATGAAATGCGAAAAGGACAGAAAACAGTCGATGGACAACGAGTATCTCCAGCAAAAGAATTGCGAGCATCACAATCGGATGGTGCGTTTAGAGTTTGAGCGCTGCATCGCTTCCGGTGCAACCAACTGTTATCACGCCAGCGCACTGCCGTGTCCTTCTCCGCGTGCTGACCGCTGGGAGAATGAATACCGTCACTGCTATCAGAGCTGCGGCGGCTCCGTCAACACCAAAGAGGTGTGTACTGGCGGCTGGTGTCTATAAGTTTTTTTCTTCAATAGACCGGGCTGGCTGATCAAGCCCAACGAGAAGTCAGACCTCCCGCAGCAGTCTTTTTGCAGGAGATCTGACTTTCTTTTTTTCACATTTTTCCTTTCTCCGCCCATGTCGTTCAATTCACCTTACACCCTGCTGCACCAGTCTTCCCAATGTCCGGCCCGCTGCGGCCAAGTTGCCACCTTGCACGGAACCTTTAACACGCCGATTTTCATGCCGGTCGGAACGCTGGCAACCGTCAAGGCTGTCACCCCGGAGAATCTGCTGGAGCTGGGCGCGCAGATCATTCTTGGCAATACCTATCATCTCTTCATCCGGCCCGGTCATGAGCTGATCCGCAGCGTTTTCGGCGGGCTGCACAAATTCATGCACTGGGACAGGCCGATTCTCACCGATTCAGGCGGTTTTCAAATATTCAGCCTGAAAGAACTGGCGAAAATCACCGAGCTGGGCGCGGAGTTTCGCTCGCACTTGGACGGCAGCAAGCTTTTCCTCAGCCCGGAAAAAGCGGTCGAGGTACAGGAGGCGCTTGGTTCGGACATCATGATGGTTTTAGACACCTGCATCCCCTATCCGGCGAGCTATGACGAGGCGGCCAAGGCCACCGCCCTCACCTCGCGCTGGGCCAAACGCTGCCGGGATGCGCAGGCGGAAACTGGGCAGCTCCTTTTCGGCATTGTCCAAGGCGGCATGTACCCAGAGCTGCGGCGGCAGTCGGCGGAAGAGCTGATTGACATCGGTTTTGACGGCTACGCGCTGGGCGGGCTGTCGGTCGGCGAACCCAAGGAGCAGATGCACGCGATGCTGGACGCGACCGTTCATCTCCTGCCGGACAGTCATGCCAAGTACCTGATGGGCGTGGGTACGCCGGAGGATTTGGTCGAGGGCGTGTTTCGCGGGGTTGACATGTTCGACTGCGTGATGCCGACCCGCAACGCCCGCAATGGAATGCTCTTTACTTCAAGCGGCAGAGTTGTTATAAAAAATAGCTGCTATCGGGAGGATCAGGGGCCGGTGGACGAGCGATGCAACTGCTATACCTGCCGCAATTATTCCCGCGCTTATCTGCGGCATCTTTTTCAATGCAACGAGATTCTTGCCTATCAGCTCAACAGCATCCATAATCTGCATTATTACTGCTCGCTGATGGCGGAGATGCGCCGGGCGATTGCGGAAGATCGGTTTGTGGAGTGGCGGAAAGGGTTTTATGCGCAGAGGGGGCAATCTTATTATTAAATTTTTTGAATTACTTCAATAATAGTGAAAGAAAATGCCGCCAGCAAAATCTAATGATACTGATTCAAATCAAGTTCCAGTTCCAGAGGAAATAAGAAGGCATCCAGAAGAAACTGTTATAGCAGGGGGAAATACATATCTCAGGCAATAAACCGCTTGAGGACAGAGTGGTGATAGAAGCCGAATTGATAAGGAGAATTTATAATTTCTACAGAAGAAACAGTATCTTCATTAAAAAATGATATTAGTGCCCAGAAAAAAGAATACGATTCTATTTTTGAAAAAATTATCCTTGAAAAGGAGTCGAGTAAAAATGATATATCGATAATTTTTTTGTAATATTTCTTTTGTTATGTTTTACTTATATTTTATTTGGATCAATCGCTTCTGGATTTGGTTTGGACGTAAAACTGACTGAATCGACAAACGCATTAATAGAGCTTGTTAAAATTGTAGTATTTCTTTTGGCAATGTTAATTTTTGGTTTCCATTTTGGGACAAATTCTTCTGCATCCTTAAAGACAGGACTTCTTAATATTTTAGATTATCTCAAAAAACAATCCGATAATACGAAAAATTCAAATAAAATTCAAGTAAATGAGTAAAAATATATTAACAATTCATAATTAAAATCCAGATAGGCTAATGTCTTTTCAAGACAACAGTACGCAGGAACGAGAAAAGTTAGAACTATATGAATGTATTCTTAACTGGAGACATCGGCGGCACCAACAGCAGGTTTGCCTGTTTTCAGCAGGAAGGCAACAAGCTTCTGCTGGAAAGCGCGATAGCGGTCAAGACAAATGATTTTGCTTCCTTCGAGGAACTGCTGAACGCGCTGAAAGAAAACGGCAGCCAATTTGACGTGCAGCAGCACCGTAAATTTGTCCTCGCCATTCCAGGTCCTGTAACTCCGGCAGATGTGCTCTCTTTCCCCAATATAAAATGGGCCATCAGCAAATCCAGCCTGAAGAAGCTCTATCCTGACACAGAAATTTTCTTCATCAACGATTTCAGTGCGCAAGCCTATGGCTGCCTCACCGAGGCGGTGGCTGATGCGCTGCCGTTAATCAAAACAGAACAGACGCGGGATGATATTGCCATCGTTGGTGCCGGCACAGGACTTGGCCATGGCACACTGAAAAAAACAGCACAAAGCGGCTATCTGCATCTTCCTTCTGAAGCCGGGCAAATTCCTTTCCCTTTTGCAAACGATGAATTTGAGCAGAAATACCGAACATTCATCATTCAGCAAATAGGCATAGCCACTCTCGTTGGCGACGATGTCGTTTCTGGCAGAGGTCTTGCCATTCTGCACCAATTCATCACCGGAAAATTGCTGTCTCCCAGCGAGATAGCCGCAGAACTTGATGCCACATCTGAAACAACGCAGTGGTTCGCCAAATTTTACGCCAGAGTTTGCCGGAATTATGTCCTCAGCACCTTGGCAGGCGGTGGCAAGCTATTTATCTCCGGCGGTGTGGCGATTAAGAATCCTTTCTTATTGGATAACAATGCCTTCAGAAATGAATTTCTGCAAGGCTCAGACACAGCGCAGGACGTGCTGGCCCATATCGCAGTTTCGCTGATCCACGATGAGCGAATCGGGCTGTTTGGCACGGCTTATTACGCATCAAAACTAGTATGTTAGATGGTTACGCTTGTACTTGTATTTACAAAATGAAGGGTGAATTCAAGTTCCAAGTGCAACCGTTAAGTAGTCTCGCCAAAATAGCTCTTTTGGTGTTTTAAATCCAAGAGATTTTCGAGGCCTGTTGTTGAGCTTTTCCATAATAGCTTTGACATCCTGTGTGTCCAGCGTGTCAAAGCTCGCTCCTTTTGGGAGGTATTGCCGTATAAGTCCGTTCGTATTTTCGTTAAGCCCGGCGTTGCCAAGCCTGATACGGATGCGCGAAGAAGCAGTCTGCCTGAAGCGTGCTTGCGAACTCCTGATGCAAGGCAAATTCCTTGCCGTTGTCGCAGGTTAGGGTATGAACTTGGTCTTGGCAGGGAAGAAGGGCTTGGACAAGTGCCTGATTGACGCTATTTGCCCGTTTATTCGGGGAAAAAGCGATAACTCGCGTCTTCCGTTCAGCCAAGGTGACAAAAACAGCTCCTCCCCGACGACCGATCACCGTATCTATCTCCCAATCACCAATCCGAGAACGTTCTTCAACGATGCTGGGGCGATGATCTATCGAGACCCGGTTTTTATTTAATCTTGCCCCGGTCGGTCAGTGCTGCCATAACCTGCAATTCTCGACCGATAGTTGATCTGTGTCGGCCAAGCTGCAAGGCTATCGCTGATTTCTGATGCCCTGCTTGCTTTAAGGCGTAAATTTGGTTACGCTCTGCTTCGGTGAGTTGTGTGTAGTTTTTCATCCGTGCTCCTCTTGCTTGCCGGTAAGAAATGAGCCATCATGCTACCACAACTCACTTTTCTTACAACTAGACAAAAGTTGCACTTACAAGTTGAATTCACCCACTATTGCGCTTGCGCAAAAAGGGGATTTGTTTTGACCGCCGAGTGAACAATTTCGAGGAGGATGGCTTTTTCTTTTGCGCCTGGCTGAATTCCAGCTTCGGCATACATCTTTGCAATTTGAACCAGTTGGTTAGATTGCCATCTCCAAGAAGAATCTCCACTTACTTTTGCCATGCCGTCTCTTACTATCCCAATAAATTTAGCCAACAAGCGGGCTGCGTCCTCCTTCTGTCCTGTTTTGACTGCAATACGTGCCAATAAAGGAATTTTTTCAGAATCATCAAGAATTTTGTCAATTATTTCTTTTGCTTGATCAAAAAATCCAGCCTCAGCGTAGTGGGTTGCAATTCCCATTAATGACAAATTATACGACCTATCGTTATACGACGGATCATTTCTTCTTTTTTCATCAATCAGTTCATATGACTTTGAAAACATTTCAAGAGATTTTTCTTTTTGACCAGACTTGGCATACCCGTCCGCAACCAAAAGCAACACTCGTGCTCTGACTGCCGGTTCTTTAATATGAGCAGCTATGTCAATTGCTTGCAGGCGAATTTCAGCCGCATTATTTTCTTTCTTTTCAATTTCATTGGCAACTGTCGCTAATGCTAAACTTTTCCATAAGGGTTCATCAATTTTATTTGCAATATCAATTGCTCGGCTGATGTTTCCGCATATCGCATATCCGATTGAAATTGATTGCAAAACTGAGTCATTCTTATTATCATTTTCTTGTTTAAGAAGTTGAGAAAGCAGTCTTTCTCCTTTTTCTTTCTGACCAATCTTTGCATAGCTAATTGCAACATGAGAGAACATTGACAACTCAAAGCCATTCCCTTTGATCGTTTTTTCCAATTGCTCCAACAATGCTGTCGCCTTCTCGTTTTTTCCTGCTTCAGCATGGTTTTCTGCAATTGCAATCAACGCAACAGTCAGCGCAACAGCCTTGTCATGAGTATTTCCTTCCATTGCTTCAGCAACGACAAACGCAGCCTCCAGCGGCGACTGCTCCGCCTCGGCAAGCAGCTTCACCGCCTCTTCCTTCTCTTGAAACTGCCGCAGTGTCAAACCAAGTATCTTGGTCTGGCCGGACAGCAATCCGACCGCAACAGTGGAAGCAGGATAATCTGTCAATATCGCATCAATTGTCTTTCTGGCATCCTGATACGCTGCATAGTCTGCCGAGAAATCTTTTTCCTTCCGCTGCTGTGCACTCTGAAGAAGCTGCGATGCCTCCACATACAGCTTGTTTGCCTTCTCATTCGGGTCAGCAGAGCACCCGCCGCAAACCAGCACCAAGACAAGCATCAGCCAGATCAAACGCGCTTTCATTTTTCGTTTCCTTGTTATTTTCCCAGTTATAACGATTGTAAACAAAACATATCCTGTTTTGCATAGAGACGCAAAGGCAGGAACAACGGCGACCTGCCCTTGCCCCCTTTCTACAACGGCAAAATATGCACTTCCTCCCTCGTCGGGTGCATCCCGCGCAGGAAGAGACCGCTGCGTCCGTCAATGGAGACCGGGTCGCCGAAGCTGATGCGGAAGCCGTTGATCATCGCGTGCGCACTGGCCTCGAAGACCTGCAAATCACGGCAGCCGACCACGCAGGTCTTCTCCAATCTGGTCGCCACCACTGAGGCGTGCGAAGTCTGGCCGCCGCGCGCGGTCAGCAGGCCGTCAGACATGGAGATTTCCCGAATGTCCTCTGGCACGGTGTCCTGCCGGATGAGGATCAGCGGCACATTCGGCTGCTCGCTGCGGAGCTGGCGGATGTTCTCGTCAGTAAACACCGCCAGCCCGGAAAGCGCGGAGCCGCTCACGCCGATGCCTTTACCGAGCAGCGCGGCCTGCTGCGCCTCAGTCTCCTCAAAGACCCGGAAGTGCTCCTTCTTCTTGATGGTGATCATGTCGCGGGTCTGGAGGATGTACAAATCCTCCGGCTCCGGCCCTTCAAAGGTGAACTCAATCTCCTGCGGGTTCCACTCCTTCGTATAGACCAGATCGCGGGCGATGCTGAGAAGCCGCTCATAGATCTTGGGGAAACGCCGCTCCAAGGTCTGCTCGGCGGAACGTCCATCCAATTCCGCCTGCTCGACCGAGATCGGGTAGCTGGTGACAAGGCCGGAAACAATGTCCTCGCCTTGGTCGCTGGAGGCGTAATCGCCCCAGAGCGCGACCCGCCGCACCTTGCGGTAGGGATGGGCGGTGAAGAGCACGCCGCTGCCCGCCTGCTGGCTGCGGTTGCCATAGACCATCGCCTGTACGGTCACTGCTGTGCCCCAGTCGTCAGAGACATCCATCAGATGGCGGTACTGACGGGCCTTGTGGGTGTTCCACGACTCCAGCACCATTTCCACCGCGCCGATGAGCTGAAGCCACGGGTCTTCCGGCGCATTGCATCCATGCCGCCGCAGGGCGTTGCGGTACTCCAAGGCCAGCTCGCGCATCTGCACCGGCGAGAACTCCCGCTTCAGGCGGACATTGTAGCGTTTCTTGTGCGCGTTCATCATGCTGCCGAATTCCTCGCGGCCCATGCCGGTGCCCATCGCCCACGATTGCAGGAAGCGGCGGTAGTTGTCCCAGAGAAAATACTTCTGCTCCGGGTGATGGGCTACCAGCTCCTCCAGCAGGTCTTCATTCAAACCAACGTTGTGAATAGTGGCCATCATGCCGGGCATGGAGATCGCCGAGCCGGAGCGCACTGAGAGCAGGAGCGGCGTGTCCGGCGAGCCGAAGCTGCGGCCTGTCTGCTCCTCAATGCCGGTGATCGCCGCCCGCAGCCGCTGCATGAACTCCTCTTTGGCCTTGGTGAAACGCTGCACCGCAGGCCAGCAGCGGAAGATCTCGGTGGTGATGATGAAGGCAGGCGGCACCGGCTTGCCGTCATTGGCCAAGAGCATAAGGTTGAAGCCCTTGTTGCCGAGATGAATGAGGTTGTGGGTGCGAAGGTTCTCGTTGTGGAGCGAGGAGATGGTAGTCTCCGGGTTGTAAGTCATGAGCAGGTCAATGGTCTGCTCGTCAAGAATGTCGCGCTGGGCCTCCAAGGTCTGGATGATCCGGGTGATGAAGTTGTCAAGATGCTGTAGACCGAAGGTGGTGGCGATGAGATCACGGAAGAACGACTCGGACAACCGGTGGATGGTTGACGGCATGTCCTCGTCATCCCAGAGCGGGCGGAACTTGGTCAGCAGATTCTCTCTGCCGATCTGCGGGATAATGATCGAGAGGTTGTTCTGATGCACATTGGTGTAGTGTGCATAGATCACGTCTTTGACCCCTTCCGACAGCCCGCGCACGATGTCTAAATGCTGGGTGTAGGTGAATCGCTTCATGCTGATCGAAGCGTCCAGCAGGCTGGTGTAGGTGTCCAGGCGGCGGCTGGTGATGCCGTCAATCTTCAAAGCACGGATGTAGAAGCTCAAGGCTTGAGCAATGCGGATGAAGGTCGCCTGGGTGATGAAGCCAAGGTTGATGGAGAGATTCAGCCGCTCAAGGTAGATGTTGGCAAGGGTCTCCAAGCGGAAGGCGAGGCCGAGCGCGTCGAACTTGCGCTCGGAATAGCGGCCATAAACTGAGGGAATGTCCACCGCGATATGGCGCTTGTAGTATATCTCTTCCTTCGGCTCAAATTTTTTATCGCTGAGGATAACCTGCTTGAGCTGCTCCAAGTGGGTGAGCAAAGCATCCAAGCAGCTGCACGTGTCGCCGTTTTCGAGCACCATCAGCAGCTCCTCCATCTCCGGGAAGCCGTTCTGGGCCGCGTGCTGGAGCTGACAGCGCAGCTCCTCCATGCCAAGGCTATACTTGTGATGCAGCAAACGGTGCATCCGCACGAGCAGATCAAAGCGTTTGCGCTCGCCAGCGGAGAGGTCGGTCTGCCGCTCCAGCCAGGCTTTGCGCTCAGCCTCGTCCCAGGTCAGCAGCTCATCCACATTGCTGTATTCCATCTCATCACGGACGCGCCGGGCAAGAATGTGCAGCTCGTCCACAAAGGGGCCGGAGGTCTGCACTTGGCCCAGTATCTCCTCTGGCAGATACGGTTTAAGGCCGTTCTTGTCCAAGGTGAGCCAGAAAACAAAGATCGCCCGGATGAAGCCGACAATCAAATTCGAGGATTCGACATGCGACTGCTTGCGGAGGAAATGGATGAGCACGTCATGCCGCTTGTGCAGCTCGTCTAATTCAGTGGAGACATCGCGCAGCTCGCCCTCTGCGCCGATCTCGTTGAAGAAGACCGGCATCAGCTTGGTGAACTGCTTGGCGAGATTGTAAATCGGCTTGATCGGGTGATTGAGCAGCTGGGTGATGTCGCGCTGGAAGAGATCCGTGTCTTTGACGCAGGTGCCAGTCAGGCGGATGTTGATGATCAGGGCAGAGAAAAGCGTTGAGCACCATTTCGGCTCCTGCATGATCAGATTCAGCCAGACCCGGATGTTGGCCAAATGCGCCGGGTTGGTGATCGGCTGCCAGTCTTCGTCCACGCCCATGACATTGGCATATTGAAAGCCGAAGCGCACGGTCTCAAAGAGGAAGGCTTCCACTAAACGCGAATTGCCGCGCTGGAAGACCTCGCCGCCAATGACTTGGATGCACTGGAGCGATGTGTGCGGGTATTTGCGCACATTCGCCTTGAGGAGATGAAAGGTGGTGGTGAAGAACTGCTCGATCTCGTCAAAGCTCTGGCGGCGGATGAGCTGGACAAGCGAGCGGTTGATCTCGCGCAGGGTCTCCTCATGAATGAGCGAGAGACCGGCGGTGTCCATGATGCGGAAGAGGAAGAAGAGCTTGCGGTTCTCGATCATGGTCGGATCCGTCTCGCCGCCTTCCTCGCCCAGTTTGGCCGGGATTTCCCGATAGAGCCGGACCACATCAATATGCGCGGGCAGCTCCAGCATCTCGCTCAGGGCCTGGTACGGGTCTTCCTCAATATTGATCAGCTCCAAGGCGGCAAGATGCTCGCGCATCCGGGCGTGCGAAATGGCGGCTAACTGCGGCCCGGCCTGCCAGTCCCCGCAGAAGGTGCCGCACTGCGACTCAAACCAAGGCTGCGGGTCTTCCTCCTTCAGCCAGCAGGCGTAGTTGAGGCTGAGGACTTTCCGCAGCAATTTGGCCGCCGCCGCGCAGGAATAGTTCTGCTCCCCGGCCTTGCGCCCTAAATTGGTGAGCTGCTCGGCCATTTTCTTCAGCGGATGATGGCCTTGCACCATCTGCATCATCACCCCGCTGTCCATCTCGTCCAAGCGGACAAGCTGCTCGAAGAAGGCATTGAGCGCGCCGCCGTAACGCGGCAGCGTCTGCGGCGTGAGCGAGCTGATCAGCTTGTCGGCATAAGCAAGCAGGGCCTCGACGGTCTGCGCGACGACCTTGCTGTTCTTGCGCGAGTCCTTGAGCGCGTCAAGGAAGATTGAGCTGAACAGTGCGAAGCAGTCCGGCCCCTGCTCATGGCTGAGGTAGTGGCTGATGTTCTTGAGGACAAAGGGCCGCAGCTCGCTGATGATGAGCTGCCAGTTGCGGTAGGGGTGGCTGATCTCGTACAGCAGGTGCTCAAGCCGCGAGGCAAGCCCCTGATAGCGGGCCACCACCTCCTGAAGCGGCCTCCAGCGCGGGGAGATTTCAACAGTGCTGGCGGTTTGCTGGAAGTTGGCTTCAAGAGCTTTGGAGATGATGGGCGGCGGCTGGGTGGGCATGATTTCCTCGTTTCGTAATGGCAGCAGCAAGATGGCGGCGTTCTCTCAACCTTGGCGGTTCTCTTTGTAATCCAGCCAGAATAATAACCCTGCCAAGGCGACTAAGGCAACATGAAGCCGCATTCTCATTCATGTGGCACATAAAATTTGATGATTTTCTCTGAACACTGTGCTATGTTAAGAGCTCACCTTACGCACCCAGATGGCGTAAGATACCTGCATGACAAAAAAGAACCTGCTTGATTTATACAGCGAGTATCTCATTAGTTCCTTCGGTCAAACGACGGCGACCGGTCTTTCAGCATTGTTGA